>JAUXTN010000147.1 GCA_030684355.1 Pseudomonadota bacterium
GGCGGCGGCGGCGGTGGCGGCGGGAGCCGCGGTGGCGGCCCGTCGGGTGGCGGCGGGCGCGGCGGCTCCACGTTCGACAACCGCGCGGGCGGCGCGACCTGGGGCGAGTGGCCGTCGACCGGCGAGGCCCTGCGGCCCCGCGATCCCGACGCCCGCGAGGTCACCCCGGGGGTGTGGCGCTCCGGCGGCAAGGGCGGATCGGGCTCGAGCCGGTAGGCAGGCCGGCGAGCGCACGGCGGCCAGGCCTCTCGCCTCGTCGTCGTGCCCGCGGCGCCCGATGACCTCCGCCGTGGCTGCGTCCGGCGCTCGGTGAGCCACGCCACAAGCGCGACCCTGCACACCCGTGCAGTATCGCGTTAGGGGGCGCGGCATGTCCGGCACCATCTCCATCCGTGGCGCACGCGAGCACAACCTCCAGGGGTTGGACCTCGATCTCCCGCGTGACGCCCTGATCGTCGTCACCGGCGTGAGCGGCAGCGGCAAGTCCTCGCTCGCGTTCGACACCCTCTACCAGGAGGGCCAGCGGCGCTTCCTGGAGAGCCTGTCGCCCTACGCGCGGCAGTTCCTCGGCCAGATGGAGAAGCCGAACGTCGACAAGGTCGAGGGCATCTCCCCCACCCTCTCGATCGACCAGAAGACGGTCAACCGGAACCCCCGCTCGACCGTCGGCACGATCACCGAGATCTACGACCACCTCCGCCTCCTCTACGCGCGCGTCGGCACGCCGCGCTGCCCGCTCTGCCTGCGGGCGATCGCGCGGCGCAGCCCGGGGGACCTCGCGGACCAGCTCCTGCGGGAGGCCGAGGGGCGCCGGGCGCACGTGCTCGCGCCCGTCATCCGCGACCGCAAGGGCGAATACCGCGCCGAGCTGGAGAAGTGGGGGAAGGACGGCTGGCTCCGCGCCCGGGTCGACGGGAGCGTCGTCCAGCTCGACGAGCCCATCCAGCTCGCCCGCTACGAGAAGCACACCATCGAGCTGGTCATCGATCGGCTCACGCTCTCCCTCGCGGATCGGCCGCGCCTCGTCGAGGCCATCGAGCGCTCGCTCCGCATGGCCGAGGGCATCGTCAGCATCCTCCTCGCGCCGGCGAGCCCGGGTGGGGAGGAGGCGTACGCCCTCCACGCCATCGAACGCGCCTGCCCGGACCACGGCATCTCGATCCCCGAGCTCGAGCCCCGGCTGTTCTCCTTCAACGCGCCCCAGGGCGCCTGCCCCACGTGCTCCGGCATCGGCGCCGTCATCCAGATCGGCAAGCGCATCGTGCCGGCCCCGAGGGACGCCGAGGCGCCCCAGGTGTGCCCGTCGTGCGCGGGGAAGCGTCTCAACCCCATCGCGTTGGCGGTCGACTTCCGCGGCAAGGGCATCCACGACGCGAGCCGCATGACGGTGGAGGACGCCCGGGCGTTCTTCGAGAGCGTCACGCTCTCCGAGGCGGAGACGAAGATCGGCGAGGGCATCCTCAAGGAGATCCGCGAGCGCATCGTGTTCCTCGAGCACGTCGGCCTCGGCTACCTCTCGCTCGATCGCAGCGCGCGCACGCTCTCGGGCGGGGAGGCCCAGCGCATCCGCCTCGCCGCTTGCGTCGGGAGCGGCCTCCAGGGCGTGACCTACGTGCTCGACGAGCCGAGCATCGGGCTCCACCCGCGGGACAACCGGCAGCTCCTCGACGCGCTGATCACCCTGCGGGATGCCGGCAACACCGTCATCGTGGTCGAGCATGACCGCGAGACGATGGAGTGCGCCGACCACATCGTCGACATCGGGCCCGGCGCCGGGCGCCTCGGCGGGCAGCTCGTCGGCCAGGGCCACCCCTCGAAGTTCATCCGGCTCGACACCGCCACGGCCCGCTACCTGCGGGACGAGGACACGATCCCCCTCCCCGCCACGCGCCGCACCGGCGAAGGCGGTGCCCTGAAGGTGCGCGGCGCCGCCTCCAACAACCTCAAGGGCGTGGATGTCGACCTTCCGCTCGGCACCTTCACCGTGTTCACCGGGGTGAGCGGCTCCGGCAAGTCGACCCTGCTGTTCGACGTCATCGAGAAGGGGCTGACCGACGGGAGCCTCGTCGGCTCCGACCTCGTCGACAAGGTGATCGAGATCGACCAGCAGCCCATCGGCCGCACGCCGCGCTCGAACCCGGCCACCTACTCCGGCGCGTGGGACCTCATCCGGGACCTCTACGCCGCGCTCCCCGAGGCGAAGCTCCGCGGCTACGCCAAGGGCCAGTTCAGCTTCAACGTGGCCGGCGGCCGGTGCGAGGCCTGCGAGGGCGCGGGCGTCCGCACGATCGAGATGAGCTTCCTCGCGAACGTCGAGATCCCCTGCGAGACCTGCGGCACGCGTCGCTTCAACCGGGAGACCTTGGAGGTCCTCTGGAAGGGCAAGTCCATCGCGGACGTGCTCGAGATGACCGTCGCCGAGGCCGTCGAGTTCTTCGGCGTCCAGAAGAAGCTCCACCGCATCCTCGAGACCATGCAGCGCGTGGGGCTCGGGTACGTCCACCTCGGGCAGACCGCCACCACGCTCTCCGGCGGCGAGGCCCAACGCCTGAAGCTCGCGACGGAGTTGCACCGCCCGCCCGTCAAGAAGCGCGGCGCCATCGGTACGGAGGCCATCGGCCGCACGGTCTACCTGTTGGACGAGCCCACCACCGGCCTCCACTTCCAGGACGTGCGCGTGCTGGTCGGCGCGCTCCAGGCGCTGGTCGACGTGGGCCACACCGTGCTCGTCATCGAGCACAACACGGACCTCGTGAAGGCGGCGGACCTCCTCGTCGAGCTCGGCCCCGAGGGCGGCGTGCGCGGCGGGCAGATCCTCGCGGTCGGCACCCCGGAGCAGATCGCGCGGACGGACACCCCCACCGGGCGCGTCCTCGCGGCCCTCCCGGAGTTCGGCGGGCAGGCCGTGGCCTTCGCGGCCGAGCGCCCCCCCGCGGCCTACGGCTCCGGCGGCGGGGACCTCGAGATCCGCGGCGCGCGTCGCAACAACCTGCGCGGGATCGACGTGTCGCTCCCCCGCGGCAAGATGACCGTCGTGACCGGCGTGAGCGGGTCGGGGAAGACCTCCCTCGCGTTCGACACGATCTTCGCCGAGGGGCAACGCCGGTACGTCGAGTGCCTCTCCACCTACGCGCGCCGCTTCCTCGGCCGGCTCGACCGCGCCCCGGTCGACTCCGTGCGCGGCCTCGCCCCCTCCATCGCGATCGACCAGCGCAACAGCGGCGGCAACGCGCGGTCCACCGTCGCGACCGTCACCGAGCTCCAGGACCACTTCCGCCTGTTGTGGGCCAACCTCGGGGTGCCGCACTGCCCCCGGTGTGACGCCGAGGTGCGCGCGTTCGGCCCGAGCGGCGCCGCCGACCACCTCGCCCGGGTGCGCCCCGGCAAGGGCCGCCTCGTCGCGAAGGTGCCGAAGGGCACGACCTCCGCGTGGTTGCGCGAGCAGGGATTCGCGCGCGCGTGGATCGCCGGCGCCTCGGGGGGCAAGGAGGTCGACCTCGAGACCATCGAGACCGTCGCCGAGGTCGTCGTCGACCGCTTCGATCCCACCGCCGTCGATCGCGCCCGCGTCTCCGAGGCCGTCGCGCTCGCGTACCGCTTCGGGCACGACCGCGCCCAGTTCATCGGTGCTACCGCCACGCTCAACCTCTCGCTGACCGCCCAGTGCCCCGACCACGGCCGCGTCCACACCGAGCCGCTCACGCCGCGCCACTTCAGCTTCAACCACTGGCTCGGCGCGTGCCCGGCGTGCGACGGCATCGGCCGCCAGCTCCTCGGCAGCGTCTACGTCCCCTGCCCCCGGTGCAAGGGCGGCCGCCTGAAGGAGGCCCTGCTCGCGGTGCGCTTCGCCGGCCGCGGCATCGCCGAGATCGGCGCGATGACGGTCGACGAGGCGAGCACCTGGTTCGTCGGCCTCACGCTCCACGCGCTCGATGCCCGCATCGCGGAGCAGCCCCTGCGGGAGGTGCGCGCGCGGCTCGGCTTCCTAAGCTCGGTGGGGCTCGGGTTCCTGACGCTCGGGCGCACGGCGGACACCCTCTCCGGCGGCGAGGCCCAGCGCATCCGCCTCGCGTCGCAGCTCGGCGGCGGGCTCACCGGGGTCATCTACGTGCTGGACGAGCCGACGATCGGCCTCCACCCGCGGGACACCGCGCGGCTGCTCGACACGCTCGAGAAGCTCACCGCGAACGACAACACGCTGGTGGTCGTGGAGCACGACCCCGAGACGATCCGGCGCGCCGACCACGTCATCGATCTCGGCCCCGGCGCCGGGGAGTACGGCGGGCGTGTCCTCGCGTCGGCCGCCCCCGACAAGCTCGGCCCCGACAGCATCACCGGGGCCTACCTCCGCGGCGAGCGCGGCATCCCCGTGCCGACCTCCCGGCGCGCGGGCGGCCCGCCGATCACCATCCGCGGCGCCACCCGCCACAACCTGCGCAAGCTGAACGTCGAGCTGCCGTCGAACACCCTCATCGCCATCACCGGCGTGAGCGGCAGCGGAAAGAGCACGCTCATCATGGACATCCTCGTGGGTGGGCTGGAGGGGCGCGAGATCCCCGCGAAGGTGACCCTCCCCGAAGGCGAGTGGTCCTTCGCGGTGGTCGACCAGAGCCCGCTCGGCCGCAGCCCCCGCTCGACCCCCGCCACGTACGCCGGCGTGATGGACCCCCTCCGGGCCCTGTTCGCGGCCACGAACACCGCGAAGGAGCGGGGGTACGACATCAGCCGCTTCTCCTACAACACGAAGACCGGCGGGTGCTCCGTGTGCGGGGGCTACGGCAGCGAGCTCATCGAGATGCACTTCCTCTCGAACGTGTGGGTGCGTTGCGACGCCTGCGCGGGCCGCCGCTACGCGCGGGAGACCCTCGAGGTGCGCTGGAAGGGCCTGTCCATCGCGGACGTGCTCGATCTCCGCGTGGACGACGCCCTGGAGCTCTTCTCCGCCCACCGCAACATCAGCCGGCCGCTCCAGGCCCTGGTGGACGTGGGCCTCGGCTACGTCCGCCTCGGCCAGCCGGCGACCGAGCTCTCGGGCGGCGAGGCCCAGCGCGTCAAGCTCGCGTGCGGGCTGGCGGCGCGGCAGAAGCGCTGCCTCTACATCCTCGACGAGCCCACCACCGGCCTCCACCTCGCCGACGTGGAGAAGCTCGTGACCGTGTTCGACCGCCTGGTGGACGCCGGCAACACCGTCATCGTGGTCGAGCACCACCTCGACGTCATCCGGCACGCGGACCACGTGGTGGACATGGGCCCCGAGGGCGGCGAGGAGGGCGGCAAGGTTGTCGCGCAGGGCACGCCGGAGCAGGTGCGCAAGGTCAAGAAGAGCTGGACCGGGCAGGCGCTGGCGAACATGCGCTGATTCGCCGGGCGCCGGTCAAGGGCACTGGTCAAGGGCGCGCCGGTCGGGGGCGGGGTCGGGGGGCGCCGCGCCGTACCGCGATATGCGGCCCCGTCGCACCGGGATCCCATGCTCCTCTTCCTCCTTGCCGCCTGCGGCCACCACATCCCCGAGCCCACGGGCGCCCTCGCCCCGCTCCCCGCGCCGGCGTCCTCCCTCGCCGTCTGCCGCGCGGAGTTCGCCACCGGCACGCTCCCCAAGGGCATGGTGGTCGCGCACGGCGCGCTGAAGGTGGACGTGCCGAGCACGCAGAGCGGCCTGGTGCTCCTCCACCCCGACGGCGCCTGGCTCGTAGACGGCGGCATGGCGGTCGGCTTCGAGACCTCCATGCGCGAGGTGAAGGGCCTGGTGGGCTTCGCCATGCGCGAGGCGTCGAAGGGCTGGACCCGCGCCGGTACCCCGGAGGAGGTCCTCGGGCGGGCGGGCCTCGCGCCCGCGATGCTGAAGGGCGCGATCCTCTCGCATGGCCACTTCGACCACCTCGGCGGCCTGCTCGACCTCCCCGCGGTCCCGATCTGGGCCCCCGCCCAGGAGCTCGAGGAGGCCTCGGCCGTCGCCGCGGGGGGCAAGGGATCGATCCTGCCCGCGGAGGCGCGCGCCCTGGTCGAGCGCGGCCGCGCCATCTCGTTCGACGGCCCCGCGGTGGGCCCGTACCCCGCCTCGTGGGACCTCTACGGCGACGGCTCCGCCGTGATCGTCCCGATGCCGGGCCACACCGCCGGCAGCGTGGGGACGCTCCTGCGCCTGCCCGACGGCCGCCGCGTCTTCCATGTCGGCGACACCGTGTGGGTCCGCGAGGGGTACGAAGCGCGGGAGCCGAAGGGCTGGCTGGCGTCGAGCTTCGACTCGAGCCGCGAGGGCACCGACGAGCAGATCCAGCGGCTCTGGCAGCTCCACCAGGCCGATCCCGAGCTGATCATCCTCCCCGCGCACGACCGCCGGCAGTGGGAAGCGCTGTTCGGGGCCGGCGATTGCATCCGCTGATCCTCCCCCTCCTCGGCGGCTGCGCCTTCGGCCTCGGTGCCCAGACCGTGGCGGTCGACGGCGACGCCACGTCCCGCTGCGAGGTGACCGAGGAGACGGTGACCTGCGAGCACGACACCGTCGTGTTCCACGCGGGGCTCGCCGCGCGCGACGTGCACGTGCAGCATCCCGTCGGGGAGCCGCCCTCGGAGGGGTGGCCCGTGGTGCTGATGTTCCAGGGCTCCTTCGACGTGCGCGGGGTGTGGGAGGGCGCCGAGGGCGACGTGTTCGGCGGCCTCCACCAGGCGGCGGTCACGGCGGCGCTGCTCGACGCGGGCTTCGCGGTCCTCGCGCCGGAGGCCCGCTACGGCGGCGCCTCGTACTGGGACACCAACGTCCTCCCGTGGGCCCACGCGTGGTTCGCCTCCGCGGATCACCGCCTGGTGCTCGGGCTCCTCCGCGCGATCGACGCGGGCGACCTCGGCCCGCTCGACCCCGACCGCCTCTACGCGACCGGCATCTCCAGCGGCGGCTACATGACGAGCCGCATGGCCGTCGCCTACCCGGGGCGCTTCCGGGCGCTCGCGATCGCGTCGGCGTCGTACGCCACGTGCGCCGGCCCCCTCTGCGCCGTCCCCGCCCTGCCCGACGACCACCCGCCGACGCTCTTCCTCCACGGCGGCGCCGACAGCATCGTCCCCATCACGACGATGGAGGCCTACGCCGACGCCCTCGCCGCCGACGGCGTGCCGACCGAGCGGGTCACCGACCCCGACGAGGGCCACGCCTGGCTCGCGATCGCCCCGGACGAGGTCGTGGAGTGGTTCTCCGCCTGGTGACCGTGCGTCACGACGGCCGACGGACCGCCAGGACCCGCGCGACGGTGGCGACGAGGTCGCGGAGGCGGAAGGGCTTGGCGAGCTGGGCGTCCGGCTCCACGGGTCGGCCCTCGCCGCCCCGGCTGTCGTAGCCGCTCATCACAACCACCGGGAGCGTCGGGTCGAGCTCGCGGATGCGCGCGAGGGTGCGCCACCCGTCCAGGCCGGGCATCACGAGGTCCAGCACGACGGCGTCCGGCCGTGGGCCGCGCTCCACCACCCCGAGGGCGGCGAGCCCGTCCGCCGCCTCCTCCACGACGTAGCCCTGCCGCTCGAGCACCGCGCGGGCCAGGCTCCGCACGCCCTCCTCGTCGTCCACGAGCAGGATGCGGCCCCTGACGGCGACCGGCGGCGGCGGCGGCGGGAGGAGCAGGAGGGGCGCGGGGGGCGCGGTAGCCGGGAAGGCGCACCGGAACGTCGTCCCCTCGCCCGGAGCACTCCGGACGGACACCCAGCCCCCGTGCTGGAGGACGATGCCGTGGAGCACCGCGAGGCCGAGCCCCGAGCCCTCTCCGAAGTCCTTCGTGGTGAAGAACGGCTCGAAGATGCGGGACAGCACGTCGGGCGCCATCCCGGGCCCCGTGTCGCTGATCTCCAGCTCGATCCAGGAGCCGACGCGGAGGTCGGGATCGAGCGCGGCGGCGGCGGCGTCGACCTCGGCGCGTCGCACCGCGAGATCGATGCGCGCGAGCCCGTCGGACCGGGGCGCGCCGAGGATCGCGTCGCGAGCGTTCAGGCAGAGGTTCAGCACCACCTGGTGGACCTGCCCGTGGTCCGCGAGCGCCCAGGCGCCGTCGACCGCCCGGTAGGTGACCTGGATGCGCCGATCGAGCGCGGGGCGGACGAAGCCGAGGGCCTCCGCCACGGTGGCCGCGATGTCGGTCGGCTGGTGCACCACCTCCGTCCGCCGGCCGAGCGCGAGGAGTTGCCGCACGAGCTCGGCGGCCCGCTCGCCGGCCTGGGCCACGCTCCCCAGGGACGCCTGGAGCGGGTGGGCCGCCCCGAGGATCTCGCGGGCGAGCTCGACCCGCCCCAGGATCGGCGTCAGCAGGTTGTTGAACTCGTGCGCGACGCCCCCGACGAACAGCCCGATGGCCTCCATCTTCTGGCTGTGGCGGACCTGCTCCTCGAGCTCGCGGCGCCGGCCGACGTCCCGGAACGACACCACGCGGATGCCGGCACGATCGCCGGGACAGCCCGGCTGGACTGCGCACTCGACCCACCTCAATGCACCGTCCGCGGTCCGCAGGCGCGCGGGCACGTCCTGGAGGGGCGTGGAGGCATCGCAGAGCGGGCACGGGCGTCGGGCCTCGCCCTCCGGAACGTGGAACCGCCCGTGGAAGGTGGCTCCCACGAGGTCGGGCACCGCGGTCCCGAGGAGCTGGCCGGCGGCCGCGTTCGCGAACGTGATCCGGCCGTCATCCCCGATCCCGCACACGCCCTCGGAGAGGGCATCGAGCACCGCCGCCTGGAGCCGCGTGAGGGCGTCGAGCTCCCCGGTCCGCGCGCGGACGGCGTCTTCGAGGAGCCGGCTGTGGGCCTGGAGCGCGTCGTGGGCGACCCGCAGCTCGGCGGCGCGCACCTCTACGATCGAGAGCAGCTCGGCGTTCTCGTGCAGGGCCGACGCGACGGAGGCGAGCACGCGCAGGGCCGAGACGTCGGTTGCCGCGAACGCCGCAGCGCGGTGGGTGTGCTCCAGGAGGAGGACGCCGGTGAGGGTGCCACGCAGGAAGACCGGGAGGGCCAGCACGGCGCGCACGCCCGCCGATCGCACCCAGGGATCGTGCCCGAACGCGTCGGGGCGGCCCGCGTCGGCCTCCAGCACGATCTCCCCGGTGCGGGCCGCGAGGCGCACCGCCGTTGCGCACGCGCGGCCGTACTCCCCGAGCGGCAGGCCCGACGTGAACGCGACGGCGCCGTTCTCCTGCACCGCGCGCACGCGCAGCTCCTCGCCGCTCACCCCGATGAGCACCACGCGCTCGGCGCCCGCCTGCATCGCCGCCAGCCGCACGAGCGAGGCGAGCAGCGCGTCGCGACCGACCTCCCCCGCGAGCGCCTCGGTGGCGCGCAGGACGACATCGAGGTTGGGCTCCACCGGCGGGGGGCGGCGCACGACCGGGAGCATCCGCGGGGTCGCGACGCTCGCGAGGGGACCGGAGCCCCAGTCTCGCCAGCACTCCGCGGCGGACGCGCGGAGGAGCCGGGCGGACTCCTGCGCGCCCAGGTCGGCGTGCAGACGCGCCGCGGTCTCGAGCGCCAGCGCGGCCTCGTGCGGAGCGCCCCGAGAGCGCGCGGAGCGGAAGGACGCGTCGAGCTCGGCCAGCGCGGCCGCGGGGCGCCCGCCGACGACGATGTCCAGGGCCTCGAGGAGCGCCACGCGGCTCGTGTAGTCGACCGGATTGGTCCGCGCGCGGCGGCGCATCTCCGCGAGCCCGCCATGGAGGCGGCGTCGGGTCGCTCGGTCCTTTGCGCCGCCGAACGCGAGCGAGCGCCCGGCCGCGACCGCCCCGTAGAAGAGGAAGAGCGGCTCGTTGATGGTGCCGCGGACGGCGGCGCGGACGGGATCCGCGAGGCGGGCGTGCTCCAGGGCCTCGGCGTCGCGCCCGAACAGGACCGCGAGCACGCACCGGCAGAAGTTGACCGTGAAGGCCTGGTAGGGCTTCGCGGCGGACGGGGGCGGGCCCTCGAACAGCGCGTTCACGTCATCGACCCCGGCCAGGCAGCGCGCGAGCTGGTCAAACGGGGCGCTGGTCTCGATCGCGATGGCGAGGTTGTGCCGCTGGAGCTGCTCGTCGAGCCGGCGGAGGTCCTGGATGGCCCGGTCCAGGGGCTCGCCCGAAAACACGACGTGGTTCACGTAGAACGCCGCGTTGACGCCGGCGTGGAGGGAGTCGCCCTCGGCGAAGCCGCGCCGCACCGCCTCTTCGAGCGGCTTTATGGAGTCGCGGATGGGGTGGCGGGTGTGGTGCTGGGTGGCGTACCAGACGGAGGCCACCTTCGCCTCCAGCCCGTGCGGCCGGTGGCGATCGAACATGCTCCGCGCGGCCTCGCCGAGGGCGTAGCCCCCCTCGGCGTCGCCGAGGACCGCCGACTGGAGGATGGCGAAGACGAGCAGGCCCCACGCCGTGCCCGGGCACGCGCCGGAGGCGAGGCCGATGCGCACCATCTCGCCGCACAGGTAGGCGAAGAGGTCGGGATCGGAGAGGTAGGCGGCGGTCGAGCCGCGCAGCATCACCCGCAACGCGGCGGCGGCGCGCGGGTCGGTGACCTCCGGCAGGGCGAGGAGGTCCGCGACGGAGCGCCCCCGCATCGCAAACCGGGCACGGACGAGCGCGAGGACCACCCGCCCCTTCCCCACGCGCTCCGGCAGGTGGTATCCGAGCCGGTCCAACGCGGCGCGGGTCGCGACGAGGGCGGCGGCCGGGCTCCCGCGGGCCACCTCGAGGTCGATACGCAGCTCCAGGGCCTCGGCCGCGAGCATCGGCTCGGTGACGCGCTCGAGGAGGCGGTCGATGAACGGATCCACCCGATCGGGCGCGGCGATCACCGCCGCCCGCGCGCCCTCCAGGTAGAGCGCCGCGGCCTCCTCGGGGCGCCGCCACGGATCGTCGCCGAGCAGCGCGAACGCCGCGTCCACGAACCCGAGCCCGGCGGCGAACGCCCCCGTGGTCCGCGCCACCTGGGCGCCGCGCAGGCTCCAGCGCACCTCCTCGTCGCGTTGCGCGGCGGTCTCGAGCGCTGCGAAGCCGAGCCCGCGCTGGTGGACGGCGCGGAGGAGGGCCTCGGCCTGCGGGTGGGGGCCGAGGGCCGCGCAGAGGAGGCCGCCGAGCCGGGCGTGCAAGGCCGCCGCGGCGGCCGGCGGAAGGAGGTCGAGGGCGGCTTGCTGGAGCCGATCGTGCAGGAAACGCCAGCTCGCGGGCTCCTCGTCGGTGGCCCTCACCCGGGCGAGCACGCCGGCGGCGACGGCCTCGGCGAGCCGCGCCTCGACGCGGCTCACGGGGCGGTCCAGCACGTCGGCGACGAACGCGGCGGGGAACCGGTCGCCGACGCGCGCGCCCACGGCGAGGACGTCCCGTACGGACGCGGGCAGGGCGCGGAGCTCCTGCACGAGGATGGCCGCCACGCCGGCGCCGATGTCCACGGCGCCCGCGGCCTCCAGATCGACCGCGAGGCCGCTCTCGCCCCCGCGGATCGCGCCGATGGCCACGAGGTGGCGCAGGAAGGCGCGCACGAAGAAGGGGTTCCCCTGGGTCCGCCGGTGGATCAGGTGGGCCAGCGGAGCGGACTCCGGCCCCACGTCGCCGAGGGTGCTCGCGAGCAGCTCGGCCAGCGCGGGCTCATCAAGGCCCCCCAGCTCAAGGCGGATCGCGCCGTCCACGCGTTCGCGCCCGATGGCCCCCTCGTCGGGCCGCCACCCGCCGATCACGAGGAGATGGCGCGCGTCCGCCGCGCTCGCCAAGGCGCGGAACATCCCGACGGTCTCGGCGTCGGCGCGGTGCAGGTCGTCGAGCGCGAGGACGAGCGGCGGGGCGGCCTCCGCGACCGCCAGGACGAACCGCTCGACCGCGTGGAGGAGCCGGGCTGCGGCGGCGCCCACGCCCTCGTCCCGCGGGGACGGTTCGCCGCCGGGCACGAGCCACACGAGCCGGGGCCCCAGCGCCGCGATGAGGGGGCCGTTGGCGCCCACCGCGCGCGCCACCGCCCTCCGCACCCGCTCCAGCCGCGCGGCGTCCCCCGAGAGCACCTGGGCCGCGATCTCGTCCAGCGCGCCCGCCAGGGCGCCGAGGGGGCGCGGGGCGCCGAGGGGGTCCACCCGCCCGATCCCGAAGCAGCCGCCGCGCGCGAGGGTCGGCCCGCGCAGCGTCTCGATGAGCGTGGTCTTCCCGATGCCAGCAGGCCCCACGACCTCCACCCGCAGGCACGCCCCCGCCGCCGCGCGCGCCAGGGCGTCGTCGAGCTGGTCCCGCTCGGGCTTCCGCCCCAGGAGCGCCTCGCCCTGCGGCAGGGCCCGTCCCCCGTCCGCCAGCGACCACGCGAACGGCGGGATGTCCCCCTGGGCGTCGTAGAGACGCCGTGCATGCGCGAGGTCGGCCAGGAACGCGGCCGCGCTCCGCGGGCGATCGCGGGGATCCGTCGCCAGGAGCCTCGCCACGAGGGCCGCGAGCCCGGGCGGCACGTTCGCCAGCGGCGCCGGCTGGCTCGAGAGCGCGAGGTGGCGGCGCTCGAGCGGGTCGGCGACGTCGAACGCGGGGCGCCCGGCGCAGAGCTCGTAGAGGATTCCGCCGAGGGCGTAGAGGTCGCTCCGCGCGTCGATGATGCCGTCCGCCTGCTCCGGCGCGCGGCGATGCGCCCCCGGGTCATCGCCGCGCGTCCGCCCGATCACGAGGAGGTCCACGAGCAGCGGGCGCCCCTCGGCGTCGAGGACGTAGCTCTCCATCTCGAGCCGCCCGTGTACGAGCCCGGCGGCATGGAGCGCGACGAGCCCCTGGGCCATCCCCTCCGCCAGCCCCAGGAGTACGGCCACAGGCTGCCGGGCGCCCCGCAGTGACGCGAGCGAGGGCCCGCCCGGGTCGCTGACGAGCACGACCTCCTGGCGCCCGAGGCGATCCCCACCGAGGAGCCGCCCCACGTGGGGATGCCGAAGCCCCCGCACCGGCTCCAGGGCGGCGAGATCGGGGCTCTCCGCCTCGTGCACGACCACGACGAGCCGGCCGCGCTCCCCACGCCACGGCCCGCGGAGCATCGTCCACGTCCCCGCGGGATCGGCCGCCAACATCTCGAGCGCCGCCTCGCCCGCGGTCCGCTCCTCGTTCGTGTCGAGCATCGGCCGCAAGGCTACCGGTTCGCGTCCCGGAGCGCGAGCACGGGCTTGAAAACGCCCGCGTCAGCGGATCCGGATCATGCACTCCGCGGGCACCACGTGCTCGCCCCACTCGGGCTTCAACCGCCAGTAGGCGTACTCCGCCACGCACTCCGCGCCGAGCTCGCCGACCTTCTGCTTGAGGGCCTCGACCATCGTGCCGGGCCACGCGGTGTAGACGCTGAACACGGCGACCTTCTTCTCGTCGAGGGCCTCCACGCCGTCGAGGAAGACCCCCACGGGGGTGGGGAGCTCCGATGGGCGGAGGCCCAGCCGGAGCACGGGCGCGCCGACGATCACGCCCGCGTAGGGCCCGATATCGGGGATGTCCCCGCCGAGGACGAAGGTGTCGACGGAGAAGGCGCGCTCCTCCAACATCTGCTTCATGCGGGGAACGACGGAGCCGCAGAGCCCGCGGCTGTCGTCATAGGCGATGAGGAGGCGAGGCGGCTTGAATGGCACAAGAACCCGAAACGCCCGCAAGGTAGTCGGCGGTCAAGCCTCGGTCAACCACCGGATGCCGTGCTTGACGTCCTCGGTGCCTTCCGGTACTTCGCGACCACGATCAAGGGTGCCGAATGTCCCGCTGGATGATCAACGCGCGCGGTCAGCAGTACAGCGCCTCGAGCATGGAGGAGCTGCGCCAGTTCGCGAAGCGGGGCGACCTGACCGCGGGCGACATCGTGCAGCCCCCGGGCGCCGCCGACTGGATCTACGCGCTCGAAGTTCCCGAGCTCAAGGGCTCCCTCCGCGCGGACCTGGAGATGGACGCCGACGCGCCGGCCCCCGCGAGGGAGTTCCCGCCCGTCGTCCGCTGGGTCGCCGCCGCCGCGCTGGCCCTCACGGCGGTGGGCGCCTGGTCCTACGCCCTCGGCCTCCGCGACACCATCCCGCAGCCCGATGACCTCGAGCTCATCGGCGGCAAGAGCGGCCTCTCGTTCTCCGAGGTGCTCGTCACCGCCGAGAACGGCCAGCTCTACGCCGCACCGGACGCGAATTCGGCGGTCGTCAGCGCGCTGACGAAGAACGCCAAGGCCGAGCTCCTCGCCAAGCGTGGCAAGTGGTACCGCCTCCGTGCGGACGGCAAGGAAGGCTACGCCGCCTTCGACACCGTCATCCCCGCGTACTTCTTCGGGAACGACGTGGACAAGCTCACGCACGACCCGCTCTACAACCCCGACAAGTACGTCTACGTCCGCAACAGCTCGTGGCAGCTCCTCCCCGAGGGCGGCAACAAGAACGTCACGGTGTTCACGTTCCTCATGCAGAACGACGCCAAGTTCGCCATGACCGACGTGAAGCTCCTCGTCACGATCAAGGACAAGAACGACGCCGTGCTCGAGACCAAGGAGATCGCCGTCGAAGGCACGATCCCCGCGGAGTTCAGCACGATGGTGGGCGTCTTGAAGGCCGACAAGCGGGACAAGTCCAGCGTCGACCGCATCATGAGCTCGTCGAGCTTCGAAGAGATGGCGAAGGCCGATCCCGACCTCGTCGAGCGCTGGCTCGACGGCGTGGAGGTCCGGCTCACGTCGGACGGCTTCACCGAGGCCGCCATCGAGCTGCTCGAAGTGCGCGCGGTCCCCGCGGAAGCCGCGAAGTAGCAACGGGCCTACGCCTCGGTCGTGGCGTCGGGCTCGTGCGCGGGCTCCGGCGCCGCTGACGCCTCCGAGGGCGGCACGAGGCCGAGCCCCTCGCGGATCGTCTCGCTGTCCCAGGCGTGGTCGCCGAACCCGTGCGCCCCCCGCAGGTCCGCCTGGAGGGCCGTGGAGAGCGCGCTGACGCGCTCGCGAGCGGTGCTGACGAGCTTCGCCTGGTCGTTGCGGAGCGCCGCCAGCTCGCGGACCGACTGCTCGTCGTAGCGACGGAACGTACGGGCACCACGGAGCGCGACATAGGCGTGCACCCCGAGCGCGCGCAGGGCGTCGGCGCCGACGCGGAGGGAGGTGTCGAAGGTCTCGCGGTAGACCTCCTCCACGCCCGCGTCGATGAGCTCGTAGGCCTCGGTGCGGCCGCGGGCCCGGGCGAGGATCGTGAGGTGGGGGAAGTGCTTCCGGGCGGTGTGGACGATCTCCATCGCCTTCGCGTGCTGGTCGACCGCCACGATGAGCACCTTCGCCGTCCCCGCGCCGGCGGCCCGGAGGAGGTCGAGGCGGGAGGCGTCCCCGTAGAACACCTTCTGGCCGAACTTGCCGAGCACGTCCATGAGCTCGGAGTCCACGTCCACGCCCGTCACGCCGATGCCGTTCGCCCTCAGGAAGCGGCCGGCGATCTGCCCGAAGCGGCCGTAGCCCGCGACGATGACGGGGTTGTGCTCGTCCTCGACGTCGGATTCCCGGGTCTCCGCCTTCACCGTCACGAGCCGGGGGAGCACGAAGCGCTCGTTCACCGCGAGGAGGAGCGGGCTCGCGGCCATCGAGAGCGCGGTGACCGCCACCATCGGCCGGATGATGTCGTCGGGGAGTACGCCGCTCTGGCCGGCGAACGAGAAGAGCACGAACGCGAACTCGCCGACCTGGCACAGCGCAACCGCCAGGATCGCACCCTGATCGCGGCGCGCCCCGAACGCCCGCCCGAGCGCGAGGAGCAGCCCGATCTTCACGCCGATGACGCCGACGAGGAGCCCGACGATCTTGACCGGGCCGTCGAGGAGGAGGCCGAAGTCGATGGAGGCGCCCACCGCGATGAAGAAGAGCCCGAGCAGCAGCCCCTTGAACGGCTCGATGTCGCTCTCGAGCTCGTGCCGGTACTCGCTGTTCGCGAGCACCACGCCCGCGAGGAAGGTGCCCAACGCCGGGGAGAGGCCCACCAGCGACATCAGGAGCGTCACGCCGATCACGAGCAGGAGCGCGGCCGCCGTGAACATCTCGCGCAGGCCGGTCTGCGCCACCGCGCGCATGGCCGGCCGCACCAGGAATCGCCCCGCGCCGACGACCGCCGAGATGGCGCCGAGCACGACGGCGCCGTGCTGCCAGGCCGGCAGGTGGTCCACGAAGCTCGCGCCGTGACCCTCCCCCTCCCCTCCCCCCGCGACCGTGACCGTCGCGAGCAGCGGAAACACCGCCAGCATCGGGATCACCGCGATGTCCTGGAAGAGCAGCACCGCGAAGGACTTCTGCCCCGCGTCGCTCTTCATCAGCCCCTTCTCCGCCAGCGACTGGAGCGCGATCGCGGTCGAGGACATCGCCAGGATCAGGCCGAGCGCCACCGCTTGCTGCCACGGCAGGCCGAGCGCGAGCGCGATCCCCGCGACGACCGTGGCGGTGCCCAGCACCTGGAGCCCGCCGAGCCCCAGGATGGGCCCCCGCAAGCGCCACAAGGTCGCCGGGTCGAGCTCCAGCCCCACGAGGAACAGCATCATGACGACGCCGAACTCGGCGAAGTGCATGACGTCCTGGCCGCCCTCGGCCCCGACGAGGTGCAGGCCCCACGGCCCGATGAGCAGCCCGGCGAGCAGGTAGCCGAGCACCGAGCCGAGGCCGAGCCGCTTGGCGATCGGCACCACGACGAGCGCGGCGGCGAGGTAGACGAAGGCCTGGACGAACAACGAGTCCATGGGCGCTCCCTATGCGCCGGGCGCGAGGATGGAGTCGGTGAGGGTGGCGGCGGCGAGCGAGGGGCCGTCGAGCCGATCGGGATCGAGCCGCCCGTCGCGGAGGGCCTCGATGACGCGGCGATAGCCGACGGCGCTGTGCTCGATGTCCGCGTCCGTGAGGCGATGGCTGCCGTGCACGACGAACGGCGGCAGGGTCCGGATCCCGCAGAGGTGCATGCTCTGCTCGATGGGCGCCAGGAGCTGCCGGATCGTGAAGCGGTTGTAGCCGCCCGGTTGGTAGGCGGTGTCCGGGCCCCCCGTCGTGATGGCGGAGAGGAAGGTCTTGCCGTTGAGCGCGTGGCCACCGGGGCCGTAGGCCCAGCCGAACTCCAGGACGAGGTCCTGCCACTCCTTCAGGATGGCGGGCGTGCTGTACCAGTAGAACGGATGCTGCCAGACGATGATCGGGTGGGCGAGCAGCAAGGCCTGCTCGCGCTTCACGTCGATGTCGAAGTCCGGGTAGGCGTCGTAGAGGTCATGGACGGTGACCCCCTCGATCCCCAGGATCGACGACGCCAGCACCCGGTTCACGCGCGACCGGTGCATGGCCGGGTGGGCCACGAGCACCAGCACCCGCCCAGACGCGCCCCGAGGCGCCGCGCGCAACCGCGTCGTGCCCCGCTCCCCGCTCCCGTGACTCATCGCCTCTCCCGACGCCCTCCGCCTAACCCCGTGCGGGGAAGACGAGCTTGGGGCGCGGGACATGCCGTGCGTGGGCCGGCCCGGAGCCTACCAGGAGAGATCGAAGAAGAGGCTCGGGGACCAGATGTCGTACGGGTAGCCCCAGCCGTTGGGGAAGTGGTCGCAGTAGTACTCGTCCGGGCCGCACCACCCGGACGCGAAGCCGAGCGCCAGGGAGTCGAGGCTCAGCCCCATGTCGGCGAGCGCGATGTCGACCTGCACCTCGGTGTCGCTCGGGTAGGACACCGTCGGCGTCGAGATCATCGTAAAGCCGGAGTCGTAGCCCTCGAGCGTCACGACGCCCGACTGGACGACCAGCCGGTAGTAGGTCCAGTCCGCGACGCTCGAGTAGCCCCACGCCTCGATGAAGAGCGTGGAGGGGTCGAACACGGTCGCCGACTGGAGCCGGATCTGCAGGACGCCGTCGTTCACGCGGTACTGACCGCCCACGAGATCGAAGTCCCAACCCGAGAGGGCGTCCCCCACGGTGTCGCCACGGGGGTCGAGCTCCTCCCAGGTGGGCTCGCCGAGGATCAGCGTGGTGCGGACCTCGTAGGCGCGCGCCCCGTCGACCATGGAGAGGAGGAGGTCGACGGTGTCGCCATCGGCGCCGCCGGTGACGGTGACGGTCCAGGGGTCGTCGTTGGCGTCGGAGCGGCCGGCGAGCAGCTCGCGGTAGCTCTCGACGTTCGTGCTGATGCTGACGACGGCGGTGCTCGTGGACTCGGCGGTGAGCGTGGCGTCAAGCGCGCCCTCGGTGACGGCGTCCCCGAGGTTGCTGACCGTGAGCGTGAGGTCGGCGCTCTCGTCGGCGTCGAGGACGCCGTCGTTCCCGGCATCGTCGATGCCGACCGCGGAGACCGCGAGGTACGGAAACGGCACGGCGAGGTCGACCGGGAGGGTCCAGGACTCGACGCCATCGTCGAGGAGGAGCTCCAGGGCCACGTCGGTGCTGTCGGTATGGGTCGCGGCGATGTCGAAGGCGAAGAGCCCCGCGACGTTCACCGAGGCGCCCGCGCCGATCGCCGCGCTGGTCAGGGCGACCGGGCCGGCGTCGGTGACGGTCACGTCGGGGTCGGTCGACGAGAGCGTCGCGGTGACGGCGCCCTGCGTCGCGTCGCCGTCGTTGGTGACGTAGAGGCCGAGCGTGGCGCCGACGGTGCCGGGGGTGAGCGTCGTGGGGTCGGTCGAGGCGACGACCTCGAACGCCGGCGGTTCGGGCACGTAGGCCAGGAGCTCGCCGCCCGCGATGACGGTGGGGAGCACGGTCGCGGTGTAGTCGACGCCGTCGTAGCTCACGACGAAGTCTTCCAGGCGGCCGGCGACCTCGGGGGTCGCGCGGACGAACCAGCGCAGCGCCCCGGCGGTGGGGGGCAGGAGGTCGCCCTGGTCGGTGATGTCGACCGAGAGCGTCAGGGTGTCGCTCGTGAGGTCGTCGTAGACGGACTGCTCCCAGGTCGGCGCGGCGGGGTCGCCCACGCCCAGCACCAGCTCGAGGCTGCCGGCGGCGCTCGACGTGTACGAGATCGTCGCGGTGCTCACGACGCCCACGAGGACCTGGTCGTCGAGGGTCCAGGTGGACTCGCCCTCGGTGACGGTCACCGTGACGGGGACGTAGTGGTTGTCGGGCGTCGAGGGGTCCACCACGAGGGAGAACGCCGCCGAGCCGCTTCCGCCCGCGGTGATCGCATCGATGGCGACGCTGCTCTCGGCGACCGAGGCGCCGCCGTCCGGGAAGCTGACGCTGACCGCCACGTCCGCGGCGTCGACCAGGCCGAGGTTGTCCACGGAGACCGTGAACGTGCCCTCGCCACCGGGATCGATGGGCGCGGGGGTGACCTCGGCGTCGAGCACGAGGTCGGGCTGGAGGGCCTCCACCCGCACGTCGTCGAGGTACCAGTCGTCCGAGACCTCGCCGACGAAGCGCCAGGCCAGGTACACGGTGGGCGCGCCGGCGTAGGCCGACAGGTCGTAGACCGCGGAGCGGCCCCAGGCGGCCTCGGCGGGCGCGGGGAGGGTCTCGGCGACCACGACGTAGTCGCCGTCCTCGGGCACCCGGCTGCCGACGCTCGCGTAGAGCGCGTGGTTCGCGAGGCTGGTCTGGCGGCCGAACTCTCGCCACGTGACCTGCGCGTTCGGCACCGAGCTGAAGTCGAGGGCCGGCGTGATGAGCCAGTCCTCCATCTCGTCGATCCCGGTGTAGCCGCGCGAGTGGAACGCGGACTGGGTGCCGGCGTAGGCCTCGCTCGCGCTGGTCGCCCAGCCGTAGCCGTAGAAGCCGACGCTCGAGTTGGCCCAGCCGAGGTCGGACAAGGTGCTCTGGGTCTCGTCGTACTCGAAGCCCTGAACGTAGGGCAGCGGCGCCCCGACGACGGACACGCGGAGCTCGTAGGGCTCGGACGCCCCCTCCGTGGGGAGGTAGGTCGTGGCGGGGATGTCACCCTCGTCCGTGGCCTTGAAGTAGTACTCGACCGCGGGGTCGTCGACGTCGGTCGCCTCGAGGACGACCGCCCACACGTCGGCTTCGCCTTGGGTCATCGGCGCCTGCACCCACGTCGTCTCGCCGGAGACGCGGTGGTACAGCGTCACGGCGGAGACGCCGTCGGCGTCCGTCGCGGTGACCTCGAGCGTCGTCTCCGTGGCCTCGATGACCCCGGCGTGCTCGGTATGGCCAAGCTCCGGGCCCGCGAGCGGGACGCCGGTCTCCTTCACGTCGTCGTCACCGTTGCACGCGACCAGCAGGACGAGGAACCCGTACCGCATCACTCCTCCTCGTAGAGCCAGCAGTACGTGAAGCACTGGTTCGACACCACATTGCCGTTGAAGTCCGACACGGGGAGGCAGTCGAAACCGCCCGGGCAGTCCGTGTCGCTGTCGCAGGTCACCCCGCAATAGCCGCCGTTGAGGCACATGTTGCCGTTGCCGCCGCAGTCGCCGTCGTCCTCGCAGGGGGCGCAATAGTAGCCGCCGGCCTGGTAGCACTCCCCGCCGGGGTTGCAGAACTCGCCGAAGCCGCAGTCGAGCTTGGTGTCCGTGCACTCGGCGGCGACGCACTCCTGGGTCTCGGCGTCGCAGAGGTCGCCGAAGCCGCAGTCGTCGTGGGTCTCGCAGCCGTCCACGCAACTGCTGTTCTCGCAGTGCTGGTTCAGGCCGCACTGGAAGGACGTGGCGCAGCTATGGGACTCGCACTCGCCGGCGACACAGACCGACCCGAACGGGCACGGCACGTCCTCGGAGCACTCCGCGGTCTCCTGCGGGCAGCCGAGGAGCATCATCAACAGAAACACCATCAGTTGCTCCCGCTCTGGACCTTGTACTCCACGAGGATGTACTGCTGGCTCTCGGGGACCTGGTCGTACTCGAAGCGGATCAGGTTGTCCTCTTCGACGTAGGTGAAGTCCACGTCGATCGTGAGATCGCGGATCTTGCTGGCCTCGTCGGCGTCCGCATAGATCGACACCTTCAGGGAATCGAGGCGCGGCACCTTGGAGAGGGCAAACTCCGCCTCGAGGCCCGACAGGGTCAGCCCGAGCTCGTTGACGATGGGGGAGAAGTCCTCGTCGCAGATGGAGTCGACCAGGCCGGCGGTCTCCTCGACGGCCCGCAGGTAGCGACGGCCCCAGTCCGCGGTCCCGTTCGCGGAGCTGCAGCTCGGCTCGCCGTCGAACTCGGGGGCGCGATCGCCGATGACCGCCGAGACGTTCATCATCGAGTGGTCGCGGTACGCGGCCTCGCCCTTCAGATCGGCGTAGAGCGAGAGGTAGTCGTTGACCGGGAGCGGCGAGGAGTCTTCCTCGTCGGACACGATCAGCACGGAGAAGTTGGCGTCTTCCCGGATGAACCCGTCGTTGGCGCCCGAGCCGTCCCCCGCGACCGAGAGCAGCGGCTCGGAGATCGCGAGGCGAACGGCCTCCAACCCCATCTCGATGCCCGACCCGCTCACGCCCTGGGCGACCATCTCGGCGAAGATCTCCTCGGGCCCCTCGGTCTCGTCCGTCAGGTAGAGATCGTGGTTGTTGAGGGTGAAGTCGTCGCCCACGGCGAGGTCCGCACCTTCGACGTCGAGCGTGCGCGCGAAGACGAGGGCCTCGCCCGCGGGCAGGAGCGTGCCGTCCGGGACGAGGTAGGCGTTGCGGCCGTCGTCCATGAGGGCGTACCCGGAGAGGTCGACCTCGGCGGCGCTGATGTTCGTGATCTCGACCCACTCCCCGGCGGCGTCGGTCACGCCGTCGGGATCGGGGGCGAACTCGGTGATGACGATGTCGCCGCGCGTGGCGTCTGCGCCAGGGCCGGTGCCGCCGCAGCCCGGGTTCGCGGTGCCGGGGGTGGCCGCAACGTCGGTGCACCACTTCGAGGCGGAGTCGTTGCTCGTGCCCGCGAAGTAGGACGGATCGAGGGACAACACGACGCCCGGGGCGACCGGCCAGTCCCGGTTGTACTCGACGCGGTCGATCTCGCGGCCCGTCGCGTCCGCGAGGACGATCTCGTCGTCACCGCCGATGAGGTGGCCGGAGAACTGCTCCTGGTCGACGTCCGTGGTGATGACGCCGAGCTGCCAGTCGACCTTGGCTTCGTCGAAGTACTGGATGAAGCTGTCGAAGTTCCCGGCGAGCTTCGCCTGTTCCTCGACCATGGAGCAGCTGTTGTCGACGACGAGCAACAAGTCGACCGTGTTGAGGCGGTTCTGGATGAACACGTCCTCCTGGGTCGGCTGGGTGTAGCCGTAGTCGGTGCAGCCGAGGAACAACGAGGGGGAGAGGAGCAGGATCAGACTACGCACCGCCAGCCTCCGTCTTTGCCGCGGCGGCCGGAGCGGCCTCGTCGGACTCGTCGTCCCCGCTCCCCTCGGTCAAGCCCTCGACGCCCTCGAGCAGGAGCGACTGGGTGACCTGGGGGTTCTGCGCGGAGAAGTGGAACGTGGAGTAGACGACCTGACCGCGGCCGGCGACGAAGCGCACGAGCAGCGGGGCGCCCGTGAGGGTCTCCGGGAGCTGATCGGCCGAGGGCTGGTAGTCCACGTTGCCGGAGAGGAGGACCTCCGTGCCCGTGCCGACGCTCTCGATCACGGACCAGGCGGTGTAGTCGTAGGCGAGGTTGACGGTGGCGCCGAGGGCCTCGATGAGCTTGTCGCCCTTCACGTCCGCCAGCACGTCGCCCGCGATGCCGGCCTGCGCGGCGTCCGGCACGGTGTCGTCTCCGAAGAGCTCGAGCGCGTCGGGCCAGCAGTACTCGACGAGCTCGTAGGCCCAGTCGCTCACGACGAGCGTGCCGCCGCCCGTGGCGAAGTTGCAGGCGTGGTCCATCGCGTCGGTGTCGAGCAGGAGCGAGTCGTCGGGCTCGAGCTGGTTGTTGTAGCGGAAGGCGCCGAGGCCCCGCGTGCCCGAGTTGACGAACACCGCGTTGAAGGCGGACACCTGAAGCTGTCCGTTCTCGTCGGTGCCGGTGAACAGGCCCTCGACCGAGGGCCCGCCGAAGTCGCGCACGGTGCGGTCGTCGTCCGGCTCGTAGGTCGCCTGGACGATGAAGCCGTCGTACTCCTGCGTCGCGATGTCGAGCGCGGTCAGGGTGTCTCCGACGTTGTCGAAGTCCCCGAGCACGACCGCGATCGCATCGAGGCGGATCTCAGCGAATTCCTGGTCGGTCTTGCAGGCGAGCAGCGCCAACAGCATCATTCGAGCACCAGGTAGCCCTGCACGTACACGTACGTGCTGCTCTTGTTGTTCTGGATCGTGCTGAACGGGAACCCGAACTCCGGGCCCTCGGGGATGAGGCTCTCGGCCACGAACGTCGCGCTGCCGGCCTCGAGCTGGATGAGCTCGTCGGACGTGTAGGTGTGCTCGCCGTCGTCCCAGGGGATCGAGCCGACGAAGCCGCCCTCGCCGGTCGCGACGAGCGTGCCGGAGATCTGCGTGATGAAGAAGGCGTCGGGGTAGGTCTGGGCGGGAGACCAGGTGTACGTGAGGTCTTCCAGGCGGTTGTGCGTGAAGTTGCCCCACCACCCGGGGTCGATCATGTGGAAGTCCGCCGGGACGGTCGGCTGCACGTCCTCGAGCACGTACTCGCCGATGCCGCCGTCCTCACCCTGGGTGTGGAGGTCGTACATCTGGTCGAAGCAGTAGTCGTCGAGGGTGAGGTCGGCCGTGTAGTAGATCATGCCCGACGCGCCGTCGACGTACTTCTCGAGCTGCACCACGTTGCAGTCGGACTCGAACCACACGTACTCGCCCGCACCGAGCGTGATGGGGTTCGGGCAGTCGGACGTGCCGCCCGTCGTGTAGGTCTGGAACACGCCGTTGCTGTCATAGGGCTGCGGGCCGGAGGCGCACGAGGGGTCACTCGAGCAGTCGTTGTCGTAGCAGTCGATGAAGCCGTCGCCGTCGTTGTCCTCTTCGTCGCCGCAGGCGTAGGCCTCGGGGCTGTTCGGGCACGCGGGATCGAGCGGGATGTAGAAGATCGCCGAACCCCTCACCTGCTCGGTGATGGCGCCCGTGGTGTTGTCGATGCCGCGCACCACGTTGAACGACAGGGAGATGCCGACGTCTTCGAGGGCGATGTCCGCCTCGGTGACCTCGAAGGCGTCCTCCATGAATACGCCCTCGTCGTCCGTGGTGACCATCGCGTCCCGGAAGCCGACCTCCGCGGCGTTGGACACGGTCATCCGACCCCAGAGGTTCTCGGCGTCGACGACGCTCAGGCTGTCCACCACGACGTCGCCGTTCTCGTAGCCGTTCTTCCAGAAGGTCAGCTCGGAGTCGGCGCTGAAGTGGGTGCCGGCGCCGTGGATGGTGAACTCGACGGTCTCCCCCTGTGCGGCGGTCGTGGGGTCGAACTCGGCGGAGAGTGCGACGCGGTCGACCTGGAAGCCGCCGTAGAGCGTGGTGAGGTCGGGCCCGACCTCCATCGACACGTCCCGCAGGCCGGGCACGGCGTCCGGGCCGACCGTGACGCTCGCGATGGCAAAGGTCTCGGACAGCACGTCGACCGCGGTCACCTCGATGTCGGCGCCGAAGTTGGCCCACGTGGTGCCACCCACCCACTCGGTGTTCTGGCCGAGGATCTCGACGACGATGCTCTCGCCGATCCGCGCTCGCTCCGGGGTGATGCTGAACGAGTCGTCCACCACCGTGAGGGCCTCGGAGATGCTGTAGGCGCCCTCCCCCGTGGAGATCTCCGCAGTGCGCGCGCCGAGGTCCGCGCCGGGCTCGACCGTGATGTTGGCCGTGGCGGTCCACCCGTCGAGCACGGTCACGCTGTTGACGACCACGCCGGCCCCAAGGTCGAGCTCGGCGCCGGCGAACGAGAAGATCGACGCGCCGGCGGTGATCCGGGCCTCCTCGATCGTGATGCCGCGGCCGGCCTCGGGGGGCCAGAACTCGAGGCCCCCGAGCTCTTCCTCGGCTCCCTTGTCGTCCGAGCCGCCTGCGTCAGTGCAGCCACCCATCCACACGAGGGTCAGGGAGAGGAACAACAGGCGCGACATGCCGACTCCGGTACCCCGCATGACGCAGGGTGACGCAGTATAGCCGGGATTGGCCCAGAACGCGGAAGCGCGTCGCCGCTGCCGCGTCGCTACCCAGCGAGCGAAAGCAGCGAGTCCTGCGCCCAGTCCAACGCGGTTCCGGGCACGAGCCCCAGGATGAGCATGACCGCCGAGCAGAGCGCCACGGCAAAGGCGGCGCGACGGTCGATGGTGACGGCCGGGTGCCCATCGCGCATGTACATCCAGATCATCGGGCGGATGTAGTAGTACACGCCCAGCGCCGCCGAGATCGCCCCGATGATCGCCAGGTTCCGCTCACCGGCCTGCAGCGCCGCCGAGAACAGGTAGAACTTGCCGACAAAGCCCATCGTGGGGGGGATGCCGGCAAGCGAGAGCAGGCAGATCGACAGGCCCGCCGCGATCCAAGGGTGGTCGTGCCCCAGACCGGCGAGACGCTCGATGCGGGAGTCGTCCTTGCCGTCGCGCGTGAACATCGAGAGCACCGCGAAGGCGCCCGCGTTCATGAACGTGTAGCTGAGCATGTAGAAGAGGAGGCTGCCGAGCGCCGGGCTGTGCGCGAGCCCGCCCGGCCCGATCGACACGAACGCCATCAGCAGGTAGCCGGCGTGCGCGATCGACGAGTAGGCGAGGACACGCTTGAGGTCATCCTGGACGAGCGCGCCCAGGTTGCCGACGATCATGGTGAGCGCGGACATCCACCACAGGGCACCGTGCCAGCTCGCGGCGTCCTCGCCCATGGCACCGAGCACGACGCGACCGAACGCCGCGAAGCTCGCCGCCTTGACACCGGACGCCATGAGCGCGGTCACCGAGGTGGGAGCGCCCTGGTACACGTCGGGGGCCCACATGTGGAAGGGCACGCTCGCGACCTTGAAGCCGAAGCCCACGATCAGGAGCCCGCCGCCCACCACGACGAGGGAGTTGGACGCGGCGTCGTGACCAGCGGCGAACCAGGCGGTGAGCGCCTGGAGGGAGGTGCTGCCGATCGCCCCGTAGACGAAGGAGATGCCGTACAGCATGACGCCCGACGAGAAGGCGCCGAGGATGAAGTACTTGAAGCCGCTCTCGACGCTCTTGGGATCCCCGCGCTTGAGGGCGCAGAGCACGTACATCGCGATGCTCATCACCTCGAGGGCGATGAAGACCATCATCAGGTCGTTCGCGGCGCTCATGAGCATCATGCCGAGCACGCCGAACAACACCAGGGCGTAGTACTCGCCGACGCGCACGCCGATGCGCTCGAGGTACCCGTCGCTCATGAGGAGCGAGAGGAGCCCGGCGAGGATCGCGCAGACCTGGAAGAACACGCCGTAGCGGTCGATCCGGAGCATGCCGGCGTAGGCGTCGACACCGCCCTCGGCCATCCCGTGGACGAGCGCGGTGAGCGCGCCCGCGGCGAGCAGGCCGCCGAAGCCGAGCGCCCAGAAGATGCTCTTGCTCTCGGGCCGGGCCCACGCCTCGATCAACATGATCGCCAGCGCGACGCAGAAGACCAGGATGGACGGGCTCGTGAGGAGGAGGGAGTCGCCGAGGGCGGGAATCTGGATCATTGGCTACTCCCCGTGCGCGCCGGAGGCGGCGTCCGGAGCGGGCGCGTGGTGGGCGGGGGGCGCGGCGTGGGTGGGGGCGTCGTCGTGAGGGGCGGCCGCCGGGGCCGGCGCCGCGGAGGCCGCGCCGATCCAGGAAGGGACGCCGCCGGCCGCGAGGTAGGGCGTGCCGTCGAAACGCTCTTCCATCCGCGCCACGAAGGCGTTGACCGAAGGGTTGATGCGGTCCAGGAAGGGCTGCGGGAACACGCCCATCACGAAGATGAGCACGATCAGCGGCGCCATGTACCCGATCTCCCTCGCGTTGAGGTCCGTCAGGGTCTGGTTCGCGCGGTTGGTCAGGGGCCCGAACATGACCCGCTGGAACATCCACAACATGTAGGTGGCGCCGAAGATCACGCCGGTCGTGGCGATGGCGGTCGGGATGGGCGCGTATTGGAAGGCGCCGAGCAGGATCATGAACTCGCCGACGAACCCGTTCGTGCCCGGGAGGCCGATGGACGAGAGCGTCACGATCATGAAGGCCACCGCGAACAGGGGCACCACCTTGGTGAGGCCGCCGTAGTCCACGATCTTGCGCGTGTGGCGCCGCTCGTAGAGCACGCCGACGAGGAGGAACAGGGCGCCCGTGCTCACGCCGTGGTTGAGCATCTGGTAGATCGACCCGGCCACGCCCTGCGGGTTGAGCGCGAAGAGGCCGAGCATCACGAACCCGAGGTGGCTCACGGAGCTGTAGGCGACGAGCTTCTTCACGTCGTCCTGCACCATCGCGACGAGCGCGCCGTAAACGATGCCGATCACGCAGAGGGCGATGAGGAACGGCCCGAACGCCATGGTGGCTTCCGGGAAGAGCGGCATCGCGAAGCGGTAGAAGCCGTAGGTGCCCATCTTGAGCATCACGCCGGCCAGCACCACCGAGCCACCTGTGGGGGCCTCGACGTGGGCGTCGGGCAACCAGGTGTGGAGCGGGAACATCGGCACCTTGATGGCGAACGCGAGCGCGAAGCAGGCGAACATCCAGAGCTGGGTGTCGTAGGGGATGTTCAGGGCGAGGAGGCGGCCGAGGTCGGTCGTCCAGGTGCCCTCGACCTGGTGGTGCAGGACGTAGAGCCCGATGAGCGCCACCAGCATCAACAGGGAGCCGACGATCGTGTACACGAAGAGCTTGACCGCCGCGTACAGGCGGCGCTCCCCGCCCCAGATCCCGATGAGGAAGTACATCGGGAGGAGGACGAGCTCCCAGAACAGGTAGAAGAGGAACGTGTCGAGGGCGACGAACGTGCCGATCATCGCGCCTTCGAGGACGAGCATCAGCGCGAAGTAGCCGCGCTGGTTCTTGTCCACGCCGCTGAACCCGGCGAGCACGATGATGGGGGTCAGCACCGTGGTGAGCAGGATGAGCAGGAGGCTCACCCCGTCGATGCCGACGTGGTAGCTCACGCCGAAGGCGGGGATCCAGTCCATCTTCTCGACGAGCTGGAAGAGCTCGGCGCTGTTCGGATCGAACTGGAACCACAGCGGGATGGACACCAGGAACGCGAGCACCGACACCGCGAGGGCCGAGGACTTCGCGGCCCGCTCGGGGAGCGCAGCCACGATGGCCGCGCCGACGATCGGGAGGAAGGTGACGAGGGAGAGCAGGGAGGGCATCCTAGGCTCCGAGCGCGTAGACGGTCACGATGAGCGCCGCCCCGGCTGCGATGGAGAGGGCGTAGGCCTGCACCCGGCCCGACACGAGTCGGCCGTGGAGGCGACCGAGGCCGGTCGCCGCGGCGGCCGCGCCGTTGACGGCGCCGTCGATGATCTGGGCGTCGACGACGGCCCAGAGGATCTGGCGCGAGAAGAGGACGAGCGGTGTGAGGAGCACCCGGTCGTAGATCTCGTCCACGAACCACTTGTTGAGCGACCCGACGTAGAGCGGGCGGAGCCGCGCGGCGATCTCCGCGGGCTTCGCGGGGGCCACCACGTACAGGTAGTAGGCGAGGCCCACGGAGGCCGCGACACCGAGGAGGGTGATCCCCATGAGCGGGAACTCGAGGGGGTTGCCCTCGGGGAACGCGACGTGCGCGTGCTCGAAGACCGGCTCGAGGAAGTGGTGCAGCCACCCGGCGCCGGGCATCCAGTGCGGCAGGTTCAGCAACCCACCCACCGCCGACAACAGCGCGAGGACCAGGAGCGGGCCGGTCAGGACCAGCGGCGACTCGTGAGGGGTGTGCGCGTGGCCGTGCCCGTGGGCGTCGGCAGCGTGACCGTGGGCGCCCGCACCGTGCGGATCGACGCCGTGTGCGGCATCGTCGTGAGCGCCGTGGCCGTGCGCGTCGTGCGCGTGGCCGCCGCGGTACTCGCCCCAGAAGGTCATGAACATCAGGCGGCTCATGTAGAAGGCGGTGAGCAACGCGGTGGTCACCGCGAGCGCCCAGAGCACCTTCGGCATCACGCTCCCGAAGGGCAGCCCCTCGAAGACCGGCGTGATGAACGTGAGCCAGAGGATCTCGTCCTTCGAGAAGAACCCGGAGAGCCCGGGGAACCCGATGATGGCGAGCCATCCCACCACGAAGATGGCGAAGGTCACCTTCATGTGCTTCCGAAGGCCGCCCATCTTCCGCATGTCCTGCTCGTGGTGCAGGGCGTGGATGATGCTGCCGGACCCGAGGAAGAGCAGCGCCTTGAAGAAGGCGTGCGTCATGACGTGGAAGAACCCGGCGGTGAACGCCCCCACCCCGACGCCCAGGAACATGAACCCGAGCTGCGAGACGGTGGAGTACGCGAGGACCTTCTTGATGTCGGTCTGCGTGATGGCGATGGTCGCGGCGAAGAAGGCCGTGAGCGCGCCGATCGTGGCGATGACCGCGAGGGCCGCGGGGGCCTGCACGAACAGGAAGCTCAGCCGGCAGATCATGTAGATGCCGGAGGTCACCATGGTCGCCGCGTGGATGAGCGCGGACACCGGGGTCGGGCCGGCCATCGCGTCCGGGAGCCACACGAAGAGCGGGATCTGCGCGCTCTTGCCGGTCGCGCCGCCGAAGAACAGCAGGCAGATCGCGGTGACGGTCAGGCCACCCACGCCGCCGAGGATGGCGGGGTTCGCCGCGACCACCTCGGAGAGCTCCGCGAAGTTCATCGTGGCGTGGTCACCCAGGGCCCAGAACAACCAGAACAGGCCGATGAGGAAGGAGAAGTCGCCCACCCGGTTGGTGATGAACGCCTTCTTCCCCGCGGACGCGTAGTCCGTGTTCGTGAACCAGAAGCCGATGAGCAGGTAGGAGCAGAGCCCCACGCCTTCCCAGCCGACGAACATGAGCGGGAAGCTGTCGCCCATCACGAGCAGGAGCATCGCGAAGACGAACAAATTCAGGTAGCTGAAGTAGCGCCACACGCTGCGGGCGTCTTCCTTGTCGTCCATGTACCCGATCGAGTACACGTGGATGAGGAAGCCGATCCCCGTGATGATGCACATCATCGTGGCGGAGAGCGGATCGGCGGAGAAGCCGATGTCGACGTTCAGCGTGCCGACGTGCATCCAGGTCCACAAGGTCTGCGTGACCGGGACACCGTGGTTGCCGAGCACCTGGAAGAACGTCAGGAACGACAGGATGGCGCTGGCGCCGACCGCCGCGGACGCAATGCTGCCGGCCACCACGCGGTTGGCGCGGCGGTTGAGCACGGCGTTGACGATCGCGCCGAGGAGGGGGAGTGCCGGGATGAGGGCGAGCATCGCTACCCCTTCATCAGGTCAAGGTCATCGAGACTGACGGTGACCCGGTTGCGGAAGAGCAGGATGACGAGGGCGAGACCGACGGCCGCTTCGGCCGCCGCCACCGCCATCACGAAGAGGGCGAACACTTGACCGTCAACTAGGCCGGAGTGGCGGGAGAACGCCACGAACGACAGGTTGACCGCGTTGAGCATGAGCTCGATGCTCATGAACACGATGAGGGCGTTCTTCCGGGTGAGCACACCGCCCACGCCGGTCGCGAAGAGCACGGCGCTCACCGCGAGGACCGGGAACAATCCGACCGACTCCATCAGATCTCCCTCTTCGCGAGCACGACGGCCCCGACCAACGCCACCGTGAGGAGCACCGAGACGACCTCGAACGGGAGCAGGTAGGCTCCCGAGAAGATCGACGTACCGACCGAGGCCACCTTGCCGTACCCGTCCGGCAGCGCTGCGGGCGCGGAGACGGGCAGGGCCTCCAACGCCGTGATCAGGCCGGTGCCGAGGACACCCGCGATGAGCATTCCCACCAGGCCTCGACGCGAGAGCTCCAGGATGGGCACCGGGGCGTCGTGACGCAGGTTCAGCAGCATGATGACGAAGATGAACAGCACCATGATGGCGCCGGCGTACACCAGGATCTGGATGACCGCGACGAAGTGGGCGTCCAGCAGCACGTAGTCGGCGGCCAGGAAGAAGAAGCACACCACGAGCGACAACGCGCTCGCGATGGGGTTCCGGGCGAGCACCACGGAGAACCCGGCCACGATGGCCACGAGCGAGAAGAGGTAGAAGAGAACCGCTTCGGTCATCGGCTGCCCGGTTTGGGGGGATGGGCGGTGGGGTGCGCGGTTTACGACGCCGGGGGGGCGCTGTCAACGCGTGCGGAGGAGGGCGTGCTCGTCGCTACGCGACAGGCTTCTCGTCGAACGTGTAGCCGGCGGGCGCCTGCTCGGGATGGGCCCGGTAGACGTCCTCCGCCTCGGGCTTCAAGCCGTCCATGAGGTTGATCATGTACGACTTGTTGTGGACCATGTCCTGCCGGGTGTAGGCGTTGATCTCGTAGATCTTCGTGTCCATCCGGATGGCGTCCTTCGGGCACGCCTCGACACAGAAGCCGCAGAAGATGCAGCGCAGCATGTCGATGTCGAACTCGATGGGGAACTTCTCGGCCGGGTCGTCCGCGGCCTCGCCGGCGATGATCGTGATGCACTTGGCCGGGCAGATCGTCGGGCAGCACATGCACGCGACGCACTTGACCTTGCCGTCGGGGCGGGTCGTTAGCCGGTGGGCGCCCCGGTAGCGCGCCGCCATGGGCTTGCGCATGTCCGGGTATTCGATGGTGCGGAAGCGGTCCTGGTCGAGGATGTTCTTGATGACGTGCGACATCGTCAGGAACATCCCCTTGATCACCTCGACGAGGTAGACCGACTCAGGGGTCGACAGCTTCTTTCTTGGCGCGGGGAGAGCCATAGCGGCGGACCTCTTCAGGCGAACAGGGACTCTTTGACGATGATCCAGACGGCCGCGACGAACACGTTCACCAGCGCGACCGGCAGCATCACGCGCCAGCCGAGGTTCATGAGCTGGTCGTAACGGAAGCGCGGGAGCGTCCACCGGACCCAGATCATGATCCAACACCCGAGGAGCACCTTCAACGCCAACGCGGTGAGCTGCAGGACGAAGGCCACCGTGTCGGGGCCGATGCCCGTGGGCCCGTTCGCGCCGATGATGCCGGAGAGGCCGAGGACACCGACGCCGGCGTGCACGACCGCGAGGCCCAACCAGGTCGCGGTCCAGAACTTGGGCTCGCGGTGGCGGATGTCATCGACGGCGATGGCCCGGTAGAAGGGCCGGTTGCGCCGCTTCCAAGCCAGCGCGGAGAAGAACAAGAGCACCGGCACCGCGCCGAACCCGATCAACGCGACGAGGGTGTCGGCGTTGGCCCGGATGGTCTCGCCGTTGAGGAACGGAACGTTGTACCCGCCGAAGAACAGCGTGGCCGTGACGGCCGACGCCACGATCATGTTCGCGTACTCCGCCATGAAGAACAGGGCGAAGCGGAGCGAGCTGTACTCGGTGTGGTACCCGCCGACGAGCTCGGCCTCCCCTTCCGGGAGGTCGAACGGGGTGCGATTGGTCTCGGCGAACGCGGCCACCCAGAAGAGGATGAACGCGATGGCGCCGGGAACGCTGAACACGTTCCAGTTGAACGCCGGGATCGAGATGAACCCGAGCTCGAGCGGGAGCGCCTGCTGCTCGGCGATGACCGAGAGGGACAGCGAACCGGAGCCGAGGAAGATGACCACGGCGGAGAGGCCCATGGCCAGCTCGTAGCTGACCATCTGCGCGCTCGCGCGGAGGCCGCCGAGGAGGCTGAACTTGTTGTTGCTCGCCCAACCGGCGAGCATGATGCCGTAGACGCCGAGGCTGGTCATCGCGAGCACGAAGAGCAGCCCGCCGTCGATGTCCGAGACCTTGAGCGGCACGCCCATGAAGGTGTCACCGAACGGCACGACGATGAAGGTCACCAACGCGACAGTCATCGCGATGACCGGCGCGAGCGCCCAGTAGAACTTCTCGACGTGCTGCGGGACGATGTCTTCCTTCATCACCAGCTTCACGACGTCGTTGAGGGTGTGGACCAACCCTCCGGCGCGGATGCCCATGATGTCGGCGCGGTTCGGACCCGGGCGGTCCTGGATGTACGCCGCGCCCTTGCGCTCGCCCCAGATGAGGAGCGGCACGATCTGCATGACGAAGGCCACGGCGAAGACGCACTTGCCGAGGACGATGAGGTAGGGGAGCACCGTCTCGAAGCTCATGTCGATGCCTCCGCGCCGGGGACGGCGGTGACGGCTTCGGGCGCCAGCAGGCGGCCCTCGGCACCCAGGCCCTTGAATTCCAGGCCGCGCATGCGCTCGACCGCGCGCGCCATGCCGTTGAAGGCGGCGGCCACCATCTGCGTGCCCGGGGCCTTGCCGAGGCGCGCGCCGAGGCGATCCACGACGACGTAGGCGGGAGCGGACTCACCGACGGGGTTCACCGCGCGGCGCACGCGCTGCACGCGATCCTGGCGGTTGATGTAGCTGCCGTCCTGCTCGACCGGGTGAGCGGTCGGGACGACGATCGCCGCCGCCTGGGCAGTCGCGTTCTTGAAGGCCCCGAAGAAGACGACCGGCGGCAGGGCTGCGCCGAGGCGCCCCAGCACGTCGTCTTCGAGGACCACGAGGAGCTTGAGCTCCGGGAGCGCGGCGAGGAGCGCGAGACGATCCCCCACGTTGCCGTCGTGGCGCGCCAGGAGGCGGGCTCCGGCGGTGTTGGGGTTGCGGTCCCCGGAGAGGAGGAGGGTGTCACCCTGCGCGGCCTGACCGCCGTCGTTGCCCTCGACCACGAAGATCCGGGCCCCGGGCACGTTGGCGCGCACCATCTGCAGGAGCGCCCAATTCGCCTCGTTCGTGGCGCGGGTCCCGAGCACGAACCCCACGCCCGCGGCGCCGGCGGCGCGGATGCGCGTGGCGATCTCGCCGGTGGCGACATCGGGCTCGACGGCCTTGCCGTCCACCGAGGCCTTCAAGATGCGCTTCAGCCCGGCGATCTCCTGGTAGGAGAGCCGACCCATGTCACACATCCAGGACTTGTTCACCTGGTCGTTGCGGCGCGGGAGGTAACGGAACACCTCCCCTTCCTGGTGGCAGACCTGGATGTTGCAGCCGGTCGCGCAGCCGGTGCACACGCTCGCGGTCTCCTTCAGGTACCAGACGCGGCGCTGGAACCGGAAGTCCTTGTTGGTGAGCGCCCCGACGGGACAAATGTCCGCCAGGTTGCCCTGGTAGTTGTGGGAGAGACGGTCACCGGGGAACATGCCGATCTCGGTGTGGTCCCCGCGGTTCATGAGGCGAAGCTCACCGGTGCCGGTCACCTCGTCTCCGAAGCGCTCGCAACGGCTGCACTGCACGCAGCGCTCGGCGTCGAGGACGATGAGATCCCCGATGTCCTGGCGCTTGTTCTTCCCGACCTTGGGGTCGAGGCCGCGCGAGTCGTACTGGCCGTGCTCCATGTAGTAGTCCTGGAGGCGGCACTCACCCGACTGGTCGCAGATCGGACAGTCGAGCGGGTGGTTCACCAGCAGGAACTCCATCACCGACTTGCGCATGTGCAAGACCTGCGCGGTGTCGGTGCGGATGGCCAGGCCGTCCCGCGCCTGCATGTTGCAGGCGATCTCGAGCACCGGGCCGCGCGGCGTGGTCGTCTCGACCAGGCACATGCGGCAGTTGCCCGCGATCGAGAGGTGGGGGTGGTAGCAGTAGTGGGGGATCTCCTCCCCCGCCAACTTGGCCGCCTCGATCATGTTGGTCCCGTTGGGGACCTCGATCTCGGTGTCGTTGATCTTGACCTTTGCCATGACCTACGCTCCGGCGCTCGGGATGGGGGCGCTCGCCATGACGGTCACCGCGGCCGCGGGTCGTTGGACCCGCTCGAGGAACTCGTCACGGAACTTGGTGAGGAAGCTCTGCACCGGCATCGCGGCGCTGGCGCCGAAGAAGCAGATGGTCTTGCTGTGGATGTTGTCGGCGAGGTCGCGGAGGGTACCGAGGTCCTCGGGGGTCGCGTAGCCGTCACGCACGCGGCAGAGGATCTGGTACATCCACCCGCAACCTTCGCGGCAGGGGGTGCACTGCCCGCAGCTCTCGTGCGCGTAGAAGCGCAGGAGGTTCGTCAGGGCGGCGACCATGTCGGTCGTCTCGTCCATGACGATGAACCCGCCGGAGCCGAGGTACGAGCCCGCGTTCTGGTTGATGGACTCGTAGTCCATCGAGCACAGGTCGACCTCGGCCGCGGTCATCACCGGGACGGAGGAGCCGCCGGGGATGATGGCCTTGAGCTTCTTGCCGCCCCTCACGCCGCCGCAGACCTCGTCGAGGAACTGCCGCATCGGCATCCCCATCGGGATCTCGTAGACGCCGGGCTTGTTGACGTGCCCGGAGACCGAGAAGAGCTTGGTGCCCGGGGCCTTCTCGGTGCCGAGGGCCTTGTAGGCGGCGGCGCCGTGCTCGAGGATCCAGGGGACCGCCGCGAGGGTCTCGACGTTGTTCACGACCGTCGGGGCCTTCCATGCGCCCTCGACCGCCGGGAACGGGGGCTTCAGCTTGGGCTGGCCCTTCTCGCCCTCGAGGCTCGAGATGAGCGCGGTCTCTTCGCCGCAGATGTAGGCGCCGGCCCCGAGGTGCACGTGCAGGTCGAAGTCGAAGCCGCTGCCGAGGATGTTCTTCCCGAGCAGGCCGGCCTTGTAGGCCTCGGCCACGGCCTCGTCCAGGCGCGCCTGGATGAACCGGAACTCACCACGGATGTAGATGTAGGCGGTGTGGCAGTCGAGCGCCCAGGCCGCGATGATCATGCCCTCGATCAGCAGGTGCGGATCGAGCCACATGCAGTAGCGATCCTTGAACGTGCCGGGCTCGGACTCGTCCGCGTTGCAGAGGAGGTACACGGGCTTGTCGCCACGCTTCTCCTTCGACGGCACGAAGCTCCACTTCATGCCCGTAGGGAAACCGGCGCCGCCACGCCCACGAAGCCCCGAGTCCTTGACCACTTGCGTGATGTCGGCGGGCTTCATGGCGAGCGCGGGCGCGACGCGGGAGTAGACCCCGCGGCTGCGTGCGACTTCGAGGGTGTGCGAACCGGGAACGTCCCAGTTCGCGCTCAGGATCTTGGGGCCCATTGCCACTCGTTGGCCTCGGGACGAGGCGTGGGAAGCGGGTTGCCACTGCGCAGACCGGAGACGATCTGGTCGACCGACTCGGGGGTCAGGAACTCGTAGAAGTGGTCGTTGACCTGCATCATCGGCCCGGAGCCGCACGACGCGAGGCACTCCACCTTGTGGAGCGTGAAGAGGCCATCCTTGCTGTTGCCGTAGGCGTCCGGCTCCAGGATGCGCTCGAGGTGCGCGATGATGCCCTCCGCGCCGACGAGGTTGCAGGACAGGGTCTGGCACACGTCGATGACGTAGCGACCGGTCGGCACCTTCTTGAACATCGTGTAGAAGCTGGCGACGGCGTGCACGTGGCTCGGCGGGATCGACAACGTGCGCGCCACCAGCCGCATCACGTCGAGATCCAGCCAACCGAAGTCGTCCTGCGCCAGCCAGAGCACGGGCATGATCGCGCCCTGCTTGGTCGGGTACTTGGCCAGGATCACCTGGATCTTGGCCAACTGTTCCGGGGACCACTCACGGGGGCCGCGAGAGGGATGATGTGCAACGGCGCCGTGGCTCATCGGTCCAGCTCCCCTGCGATGACGTTGATCGAGCCGAGGGCTGCCACGGCGTCGGCGACCATGCCGCCCGTGATGATCTTCGGGAACACCGAGTAGTTGGCGAAGCAGGGCGGCCGGATGCGCACCCGCCAGGCGGACGGGCTCCCGTCCGACACGATGTAGAAGCCGAGCTCGCCGCAGCCACCCTCGGTGGCCGAGTAGATCTCGCCCTTGGGCGGCCGGATGCCGTGCATGATCAACTTGAAGTGGTTGATCAGGCCTTCCATCGTGTTGTAGACCTTGTCCTTGGGCGGCAGGGCCACGAGGTGGTCGTCCACCATGACGGGGCCGCCCGGGATGCTCGCGACCGCCTGCTTGATGATGCGGACGCTCTGCTCCATCTCGCGGAAGCGCACGATGGTGCGGTCGTAGGTGTCGCCACCCTCGCCCGTCGGGATGTCGAAGTCGTACTTCTCGTAGCCCCAGTACGGCTGCGCCTTGCGCACGTCGTAGGGGATGCCGGCCGCGCGGAGGCAGGGGCCGGTCACCGAGTGCTGGATCGCCAGCTCCTTGGTGATGGCACCGACGCCGATCGTCCGGTCCATGAAGATGCGGTTGCGCTCGACGAGGCTCCGCACGTCTCCGACGGCCTCGCCCATCTCGTCGATGACCTTGATGAGGCTCTCGAACCACCCGTCCGGAGCGTCCATCGCGACGCCGCCGATGCGCGGGTAGTTGACCATCATGCGGGCGCCCGTGAGCTCCTCGTAGAGGTCGTAGATCTTCTCCCGGTAGTTGTACATGTACCAGAAGTTGGTGAGCGCCCCGATATCCACGAGGTTGGTGCCGATGCACACCGCGTGGTCGATGATGCGCCCCATCTCGCTCGTGATGACCCGGAGCGCCTGGGCGCGGGCGGGGACCTCGATGCCGAGGAGCTGCTCGCAGGCGTGACACCACGCGTTCGAGTTGTTGACCGGCCCCATGTAGTTGAGGCGCTCGGCGTAGGGGATCACCAGTTGGTAGAAGGTGCTCTCCGCCTGCTTCTCATACCCGCGGTGCAGGTACCCGATCTCGGCGCCGCAGTTCACGATGGTCTCGCCGTCCAGCTGGAGCTGGAGGCGCAACGTGCCGTGGGTCGCCGGGTGAGCGGGGCCGATGTTGATCGTCAGCAGCTCGGTCGGGATCGGCTGGACGTGCGTGCCAGGCCCGCCTTGATCAAGTCGCTTCATGCCCACTCCACCTTCTCGCAGAGGATCATCTCCGAGGGCTGCGAGAGCTTCTGCCGCTTGTTGATCGGGTAGTCCTTGCGGAGCGCGTGGCCGACGAACTCGTCGTGGCAGAGGATGCGGCGCAGGTTCGGGTGCCCGGTGAACCGGATGCCGAACATGTCCCAGACCTCGCGCTCTTCCCAGTTGGCGATCGCCCAGAGGTCCCACACCGAGGGGATCTCGACGGTCTCGTCGCGTACGGCCACCTTCACGCGGAAGCGGTGGTTCTTGCCCATGCTGTAGAGCTGGTAGGCGACCTCGAAGCGCCAGTCGCGCTCGTCCTCGTCACTGCCGTAGCCGAGGTAGTCGACGCCCCCCACGTCCATAAGCCAGTCCATCTGGGTCTCCTGGTCGTCCCGAAGGAACAGCAGGAGCTCCCGGAGGGTCTCCGGAGCGATGGTCACCGCGGTCTGCCCGCGGAACGTGTACTCGGCCAATACCCGAGCGCCGAAGCGCTCCTTGACCCGGGCGAGAATGTCGGACTCGTTCACCGCTCCCTCCCTCTCACCGCCAATCGGCGGCTTTCTCGGTGGAGATCTTCTCCATGATCTTCACAATCGCCCCGAGCACGTTCTCCGGCCGCGGCGGGCAGCCAGCCACGTACACGTCGACCGGGATGATCTCGTCGATGCCCTGGACCACGGAGTAGTTGTCGTAGAAGCCGCCGGAGCTCGCGCAGGCGCCCATGGACACGACCCACTTGGGGTCTGGCATCTGGTCGTAGATCTGCTTCAAGACCGGCGCCTGCTTCTGCGTGATGGTGCCCATCACGAGCAGCAGATCGGCCTGGCGGGGCGAGAACCGCACGAGCTCCGCGCCGAAGCGCGACACGTCGAAGCGGCCCGACACCACGCCCATGAACTCGATCGCGCAGCACGCCGTCCCGAAGGGCATCGGCCACATCGAGTACTTCCGGCCCCAGTTGATCACCTCGTCGAGGCGCGTCGCGAGGAAGGGCTGGTTGACACTGGATTCTAGTCCCATTCGAGCGCTCCACGCTTCAGGCAGTACACCCACCCCAGGAAGAGGACGCCGAGGAAGGTGAACATCTCGACGAGCATGAACATCCCCTGGCCCTGGCGCACGAAGTCACGGAAGACGACGGACCAGGGGAAGAGGAACACGGCCTCGAGATCGAAGAGAATGAACAAGACGGCCACGAGGTAGAACTTCACGCTGAACCGCTGGTGAGCGGGCGCGATGGAGGGCATGCCGCACTCGTAGAGCGACACCTTGGTGGCGTTCGGGCGCTGGGGCCCGAAGAACTTGCTCATCGCCACGAAAGCGAGGCTGAACACGATGGCGATGAGCAGCGACACCATCACGGGGACGTAGGGATCCACCACCTCAGACCTCCGGGCCGGCCCGCATATCTCTGCGCGAGTACGGAGTCAACGGGCATGCTCTGCCCCCGCATGCAGCCGCGGTCCGTACCCCGTGGTACCCTCTCGGCATGCGCATCCTGGGGCTCGACGAGGCAGGCCGTGGCTCGGTTCTGGGGCCCCTGGTCGTAGGCGGGTTTGTGTGGGAGGGGGACGACCAGGCCGCGCTCCGCGCCGCCGGCGCCGACGACTCGAAGGCGCTGTCGCACGCCCGCCGGGTGGAGGTCCGGGCCCGGCTCGCGGACATGGGGCGCGGTGTCGTTCGCGCGATCCAGGCAACCGCCATCGACGACGGCAACGTGAACCGCCTGGAAGAGGAGGCCTTCCTCGACCTCGTGCGGGCGGAGAAGCCCGACCGCGTCTACCTCGACGCCCCGGTGCACCCCGCCGGGATCCCGAAGCTGCGCGCCCGCCTCGTGGCGATGAGCGGCGTGGAGGACTGGGTCGTCGAGTGCAAGGCCGACTCCACCTTCCCCGTCGTCGGCGCCGCGAGCATCTTCGCGAAGGTCGCGCGTGACGCCGCCATCGCCGCGATCGGCGTGATCACGGTGCAGGACGGCCACGGGCCCATCGGCAGCGGCTACCCCTCCGATCCGGTGACCCGCGCCTTCCTCTCGGGCCGCCTCGCCACCCCCGATCCCCTCCCCGCCTTCGTCCGCACGCGGTGGGCAACGCTCGACATCCTCCGCCAGCAGGCGCTCTTCGGCGGTGCTGGCCCGGATCCGCTCCGCGATCGTTGACAGCGGGCGGGAGCGGCGCGCATCCTCCGCCATCATGCTTGCGCTCGCCCTCTCGTCCCTCCTCGGCTGCACCGGCAGCGTCGCCGACGACACCGCGCTCGACACCGCGCCCGTCGTCGCCACCGGCCCCGGCACCCTCGCCCTCTCCTTCCGGATGGACGACGACTACCTCGCCACCATGGCGAAGGCCGGGGAGAGCCCCGTCGGGCCCTTCTACGGCTCGTGCTTCAAGGAAGAGGACGCCTCGGCGACCGGCCCGGTCGACGGCGCGGTGCCGCTCTTCGACATCGAGGTCGCGCTCGACCTCTCCGCGGACGGCGGCCCGACCGGCGTGCTCTACACGACGGAGCCCCTCGAGCCGCAGATCGTCTGGATCCTCGGCTGCCTCGACGCGGATGCCAACGGCTGCGAAGAGGCCGATCCGATCACGCTCCCGAACGAGAACAAGTTCCAGATCGCCGCCGAGGCGGAGACCCCCATCGAGATCTACTTCGGAATGTTGAACCCATCATGATCCTGGCCCTCCTCGCGGCGTGCGACAGCGACCTCCCCGCCACGGACGACACCGCCGCCGTCGACCTCCGTCTCACCGACGCCGACTACCCCTCCCCCGCCGCGAACGAGGAGGTGTGGTTCGGGCCCGAGGTGACCATCGCCCCGGGCGCGGACGAGATGTGGTGCGTCGTCGGGACCTACACGGGGCCGGACGTCGGCATCCACACCCAGGTCACCTACCAGAACGCGTTCGGGCACCACCTCGTGCTCATGGGCATGACCTCGAGCCCGCTCGATCACCCCGATGGCGAGGTCTTCGAGTGCACCACGTCGGACCAGTACTCGATGACCGACCTGGAGCCGCTCGTGCTCGCGACCTCCGGCTACGTCGGCGGCACGCAGCTGGAGAACGAGATCACCATGCCCGAGGGCATGGCGGTCAAGCTCGATAGCGGCCAGCGCTACCTCATCCAGGCGCACTACCTCAACACCGGGACCGAGCCCTTCGTGGCGCGGGATGCCTTGTTGATGGACTACCTCGACCCCGACACGGAGGTCGACGTGTGGGCGGCCCCGTTCGTGCTCAACAAGGACGACTTCTCCCTCCCGCCCGGCGAGGCGACCACGGCGTCCTTCGACTGCGAGGCCGAGGCCGATTGGAACGCGCTCTACCTCAACGCCCACATGCACGAGTGGGGGCGCTCCTTCACGCTCGAGCGCGTGTTGGAGGACGGGAACGAGCCCATCCTCGACATCCCGGAGTGGGACCCCTACTTCCGCGACGCGCCGCCGACCAACTACTACGAACCCGGCGAATTCTGGATCCACCAGGGAGACGTGCTGCGGACCACGTGCAACTGGTTCAACGACACGGACGCGGTCATCGAGTTCCCGCACGAGATGTGCGACTCGGTCGGGCTGGTCTACCCCCAGCTCACGCCCGTAATCTGCAACGGCGGCGGAGCCTCCGAATGATCACCCTCCTTCTCCTCGCCTGCGCTGCCGGCCCCACCTCCGACGGCACCCCTGTGGACGACACCGCTGTGGACGACGCCGTGGACCAGCGCCTCTCCTTCGCGGACGTGACCGCCGCCCCCGCCAACGGGGAGCAGTGGTACGGCCCCGAGGCCGTGCTCGAGCCCGGAGAGGAGCTCCAGTACTGCCTCTTCGGCACGTATGACGGGCCGGACATCGGCATCTCCACCTACGAGTCGTTCCAGTCGGAGATCGGCCACCACCTGATCCTGCTCGGGACCACCGCCTCCGACCTCGACTACCCCGACGGCACCGTGGTCGACTGCACGCAGACCAACGACATGATGACCAGCTTCGAGCCGCTCATCAACGCGGAGCCCACCGGCGCCGGGAGCTCCTACATCAACCTGCCCGAGGGGATGGCGGTCAAGCTCGACCAGGGCCAGCGCTGGGTGGTCCAGGCACACTGGCTCAACTCCACCCCCGAGCGCGTGCGCGTCCGCGACGTGCTGAACATGGGGTACGTCGCCGAAGACGAGGTCGAGACGTGGGCCGCCGCCTTCGCGCTCACGCAGGTCGACCTCTCGCTCCCCCCGCAGCAGGCCTCGACGCTCACCTTCGATTGCAGCTTCCCGGCCGACTACAACCTGCTCTACCTGACCGGGCACATGCACGAGAACGGCGAGCGGTTCCGCTTCGAGCTCGGCGACGGCGCGACGATGGAGACCCTCTACGAGATCGAGGAGTGGGACCCCAGCTACCGCGACGCCCCTCCCCTCACCCACTTCGAGGCCGGCGAGCAGCCGTTCGCGGCGAACACGACGCTGCGGACGACGTGCGACTGGTACAACGCCACGGACGAGGCCATCGAGTTCCCCAACGAGATGTGCGCGACCTACGGCATGCTCTACCCCTCCCTGAACCCCGTCGTCTGCTCGGACTGAACGATGCTGCTGCTCCTCTTCCTGGCCTGCGCGGGTGCTCCCGCCGATGACACCGGCGAACCCTCCCTCGAGCCCACGCTCACCAACGTACAGGCCGAGGTATTCACGGCCTCCTGCGCCTTCAGCTCCTGCCACGGCGGCAGCGGCGGCGGCGCGGCGGACCTCGACCTCACGGACGGCGTCTCCCACGCCGAGCTCGTCGGGATCGAGAGCACGGACGCCCCGGGCGAGATCCTCGTCGTCGCGGGGGACTCCGCGGCGAGCTACCTCGTGAAGAAGTCCGCGGCGCTGGCCGGGATCGTGGGCGAGCCCATGCCGGACGGAGACGCCGACGGCCTCGACGCCGACCGCCTCGCGCTGCTCACGGCGTGGATCGACGCGGGCGCACTCGACGACTGAGGGGCCCTCCCCTCGTCGCTTAGCGCCGCTTGCTCTCGTCCACGCCCTTCCGGGCGAGGGCGTCCGCGCGCTCGTTCTCCGGCACGCCGACGTGCCCGGCGACCCACTCGATCTTCAGGCGCTTCCAGGGCCGCAAGGCGGCCTTCAGCGACGCGATGAGCTCGACGTTCGCCTTCGCCTTCCACCCCTTCGTGAGCACGCCGAGGGCGTACTGGGAGTCGGTATAGAGCGCGACGGGCGTCGAGGGATCGACGGCGTTCTCCGTCAGCAGATCCACCGCGAGTTGGATCGCGGTGAGCTCGCCGATGTTGTTCGTGCCGATGCCGAGCGCCGCGAAGCGCTCGAACACGCGCCCGTCCGGGAGCTTGACCACGGCGCCGCTGCCGGCCGGGCCGGGGTTGCCGGTGCAGGCCCCGTCGGTGAACGCCATGACCGTGCCCGTGGGGAGCGCCGCGATGCGGCCCTGGGCGTCGGTCGCGGCGGCTGCCGACTGGGCCGCGGTGCGCGTGCCCGCCTTCCCGAACCCGCTACCCCGCCCGTTCGTGCGCGCGGGGGCCCCCGGCGCGCTCGTGCCCGCGGCGCCACGGGAGGCCCCATTGGAGGCCCCGCTGGAAGCCCCGGTGGTGGCCCCGGTGCTCGGCGCCGCCGGCGTCCCCGCGTCCAGGCCCCGGGGCGCGCCGCCCAGGTCCTTCACGGCGGAGGCCGCGGCCCGGTAGACCTTCGCGCCGGGAGCGTCGCTGTAGCGGATCCCGCGTCGGCCGTCGGCCGCGACCGGCCTCCCCGCATCGTCCACCTCGGCCCACACCTTCGTGCCCTTGAAGTCCGCCTCGATCCAATTCATCTAAGGTTCCACCCGATGCGTCTGTCCCGTCGACGCGACGAACTCGTACAGGCTGTGGTTGTAGCACCCGGCCGTACACCCCGATGTGTACAGCCCCTCGCGGTGCGCCTGGACCTCCGGCGAATACCACAGCTCGGTCAGCGGACGTTCGAACACGTTGCCGACGCGCAGGCCATCCCCGCCCCACACACAACACGGGAGCAGGGCGCCGTCGTAGGTGACACCGAACTGATCGACGAGCCCCAGGCATCGCATCGGGACGCGCTCGCCGTCGTGGTAGCGCAGGGCCTCGCCGTAGTAGTGCGCGCGCGCGGCCACCTCGCGGTCGTGGCGCCCGATGTGGGCGACGGCGTCCCGCCAGGCCGCGCGATCGTCGTCGGTCTTGAGGTACAGGTCGGTCGCGTCGTTCACCGGCCAGAAGTCGAAGCCGGCGCCGACCCGCCGGACCTCCTCCCACACGGGCACGAGCTCCCGCACATTCGTGCGCGTCACGGTGAAGTAGACGTTGACACCCATCTTCCGCTCGTGGCGCACCCGGAGCAGCGCGCGCCACGTCCGCCCGTGCGCGCCCACCTGCCCCCGGAGGGCGTCGTGGGTGTCGGCGAGGCCGTCCACGCTCAACGACAGGCTGTCCACGCCGGCCGCGACGAGCGCGTCGTGGTGGCGCTCCACGAGGGTGCCGTTGGTCGTGATGTTCACGCCCATGCCGCGCTCCTTGGCGGCGCGGGCGATCGCGAAGATGCCGGGGTGCAACAGCGGCTCGCCGCCCGTGAGCACCACGGTGCGGGTGCCGATGGCGCGGGCCTCGTCGAGCAGGCGGATCGCGCGGTCGACCGGGATCTCCTCCTTGCGGTCCCACAGGTCGCAGAAGGAGCAGCGCAGGTTGCACCCGCGGTTCACGAGCAGGAGCATCGTGAGCGGCTTGCTCGGCTCCCGCGGCGGGAGGTGGGACTCGATGGAGGCGCGCGGCTCGAAGCGGGTCCGCTCGCCGCGATGCACCTGCCGGTAGGACGCGGTGACCGCGCTCCAGTCCCGAGCGCGCGCGTAGGCCCGTGCGGCGCGGCCGATGCGACGGCGCCGGTCGGGGTCGTCGAGGAGCGCGCGGACCGCGGCGGGGAAGGCCTCCCGCTCGGCGAACACGATGTGCTCGTCGTCGCGTACCTCGAGCCCCTCCGCGCCCACCGCCGTGGAGACGACCGGCTTCCCGGCCGCGAAGTACTCCAGGAGCTTCATGCGCGTGCCGCCGCCCGCGAAGATCGGGCACACGCACACGTCGGCGGCCTCGATGTGGGCAGGCAGGTCGTCGAGCGGGCCGGTGAAGCGCACCCGGTCGGACTCCAGGGCGCGCGGCGGCGACATCCCGGCCAGGAGCAGGGTGGCCTCGGGGGGCAAGCGCGGCGCGACCTCTTCGACGAGGAAGCGCACGGCGTCCGCGTTGGGGCCGTAGTGGAGCGTGCCGTGGAAGAACACGACCGGCCCCCCGCCGAGCCCGTAGCGCACGCGCAGATCGACGGGGCGGCCGCCGTAGGCCTCGACGTCGACGCCGTGGGGCACCACCGACACCCGCGCATCGGGCAGGCCCGCCGCGACGATCCGCCCGCGGTCCGCCTCGGAGACGGCCACCACGCCGTCCATCGCGCGGAGGAGCGCGACCTCGACCGCTCGGATGCGACGGAGCGCGCGCGCGGGGAGCCCCGCCATCTGCCCGAGCCGATCGAACTCGACGTTGTGCATGACGGCGACCGCGCGCCCGCCGAGCACGCGCGACGCGAGCCACGCGGGGGCGGCGTAGCCGGGGAACTCGGCCTGGTACACGTCGATGCGCTCGCGCACCCCCACGTAGAGGGCCCGGGCCCACCACGCGGGGTCGAACACCGGCCGGTAGAGGAAGTGCTCCTCGGGCGGGTAGCCGACGCGAGCGCACCAACGCTCGGCGCGGGCCCCGTTGCGTAGGAGAGGGGCCTCCTCGAACGCCCGGAACGTCTGCCCGAACGGAACGCGGCGCCACCCCGCGCGCGCCACGGCCCAGTAGGCGTCGCGATCGTCGGTGATCACGAACACGGTGTCCCCCGCCGCGGCGAGCGCCTCGGCGGTCCGGACGATCTTCACCGCGGCGCCGTGCCAGGTCGGGAACAGATCCCCGCGGGTCAGGAGAGCGATGCGCACCGCTCGAGTGTACCCCGGCGGCGGGTCGGGCCCGACTCCCGCTATACTCTCGGGTGTGTCAGCCTCGTCCCCACGCTTCGTCGTCCTCGGCGGTCCCGTCCCCGAGCGCCTCCGCGCCGATCTCTCCGGTGAGGTCGATCTCCTCGAGGGAGCCGACCTCGTCGATCCCGCGACGGACGGCGTCCTCGTCCACGCGCACGCCGAGCTGTTTCCCGCCCTCCGCCGCTTTCGCGACGGGGGGGGCCGGCTACCGATCTTCGGGCTGGCCGAGGGCCCGGTCGACGTCGACCAGCGCATCCGTTGGATCCGGGAGGGCGCGGACGACCTCCTCGACCTGGAGACCGCCGCGGCGACCCTCTCCCGCAAGCTGCGCGCCGAGGTGTGGCGGCCTGCCGGTCGGCCGACGCCCCCGACCGAGAACCTGCCCGTGGCCGCCCGCGTCGATCGCTGGCTGACGGCGGCGGGCCGCTACCTGCCGGCGCGTGAGCTCCTCGTCGAAACCCTCGGCCTGGGCGGACGCAACCGCTACCTCGACTGTGCCTTCCTCCGCGATCAGCTCGTGCGCGCCGGGGACACCGACGTCACCGCCGATGTGTTCGGGCAGCGCCGTGGCAGCGAGCGCGAGCCCCTGGGGTGGCCGGTGCAGCTCCTCGCGCCCATCGAGGGGGGCGGCGAGCTGCTCAACATCGGCGCGGACGGCGCGTGCATCTCGCTCCCGTCCGCCCCGGGCCCGGGCGAGCGCCTCCACGTGCGCATCGAGGGGACCAACGTGGCCGCCACCATGGAGCTCGAGGTGCGCTGGCGCCGCCGCGTCTCGCGCGATCGGTGGCAGGTCGGCGCATTCGGGATCGCCTGCTCCGTCGCGCGGGACGTGTGACGAGCCGACCCCCGACAGGCCTCGTCGCCGGGCCGCCGCCGCTGCTGGGTTCGCTGCGTCGGCGCCGCCGTGTCGCCGTGGATCCCCACGGCAGCACCTGGGAAGCCTGGGACACCGTCTCCGGCGAGCGCGTCCTGCTGCGCGTCTCCGGCGACGGGGAGCCCCTCCACGCCGACCTCGCCGGCCTCGCCGCGTTGCCGCTCCCGGTGCGCCCCTCCTCCGCCGACTGGCCGCACCTCCGCACCTCCGCCATCGCCTGCTCCCTCGCCGATCTCCTCCCGATCGACCTCCCGCCCGGTCCGGTCTGGACGGCGCGCCTCGCGCTCGGCGTCTTCGCCGCCCTCTCCGCCATCCACGCCACCGGGCACGCCCACGGCTGGGTCAGCGCCGAGAGCGTCGTCTCGCGCGTGGAGGGGTGGACCCTCGCCTGGCTCGGCCCCGTCGAAGGCGCCGCGATGGTCGACGATGTGCGGGCGGCCAGCACCCTCGTGGCCGGCTTCGATCCGGACGGGCCGATCGGCGAGCTCGTGGCCGGGTTCGCCGACGACCCGCCGCCCTCCGCCGCCGACGCCACGCGCCTGCTCCTCCACGCCTGCGCCACCACGCTCGCCGCCGAGCATCACGCCCTCGTGCGGCGCGCCCGCGCTCTAGGGGCGGCGTCCGGGCGCGCGCGCCTGCGTCGGCTCGCCGGCCGCCTCCACGGGTCGACCCCACCTCCGCGGGCCCGGGGCCGGATCGCGGTCGATGCCGACAGCATCGCGCTCACCGTCGAGAGCGACGGGGTCGAGATCCGCGGCGCGCACGGGCTCGGCGCGGCGACACCCCCGGCCGCCGGCTTCGTGGTGTGGGGGCGGAGCGGGCTCGACCCGGTGTCGGCGCGGCTCCTCTTGCGGGCGTGGGCCCGCCGCGAGGGCGCCGACGAGGATCCCGACGTCGCCGCGCTGATGCGCTGGCTCGCCGCGGCGTCGCGGCTTCGGGTGGACCTCCTGCTGCTCGCCGCGCGCGGCTGAGCGGCTACCAGCCCACCGCCAGCAGGTACGACCGCCCGCAGTCCGCGTTCGCGATCGACTCGACCACGAGCTCGTAGGTCCCACCGTCGTCCTGGAAGCTCACGTCCTCCATCGTGAGCGTCAGGGTGTCGCTGCCGAACACCTGCGCCACCTCCTCGGCGGGGAGGTCCCCGTCGGAGGAGAGCCGGTTGAGCGTGAAGCGCCAGGTGGCGTCCTCCGGGATGCCGGAGAGCGTCATCGTCACGGTGAACAGGCTCCAGCCGCTGTCCGTCATGGTGAACGCGTAGCGGTCCACGTCGTCCTCGCCGGACAGCGTCGCGACGGCCGAGAGCTCGGGATCGTCGTCGAGGCCGCCCACGGACACGGCGGTGGCGTCGTTCGGCTCGTAGCCGTCCGGCGCGGCGTCCTCGTCGACGGCGTCGTCGCAGTCGTCGTCAACCGCGTTGCACACGTCCTCGGCGTCGGGGTGCACGGTGAGGTCGAAGTCGTCGCAGTCGCCCTGGGCCTCGGACCAGCCGTCGCCGTCGTCGTCGACCTCGAGGGGGTCGGGCGGCGCGGTGTCGTCGGTCTCCCCGGGGTCGGTGTCGGTCTCGGCGCCCCCGGTGTCGGTGTCCTCGGCGGTGTCGGCGCGGTCGTCGACGGCGGCGGTGTCGTCCACCACGACGCCCGTCGCGGCCGAGAAGTCGCATGCGAGCGCGAGGAGCAGGAGCATCACCGATACAGTAGCCCGAGTAGACTGCCGCGCATGCCCTGGGTCGCCCTCCTCCCCGCGGTCCTCGCCGCCGCCGCGCTCACCGACGGCCGCCACGAGCTCGTCGTGGCCGCCTTCGCCGTGCCCGCGCTGCTCTGGCTCCCCGGGCGCGGGATCGCGCGCCGCCTCTCCCGCGATCCGCTCGAGCGCGTCGTCCTCGCGTTCTGGGTCTCGGCGCTCCTCGCCGTGCCGGCGGTGTTGATCGGGATGTGGACCGGCCTCGGCGGCACGGGGACCCTCGCGGCGGCCGCGACCTTCACCGCGGCGAGCGAGCGGCTCGCGGCGCCCCGCGCCCGCCGCGTCCCGATCGGGCCGGTGGTGGGCGCCCTCGCGGTGGTCGTGCTCGTCGGCGGCCTCGCGTGGAGCTGGCGCGAGACCATCGCGCGCCCGATGGACGGCTACTGGTGGTTCGCGCCCGCGGAGTCGGCGTGGAGCGAAGGGCGCGCCACGAGCCCGCCGACGGCGGGGGCCGGCTGGCGCGATCGGCGGCTCGTCGGGTGGCCGGAGGCCGGGGCGATCCGCCTCGTGCCGCGCGCGCCAGACCCCTTCCTCCTCGGCCCGGCGGAGGGCCCGCTCGTCGTGGCGCTCCAGGCCCCCGTCGGCGCGGCCATGCGCGTCGGCGACCAGGAGGTCATCGTCCGGTCGCAGGTCGAGGAGTCGGCCGACGAGGGGCCCGTCCAGCGCTACCTCGCGCGGGGCGTGGCCGCGGTCGAGGTCAACGCGACGCTCGGCGCCGGCCAGCGCCTCCAGATCAAGCTCTCCCAGCCCGCGCAGAGCACCGTCTACCTGCTCGCCGGCCCCGATGCCGTCTGGGCCCTGGACGCCGGCGGCGCGCTGCGCTTCGTCCACTACTACCAGCTCCTCAACATGGTGGAGCAGGTCGTCTGGGCGCGCGAGCTCTACGGGGATCGCCGGGTCACGGACGTCCAGCCGCCGCTCCCCAGCTACGTCCTCGCCGCGCCCCTCGCGGTGGCCGGAGGCGAGCTGCCCACCGCGAACCTCGTGTTCCTCCTCGAGCTCCTGATGGTGGGGATCGCCGGCGTGCTCGCCATCCGGGCCTGGGCCCCCCGCGCACCGGCCCTGACCTGGCTCCTCCCCGCGGGCGCCGTCGCGATGCACGGCAAGCTCCTCCTGGAGCCCGCGAGCGCCATGCTGCCCGACACGCTCTACACCCTCGCCGTGCTGGGCACGGTCACGACGCTCGCCCGGTCCCGCGACCGCGGCGCGGCCAGCGCGTACGCCGGCTTCTCGCTCCTCGCCCAGCTCACGCGCTACCCGGGCGGGTTGGTGGCGGCGATCGCGGGCCTCTTCGCGGGCGTGCCGCGCCGGGTCGCCGCCATGCTCGTCCTGGTGCTGGGGGTGGCCGGCGTGTTCGCCCTCGCCGGCCGCGCGAGCGGGAGCCTGGATGGCTGGATGGGCACCGTCTGGTGGGAGACCTTCCCCGAGCACTGGCACGACGAGGCCGATCCCGCCGTGCTCCTGGCGCGCGCGCCCCGCTTCTACGGACTCTGGCTCGCCTACGCCGGCGGCCTCCCGATCCTCGCTGCGCTCCGCTGGCCGCGGGGCACGCGCGTGGCCCTCGGCACCGCACTGGTCTACTCCCTGCTCCTCTGCACCATCGATCACACGCCGCCGCACTACTTCCTGCCCTTGCTCCAGCTCTCCGCGGTCGCGACGGCCTGCACCGCGGCCGCGATGGAGCACCCCGCGTTGCGCGTCGGGATCCCATTCGTCGGCCTCGTGGGGATGGGCGTCGCCTATGGGTGGATGCCGATCGAGGGATAGGCATCGCGGAAGCCCCTGTTCCTGCGATGGGTAGCCGCCTTCCCATCGCCAGGGAACCAAACGCTCGGCAAGTTGTCCCCCGAGTTGTGCATAGCTGGGCACAACTCACGGAGGACCCCGCGTCAAGTGTGCTGGCAGGCGGTCTTGCGCGTTTCCGATCGCCTCGATCTGAGGTACGATCGGTGCATGTCCAGCGATCCCGTCCTCCCCGGCGCACCGAAGAGCATCCTCTCCGAATTCTGGGACTTCATCGTCCACGAGAAGCTCTGGTGGATGACCCCCATCGTGGTCGTCCTCCTGGCGATGGTCGCGTTCATCCTCTTCGCCGAGGCGAGCCCGGTCCTGCCGTTCATCTACGCGCTCTGACGGCGGCGAAGACGGCTCCGATCCGCGCCCGCGTGGCGGCGGCCCCTCGTTCGCGTGGTGGCCCGGCCCGGAGAGCCGTCGCTCGCGCCGCGTAGGACTCGCGCCGCCTGGAACTCGCCGCCTAGAACATGCGGGACGCGCGCTCCATGTCGAGCGGCGTCGGATCCCGCGTCACCCGGTGCGTCGCCGCGTCCTTGTCGGCCGGCGCGCGATCCAGCATCCGCTTTCCGCGCGCGCGCATCACCAGCGCGACGGGCGCCAGCCCGACCACCCAGGTGACGAACATGAGCACGGCGCTCTGCGCCCCGACGATGCCGCGGACGGCAACGTTCCACCCGATCCACAACCGTCGGAACAGCTCGAGCATGTGTCAATGTCCGTCGTCGGCCGCGCTCCGTCAAGCACGTCCGTTGCCCAGGGATCCGTCGCGTGCTACTCCGGCCCCGCGCCGGCCTGCCCGGTCGGACGGGCCTCCCGGCGCGTTCGAGCTCGATCGGAGTAAACGTTGACCGCTTCCCTCCTCGCGCTCCTCCTCCAGTCCGGGTCGGCTTCGGCCACCGAGCTCACGTGGGACGGCTTCTACCGCGGCCGTGCCCTCGCCTACGACTCGTTGTCGCTCTCGAGCACCAACGCGTCGACGGAGGGGTTCAGCGGCTCGTTTGACCACCGCATGTCGCTGCGGCCGGCCTGGCTCCTCTCGGAGCACGCGTCGCTGCACGCCCAGGTGGACCTCTTCCCGTTCCAGCTCTGGGGCGCGGAGCCGGCCACCTACGTCGATCCCGTCACCGGCGAAGAGACCGCCATCGCCACGGCGGACGGCACGGCCACCTCCGGCGCCGGCCTCGTGGCCACGCGCGCCTGGGCCGAGGCCTACACGCCCATCGGCCGCTTCGCCCTCGGGCGCATGCCGATGCAGTGGGGCGCCGGGATCCTCTGGAACGACGGGAACGATCCCGAGGACGAGTACGGCGACACCGCCGACCGCCTCATGTTCTCCACCCGCGTGGGCCCGGTCTTCGTCTTCGGCGCGTATGACGTGCAGTTCGAGGGCGACGTCGGCTTCGAGGACGACATGCAGTCGGCCTCCCTCGGCATCGGGTACCGCAGCGAGACCGCCGGCGTGGGCCTCCTGAACAACTACCGTTACCAGACGAGCAAGCAGTACAAGGCGTACACCGGGGACATCTGGGCGTTCACCGAGCTCGGCCCCGTGCGCGCGGAGCTCGAGGTCGTGGGCGTCGTCGGCGGGGGGGACCTCGAGACGGGCGCCACCGGCGTCGACATCCTCGCCTTCGGCGGCATGCTCAACGCCGCGTACTCCACCGACAAGCTGACGCTGGGCATCGAGGGCGGCTTCGCCACGGGCGACGCCGACCCCGCCGACTCGAGCATCCGCACCTTCTCGTTCGACCGCGACCACAACGTGGCGCTGGTCCTCTTCGAGGAGACGCTCCCCACCCTCCAGGCCGCCGTCCCGAACGACAGCAACCAGGGCCGGAACACCGACGCCGCGCTCCTCGGGGACGGGCTCTCCAACGTGCTCTACCTGCGCCCGGCGGTGAAGTACCACCTCCTCCCCGAGGTCGAGGCCGAGCTCTCCTGGTTCACCGGCACGATGGCCGCGGGCCCGGACACGACCGACGGCCGCAAGGGCTACGGCAACGAGATCGACCTCTCCCTCCGCTACGATCCGCACCCGCACGTGTGGGTGAAGGGGTCGGCCGGCATCCTGCTCCCGGGCAAGTACTTCACGGAGTACGAGGATCCGGATCTCGGCCGCGGGTTCGAGAAGGCGAGCTGGGGCGCGCGCCTCATCGGCACGGTGGAGTTCTGATGCCGGGCGTGTGGCAGGGCGTCCACACCGCCATCGTCACCCCCTTCCGGGACACAGCGTCGTCTTCGAGCGTGGTCGACGAGCCCGCCTTCCGCGCCCTGGTCGCGAGGCAGATCCGCGGCGGGGTCCAGGGCGTCGTCGTCGCGGGCACCACCGGAGAGTCCCCCACCGTCGACGCCCACGAGCGCGAGGTCCTCCTCCGCATCGCCCTCGAAGAGGCCGGTGGCGGCATGCCCATCACCATGGGCGTCGGCACGAACGACACGCGGTCCACCGTCGCGAACACCGAGCGGGCACGCGAGCTCGGGGCCGCGGCCGGGCTCCTGGTCCTCCCCTACTACAACAAGCCCACCCCCGAGGGCCTGCGCGCGCACGTGCGCGCCACCGCCGCCGTCGGGCTCCCCCTCGTCGTCTACCACGTGCCCGGCCGCACCGCGCAGCGCCTCTCCCCCGAGCTGCTCGCGTCGCTCTGCGACATCGACAACGTGGTGGCGTGCAAGGAAGCCACGGGGGACATCCAGTTCGGCCAGGACCTCATGCTCCTGACGAAGAAGCCGGTCCTCTCGGGGGATGACTTCACCTGGCTCCCGCTCCTCTCGGTCGGCGGCACGGGCGTCATCTCGGTGGTCTCGAACATCGCGCCCGCCGCCACCGTAGCGGTGTGGAAGGCCTGGAAGGCGCGCGAGGTCCTCGACGCCGCCGCGCGGCACCGCCGGCTCTACCCGCTCATCCGCTGGCTCTTCTCGCAGACCAGCCCCGTGCCCTGCAAGGCCGCCCTCGCCTCGCTCGGCCTGTGCGCGCCGGACTGCCGCCTCCCGCTCTCCACGGGCCAGGCCCCGCCGCCGGAGCTGCTCGCGGGGCTCACCTGATCCGCGTCGGCGTGCACGGCGCCAGCGGGCGCATGGGCCGCCTCGTGATCGCGGAGGTGGAGGACGCTCCCGACCTCACCCTCGCGTGGGCGTGCGGCCGGGAGCTCCCCGAGAGCCTCGACGCCGACGTGATCGTGGACTTCTCCACCCCCGACGGCCTCCGCGCCCTCCTCGCCCGCGCGCGCGCCCCCGTCGTGACTGGCACGACCGGCCTCCTCCCGCACGACCTCCCCGCGGACCTGCCGTTCCCCGTTCTCCACGCCGCGAACTTCTCGCTCGGCGTGGCGGTGCTGGCGCGGCTCGTGCACGAGGCCGCGGCGGCGCTCCCCGGCTACGACATCGAGGTCGTCGAGCTCCACCACAAGCACAAGCGCGACGCCCCCTCCGGCACCGCGCTCCGGCTCGTCGAGGGCCTCGGCCCCGCGGTCTCCGGGCGCACCGGCCCGCGCGCCCCCGGCGAGGTCGGCCTCCACGCCGTGCGCGGCGGCGACATCGTGGGCGAGCACCGCGTCTACCTCTGCGGCCCCGGCGAGCGCCTGGAGCTCGCCCACGTCGCGACGCACCGGGGCTTGTTCGCGGCGGGCGCCCTCACCGCGGCGCGGTGGCTCATCGGGAAGCCGCCCGGCTTGTATCGAATCGAGGACGTCGTCGGCGGCTGAGTATGCATGGGGCGGGGCGGCTGCCCCGCAACGCCCCGCTCGAGCAGGGTTCGCGGCGGGCGGTCCGGTGCCTTTCAGGCCGGAAACCGCCCCCAGATCCGCCCCATCGGCTCCTTCAGCACGTCCCCGAGCCGCCGGGCGAGCGCGGTGTCGTCCACCGACACCGTGAGGTGCCCGTCCCAGGAGAGCGCCGGCGCGACGGCGTCCCGCGGCGGCACCCCGCGGCGCGCCCCGACGGCGGCCGCGCGCGTCGTCACGACGCCCACGCATGCATCGCCCCCGAACGCCGTCCGCGCCGGGTCGATCCACACCTCGGCCCGACGCAACAACGGCACGTGGTCGTCGCGCAGGAGCAGCCCCGACGTCGTGACCCGGATCCGCTCGGCGATGCCGTCGAGGGCGTCCCACACGACCGGGAGCTCCGGGTGGAGGAGCGGCTCCCCGCGCCACGTGAGCGAGACCGTCCGGAACCGCAGCCGCGCCTCGCGGAGGCCGTCCCGCACCGTCGCGACCACGTCGGCGCCGAGGAAGCCCCGCCCGAAGTCGAGGTAGCGGCGGTCGCGCAGCTCGAGGAGCCGCGCCGGGTCGAGGAAGCACGTGGCGAGCGGGACCGGCGACGCCGCGAAGAGCGCGCGGGCCCGCGGGTGGGCGGGGTCGTCGGGGGTGTCGGAGAGCTCCAACGTGAGCGTCCCCTCGACGGTGCGCGTCGGCAGGATCCGCGCCACCTTCGCGCGCACGGGCGCCGTCACGTTCGCGACGAGCCCCGCGGCGATGACCGAGGCGGAGTCGCTCTCCTTGCGCAGGTAGCAGCCCTGGATGCACGGCGTGGTGCAGGTCTTCACCACCTCCCGGCGCGCGCGCAGGGCGGGCGACGCCCAGAGCTCCCGCAAGGTCTGCTCGCGCACGCTGCCGTAGCGCCCGGCCAGGAAGTCGAGCTTGCCGTCGCACATGATGACGCTGCCGTCGGAGTTGACGTAGAGCTCCTTCCACCCCGCCCAGCACGGCGCCTCCAAAGGACCGAGCCCTTCTCGGTAGTAGCGGGGCACGAGCGGCAACGCGTGCCGATTGAGCACGAGGGGGTGCTCGGCGAGCGTCGCGCACACGGCTTCGAGCTTGGGGAGCTGCGCCGGCGCGAACCACATCCCGCCCACGTCGGCGTCCTCGTCGTCGCGGAACAGGTGGAGCACCTGCACGCCGGAGAACCCCTCCCCCTCCAGGAACGCGACCAGCTCGAGGTACTCGTCGACGTTCCCCGCGTGGAGGATGCTGTTCGCGCAGATCTTGCGCCGCGGGTTCCCCGCCTGCTCGTCGGCCTCGCGCAAGCGCCGGTAGCCCGCGAGGGTCTTCTGGAACGTGCCCTTCCCGCGCACGCCGTCGTGCGTCGCCTCCAGCCCGTCGATGGACACGTTGATGTGCAGCTTCTCGGGCGGGATGGCCGCGATCCGGGCCGCGCGCGCCGACGTGATCAACGTGCCGTTCGTCGTGAGCGTGGTGTAGAGGTCCCGCCGCGCCGCGTGCGCGAGGATGTCCTCGAGGTCCAACCGCACGAACGGCTCGCCGCCGAGCGGGTTGAAGACCTTCACCCCCCACCCCGCGGCCTGGTCGACGAGGTCGAGCACCTCGCGCAGCGAGAGCTCCGGCGCGTCGTAGCAGGTGGTGCACATGACGCAGGCGAGGTTGCAGCGGAGCGTCAGGTTGATGGAGAGCCAGTCCGGCGGCGCGAACGAGCGGTTCAGCGCGCGTGACGCGTACAGCTTCGCGTCGTGGACGAGCTCGCCGGTCGACCTCAAGGCGCTTCGGCCGGCAACGCGTCGATCCACGCGCGGATGTCGCCGATGGCGTCGAGGTCCGGCTCCCACACCGCGAGGCGCGGCATGTCCGTCGCCTCCAGCATGCCCACGAGCGCGCTGCCGTCGGCGTCTCCGGGGGAGACGAGCGGAAGACCGTCATTCTCGTAGGGGTTCGCGTTCCAGTACTCGGCGTGGGTGTCGAGGAGCCCGGGGTCGGCGGCCGAATAGCGGAAGTCGAGCGTCACGACCGAGACCCGCGACACCACTCCCGCCGGCTGGTGGCAGAACGCGCAGTTGCCGTGCAGGTACCCGCGCACGCTCGCCTCGAGCGGGTCGGCGATGTCGAGCTCGGGGGCGTCGCCGTAGGGCGTGTCGAGCGCGGTTTCGAGCGCCGCGAGCCCCTCGTTGCCGAGCTGGAAGGGCTCTACCCCGAGGACGTAGTCCTGGCCGAGGGTCGCCTCGTGGCAGACGGCGCAGGCGTACTGGGAGGGCACCGTGTAGGGCGCGCCCGACGGGAGCACGAGATCCTGGCGCGTGCCGTCGCTGAGGTAGGCGTCGTCGCCGTCCCAGACGTAGGTGCCCGAGATCCACGCGTCGTCGCGCTTCTCCAGGAGGCGGGTCTCCACCGGCACGCCCTCCATGACAAAGCGCTTCCACACGCGCGTTCCCTCTGGGAACGCCCATGCCTCGGGATCGGTCGTGTCGATCGTCGTCCCCACCGGGAGCTCGAGCCAGCGGTCCTTCTCCGCCCCGTTCGACCAGAGCGGGTAGCGCACGTCGTAGGCGATCCCGCCGGGGGCGGCGTCGGAGAGGCGGGCGCCGGCGTCGTCGATGCGGGTGCGGTCCGCCCGGTAGCCGAGCCGCCAGACCCCGCCCGACAGCGACACCGCGTAGAGGGTCCCGTCGGGCGCCTCGGTCATGGCGAGCACGTAGGGCAGGAACGCGAGCGGCACGTCGTCGCCGAGGGCGCCGGTGTCGTCGAGCGCCGCGCCGCGGATCCAGCCGTCGAAGACGTCCGCGTAGAGCAGCACCCCGTCGAGCCGCCCGGCGTAGGCCGCGCCGGAGGCACGCACCCCGATCATCGGCGCGTTCTCGATGCCGGTCTTCCCGGGGCCGTCGCGATCGGCGAGCGCGAACGCGTCGTCCTCGTCCTCCCACCACAGGAAGGGGTCGTCGTGGGGCCCGGAGTCGGGGCCCTCCTCGCGCGGGTAGCCGAAGTTCATCCCGGCGCCCGTGTAGAGGTTGACCTCCTCGTAGAAGTCGCTGCCCGCGTCGGCGACGCAGATGCCCCTCCCGCAGTCGGCGAGCCGCCAGGGGTTCCGCAGCCCCTTCGCAACGATGTAGGGGTTCTCGAAGCCCGCGTCGATCCCCGGCGAGAGCGTGCCGTCCTCGGCGATCGCGAAGGCGAGGAGCTTCTGGCCGGGCTCCACCTCCTCCTGCGGGTTCGCGTCGATGGTGGGCCCGATGCCCAGGTAGAGCAGCGGCTCGGCGGACTCGCCCTGCCAGAAGAGGAGGTCCCCGCCGGCGTGGCCGCCCAGGAGCGGGCAGTCCATCTGCGTCAGCTCCTCGGTCGCCGTGACCGTGAGCGGGTCGAACGTGATCGCGTGGCGCGCGAGGACGCAGGTGTGGTTGGTCCAGGTGTAGAGCCAGTCGTGGACGCCGTCGCCGAAGCGCGGATCGAGCGCGAGGGACACGAGATCGTCGGGCTCGTAGAGGTTGACGGTCCCGAGGACGGTGCCGGTGGCGGGATCGACGTGGGAGAGGTCTCCGAGGAGCGTCGCGACGAGGAGCGTGCCGTCGGCGACGGCCTCGATGTCGGCCGGCATCAGCAGGTCGGTCACGCGCTCGAACGAGTACGCGCCGGAGAGCGGCCCGGAGAGCTCGAGGGTGTCGGTGCCGGAGGGGCCGAGCGCCTCGCCGTCGTCGGGGCGGGCCTCGCAGGTCCAGAGCGAACCGCGAGCGGTCTCGACGAGGGGGAGCGTCGCGCCGATGGCCGCGTAGCCGTCGGTGGAGAGGAACACGTCGGTGGTGACGACGTCGTCATCGGCGTCGGTGGCGGCGGTGACGATCGTGCAGACGAGGCCCTCGTCGGTCAGCGACAGCTCCACGGTGGGGCCGGTGGGCGGCGTGTTCAGCACCGTGACCCCGTCGGAGGCGACCGGCGTGCTCGTGTCGCCGTCCTTCGTGGCGGTCACCTCGACGTGGACGACCTGCCCCTTCGCGAAGCTCGTGCCCGCGAGCGACGCCCCCGTCTCCGCCACCGCCACCCCGTCGACGAACCAGGCATACGCCAGCTCCCCGTCGGATCCGGTCACCGTGGCGGTCACGACGTCGTCGGTGCGGGGGTCCTCGGGGGAGAGGGTGACGGCGCCGGCGTGCGGCCCGTCGACCGGATCGACGGTGTCGTCGGGCTTGGGGGTGTCACCGTCGCAGCCGGCGAAGAGGGCGAGGAGGAGGAGCGGGCGCATCTGCGCAGGATGCCACGATCCCGGCCGGATCGGGGTGGGCGCGGATACCGGCGGGCGCGTGGAGCCGGCGCACCTACGCCGCCGGCACCCCGACCGCCGCCCCCTCGCGCGCCACGGTTCGCGCGGAGCCCTCGAAGAGCCGCGCGAGCAGGATCGGGTAGAGCCCGAGCATGCCCCAGGAGAACATCCCGAGGTCCATCGTCAGGGCGATGCCGAGGTGCATCGCGGCGCCGCCCAGCGCCCAGTAGGGCGCGAAGCGCGTGAACACGAGGGGTGCGGAGCACTCCAGCGCGATGGTGCCCCATCCCAGGACGCGCAGGACGGGCCAGAAGGGCACGGCGGCCTCGGGATCGACGTGGGCGGCGAGCGGATCGCCCATGACGCGGTAGAGCACGGGGGTGCCCGTCCACGCGAGCCACCCCGGCTGCTGCTGGAGCTTGGCGACGCCCGCGGAGAGGTAGACGAGGACGAGCAGGAGCCGGATGGTGTCCGCGGGCCAAGCGGGCACGCGATCCTGGCGGGTGCCGGTCAAGGCGAAGCGGCGGTGCGCGCCGGACACGAGGACCAGCAGCAGCGCGCTGCGGAGGAGGCGGTCGATCGCGCGGTCGCCCGGCGGGTAGAGATGGCCGAGCTGGGCGTAGGCGAGGAGCCCCACGACGAGCGCCGGGCGGGTCCACACGCCGAGCGCCACGAGCGCCAAGCACACGAGCGTAACGACGTAGGCGACCGGCCCGCCCCACGTCGGCGACAGGGCGACGAGCACGTTGGCGTCGTCCTGGACGACGGAGAGGCCGCCGGCGGCCCATGGGCGGAACAGCGTCTCGACGAGGCCGAGCCGCCCGACCTGGAGGAGGTCGAGGAGGATCGCGACGCACGCGAAGATGCGGACGAGCGCGAGCGGCCGCGCGTCCATGTCGCGGCTCGTGTACCGCACCCAGCGGGCCCAGGGCGTCGTCATCGGGGGCCCCCTATCGAACGGTCAGGCCGCCGCCCACCATCGCACGAAGCCGACGAGCTCCGACTTCGGTCGCACGGTGTGCCGCACGCCGTCGCCGCTGTTGCCCTCGATGAGCCGCACGCCCGCGCCTTCGTCGCAGAGGACGAGGCCGGTGTGGCCCTTCGTGAACGCCACGCCCGGGGGCGTCACCAGGCCGTCGCGCCGCATCACGAGGATCGACCCCGGCTGGGCAACCCGCCCCTCCGCCGGCGCGATGCACCCGCGGGCGTTGCCCCACGCCCGGATCTGCTCGACGGCGGCGAACTCCTGCCCGAAGGGGGTCTCCGCCCAGCTCGTCGCCCCCAGCCCCGTCTTCAACCACGCGCTCACCGCGAGCGCGCACCAGGGCAGGGCGCGCGTCCCGACGAGCTGGTCGACCTCTACGCCCCGGTTGCTCCCCACGGGCTTCTCGCGGATCCCGAGCGAGGCGATCGCGGCGTCGACGACGCGTCGGATGCGCGGCGCCTCCGCGGGCGGCACCTGCGGGATCGCCGCCTCGAAGCGCGCGCGCAGGTCGGTCTCCTCGGCGCCGAGGCCCTCCGCGGGGGCGGCGTTCGTCGCGCTCGCGAGGACCAGCACCCGCCAATCGTCGAGCGAGACGGTGCCGGTCACCGGGCGCGAGTACTCCGTCTGGAACGAGAGGACCGCGGCCTTCGTCCGGTCCGCGAAGTTGCCCGTGCCGGTGAGCGTGGCGACGCCCAGGGCATCGAGGAGGCGCTGGAGCACGCGGACGATCGCCCCCGACGTGCCCGGCCCGAGGACCGGCACCCCCTCCATCAGCGCCGCCCACGTCTTCGGGCCGACCATCCCGTCGACCTCCAGGTGCGCCGCCGTCTGGAAGGCCCGCACGGCATCGCGCGTGGCGGGGCCGTACTCGCCGTCGACCTCGATGGCCGCGCCGCGATCGACCAGCCGCTCCTGGAGGAGCTCGATGGCGGGCATCGCCGGGCTCTCCTCGTCGAAGCTCGGCCACTCGGCGGCGGGAGGGGCGAGATCGGGGTCGACGCTGCTGGCGAGGGCGAGCGCCGCGGAGAGCTCCATCGCGCCGGGCGGCATGCGGGAGAGCAGCACCAGCACGTCGTCGTAGGCGAGCAGCCCGTTCGGGACGAGGCCGGACTGCGCCTGCATCGTGCGGATGGCATCCACCGTGGCGCCGACCTCCATGGGGACCGGCACGAGGAGCGCCTGGCGCACGACGGAGAGCAGCGTGGCGTCCATCCGCAGATCCACCACCTGGGTGGGGGCGGTCAGCTTCAGCACGTCCGCGTCCATCGTGAGCGTGCCCATGTTCGGCCGCGCGACGAGGTTGACCGGCTTGCGGATCGGAGGTGCCATGGGGTGGTCCGTGGTTGAGAAGAGAGGGTAGAAGCGACGCTTGCCGCGATCCGCGTATCGCGGCCGACCTCGAACGCAACCTCCCCGCCTCCCGACGATCCGCTTCAACCCGGCGCGACCACCCAGCCCGGCGCCGTCGCGACGTAGCGGTGATGGACCGTGGCGTCGCGGCCGGGGAACGGGGCGACCGTGCAGGCGAGCTCCACGGTCGCCGCGTCCGGCCACTCCGCGCGGGCGCGCGCCACCACGAGGCGCCCGAGCCCCCGCCAATTCGCGCCCGTCTCCGTCGTGCACGTGCTCTCGACGACCGGCCGGACGCGGCGGTTGCGCAGCACGCCGGCGAGCCAGCCGTGCTCGGCGTCCGCGCTCCGGTGGCGGAGCACCCCGTCCACGCGGACCTCGAGCCGCCGCACCTTGGAGGGTCCGTCGCGGTAGAGCGCCCACTCCTGGCTCACGCGGAAGGGGCGCTGGAGCGGCCCCACGGCCTCCGCCAGCGGCAGGCGAACCTCGCGGTTGAACCGCGTCACCTGGATCGCCAGGGCGGTCCACGGCTCGCCGATCCGCCCGCGGAGCACGTCCTGGTCCGACGTCGTGCGCAGGGTCTTCGCGTTGAGGAAGTCGAGGCCCGGCGTGCCGAGGAGCACGAGCAGCGCCCACAAGGCGAGGATGAGGGCGGCGCGGAGGGCGGGCGACCGGGGCGGCATGGAGGAGCGCATTGTGACGCCTCCGGCCCAAAGCGCAACGGCTCCGTCGGCGCCCCCATCAACGGACGGGTCGCCTCCCCGGGCGCCCGCGCGCGTCGTAGACTCCCGCCATGCGGGTCCTCGTCGTCCACCACGGCCGCCTCCCCACCCCGGGCTCCCGGAGCGACGCCCCCGTCACCGGCGGGGCCCGGCGCGCCGCCGTGCACGTCGCGGCCTTGCGCGGCGCCGGCCACGACGTGCTCACCCTCGCGCGCGACCAGGACGACGCCGACCCGCGCGCCGCCGGCGTCCTCCCCGGGTTCCGCTCCCCAGGCGACCTCCGGCGCCTCGCCGCCGCCGCCGCGCCCGACTGGATCCTCTGCGTCGCGCCCGAGGAGGCCCCCGCGCTCGCGCCCGTCGCGCCGCTCGTCGTCGACCTCTACGCGCCGCGCGTGTTGGAGGCCGCGTTCGAGGGCCTCCAGCGCGAGGAGGCGGGGCGCGCGCTCGCCGCCATCGAGGCCGCCGACGAGGTCTTGTTCTCGAACCCGCGCCAGCGCTGGCTCTGGACCGGGCTCCTCGGCGCCGGCGGGTGGGATCTCGCGCGCCCCGCCGGGCTCCTCGTCCCGCTCGCCGCCCTCCCGGGCCCCGCCCGCCGTGCCCCCGAGCGCCCGACCTTCGTGATCGGCGGGCGCCCCTGGCCCTGGCTCGACGCCACCGACACCCTGCGGCGCGCGGTCGCCACGCTCGGAACGCGCGTCGACATCGTCTCCGTCGGCCTTTCCCCCGTCGACGGCGTGCGCGCCCTGCCCGCGGTGTCGCTCGACGCGTGGCTCGACCTCCTCGCCGGCGCCACCGCCGCCCTGGATCGCTACGCCCCGAACCCCGAGCGCGCCCTCGCCCTTAGCTTCCGCCAGATGGACTACCTCGGCGCGGGCCTCCCCCTCGTCAGCGACGCCGACACCCCCCTCGCGGACGCCATCCGGGAGACACGCGCCGGCTGGGTCGACGAGCCGCTCGAGGACGCCCTCGAGGCCGCGCTCGCCGCCCCGCGTGCCTCCGCGGCGCTCGCCGCCCGCTACGCCCCCGCCGTCACCGAAGCGCCGCTGCTCGCCTGGATCCCGCGCCGCCGCGACCGCCCCTGGTCGTTCCTCGGGCGGGGTGCGCGCGTCGCCGGGGTCGAGGGCCGCGCCGCCGTGGACCGCGCCGCCCGGGCCGCCGCCGAAGCCGAGCTCGCCCGCAAGCGGACGGAGGTCGACGGGCTCCACGGGCAGCTCCGCGCGCTGACCACCTCCGTCGAGGCCCTGTCCGTCGCGATGCACGACGTCGCTGGCCTGCGTAGGGAGACCGTCGCCGTGCTGGGCACGCGCCTCAACGCGCAGACGGACGAGGCCGAGCATCTCCGCCGCGAGCTCGCCATCGCGCACGCCGATCTGGACAAGAAGAACCTGGAGTTGGGCCGGTTGCAGCAGGAACGTGACAGATTGGGACGCGCCTTCACACTCTTGCGACCAAACCGGGGCTGACGGAAGCCCGACCCCGTGTCACGCTGGCGCCCATGTTGCTCCTCGCCAGCCTCGTGCTCGCCCCCCATGCCCTCGCCCAGGAGGCCCCCCCGGTCGTCAACGGGGACCTCACGTCCGACTACGAGGAGGTGCTGCTCATCTACGCCCTCACGAGTGACGGCTACGGCGGCGTGTGCACCGGCTCGCTCGTGGCCGACGAGTGGGTGCTCACCGCGGCGCACTGCGTCCAGGGGGTGGACGAGATGTACGTCTACGTGGGCCCCGACTCCAACAACCTGGAGCAGGAGGCCGTGGTGGACGAGTGGTACGCCCACCCCCGCTACGACGGCAGCGGGTACTACGACGTCGCGATGCTCCACCTCCGCTCTACGTTCCGCGGCGTGGATCTCATGGCGGTGAACAAGGACAGCATCACCGCCCGCGACGTGGGCGACGACTACCGTGTCGTCGGCTTCGGCATCACGTCCGACAACGACACCAGCCCCGTGTCGAAGAAGCGGTACGCCGACCTCCCGCTCTACGAGTACGACACGCTCCTGGCCATGTTCTACGGGGACGCCGAGCGCCAGAACGCCTGCCACGGCGACTCCGGCGGGCCCATGCTCGAGATCCAGTCCGACGGCGTCGGCTACGAGGTCGCCGCGGTCGTCGACTTCGCGTACGGCAGCACCGGGGACTGCGAGAACAACGGCGTCGCGACCGCCCGGGTGGATGCCTACGTGGACTGGATCGAGGACTACACCCCGGTCTACAGCTACTCGGAGCTCTACGGCAGCGGGGACGCCGACACGGACACCGACACGGACACCGACACCGATTCGGACACCGACACCGACACCGACACCGATACCGACACGGACGCCGACACCGACACCGACGGCACGCCCATGGCCGACCTCGGAGAGGACCCCGTGCGGCCCGACACCGTCGGCGAGGACTACGACACCCAGGGCATCCTCTCGTGCAGCACCGGCGGCACCGGGCCCCAGGGCCTCGCCCTCGCGTTCGGCGCCCTCGCGCTCGCCGCGCGCCGCCGTCGGTCGCGCTAGCCGCCCCCGGTCGAGACCTTAGGCCTCGATCCCCAGCGCCACGCCCCGCGCCCGCGCCGCCGCGGCGTGCTCGGGGCCGAGCGTGTACCAGTTGATGCCGCCGCACCCCGCGCACGCGCCCTCGAAGCGGCCCGCGAGGTGCGCGAGCCGCGTGCGGGTGGCCTTCTCGCCGTCCCACAGCGTGCGGAACGAGGTGTCCGCGAGCGAGCCCAGGTCGAGCTCGCCGCGCAGGTCGGCGCAGCACATGAGCAGGTGCCCGTCCTGGCGCACGACCGGCGTGAACCACAAGCCGGGGCACGCGGTGCGGGCGGCGTGGGCATCGTCGCGTTGCCAGGGCCGTTCGGACCACACGCGCACCGAGAGGGCGTCCCCCTCGACGGGCACGATCCCGAAGCGCGTCATGGTGCGTTCGTAGAGCCGGTCGGCCTCCGCCTGCCCCGCCGCGCCGCCGCCGACGGAGAGGCGCTTGAAGAGGATCTCGGCGTGCCCGTGCCCCGCGCCGTGGCAGGTCAGGGCGTCGGTCCAGTAGCGCAGGAATTCGCCGGCCTCGTGCGCGTTGCCGGGCTGCACCACGAACTGCACCTGGACGTGCAGGTTGTGGGGGGGCGGCATGCGCGCCCGGGCCGACAGGAGCGCGCGGACGTGGCGACGGGCGCGCGCGAGGCCGTCGCGACCCTTGACCCGCGTGTAGGTGTCGGCGGTCGCGGCGTCGAGCGTGAACACCACGAGCAGCGGGACCTCGGGATCGCGCCGCGCCACGAGGCGCGCGACGCGCTCGGGGCCGAACGTCAGCGCATTCGTGTCGAAGCGGAGGTAGCCGACGCGGCCGCGTAGCGTGCGGCCGGCGGTCGCGACGAACTCCTCCAGCGCCGGGTGGAGCGACGGATCGCCGAGCCACTGGAGGATCACGTGGTCGAACCGGCAGTCCTCCGCCACCAGGCCATCGAGGACGTGCTGGAAGAGCGACGGATCCAGGAAGCCTTTCGGCACGCCGTGCACGGTCTCCCAGCGCTCGGCGTGGGGCGCGCACATGGCGCAGGCGAGGTTGCAGTGATCGGTCGGCTCGATCTGCAGCACGCCCAGGTGTGACGGCGAGGTGGCCATGGGCCCATCCTACCTGCTACGCTGCGCCCCCGGAGAGAGACGGATGGTCCGCTTGCTACCCCTCGCCTCGATGCTGCTCCTGGCCGCGTGCAACAACCCGTGCCAGGCGCTGTGCGTCGAGATGGCGGAGTACGCGCGCGAATGCGGGTACGACGCCACCGCCGAGGACGTGCAGAGCTGCAACGACGAGTACGCCGGACCCAACCTCGCCGAGGGGGACGCCGAGGCCTGCATCGAGGCCTCCGATCCCCAGCAGTTGCGCGAATGGTGGACCTGCGAGCAGCTCCTCGACAACTACCAGTCCGGGGCGAACTGAACCGGACGGCCTCGCGTCCCCGGCCCCGGCAACGCTACGGGGCGTCGCGAGCCCCGGCTGTGCTCCGCGTTGACCCTTACACCCGCCTCGCCGTATGATGCAGGCCGCATGAATCCGAGTGCCCCCGCTTCCGACCGCACCGCCACCGGGGTCCCGACGGCCGTATTTTCGCCCGAGGTGTTCGGGAAGTACTTCCTCGTCGACAAGATCGCCATGGGGGGCATGGCCGAGATCTTCAAGGCGAAGACCTTCGGGCACGGCGGCTTCGAGAACCTGCTCGTCATCAAGCGGATCCTCTCGCACCTGTCCGACAACGAGCAGTTCGTCCGCATGTTCATGGACGAGGCGAAGGTCTCCGCGCTCCTCCAGAACGCGAACATCGTCCGCATCTACGACTTCGGGCGCCTGCGCGACAACTACTTCATCGCGATGGAGCACGTCGAGGGGAAGGACGTAAAGCTCATCCTCCGGAAGCTCGCCGAGCGTCGCAAGCTCTTGCCGCGCGAGTTCGCCGTCTACATCGCGATGGAGGCCGCGAAGGGCCTCGACTACGCGCACAAGCGCACCACGCTCCAGGGCCAGCCCCTCTCGATCGTGCATCGCGACGTTTCGCCGTCGAACCTGCTCGTGTCCTACAACGGCGAGGTCAAGGTCGCCGACTTCGGCATCGTCAAGGCCGCCAATTGCGCCGAAGACACCGACGCCGGCATGCTCAAGGGCAAGTTCGAGTACATGAGCCCCGAGCAGGCGAGCGGGAAGGATCTCGACCGGCGCTCCGACATCTTCTCGCTCGGCATCATCCTCCACGAGATGTTGACGGGCCGCCGCCTCTTCAAGAGCGACGACGAGATCAAGACCCTCGAGCGCATCAAGTCGGGCGACGTCGACCCGCCGAGCACCCTGAACCCCTCGGTCCCCGCGCGCCTCGACGAGATCGTCATGCGCGCCCTCGCGAAGGACCCCGGCGATCGCTTCCAGGACGCCCGGGAGCTCCACGCCGAGCTCCTGGAGTTCCTCTACCCCGCCTCGCCGGACCTCACGCAGCAGAGCCTCGCCCACTTCATGGCGGAGCTCTTCGCGGACGAGGTCAGCCAGGAGCGCGCGCGCTTGGAGGAGGGCACCCGGCTCGCCCTCGCGTTGCACGAGGCCAACCAGTCCGTCGAGCTCGAGCCCGAGTGGGAGGAAGAGTCCCCCAGCACGCGCACCCGCGGCGGCGGCCCCCTGGAGCCCGCCCCGGCCCCGCCGCAGTCGAAGTTCCCGTACGTCGTCGCGGTGCTCGCGCTCCTCCTCTCCGCCGGGACCGCCGGGTTCTTCCTCACCCGTCCGGGTGCCGAGCCCGCGCCGACCACGGGCATCGCGGCCGTCTCGCCGCAGACCGGCTCCGTCCAGCTCAAGGTGGGCCCCGTCGCCGGCACGATCACGGTCGACGGCCTGCTGGTCGACGAGGGCACGAACGTCACCGTGGGGGACCTCGCGCCCGGCACCGACCACATCGTGCAGGTCGCGGCCGAGGGCTACGGCACCTACACCGAGACCGTGACCGTCGCCGCGGGTGACCGCGTGATGTTGAAGGTCACCCTCGTGCCGACCCCCGCCACGCCGGGCGCACAGGTGCGCCGGGAGCCACGGGACAACTCGCCGCGCGGAAGCTCGTCCGCCCCCCCTCCCGGCGAGGTCAACGTGGCGATCGCCTCGTTCGCCTCGACCCCCTCCGGCGCGGACGTGTTCGTGGACGGCAAGCTCGTCGGCAAGACCCCCGTGGAGTGGGACGACGGCACCGCCGGCAACCGCTACGGCGTCGAATACCGGCTCTCCGGCTACGAGACGCTCCGGTTCACCGCGAACCTGCCCCGCGCGGGCGGCCGCGAGCCCTTCGAGCGCAACCTCTCCGAGCGCGCCAAGGCAGAGGGCAAGCTCTCCGTCAACGTGAGCGGCGGCTGGGCGGAGATCTACGTCGAAGGCAAGAAGATCGGCGACACCCCCATCTTCGGCTACGCGCTCCCCGCCGGCAGCTACGCCGTTCGCGCGCGGAACGACGGCATCGGCCTCGACCAGACGAAGCAGGTCACGGTGAAGGCCGGCGAGACCGCCACGCTGCCCTTCTCGGCGAACTAGGCCCCGTTCGGCGAACCAGGCCCCGTTCGGCGAACCAGGCACGGTTCGGGCGGCCCGGCGGCCCCGAGCGGCCGCCGTCGGTGGCCTGCGGGCTTCGCGCTGCGCGCTCGGCTGGCGCCTCCCTCGGCCTGCCGGCCTCCGGAGGCGCCGAGCCGGCCGGCTGCGCCGTCCGCCCTCCGGTCCCCTGCCGCGCGTGCATGCGTACGATCGGGCCGGCCGCATCGCCGGCGCGGCGCCAGGTGCTACGGGATCGGCCCGAACGTGATCGTCCCGTTGTCGCCGCCTTCGTCGTCCCCGGCCGTCGCGAGCACGACCGCCGCCGTGGTGCCGCCGCCGACCGCGAGCGCCCCGAGGCCCGCCCACAGGTACCAGGGCGCACCCTTGCGCGCGGTGCCCGCCGTGGCGGTGGGGGGGGCCGCCTTCGCGGGGTCGAGCAGGAGCGAGGCGAGCACCGCGTTGCTCCCGATGTCGAGGGGCACGACCTGCGGGCTCACGCGGTCGCTCTTGATGTCGCCGCTCTCGGTCAGGAAGCCGACCGCAGCCGGCACGAGGTCGAGGATCGCGGAGACGGGGTCGTTCCCGCCGTCCGCGGTCAGGGCGCGCGAGAAGTTGCCCGACGCGGGCGCGTAGACCTGGAGGGCCACCTGCCCGTCGGTCGTGACGCCGACGACCATCACGGGGTCCCGGTCGGTGTACTGCCCGATGCTCTTGTAGAGGTCGCGCGTCTGGCGCGTGCGGCCGGCGGCGTCGGTCGCGGCCCGGCCCACCGCGCGCGGGGAGAGGTCCGGCGCGATGGACTTGCGCTCGCCGGGGGCGAGCGTGAGTGTCTGGAAGGCCGAGGATCCGTCGGTGCCGCGGAGGGTGAGGTGGTGCTCGCCGGGCACCATCGAGACCTCGCCCGGGGGGGTCTGGCGGCCGTCGATCCACAGTTGCGCGTTCGCCGGGGCGGTGATGGTGAGCAGGCAGGGCGGCTCCGCGACGGCCTGGCTCCGCACCTCGGCGTAGAGCGCCACGATCTGCGGGGGGTAGTTCACGGCGTCGAGCTGGCGCGACGGGTTGAGCGTGACGGAGCGGCGGAAGGCCTGGCGCGCGGCGGCCTCGTTGCCGAGCCCGGCGTTCGCGAGCCCCAGCAGCGTGAGGGCGTCGTGCAGATCGCGGACGTCGGTGCTCGACGCGAGCCCGGCGACGAGCTGGCGGGTCGCCTGCTCCAGCACGGGGATGGCCTGGTCGGGCTGGGCGCGGTCGTAGAGGATCTTCCCCTCGCGGAGCGCGTCGCGGCCGGGGCCGAGCGCGAAGGCATCCACGATGAGGGCCTCGCGGCCCGCGAGCCGGACGCGCACCTCGGAGGGGGCCAGGGCGTCGACCTTGCCGGTGGCGTCGAGCGCCTCGGCGAGGCGGTCGGCGGCGGTGTCGGCGGCGTTCCCGGTGAGCCCGGGCACGTGCACCCCCACCACGACGAGCTCGGGCACGGCGGCCCAGGCGACGCTTGCGAGCAACCATGCAGCGAACATGACCGCATGGTAGCACCTCGCTTGCAGGTGCCCTCGGGCCCGCCGCCGGATAAACCGCGCGCTCAGGTGTTCGCATGAAGGTTCTCGGCATCGACCCGGGCAGCCGCTCGACCGGGTGGGGTGTCGTCACCCGCGAGCATGGCCGCTACCGACTCCTCGCGGCCGGCGCGATCCGGACCAGCTCGGACACCCCGATGCCGGAGCGGCTGCTCGCCATCCACCAGGGCCTCGTCGCGGTGCTCGTGACGCACGCGCCCGACGTGATCGCCATCGAGGCCATCTTCTCCCACAAGAGCGCCACCAGCGCGCTCGTGCTGGGCCAGGCGCGCGGCGTGGCGCTGGTCGCCGCGGCGGCCTCCGGGCGGCCGGTGTTCGAGTACAATGCGATGACCATCAAGAGCTCGGTGGCGGGCAGCGGGCGCGCGGACAAGGAGGCGGTGGGACGCATGGTCGCCGTGTTGCTGGGCGGGGCCGTCGAGGGCCCCCACGACGCCGTGGACGCCGTCGCCGTCGCCATGACCCACCACGCGCACGCCCATCGCCACGCCGCCGCCGAGCGGCTCGCCGTCGTGACCGCGAAGATCGACCTCGCGCGGGCGGCTGCCCGTCGCCCCGCCCGCAGCGCTGCCCCCGCCGCCACCCGCAGCGCTCCCGCGCGGATCGCCCCCTCCCCTCCCCCCTCCGACGAGGCCGACGAATGATCGCCCGCTTGCGGGGGGAGGTCGCCGAGATCGCCCCCGACCACCTCGTGCTCGACGTGAACGGCGTCGGCTACGAGGTCTTCGTGACGACGCGCACCTCCGAGTCCGCGCGCCTCGAGGCCTCCCTGACCCTCCACGTGCACACCGCGCTGCGCGAGGACTCCCTCACGCTCTACGGGTTCGCGTCGGCGTCGGAGAAGGGCGCCTTCCTCCAGCTCAACACGGTCCAGGGCGTCGGGGCGCGCACGGCGCTCAACGCGCTCTCCACCCTGGCGGTCGACGCCCTGGCCCACGCCGTGAACGCCAACGATCTGAAGGCCTTGTGCGCCATCCCCGGCGTCGGCAAGAAGACCGCCGAGCGCATGGTCCTGGAGCTCAAGGGCAAGCTCGCCTTCGCGCCCGCGGCCATCCCCACCTCCGCGCCGCGCGCCGCCCCGGACGATCCGCTCCCCCTCGCGCTCGCGCAGCTCGGCTACAAGAAGTCCGAGATCGATCAGGCGCTCGCGCGCCTCTCCGAGCGCGGCCTCACCGCGGCGCCGCTGAACGATCGCCTCGCCGAGTCCCTCCGCATGTTCGCGGCCGGAGGGCGCGCGTGAGCCGCTTCGTGGACCCCCACCGGGCCGGGGAGGGCGAGGCCGAGCCCCTCGATCCGGCGCTGCGCCCGGTCCGCCTCGACGACTACGTCGGGCAGGACCGCATCAAGGACAACCTCCGCGTCTACATCCGCGCGGCGCTCCAGCGCGGCGAGTCGCTCGACCACGTGCTGCTCTCGGGGCCCCCGGGCCTCGGCAAGACCTCCCTCGCCCACATCCTCGCGGAGGAGCTCGGCGTCGAGCTCCGCATGGCGTCGGGGCCCACGCTCGAGCGCGGTGGGGACCTCGCCGCGATCCTCAACGGCCTCGGCCCTCGCGAGGTGCTGTTCATCGACGAGATCCACCGCATGAACCGCGCGGTGGAGGAGATCCTCTACCCGGCGATGGAGGACTTCCAGATCGACCTCATCCTGGGCCAGGGCCCGGGCGCGCAGTCGGTCCGCCTCCCGCTCCAGCGTTTCACGCTCGTCGGCGCCACGACCCGCTCCGGCCTGCTCACCGCGCCGCTCCGGGCCCGCTTCGGCATCCACTGCTCGCTCGACTTCTACTCGCCCGCCGAGCTCAAGAAGATCCTGCTCCGGAGCGCCGAGCGCCTGTCGCTCGACATCGAGGACGCCGCCGCCGACGAGCTCGCCGGCCGGTGCCGCGGCACGCCGCGCATCGCGAACCGCCTCCTCCGCCGCATCCGGGACTTCGCGCAGGTCGAGACCAGCGGCCGCATCGACGTGACGCTCACGCGGCACGCGCTGGAGCGCCTCGAGGTCGACGCCCGCGGGCTCGACGCGATGGACCGCCGCATCCTCGAGGTCATCGCGCTGAAGTTCGACGGCGGGCCCGTGGGGCTCTCGAACCTCTCCGCGGCGATCGGCGAGGAGACCGACACCATCGAGGAGGTCTACGAGCCGTTCCTCATCCGCGAGGGCCTCCTCCAGCGCACCCCGCAGGGCCGGATGCTCACGTCGGGCGGCTGGAAGGTCGTCGGGATCGAACCGCCGCCGCCGAAGGGGAGCATGTTCCGATGACCGCCAGCGTGCTGCTGCTGACGCTCGCCTGCGCGGGCGCGAAGGCCAACGAGGTGACGCTCACGGTGAAGGGCCACGCCATCACCGTCGAGGTGGCGGACGAGCCCGCGGAGCGGAGCATCGGCCTGATGTACCGGGACGACCTCCCCTCCGACCACGGCATGGTGTTCGTGTACCCCGACACCAAGGAGCGCAGCTTCTGGATGAAGGACACGCGCGTGCCCCTGACGATCGCGTATGTCGACAGCGCCGGAATCATCGTGCATCTTGCAGACATGACGCCGCTCGACACCTCCTCGGTGCCCTCGGTCAAGCCCGCCATGTACGCGCTGGAGATGCGCCAGGGCTGGTTCGCCGCGCACGACGTGGCCGTGGGGGACACCCTCACCGGCCTGCCGAAGCCGTCGGCCCGGTAGGCGGATGCAGCACACCCTGGGCCGCCCATTCCGCGTGGTGGGCGTCGGCCTTCGCGGCGGCCGCCCCGCCGCGGTCGAGGTCCGTCCGGCCGCCGTCGGCACCGGGCGCGTCTTCGTCGTGGACGGCGTCGCCATCCCCGCGACCGTCGAGCACGTCGTCGACACCCGCCTCGCCACCACCCTCGGCCGCGCGGGGGCGCGCGTCTCGCTCGTCGAGCACCTCTCGGCGGCGCTCTACGCCGGCGGCGTCGACAACGTGGAGATCCACGTGGAAGGCGGCGAGATCCCGGTGCTCGACGGGTCGGCGCGCCTCTGGTCGCTCGCCATCCGGCAGGCCGGCCTGGTCCCGCAAGGCGTGCCGCAGCGGATCGTCGCGGTGCGCGAGCCCATCGAGGTGCGGCGGGACGACGCCTGGGCGCGCTTCGAGCCCGCCGACCACTTCGAGCTCGACCTCACCATCGCGTTCGACCACCCGACGATCGGCGTCCAGCGCTACACGGGCGCGGCCACCGGCGCCTCGTTCTACACCGAGCTCGCGTGGGCGCGCACCTTCGGCTTCTTCCGCGACGCCGAGCCCCTGCGCGCGCTCGGGATCGCGCTCGGCGCGTCGCTCGACAACACCGTCGTCTACGACGACCTCGGCGTGATGAACCCCGCGGGCCTGCGCGCCGCGGACGAGGCCGTGCGCCACAAGGCCCTCGACGCCGTGGGCGACGCCGCGCTGCTCGGCGCGCCGATCCGGGGCCGCTTCACGGCGTACCGCGCCGGCCACGCGCTCCACCTGGCGCTGCTGCGGCGGCTGGCCGAACACGCGGCGTAGCCAGGCCGGCCGGGCGCCCCGAGGGGCGGCGCCCGAACGTTCCTAAAACGGAACGACCAGCGGGAGGTCGAGGCCGGTCGTGTTCGTCGAGCCCGTGGCGATGCGCCCGCTGCGACCGGCGCTCCCGACCGGCTCGCCCGGCTCGTTGAGCAGGCCGTCGCCGTCCGTGTCGGCGTAGGCCCACACGTAGGCGACCGCGTTGGACGGCGAGACGAGCAGGTAGTCGAGGCTCGTGCCCGCGAGCTCGGCGCCCGTGAAGCTCTGCCAATCGTACGCGCGCCCCAGGTCGGCCACGCCGAAGTCGGCGGTCGGGCGCGTGCGGAGCGCGGCGACGTAGATGGTCGTGCCCGCGGCGAACGAGCTGAAGTCGGAGTCGTAGGTGATCGCCCCCTCGATGCGCACGAACGGGGTGAGCGCGGGCGGGAGGCCGTACGGGAGGAGCACGGTGTAGCCGGAGATGTCGGCGTCGAGGACGGTGATGGGGTTCGCGTTCTCGCCCGCGACCACGTAGGCGCCCCAGGTGTCGGTCGGCTCGATGAGGCCGTTCATGTCGTCGTCCCAGGCGCCGAGCAGGCGGCCCTCGCCGTAGTTCGCGCCCACGGAGAGGGAGAACGTGCCCTCCGCGCCGTCCGCCGTGGCGGTCGGCGTCAGCGACGTGACGTAGGAGGGGCCCTGGCCGAAGCTGTCGTAGAGCATCACCTTGGCGTCGCCGCCGCCGTAGGCCGCGTCGATCGCGACGTCGCCCGTCAGGGCCACGTAGGTGCCGCCGCCGCCGCCGCCGGTGGGCAGGAGCGGCGAGTTGATGACGATGTCGACGTCGTTGGTCTCGCCGCCCTCGACGACCGCCACGAGATCCCCGTGCAGGCCGATGGGCTCGGTCGTGCCGATGACGCCGTCCGGCCACCAGTCGAGGGCGGCGTAGACGTAGACGGTCTCGGTGTCGTCCGGGTCGATCTCGAGCGAGTAGCCGTCCCCCGCGGTGCTCGGCGCGGAGATGACGAACTCGTCGTAGTAGGTCGTGGCGTTCGTCGTCTCGTCGACCGTGTAGGCCGCGACGAAGATGGCGCCGAAGGGGAAGTTCCCGCCGTACTCGTCCCACGTGATCTCGTTGATGTCCTCGTCGGTGCCGGCCTCGTAGAGCTGCACGGTCACGGTGCCGTTCACCAGGCCGCTGGCGCGGTCGACCGGGTCGGTGTCGCCGGAGTCGATGGAGCCGCCGGTGTCGTCGGTGCTGTCGCCGTCGCCATGCCCACCCCCGATGCATCCGACGAGCAACAGAGCGGCGAGGATCGAAGGAGAAGGACGCATGGGGAGGCTCCGGTCGGGCTTCCGGACGGTACCGCAAGAGCAGTGTAAGAATCAATGACAAGGCTTCGACAAAATCTCACAAGTGTCGGGGCCCCGCCGCCCACCCCTCCGCCGGGCAGCAGTAGGCGCGATCTCCGCTTGACAGGTCGGCGCCGCGCCGTGAAGATAGAAGCGCATACCCGCTTGGAGGTCTCTCATGAATTGGCGCCCCTCGCCTCGTCCGAAGCCGGGCCCGAAGGCCTAGCTCGTTTCCTGTTCAAGCCGAGAGCCGCGCCGTCGACGTAGACGGGCGGCTCTCGCCGTTTTTGCCACGAGGGTCCATGTCGCTCCGCGCCGCTACCTGCTCGACGGGCGTGCCACCCCTGCCCGAGGGCCCGCCGTACCCCTGCGATCAGCTCCACGCCTGGGCCGGGCTCGCCTTCGACCTCCCGCCGGCCGACCCCCGGCTGCGCGACCTGCACGATGGGGGCGCCGAGCCCACCGCGCCGCTCGCGAACCTCGTGGGCGCCGGGCTCGCGTGGGAGCGATGGCCCGAGCACATGGACTTCCTCGAGCCCACGAGCCCGATGTACACGCAGAAGCGCGCGGAGCGGGCGCTCTACACGGAGCGGTGGGAGCGGCACGTGCCCCCGGGCTGCCGGGTGCTCGATCTCGGCGGCGGCATCGGCCGCTTCACGCAGTGGGCCCTCGACCGGGGCTGCACCGTCGAGCTCGTGGATCCCGACCTCCGGAGCCTGCGCGCCGCCGTGCGCCACGCGGCCGGGCGCCCCGGGAAGCTCGACGTCCACTGGGCCACCGGCGAGTCGCTGCCCGATCTCGCGCCCGTCGACGTGGTCATCGCCGCCGAGGTCCTCTGCTACGTCGAGGACGTGGCGCGCGTGCTCGCGAACGTGCGCCGGGTGCTCCGGCCCGGTGGGCCCCTGCTCTGCTCCGTCGAGGGGCGGTGGGGCTGGGCTGCCGCGTACGACGCCCCGCCCGGCTCGCTCGACGCCCTGCTCGGGGACGGCATCGTGCACGTGCCCGGCGACAAGTGGGTGCGCACCTACGACCGCGCCGACCTGCTCGCCGTCCTGTCGGGCTGGGACATCGAGGAGCTCGTGCCGACGCACTACATCCCCTGCGGCGCCTTCGAGAACGCCGCCGGACCGCTGCCGTTCACGGAGCTCCTCCGCTGGGAGGAGCGCCTGCGGGCGCACCCGATGACCGCGCCGTGGAACCGGGCCTGGATGGCGGTCGCGCGCTGATCCGCGTCGGTACGCTGCCCGGTGAAGCGGGGTACCGCCCACCACGGGCGAGTCCGCCATCGGGACGGTACGCTGGCCCATGCGCGTATTGATCGTCCAGCCGCCCAGGAAGTACTGGCCCTTCACCAGCGAGGGCGACAACTTCCTCCTCCAGCAGGCGCTCCCCGCGCTCGCCGCGCCGCTGCGCGAGGCCGGGATCGAGGTGCACGTCATCGACTGCATGCCGCTCCACATCGGCTGGCGCTCGCTCGCCGACGAGATCAAGCGCATCGACGCCGACGTCATCGCCTCCGGCGAGAACCACGCGCTGTACGCGAGCGAGGCCCTCCGCTTCTTCCGGCTCTGCAAGGAGGTCTCGCCCCGCAGCAAGACCCTCGCGGGCGGCGGCCACTTCACGAACCTCTCGCACCGCTACGTCAACGCCACCTCCGACATCGACGCCATCTGCATCGGCGAGGGCGAGCTGACCATCGTCGAGGTGGTGAAGGAGTGGGCCGAGAAGGACCCCGACCTCGCGAAGGTCGACGGGCTCGCCTTCTGGGACGGCGAGAAGATGGTGCGGACGCGGCCGCGCAAGCTCATCCACAACCTCGATACGATCCCGATGCCGGCGTACGACCTGATGCCGATGCACCTCTACGGGAAGAGCCGGTACCTCTTCTCGCCCGGGGGCACGACCATCCACCACAGCCGCGGCTGCGTGAGCAAGTGCAGCTTCTGCGCGTGGTGGACCGTCATGGCGGACCGCACCTACGACAGCGACGGCAAGGCCCAGCTCTCGCCGCGGTGGCGCTCGAAGTCCGTCGATCGCGTGTTCACCGAGGTCGAGGAGCTCTACCACCGCTACGGCAAGCGCTCGTACGTGTGGGTGGACGAGAGCTGGAACATCGATCCCCGCTTCAACGATCAGTTCGCCGACCGGATGATCCGGAGCGGCATGAAGACCAAGTGGTTCGCGTTCATGCGCGCGGACTGCATCGTGCGGGACGAGAAGAAGGGCATCCTCGAGAAGCTCGTGCGCGCCGGCCTCTCGCACATCCTCATCGGGGTGGAGCGCGCCGAGGACGACACCCTCGCGCTGCTGGACAAGCGCTTCTACGCCGGCGGCGTGGCCGAGCAGGCGCTCAACATCTTCAAGACGAAGTACCCGGAGGTCTTCCTCCAGGCGACGTTCATCGTGGGCGTCAAGGACGAGTCGCACGAGTCGATGAAGAAGCAGGTCGCGCTCGCCAAGAAGATCGACGTCGACTTCCCGGCGTTCCACCCGATCACCCCGGTGCCGGGCACGCCGATCTACGACGAGGCCATCGCGAAGGGCTGGATCACCGAGGCGCAGTTCGACGACTTCGACTGGCTCACGCCGGTCCTCGACTCCAAGTACATGACGCGCGAAGAGATCTCCCAGTCCCTCTACGAGATGAACAAGGAGTTCGTGAACAAGCGGTGGATGGCGAAGGGGCTCACGTCCCGCGTGCCGTACAAGCGCGACATGTACATCTGGTTCACGCTCGTGAGCGCGAAGATGGCCCTCGGCGCCATCAAGCAGCGCATCAACCCGCTGAACGTCGAGCACTACCAGCAGCTCGTGACTCCGGAGTGGTACGACTCCTGATCGGGAGGCCAGTCGGGCCGACCGGTCGGACCGGCAAGTCGGGGGCGCCGCCGCTACGATCCGCTGGTGGCGAGCGCGCGGATGGCGGCGCGGAGGCGCGCGGGGTCGAACGGCTTCTCCAGGCACGGGTTCGGGACCCGGGCGAGGAACGCGCGGGTCTCGGTGGAGAACGCGCTCCCCGTGATGAACAGCGTGCGGCTCGCCAGCGCGGGGTCGAGCGCGTGGACGGCGCCGTAGAACTCCATCCCGGACATGCCGGGCATGTGCACGTCGATGAGCAGCAGATCGTAGCGGCGGCCGGCGCGGAGGATCGCGAGGGCCTCGACCGCGGAGGCCGCCACCTCGACGACGTGATCGGACCGGAGCGCGCGCTCGATCGTCGCGCCGACGCGGGGTTCGTCGTCCACGACGAGGACGGTGAGCGCCGGGGCCTCGTCGTTGGGCGTCGGCGTGGCGGCCGTTTGCTCCCCGGGCGCGACGGGTAGGCGCACGCGGAAGGTGCTCCCCTCCCCCGGCGCGCTCTCCACGACGATGTCACCGCCGAGCCCGCTCACGATCCGGAGGCAGATCGAGAGACCGAGGCCGGTCCCGACGCCCGCCGGCTTGGTCGTGAAGAAGGGGTCGAAGATGCGCGGGCGCGCCCCCGGGGCGATGCCCCTGCCGGTGTCGCGCACCTCCACGACGACCTGGTCGTCGGCGTCGAGGTACGAGGCGACGCGCACCTCGTGGAGGTGGGGCTCGCCCTCGGGGATGGCCTGGGCGGCGTTCACGAGGAGGTTCAGGAACACCTGGCCGAGGCGCCCCTCGCTGCCCATGACGGCGGGCACCCCCCGGATGTCCTGCACGAGCCGCGCGCGCGCCCGGATCTCGGTCGCCGCGAGGTTCACGGAGGTCTGGAGCACCTTCCGCACGTCCACGCGGTCGCCACGGGCGTCGTCGAGGCGCGAGAAGGCGCGCAGGTCCCGTACGATGAGCCCCACGCGGTCGGCGCCCTCCTGGGCCTCGGAGATCGCCTCGCAGAGGTCCTGGAAGCGCGCGGGATCCGCGCCCGCGGGGGTGCCGATCGTGCGCAGCTCGCGCAGGGCGTAGCCGAGGTTCGCGATGACGTAGGTGAGCGGGTTGTTGATCTCGTGCGCCACGCCGGCCGCCAGGGTGCCGACGGAGAGGGCCTGGTTGGCCTGCAGGCGCCGTGCCTGGTCCTCGCGCCGCACCGACACGTCCCGCGCGACGGTCAGGATCGCCGCGTCGCCCGCGAACGACACGGGGAGCGACACGACCTCCAGCACCACGACGGTGCCGTCGCTCCGCAACATGCGGGTCTCCCGGGCCTCGACCGGGCTGCCCGCCTCGAGCAGGGCCACGCGGGCGAGCACCTCGGCGTGATCGACGGGGTCGATGAGATCGAGGACCGACCGCCCGCGGAGGGCGTCCACGTCGTAGCCGAGCAACGTGCCCGCCACGGGGTTGGCGTAGAGCACGTGGTGATTGCGGTACACGATCCATGCGTCGGGGGAGCGCTGGACGAGCGCGTGGAAGTCACCGGCGCCGCTGGTCTCGCCCTGGGCGTAGAGGCCCTGGAGCTCCTCCGCGAGCCCGGCGCATGCCTGCTCGACCACCCGCAGCGTGTGCGGGCTCTCGCCGCCCAGCGCCTCGACGAGCCGCGCGGCCCGTGCCTGCACGGCGGCCTTCACGGAGGTGTACGCGGCTCCCGAGCCCCCGCCAGTGCGCTTTCCGCTCATGCTCCCCCCGCCGCGGCGATGGTGCTGGATCAACGGCGACTCGGCAAGCCCCACCGGGTCGGCGCCCGCCCGTTAAGGGTCCGGCAATGGCGCTGGCGCTCTTCGATCTCGACCGCACTCTGCTCTCCGTGAACGCGGGGCAGCTCTGGGTGCGGCGCGAGGTCCGCCTCGGCCACATGGGGCGATGGCAGGCCACGAAGGCCGCCGCGTGGATCTTCGGCTACCACCTCGGCTTCTCCCGCCTGGAGAAGGTCCTGGAAGACGCCATCGGCACCCTCCGCGGCACGCCCGAGGCGGACGTGGTCGCGCGCACCGCGACCTTCTACGCGGAGGAGGTCGCGCCGATGTACCGCCCCCGCGCCCGCGAAGCGATCGAGCGCCACCGCGCCCGCGGGGACGTGCTCGCGCTCCTCTCCTCGACGTCGAGCTACCTTGCGGACCCCGTGCTCGTGGCGCTCGGCATCGAGCACGCCCTGTGCAACCGCTTCGAGGTCGACAGCGCCGGGCTCTTCACCGGCCGCCCCGTCGGGCCGCTCTGCTTCGGCCCCGGCAAGCTCGACCACGCGCGCGAGCTGGCCGACCGCCTCGGCGAGTCCCTGGCGGACGCCACCTTCTACACGGACTCGGCGTCCGACATGGCCGTGCTCGAGGTCGTCGGCCACCCCGTCGCCGTGCACCCGGACCCGACGCTGGCGCGCATCGCCGCGAAGCGCGGGTGGCGGGTGGAGGACTGGGGGCCGGAGCGGAAGAAGCGGGCGCGGGTGGCCTGATCGCGGGCAGCGGGCAGCGGGCAGCGGACGTAGCGACCCCGTGTGGCGGGCGCGCTGCAAGGGACTGCAAGTGCGCTGCAAAGCAGCGTGTGGGAACCTCCGCCGGTGACGTCAACAAGGACGGCTTCGACGACGTGGTCGTCGGGGCGTGGCTTTACGACGCGACCCACAGCAACGCGGGCCGCGCCTGGCTGTACCTCGGCTCGGCGGCCGGCCTCGCGACCAGCGCGACGTGGACCGCCCAGGTCGCGCAACACAACGCCTGCTTCGGCTACTCGGTCGCCTCGGCGGGCGACGTCAACGGAGACGGCTTCGACGATGTCGTGGTCGGCGCGCCCGTCTACGACAACGGCGAGGGCGACGAGGGCATGAGCTTCGTGTACCTCGGCGGGACGACCGGGCTCTCGGCGAGCCCGGCGTGGACGGCCGAGTCGAACCAGGGCGGCGCGTACTTCGGGCAGTCGGTCGCGACGGCCGGAGACGTGAACGGAGACGGCTTCGACGACGTGATCGTGGGGGCGCAGTTCTACGACGGTGCCCTCCAGGACCAGGGCCGGGCCTTCGTCTACCTGGGCTCGTCCGCCGGGCTCGGCGCCACGGCGGCGTGGTACGGGGAGCAGGCGCAGGGGAACGAGCGCTTCGGGGAGTCGGTGGCGTCCGCGGGCGACGTGAACGGCGACGGGTTCGACGACGTGATCGTCGGCGCGTGGGCGTACACCGCCCCCAACCGGGGCGGCCAGGGCCGGGCCGTGGTGTACATGGGCGCGGCGACGGGCCTCGCCACCACCGCGTCGTGGCAGGTAGTGGGCAACCAGTCGAGCGCCGGCATGGGCTACTCCGCGGGGTCGGCGGGCGACGTGAACGGCGACGGATACGGCGACGTCATCGTCGGCGCGGACGGCTACGACAACGGCGAAACCAACGAGGGCCGGGCCTTCGTGTACTTCGGCGCCGCCGCCGGGCTGCCCACGACCGCGTCGTGGACCGCCGAGTCGAACCAGGCGGGCGCGCAGTTCGGGAACTCCGTGGCGTCGGCGGGCGACGTGAACGGGGACGGTGCCGCCGACATCCTGGTCGGCGCGCCGGCCTACGACGGCGGGGCGACGGACGAGGGCCGCGCGTACCTGTACCTGGGCATCCTCGACGACGCCGACGGCGACGGCCACACCCCGACGACCGACTGTGACGACGGCGACGCCAGCGTCCATCCCGGCGCGACCGAGGTGTGCAACGGCATCGACGACGACTGCGACGGCACCGTGGACACCGGGGCGACCGACGCGGCTTCCGACGCCGACGCGGACGGGTCCTGCGACCGCGTCGACCCCGACGACGACGGAGACGGCGTGCTCGACGGCGCCGACGCGTTCCCGCTCGATCCCACGGAGTCCGCCGACACCGACGCGGACGGGGTCGGGGACAACACCGACGTGTTCCCGCTCGACGCCTCCGAGTCCGAGGACGCGGACGGGGACGAGGTCGGCGACAACGCGGACGCGTGCGACGCCGTGGACGCCACCGGGTGGGACCTCGACCGCGACGGGTGCATCGACGACACGGACGCCGATGGCGCGGCCGACGACGTCGACCAGTGCCCGGGCTTCGACGACGACGCGGACGACGACCTGGACGGCGCCGCCGACGGCTGCGACGAGTGCCCCGGCGATCCGCTCAACGACCAGGACGGCGACGGCTTCTGCACCGCCGACGACCTGTGCCCCCAGGACTTCGGCGCCGACGGCGGCCTCGTGGACGCCGACGGCGACGGCATTTGCGACGACGACGACGGGTGCGCCCTCGGGGACGACCTCCTCGACTCCGACGGGGACGCCCTCGCCGATGCCTGTGACGGCTGCGCGTTCGACGCCGACAACGACGCGGACGACGACGGGGCGTGCGGCGACGTGGACGCCTGCGACTTCACCGGCTCCGCGGACGCCGACGCGGACGGCCTGCCGGACCTCTGCGACACGCTCTGTCCGCTCGACCCGACCAACGACGCCGACTTCGACGGTGCGTGCGGTGAGTCCGACCTCTGCCCGCTCGACGCGCTGGACGACAGCGATGGCGACGGGTCGTGTGACACCGACGACGTCTGCCCCGGCCTCGACGACTTCGAGGACACCGACGGCGACACGTTGGTGGACTGCAGGGACTCGTGCCCCGCGGACGTGGAGAACGACGCCGACGTCGACGGGTTCTGCGAGTCCGACGACAACTGCGAGGGGATCTCCAACGCCGACCAGGCGGACGCCGACGCGGACGGGATCGGCAACGTGTGCGAGCCCGACAGCGACGCCGACGGGGTCATCGACGACGCGGACAACTGTGACTTCGTGGCGAACGCCGCGCAGCCGGACACCGACGGCGACGGCCTCGGCGACGCCTGCGACGCCGACAGCGACGGCGACGGCGTGGCGAACGGGTCGGACGCCTGCGCCGGGTCCCCCCTCGGCGCCCCGGTCCTCTCGAGTGGCTGCACCATCGACCAGGCCAACCCGTGCGGCGCGGCCTGGAAGAACCACGGCGCCTACGTCAGCGCGGTCACCCACTCGGCCAACGCCCTGAAGGCGGCGGGCAAGCTCACGGACACGCAGACGGGCGCGATCACCTCCGCGGCGGCGGCGACCACCTGCGGCCAGCGGCGGTAGTAGGTCAGGCCGGGCGGCCCTGCCGCCCGGCCGCCCGGACCGTCAGGAAGACAACGGCCGAACGCGCCTAGATCGCCATCCCGTAGAGCCCGTAGAGCATCATCTTCGGGTTGATCGTCTTGAGCTCGACGAGCTGCCGGCGGACCTGCTCGTAGCGCATGTAGAAGCGCCGGAGTCCGTAGGACTGCATCTTCACGAGCAGCTCCGGATCGTAGCCTTCGGGGTGATAGATGAGGCGGTCGGCGTCGGGGTTGAACGTGGTGTAGTTCTCCCAGTCGTCGCGGAACAACGTCTTCTGCCACTGGTCTTCGAAGAGCTTGCTGCCGGGGAACGGCACGGTGATGGCGAACTTCGCGAAGTCGAGATCGAGGTCGACGGCGAACTCGATGGTCTCGCGGGTCATCTCGGGGGTCTCGCCGGGCATGCCGATCATGAACAAGCCGACCGTGGAGAGGCCCGCCTTCTTCGCGTTCGCGACGCCCCAGCGCACCTTCTCGGTGGTGAGGTTCTTGTTCACGTTGCCGAGGAGCATGTCGACGCCCGACTCGATGCCCATGAGCACGCGGCGGCACCCTCCCTCGTACATGAGGCGGCAGGTCTCCTCGTCGAGGCGGTCGGCGCGGGTCTCGGAGAGCCACGAGCACTTCTGGTCGAGGCCGCGGCGCACGATCTCCTCGCAGAGCGGGCGGAGATCCTTCACGACGAGCGGGAAGATGGGATCGACCAGGCCGATCTGCTTCACGCCGTAGCGGTCGACCAGGTACTCGTACTCGTCGACGATCTTGAAGGGGTCGCGACGGCGGTAGACCTTGCCGGAGTGCAGGAGCGAGCAGTAGTCGCAGCGATAGGGGCAGCCGCGGCTGCCGGTCATCGTGAGGACGGGCTTGGCCACGTCGGCGAACGGGAGGAGCCCGTAGCGGTGGTACGGGAAGAGGTCCCACTCGGGGTAGGCGAGCGAGTCGAGGTCACGACGGAGCGCGCGCGTCTTGTTGGAGACGGGATCGCCCTGCTTCGAGCCCGAGAAGTCCATCCAGGTCAGGCCATCGATGGCGGAGAGGTCCTTCTGGCCGCTCTCCATCGCCGCGCAGAGCTCGACGATGGTGTCCTCACCGTCGTGATTGACGATGTAGTCGGCGGCGCCGCTCCGGAGGATGTCCTTCGCGAACACGTCCGCGTGGACCCCGCCCCAGACGATCTTGGCGGAGGGGCAGGCGGTGCGGATCATCCGCGCCAGCTTCTCGCAGGTGGGCGCGGACGGCGTGAGGACGGTCATGCCCACGAGGTCCGGCGCGAACCGCTTGACCTTGTCGATCACCTCGGAGGCAATCAGCTTCTCGGCGAACATGTCGACCGCGCGGGTGTGGTGCCCCGCCGCGACGAGCGCGCCCGCGATGTACGCGATGCCGGTCGGCGGCATCGGCTCGAGCAGCTCGGCGAACCGGCCGAGCTTCTGCATGTTCATCGAGGGGTTGATCAGCAGGACGCGCAAGGAGCTTCCGGGATGGGCGATGAGCGTACCCGCACGGACGCCGCCTTCACAAGCGGAGACTCACGACCCGGTGACCGGGACCGTAATAGTGTTCGAGGTGTTGACCGTGAAGTCGTTCACGTAGACCTCGAGCTCGTGGACCACGCCCGTGTCCACCGGGCCGACGCCGAAGGTCACGATGCCGTTCCCGAGGATGGCGTCGGTGTTCGCGTTCGGGTTCTCGGTGACGCAGTCGCGGGAGGCCTGCAGGAGCTCCTCGCCGTCCCCGGACAGGGTGAAATAGAGCCGGCCGCCCGCGAGGTCGTCGTTCGCGTCCTCGTACGGGATGTTGGCCTGGATGTAGGTCTGGCCGACGTCGTTGAGGGTGTACTCGGCGGTGCCTTCGAACAGCACCGGCGCGCCATCGCCGCCAGCGCCACCGGTGTCGGTGCCGGTGTCGGAGAGGTCGCTCGCGTACCCTGAGGCATAGCGCGCGCCCCCGCCGGCCCAGCCGTGGTCGTCGAGGTTCACGCAGCCGATCGACAACAGCAACAACATCGTCATGGAGGGGGCTCCGCAGCTCCGGCGCATCATACCGCAGTCGCGCGCCCCCTCCCGCGCGGATCGCTACCGGCGCAGCGCGGCGCGCCCGGCGTACCGGCCCGTCGAGCCGAGCTCCCCGCCGATGCGGAGGAGCTGGTTGTACTTGGCGGTGCGGTCCGTGCGGCAGAGCGAGCCCGTCTTGATCTGGCCGGCGTTGGTCGCGACGGCGAGGTCGGCGATGGTGGTGTCCTCGGTCTCGCCGGAGCGGTGCGAGAGGATGGCGCGGTAGCCGGCGTGCTGGGCCATCTCGATGGCGTCGAGGGTCTCGGAGAGGGTGCCGATCTGGTTCACCTTCACGAGGATGGCGTTCGCGATGCCGCCGTCGATGCCGCGCGAGAGCCGCGTGGTGTTGGTGCAGAAGAGATCGTCTCCCACGAGCTGGACCTTGGCGCCGAGGCGCTCGGTCAGGAGCTTCCAGCCCTCCCAGTCGTCCTCGGCGAGGCCGTCCTCGATGGAGACCATCGGGTAGCGGGCGCAGAGGCCGGCGTACCAGTCGACCACCTCGGCCGCGCTCATCTTCTTGCCGCCGAAGGTGTAGGCGCCGTCCTTGTAGAGCTCGCTCGCCGCGACGTCGAGCGCGAACGACACCTCTTCTCCCAGCTTGTACCCCGCCTTCTCGACCGCCTGGGAGAGGAGCGCGAGGGCCTCCTCGTTGCTGCCGAGCGACGGCGCGAAGCCGCCCTCGTCCCCCACCGAGGTGTTCAGGCCCTTGTCCTTCAGGACGCTCTTCAGCGTGTGGAAGATCTCGGTGCCGCAGCGGAGGGCCTCGGGGAACGAGGCGATCCCGGACGGCACGATCATGAACTCCTGCACGTCGAGGTTGTTGTCGGCGTGGGCGCCGCCGTTGATGACGTTCATCAGCGGGACGGGCAGCGTGCGCGCGTTCGTGCCGCCGACGTAGCGGTAGAGCGGGAGGCCGACGGAGAGCGCGCCGGCGCGGGCGACCGCGAGGGACGCGCCGAGGATGGCGTTGGCGCCGAGGCGGGCCTTGTTCGGCGTGCCGTCGAGCTCGATGAGGAGGGTGTCGATGGCGCGCTGGTCGCGCGAGTCGAGCCCGACGAGGTGCTGCGCGATCGTGTCGTTCACGATGGCGACCGCGCGGTCCACACCCTTGCCCTTCCAGCGGGCCTTGTCGGCGTCGCGAAGCTCGACGGCCTCGGCTTCCCCGGTGGAGGCGCCCGATGGCACCGCCGCGCGGCCCACAACGCCCTCGTCGGTGACGACTTCGACCTCGACCGTGGGGTTGCCACGCGAATCGAGAATCATGCGGCCTTGGACTTCCTGGATCAACGACATCGGGGGCTCCGGGGGGCGCCGGAACTATCGCGCGCCGATGGGCTGGGCAATGAACCGATCCGGGGGGTCGCGCGTGTAGGTGGCACGGGTGCTCTCCCGGTACGGGCTTCGCGGCCGGCGTATGCCGGGCACGCGCTCGGACCGCCGGGAGCCCCGTGACGGCCGGGTGGATCGCGGCCGTCTCCTGGGATACTTTGCGCCGCTTTCGAGGGACCCCCGATGTTGCAGCAGATGATGCCGCCGATGCACAAGCTCCTCCTGCTCGCCGCCGTCGGCACCTCGGTCGCCCATGCCGCCGTCGTGAAGCCGACTGGCACGGCCGAGCTCTCGGGGGTGGTGGAAGTGCCGCTCTACGCCGGGCTCGTGGGGGAGGATCCCTACAGCTACGTCGAGGCCACCGTGGGCGAGCAGAAGCTGTTCCTGCGTGTCGCCACCGGCCATCGGGAGCTGCGGCTCACCGAGGGCGCGGCCACGAAGCTCGGGTTGAAGCCCGCGGGCAACGAAGGCGCGCAGACCGTCAAGGTCGCGGCCCTCACGCTCGGCGGCGCCACGTTCTCCGGCATCAAGGCGTCCGTCGCGGCGGTGGAGGGCAGCGGCCCCCTCGCGGTGGACGGGGAGCTCGGCCTGCCCGGGTTCCAGGACCTCGCGTTCGCGATCGTCCCCTCGGCGGGCGTCCTCCGGCTCGCGAAGGGCACGGACGGCGCGGCGCTGCTCGCGGGGATCGGCGGCGCCCCGGGCCCGCTCGGGCGCTCGCTGAAGGACGAGAAGGTCAAGATCGGGGACGGCGCCCCCTCGATGCTGAAGGGCGGCGTCTACACGCTCCCGGTCAAGTGGTCGGGCGTGGAAGTGAAGGCCGCGTTGACCGTCGAGCAGGGCCCCACGTGGCTCGCCCGCGAAGTCGAGGGCGTGGACTGGTACACCGTGCCGAAGGACGCCAAGGCCCCCGTCACGCTGCCCGCGGCGCCCGGCGTGCAGGTCGGCGAGGTCCGCCACGAGTGGCGCGTGGTCGAGTTCGGCGGCACGACGATCCCCACGGTGGTCGAGCGGCGCGGGCAGGGCCCGGTCTGGAACTTCGCGGTGAACGCGCAGCTCGGGCAGGACGTGCTCGGCGCGATGGACCTCGCGATCGATCCGGCGAGCGGCACCTACGCGCTCCGGCCCGCGGCCGCCGCGAAGAAGGCCGACTACGTGCCGACGCTCGAAGCCCAGCTCCGCAAGGCGCTCGAAGCCAAGCCCGCCGAGGACGGCACCGCGCCGACCGAGGAGCAGAAGGTGGACGCGCGCAACGCCGGCCTCGGGCCGCTCGCCGACCTCCTCGAGGTCCGCGGGCAGCTCGACGACGCGATCGCGCTGCGCAAGGAGCTGACCGTCTCGATGGCGGACGACTGCAGCAGCTGGATCGCGCTCGGCAGCACGCTCCTCGCCGCGGCGCGCCCCGCCGAGGCCGTCGAGCCGCTCACGAAGGCGAGCGCGCTCTACCAGCCCTGGGCCCAGCTCCCGCTCGCGGAGCGCACCGAGATCACCGACGACAAGGCCGCCGCCGACAAGAAGGGTGAGGAGTGGGCGGGCCAGGCGCCGCAGCCCCACGCCTGCCACGTCGCGCCGGGCCTCCTCGCGCTCGCGCAGCTCCAGTCCAAGAACGGCGCGGCCGTCGCGGCGCTCTACCCGGCGCAGCTCGATCTCGACGCCACGCTCCCGCTCGCCGCGGGCAGCGCCGCGCTCCTCGAGGGCAACTTCGACGCCGCCCAGGCCGCCTACCTCCAGGCGCTGAAGCTCGGCAACGGCGCCGGGGACGACGCCCGGGTCGGCCTCTACCTCGCGCTGGCCCCGAAGGACTTCGCGGCCGCACGGACGCAGCTCGAGCGCCTCCGCCTCCGCTACGCCGGGCACACCGATCCGCTGCTCGTGCGGCTCTACGTCGAGGGCATCCGCCAGTCGCAGGGCGCGGCGGGCGTGGCCACGAGCCTCGACGCGATGCTCACCGAGAACCCGGGGGACGCCGTGCTCCTCGCCCAGCGTGGGCGCGAGCGCGCGGCCGCGGGTGACGCGAAGGGCGCCGCCGAGGACTGGAGCGCCGCGAAGGCCTACTTCCAGGCCGCGCTCGCCGCGAACCCGAACGACGCCGGCACCCTCGCGACCTGGGCCACGGTCCTCGCGTCCGCCGGGGAGCCCGCCGAGGCGCAGAAGGCCGCCGAGGCCGCCGTGAAGCTCGCCCCCGGAAACGGGATGGCGTGGCTGGCGATGGCGGACGCCGCGACCGCCGCCGGCGACAGCGCGAAGGCCGGCGAGAGCCGGAAGAAGGCGGGGATGGTGTGGGCCCGGCACCCGGGCTACGCGCTGCTGCTCGCGCAGTAGGCTTCTCTCGGGCTCTGCGGTCGGTCGCGAGCGCATGCCCTTGGGCGTGACCGCCGCGCGACGCCGCCGGCTGTGACCGCCGCGCGAACGTCGTGCGCGCGAGCCCAGGGGCGGCCGAGTGCGCTGGTGGTACGAGGGCCGGGCCCCGGGTCCCCTCCCGCATACGCGTGGTGCCATGTGCCGGGTTGGTGGCTACACTAGCCGCCCATGCTGCTCACCCTCCTGTTCGGCGCCGCCTTCGCCCGCCCCCCGCAGTTGAGCCTGGCGATCGGGCCCGCGATCGGCGGCGGCGAGTCCGCCCGCGGCACCTGGTTCACGGCCGCCCCCGCCACGGCGGTGGCGATCACGTGGCACCTCGGCCCCCTGGAGTCGTGGGTCGGCGCGTCGGGCTCGTTGCTGATGGCCGGGGTCGGCGATGCCGTCGTCCCCTCCTCGCTCCTCCAGGGCGAGCTCGGCCTGGGCCTCGGCGGCGCGGGGTTCGGGGCGGGCCTCTACGGCGGCAACGGCTACCCCGGCTCGATCGTGGGGCTCTACGCGCGCGCCACCGTGCCGCGCCCCGGGTGGATGCACCGGGTGGGCCTGGAGTCGCGGCTCTTCTACACGGCGGAGACGGACAGCACGGGCCTCTCGTTGATGGTCCGGGTGGAGCCCGCGTGGGGGCGCCGCGCGCGCGTGGAGGCGCGGAAGACGGGCGGCGCCGAGGGACAGCCCGCGGTCGAGGCGCCGGAGCAAGAAGGGGAGGCGGCGCCGGGCGAGGTGCTCGCGTACCCGGTGGACGGGGTGCCGCCGGCGGAGAGCCCGGAGGCGCCGGCGGAGGCCGCGCCGTCGGAGGCTGCGCCGGCGGAGCCTGCGCATCACGAAGAGCCGTACTGACGGATCCGGGTCTGGAGGCGGGCGCGACGGCGGCGCCAAGGCCGCCAGGGGGCGACGCGCGGTAGGCCCGGACGGGCCCGTTACCCCTCGTCGGGGCGGGCGCAGGGCGCGCGCCGAGACCGGGGGCGCTAGGCGTCCCCTGGCTGGCGCCCTCGATCCGTGCCTCGATCGTCCACCGTCCGCCGGCCCGATCCGGCGGCGCCCGCCTCGCGCCTCCGCGGTCGATGTCCGGACCTACTCCCCCCCGTCCCCTTCCGGATCCGCAGCGCCGCCGCCCCCGGTCGGCGTGACGGACGGGGGCTTCGGCGGCGGCGGGCGGCGATCGATCCCGCCCTTGCCGAGGTCGGCGTCGGGCGTGACCATCGGGCGCCGGGGCTTGCTGGCGTCCGCCGCGTCCTCCCGCTTCGGCATGCGCACGCGGGTGGAGTCCCCTCCCCCGCTCCCGCCCATCCCGAAGAGATCGTCGAGGCCGCCGCCGCCGGGGCGCGCCGGACGCGGCGGGGCAGCGGGCTTGGGGGGGCCGGCGGACGACGGCGGGGTCGGCAT
>JAUXTN010000120.1 GCA_030684355.1 Pseudomonadota bacterium
GAACTCGCGGGGTAAGCGACCATCCTCCGAGTTCAGACGGTATTTCCGTCCGAACTCGCGGGGTAAGCGACCATCCTCCGAGTTCAGACGGTATTTCCGTCCGAACTCGCGGGGTAAGCGACCATCCTCCGAGTTCGGACGGAGCAGGGCGTGCCCCACCTGATCGATTGGTAGCGTCGATGCCTGAAGTCTTGACGCGGCAAGGGCTAGCGTGGGGTCCTGCCTCTGGACCCCGAAACCGTCGCGCTCATCACTGCCGCCGTGGAGACGGCGACCGCCCCGTTGAAGGCGCGGATCCTGAAATTGGAGACTGAGAACGCTGAGCTCAATGCGCGGCTGAACCAGTTCTCGTCCAACTCGGAGAAGGTGACGTCGCGAACCGAGCACCGCCCAGAAGCACCCCCTCCGCGGGGTCTCCGGAGGTCCGTCAGGTCGTGGAGATTCCGCCGATCGTGCCCCTCGTCCGCGAACGCCTTCTCCACCGTGTTCGCTGCCCGTGCTGCGGTAAGCGCAACGCGGCGGCGGTCCCAGCGGAGGCGACCTACGGGACGGGGCCGCGGCTCACGGCGCTCCTCGCGATGTTGAGCGGGCGGTCGCCTCTCGCGTGACGAGGTGGCGAACTTGCTCGGCACCGTGCTGAACGTGCCCCTCTGCCCGGGAGCGGTCCAGGGCCTCGTGCGAGCGTGTGAGCGCCGTGCTCGCGGCGCCGGTGGCCGCGCTCGAGGCGCCGGTGGCCGCGCTCGAGGCAGCGCTCCCGAAGCAGGGAGCGCTACATCTCCTGAAACCGGTTGGTCCCAGGCCGGGAAGCGTGCGTGGCGCTGGACGGCGGTGGCCCGGACCTTCACCTGCTCCTCGATCAACGCGAAGCGGGGAGTCGGCCAGTTGCTCTCGTGGTTCCCGAAGGGCTTCCGCGGCGTCGCGCACAGCGATCGCTGGGTCGCCTGCACCCCCTTCCACATCAAGCGTCGCCAGCTCTGCTGGTCGCACCTGCTGCACGACCTTCAAGCGATCGTCGACGCTGGCAGTGCCGGCACGACCCGCGCCGCCGTGGCAATCGCGCGGCAACGGCTTGGGAGCACGGGGATCCGGGGTTCTCGCGATCCCCGGGTTGCCAAACCCCTGCGCTCGTCCCGCCCCTACTTCACCAGCACCGCCACGAACAACGCCGGCCCCTGCGCCGCCGGGTCGGGCGGCAGGACCCGCCACGCGCGCACCGCCAGCCCCGCGTCCCCCGCGAGCGCCCGCACCGTGGCCTCCGAGAACCCGAGGTGCTGGTGCCCCATCGTCTCCCGGTACTCGTCGCGGTCGTGCTCGATCATGTCGAGGATCACCCAGCGGCCGCCCGGCGCGAGGACCCGCGCGACCTCCGCGTAGACCGGCGGCAGCTCGCGCACGTGGTGGAGCACGAGCTGGCAGAGGGCGAGATCGACGCTCGCGTCCCCCAACGGCAACGCGTCGAGCAGGCCGCGGCACAAGGTCACGTTCCCGAGCTCCGCCGTGCGCTCCTCCGCCACTTCCAACATCGCGGCCTCGCGGTCGACCCCGAACACTTGCGTCGCCACCGGCGCGAGCAACGGCAACATCGCGCCGGTGCCACACCCGAGATCCGCCATGACCTGGCCCGGCGGCAGCAGCGCCAACAGGGCGGGCAGGACGTAGCCCTCCCCGAAGAGCTCCTTCCGCACGGTGTCCCACCGGCCGCCGAGGCGACGGAACAGCTCCTCGCTGTCCCCCGTGCGCTGGGCGAGCACGCCGTCGAGCCGCCGGAGGTCCTCCGCGTACTGACTGGCGGGATCGCACGCCTCGGCTTCGACCTGGGCGTACACGAGGTCCCACAGCATGCGCGCTTCGGGATCGAGGTCGGTGTACGCGAGCCGGAAGTAGCTCGCCGTGCCCACCTTGCGGCGCAGCACCCACCCGCCCTCGTCGAGCTGCTTGAGGTGGCGGCTCACGGTCGGCTGGGAGGTCTGCAGCACGCGCGCCACTTCCCCCACCGCCAACTCCTCCCGCGCGAGCACCCGCAGGAGCCGCACGCGAATGGGCTCGGACAGCGCGGTGAGGCGATCGAAGACGGGGCTGGTCACGACCGATACCAACTATCCGCTTGCGCTTCATTCGTCTATTCGGATAGACGAATGGAGCCGGTGGCACCTCCCCCGGCTCCCCTTCCCCCGAGGCTCCATGATCAGCACGCCCCTCCCCTCCCAGCCGACCTTCATGAACACCGGCCTCGCGCTCTACGCCGACATGCCGTTCAAGGTGCGTGACCTCTCCGAGGCCACCGTGCGCTACGGCCGCAAGGAGCTCGAGCTCGCCCTGGTCGAGATGCCGGGCCTCAACTCCCTGCGCGAGGAGTTCGGCGCCACGCAGCCCCTCCGGGGCGCCAAGATCATGGGCTCCCTGCACATGACCGTGCAGACCGCCGTGCTCATCGAGACCCTCGTGCACCTCGGCGCCGACGTGCGCTGGGTGTCCTGCAACATCTTCTCCACGCAGGACCACGCGGCCTCCGCCACCGTCGTCGGCCCCACGGGCACCACGGTCGAGCCGAAGGGCGTGCCGGTCTACGCCTGGAAGGGCGAGACCCTCGAGGAGTACTGGTGGTGCACGCTCCAGGCCCTCGTGTGGCCGGACGGTAGCGGCCCCAACCTCATCCTCGATGACGGGGGGGACGCCACGCTCCTCATCCACCTCGGCTACGAGCTCGAGGTCAAGGGCGAGACCCCCGACCCGAAGAAGGCCGGCAGCCACGAGGAGAGCATCATCCTCCAGCTCCTCGCCGACGTGCGCATCGCCAAGGGTGACCGCTACTGGCACGGCTTCGCCGCCCAGATCCGCGGCGTCTCCGAGGAGACCACCACCGGCGTGCACCGCCTCTACGAGCGCGCCCAGGCCAACACGCTGCTCTTCCCCGGCATCAACGTGAACGACTCCGTCACCAAGTCGAAGTTCGACAACGTGTACGGCTGCCGCCACAGCCTGGTGGACGCCATCATGCGCGCCACCGACGTGCTCCTCTCCGGCAAGAAGGTCCTCGTCTGCGGCTACGGCGACGTGGGCAAGGGCTCCGTCGAGAGCCTCCGCGGCCAGTACGCCCGCGTGTCCGTCACCGAGGTCGACCCCATCTGCGCGCTCCAGGCCTGCATGATGGGCCTCGACGTCGTCACCATCGACGACGTGGTCGCCACCACCGACCTCTTCTGCACCGCCACGGGCAACAAGGCGATCATCAGCGCCGCCCACATGCTGAAGATGAAGCACAACGCGATCGTGTGCAACATCGGCCACTTCGACAACGAGATCGACATGGCCGGCCTCGAGGAGATGGCCAAGGCGGGCACGGTCGAGAAGATCGAGATCAAGCCCCAGGTCCACGAGTGGAAGTTCAAGAACACCACCCACGGCCCGAACGGCGGCGGCCACAGCATCATCATCCTGGCGGAAGGCCGCCTCGTGAACCTCGGCTGCGCCACCGGCCACCCGAGCTTCGTGATGAGCGCGAGCTTCACCAACCAGACGATCGCCCAGATCGAGCTGCACGCGAACGCCGAGGCCTACGGCGTCAACCAGGTCGCTTCCGGGGGCACCGGCAAGAAGCCCTCGGTCATCACGCTCCCCAAGCACCTCGACGAGAAGGTGGCCCGCCTCCACCTCGCCAAGTTCGGCGCGAAGCTCACCGAGCTCACCAATGAGCAGGCCGCCTACATCGGCGTCACGGTCGAGGGCCCCTACAAGGCCGAGCACTACCGCTACTAAGGGCGGTCGGGCTTCCTGGGGCGGACCGCGAAGCGGTCGCGCAGGCGGCGGGTCGCGAGACTCGCAGCGACGCGGGCGGCAAGCCCGCGACGCCGCCGTAGCCCGCCCCCGGAGCCCGCCGACAAGGCGGGCGTGAGGGGGGCTCCGCCCCGCAACGCCCGGAGACGGCGTGGCGCCCAAGCGTGTCGTGAACCAGACGGCCCTGTCGGATGCTCCGACGGGGCCGTTTCGTCTCTCGACGGGGGGCCGCTACGGCAGAGGAGGAGGAGCCCGCCGCGCTTCCCGTCCCGGAGGGCTGCGCCCCGGTGGGCCGCCGGCCGAGCCCCGGATGTCGGCGCGGCGCGGCCCGCGTGTCGGTCCGCCCACACGTGCGTCCCAACGCCGGGGCGGCCCCGAATGCGACACGTGGGTCAATCCGCCGGGGCCCCCACGGGTCGGGGACACGGGGTGGTCAAACCGCCGGGGCCCGCGCGTGTGTCCGCCGACACGGGCGCCCTCGCGTGTCGGTCGGCCGACACCAGGTGGTCAAGGCGGCGGTCGGCCCGCGTGTCGGTCCGCGACACGTGCGTCCCAACGGCCGGGCCCCGCGTGCGACATGTGGGTCAATCGGCCGGGACGCCTCGTGCCCGTCCGCCGGCACGGGGTGGTCGAAGCGCCGGGGCCGTTCGAGGACCCCTCGACAAATCGCGCGCGCAGGCGCGCCCCGACAGCTCCATGTCCCAAGCGCCCAGCCACCCTCCTCCGATGCTCCTCGTCCTCACCACGCTCGTGTTCGGCGGGCCCGCGGCCGCCGCGACGCTCCCCACCGAGTGTCCGGTCGTCGTCGTGGGGGACGAGGTCGCCGCGCTCCGGGCCGAGATCGTCGCGCCGGCGGTGCTCTCGGCGACCCGCCCGCTCTACGAGCTGCAAGGCACCTACGGGGACTCCGCGTGCCCCGCCGCCGACGGCGCGGCTTGCACGGCGAGCACCGGGGTCGGCTTCGCGGGGACGCTGGGGACGGCGCACGAGCGCACCACCTACGAGTGCAGCTACTACCTCTACCAATCCGACCTCTACGAGGCCGTGGCCACGGGCCTTGTAGCGGATCCGCTCGACAGCGCCGCGCTCGCGTGGGACGGCGCGTCGGGCACCCAGCGGCGCCTGCACGTGGTCGGCGGAGTCGGAGAGCCGCGAGTACGGCACGTACGACCACGAGGTCACCGGCCGGGTCGTGGTGGGCGGCGTGACGGTCAGCTACGCGCGGTCGCTCGACCACGGGTGCGCGGGCTCCGCCTGGGAGCCCGTCCAGAGCTCGACCTGGGTGGACGGCGTCCGCACGGGAGACGCGAACTGGGCGGCCGACGAGGCGTACGACGCGGCGGCATGGGTCGACACCGACGACGACGGTTGGGCCGCGCCCACCGACTGCGACGACACCGACGCCGCGGTGAACCCCGCCGCCGCGGACCTCGGCGGCGACCCCGTCGACGACAACTGCGACGGCGAAGCCTACGACATCGACGGCGACGGCTACGACACCGACACGTTCGACCGCTTCGACTGCGATGACACCGACGCCGCCGTGCATCCCGGCGCGGCCGACGCGTGCGGGGACGGCGTCGACACCAACTGCGACGACTACGACGGCTCGGACTGCGACGGCGACGGCTACGACCTGCACAGCCGCCGCGGTGACAGCTTCGACGACTGCGACGGCACCGACGCCACGGTGCACCCTGACGCCACGGAGGTGCCGTGCGACGGCGTGAGCAACGACTGCCGGCTCCACGACGAGGACTGTGACGAGGACGGCGAGGGCTCGCTCAGCGGCGACTGCGACGACACGGAGCCCACGGTCTACGCGGGCGCCGACGATCCCCCCCATGACGGCGTGGACGCCGACTGCGACGGCATCGACGGCGTGGACGACGATCGCGACGGCCACGACGTGACGGTCGACTGCGACGACACCGACGCGCTCACCTTCCCCGGCGCGCCCGAGGACTGCGGGGACCACCACGATCAGGACTGCGACGGTCTCGACGGCCCTTGCGGCGGAGCGGGGGTGGACGAGGAGGAGCCCCCCGCCCCCGTTGCGCGCGGCTGCACGGCGGTCGGCCCAGCCAATGGCGCCCCTGTCGGCGCGCTCCTGCTCTCCCTCGCGCTCCTGGTGCGGCGGCGGGACACCGCGCGCGGCTGAGAGCCTGACCGGGAGATCCCTCCCGTCGCCCGCTGGGCGCCTCCGGCGCCGGCTGAGCCCCAGCCTCGATTCCCGGTCAGGCTCCGAGGCGGTCGGCCCGCCCGCCGCGCGGAGGCCCTACGCCTTGTCGAACACCAGCCCCGCCAGGACCAGCTCTTCCGGCGTGAGCCCCGTGCCGCGCGCGACCACCTCGCGCCCGTTGGCGCGGGTGAGCTTGTCGCCCACGATGCGGTAGAGCAGGTCGTAGCTGCTCCCCTTCATCACCTGGTCCTGCACGAAGCGGCAGAACGTCTCGCTCGACCCGCCGCGCTGGATCACGTTCCCCTGCTGCCGCCACGCCGGCGCGGACTCCCGCCCGGCGGTCCACCCCTTCCCCTTCCGGGTCAGCAGCGGCGTGACGCCGTCACGGTCGTAGAGCGTCCCGTCCTTCCAGCTCGCCGCGACCTCCGCCTCGGCTCCGCGGTACACATCTCCGGGCATTTTTCTACCTCTGAACCCGCTAACCCGGCGGCCCCCCGGAGGTGCCGACGGCGCCGCGATCCGGACGCTGGGGAGACGCCGCGGCCGCATCGGTAGGAAGCCCGCCGAGGGGCCAGGGCCGGATGCCAAAGTGAACCGGCCCCCAAACCAAGATCCGGCGGTCACGATAGCGCGGCCATGGACCGGGGACCTTGCGACAAGGGGGGCCGTCCATGACCGCCACGCGGCCATGGACCGGGGACCTTGCGACAAGGGGGGCCGTCCATGACCGCCACGCGCTCCTCTACCAGCCCAACCCCTCCGCCCCGAACCGCGGCCGGTACCAACGTTGGGTCGTGCGCCGGAGCTCCTCCTCGTACGCCGCGCCCGAGAGCAGCCCCCAGCCGCGGGCCTCTGCGGTCACCGGCGCACTGCCGCCGCCGTACGCCGCCTCGACGCGCGCCCGGATGCCTGGCAACGCCGCGGCCAGCACCCCGCGCAGCTCGGCCCCGTCGGGGCCGCCCAGGAGCGCGGTGAGGAGCTCCCAACCGAAGCGCCGGTGCCGTGCCTCGTCCGCGAGGATGCGGGTGAGGACGCGCCGCACGATGGGCACGGTCGCGCCCTCGAGCATGCGGCGGAAGAGCGGCACGGCGACGGTCTCGCCCACGCAGTAGAGCTCGACGCCCACGCGCAGCACGTCGTGCTCCAGCGGCCCGCCCGAGCGCCCCAGCGCGAGCGTCGCGCGGTGCACCGGGCCGGGCGGCATCCCCCCGGCCGCGGCGAGCACCTCCGCGGAGAGCTCGGCGTGGTCGAGCTCCTCGCCGGCGGTGCGCTGCGCGACGCGCACGAGATCGGGCGACGCCCCCACCTGCAGCAACCAGAGTGCCAGCTCCTGCGCCGCGGCGGCCGAGCGGTACTCCGCCACCACCCGCCGCGCCCACTCCGCGTGGACCTCGGGGCTCACCGCCCCGCCGCCCCAACTCACCGGCTCCCCGCCGCCCCAGCTTCCGGGATCCCCGGCGCCCCGGCGCCCGGCATGCCCGCGGCACCCGGCTGTGGCAGCCGCGCCAGCACCTCCCGCGGGCACACCGCCGCCTTGGGTGGCGGCGGCGGGTTGCCGAAGAAGTCGCACACGCACTCGAGGGGATCGACCTTCGCCACCTCGAGGATGCCCCCGAGGCACCCGGTCCACGCCTCCTCCATCATCGGCGCGGGGCACGCCACTTCCTGCGTGGGCGGCCGCCGCACCGAGGTGGGCCGCTCGACGAACGGCAGCTCGACGTAGCAGTCCCCGGCGACGCCCCCCCGGTAGATCGCGCGCCCCTCCGGGTCGAGCGGATTGGCCAGCTCGCCGGCCCGCACCGGCCCGGTCGGGAACGTAGCCGCGACGACGGGCGGGGGCAGCGCGGGCGGGTTGTGCGTGGGCGGGCGGTCCTCCTCCGCGTCCCCGCCGAACGGGTTGGCGCAGGCCGCCACGGCGGCGCCCATCGAGACGGTCACGAGCAGGCCGGGCCGGAGGGTGCGTCGCATCCGGTCGACGTAGCGTGGAGCCGACGGTCCGTCGTGCACCGCCCCCGGGGTGGCGGGCGCGGGCAGCCGCCGCGCCGCCGAAAGCCGCCGAGCCACGCCAAGCCCCCGCGCCGCAAGCCCCGGCCCACGGGGACGCAACAACCGCCAGGCAACCGACAAAGCCCCCCCGACCCAACCCAACCCGCACCACGATCCCCCACGCGATCACCCTCGCGAACCGCAGCATTCCAGGGCATAAAGGGGCCACCGCCGTCCGGAGCCCCTGTGCGTCTCTTGCTACTGACACTCGCCCTCGCCGCGTGCGGCGAGCCGACCGACACCGGCAAGCCGGAGCGCGAGCCCGACTGCGACCCCGTCACGCGCTACCGGGACGACGATCTCGACGGCTACGGGGACCTCGCGAAGGCCTTCGAGACCTGCAACCTCGACCGCGGCGTCGAGGTCGGCACCGACTGCGACGACAGCGATGCGACCGTCCACCCCGACGCCGACGAGGACTGCGCGCTCGAGGTCGACTCCAACTGCGACGGCTCGGTCGGCTACGCCGACGCCGACGACGACGGCGTCGCCGCGTGCGAGGACTGCGACGACAACGACCCCACGCGCAGCCCGCTCGCCGCGGAGTTCTGCGACGGCATCGACGAGGACTGCGACGGCGAGGTCGACGAGTCGCCCGCCGACGGCCGCAACTGGTACCACGACGCCGACGCCGACGGGCACGGCGCCGAGGCCGACTACGTGCGCGCCTGCGAGCAGCCCGACGGGTACATCGAAGACATCTCCGATTGCGACGACACCTCGGCGGACGTGCACCCCGGCGCCACCGAGCTCTGCAACGGCTACGACGACGACTGCGACGGTGCCACCGACGACGCCGACGCCGCGGACGCCGCCACCTGGTACGCGGACTTCGACAGCGACGGCTGGGGCGACGACGACGCCGCGGTCGTCTCGTGCGAGGCCCCCCGGCGCCACGTGGCGGACGCGGGGGATTGCGACGATCGCGTCGACACCGTCAACCCAGGCGCCACCGAGGTCTGCAACGGCGCGGACGACGACTGCGACGGCGGCACGGACGACGCCGAGGCGACCGACGCGACCTCCTGGTACGTCGACACCGACGGCGACGGCCATGGCGACGCCGCCACGACCGTCCTCGCGTGCGACCTCGGCGACGGCCTCTCCGACCTCGACGACGACTGCGACGACGCCGATGCCACCGCGTTCCCCGGCGCCCCGGAGTCGTGCGACGACGTCGACGACGACTGCGACGGCACGGTCGACGAGAGCCCGGTCGACGCCCCGGCCTGGTACACCGACGCCGACGCCGACGGCTACGGCGACGCCTCCGCGAGCACCGCCGCGTGCGACGCCCCGGCGGGCATGGTGGCCGCGGGGACCGACTGCGACGACCCCGTCGCCGTGGTCTCCCCCGGCGGCACCGAGCGCTGCAACGGCGCCGACGACGACTGCGACGGCGTGACCGACGAGGCCGACGCCGCGGACGCCTCCACCTGGTACGCGGACCGCGACGGCGACGGCTACGGGGACCCCACGGCCGCCCAGGCCGCCTGCACCCGGCCGAGCGGCTACGTCGCGGACGCCACCGACTGCGACGACACCGACGCCGCCGCGCGCCCCGGCGCGACCGAGACGTGCGACGGCGCCGACAACGACTGCGACAGCACGGTGGACGAGCCCGACGCCGCCGACGCGACGAGCTGGTACGCCGACGCCGACGGGGACACCTACGGGGATGCCGCCGTGGCCTCCACCGCGTGCGAGGCCCCCGTCGGCAGCGTCGCGGACGCGACCGACTGCGACGACACCGACACCGCCTGGCACCCCGGGGCCGCCGAGGCCGACTGCGCGGACCCCAACGACTACAACTGCGACGGCTCCGTCGGCACCACCGACGCCGACGCGGACGGCTACGCCGCGTGCGCCGAGTGCGACGACCGCGACGCCGCGGTGTCGCCCGGCGCCGTCGAGACCTGCAACACGATCGACGACGACTGCGACGGCGTCGCGGACGAGGCGGGCGCGGTCGGCGGGGCCGACTGGTACGCGGACACCGACGGGGACAGCCATGGCGACCCCACGAGCATCCACGCGTCTTGCGACGCCCCGACGGGCTACGTCGCGGCCGACGACGACTGCGACGACACCGACGCGGCCATCTCTCCCGACGGCACGGAGGCCTGCGCCACCGCCGCGGACGACGACTGCGACGGCGACACGAACCCCCGCGACGCCGACGGCTGCACGCGCTTCTACTTCGACTACGACGGCGACAGCTACGGCTCGACCAGCAACGCGTGCCTCTGCGAGCCCGACGGCTATCTGACCGCGGACAACGCCGACGACTGCGACGACGGCGACGCCGCCGTGCTCCCCGGCGCCACCGAGCTCTGGGGCAACGGTGTCGACGAGGACTGCGACGGCGAGACCGACCTGGTCCCCCTCGCGGACGCCGACGCCACCTTCGTCGGCGAGACCACCGGCGACAACGCCGGCTACGCCGTCTCGGGCGCGGGTGACCTCGACGCCGATGGCTACGACGACCTCGTCATCGGCGCCATCGAGGCCGACGCCGGCGGCACCGGCTCGGGCGTGGCCTACGTCGTGCGCGGGCCCGTCACCGGGACCGTCGACCTCTCGTCCGCCGACGCGGAGATCGTGGGCGAGTCGGCGGGGGACGGCGCGGGCTACGCGGTGGCGCGCGCGGGCGACGTCGACGGCGACGGCTACGCGGACCTCCTCGTCGGCGCGAACACCACCGACGCGACCGACTTCGGCTCGGCCTACCTGCTCCTGGGCCCGGTCACGGGGACCATCGACCTGTCGGCGGCGGACGCCGAGTGGGTCGGGGGCTCCCGCAGCGACGAGGCGGGCGTGGGCCTCGGCGGCGGCGGCGACCTCGACGGCGACGGCCTCGACGACTTCGCCGTGGGCGCCACCCTCTCCGACAGCGGCGGCACCTCCTCCGGGGGCGCGTTCGTGGTCTCCGGCCTCGGGCGCGGCGTCGATCTGCTGTCCGCGGCGGTCGCCACCCTCGTCGGCGAGGCCCGCTCGGACGAGGCCGGCTACCGCGTGTGCATCGCCGACGACCTCGACGGCGACGGCGCCGCGGACCTGCTCGTGAGCGGGGACCAGAACGACAGCGGCGGCACCGACGCCGGGGCCGCCTACGTGGTGTTCGGCCCGGTGACCGGCGCGATCGACCTCTCGACCGCCGACGCCCGCCTGCTGGGCGAGGCCGCCGACGACCGGGCCGGCATCGGCCTGGACGCGCCCGGCGACATGGACGGCGACGGCCACGGCGACATCCTCGTCGGCGCCTCGAGAGCGCGCTCGAGCGGCGCGGCCTACCTCGTGCTCGGGGGCGTCACCGGGGACCTCGATCTCGGCGACGCCGACGCGATCCTCGAGGGGGTCGACGCCAACGACGGCGTGGGCGGCTCGGTGGCCGGCGCGGGGGACGTGAACGCGGACGGCAACCTGGACCTGCTCCTGGGCGCCTCCCTCCTGGACGGGGACGTCGCCGACGCCGGCGGCGCCTACCTCGTCTACGGCCCGGTGACGGGGACCCGGAGCCTCTCCACGGCCGACGGCACCTTCGGCGGCGCCTCGGTGGACAGCTTCGCCGGCTTCTCGGTGGCCGGCGCCGGCGACACCGACGGCGACGGCTTCGCCGACTTCCTCATCGGCGCCTACGCCGCCGACGACGGCGGCTCGAACGCCGGCACCGCCTCCCTCTTCCTCGGTCGCTAGGACCCCCCATGCTGCGCACCACGCTCCTCCTCCTCCTCGCCGCGTGCACGGGCCCTGCCGACAAGCCCGGCGACACCGACCCCGACACCGGCCCGCCCCTCGACTGCGAGCGGTTCCTCTGGCATGCCGACGTCGACGGCGACGGGTTCGGCGACGCCGCGCTCCCCATCGAGGCCTGCGAGCCGCCCGGCACCGAGGTCCTCGACGCCACCGACTGCGACGACGCCAACGCCGCCGCCTACCCGGGCGCCCCCGAGGACTGCACCATCGCGTTCGACGCCAACTGCGACGGCTCCTCCGGCTACGCCGACGCCGACGACGACGGCACCGCCGCGTGCGAGGACTGTGACGACGCGAACCCCTCCATCCACCCCGGCGCCGCCGAGTTCTGCGACGGCCTCGACAGCGACTGCGACGACCTGGTGGACGAGGACGCCGCCGACGGCCGGCTCTACTACCCCGACGCCGACGGCGACTCCTACGGGGACCTCGCCGGGGCGGCCCGGGCGTGCGAGGCGCCCGAGGGCTGGGGCACGAACTTCTCCGATTGCGACGACACCACCGCGGCGGTGAGCCCCAGTGTCGCCGAGGCCTGCAACGGCATCGACGACGACTGCGACGGCTCGACCGACGAGGGGGACGCCACCGGCGCGCTCGTCTACTACGACGACGTCGACCTGGACGGCTACGGCGACGAGACGACGCCGGTGCGCACGTGCACGCCGGGCGCGGGTGCGGTGACCGTGGGCGGGGACTGCGAGGACCTCGTCGCGACCGTGAACCCCGGCGTCGCCGAGACCTGCAACGGCATCGACGACGACTGCTCCGGCGTCATCGACGGCGCCGAGGCCATCGACCCCGCCACCTGGTACGTCGATCGCGACGGGGACGGCTGGGGCGACCTCGCCTACCCGCTCGCGAGCTGCGACGAGCCCGCGGGCTACGTCTCGGTGGACGGCGACTGCGACGACACCGTCGCGGCGGTCTCCCCCGACGCCGACGAGACCTGCGACGGCACCGACGACGACTGCGACGGCACCGTCGACGAGGACGACGCCGTGGGCGCGCCGACCTGGTACGTCGACGCCGACCTCGACGGCTACGGCTCGGGCGCCAGCGCCGTCGTCGCGTGCGAGGCCCCCGACACGACCGGCTGGTCGCTCCTCTCCACCGACTGCGACGACGCGGGCGCCCCCTCCCCCGTCACGGTCGAGACCTGCAACGGGGTCGACGACGACTGCGACGGTACGATTGACGAGGACGACGCGAGCGACGCCCCCACTTGGTACGGGGACTTCGACGGCGACGGCTTCGGCGACGCCTCGGACCCCACCCGCGCGTGCGCGGTGCCCGCCGGCTACGAGGACGACGCCCACGACTGCGACGACGACGACGCCACCGTCTCTCCCGACGGCATCGAGCTCTGCGACGGCGTGGACGACGACTGCGACGGCACGGTCGACGAGGACGCCGCCGTGGACGCGCCGACCTGGTACCTCGACGCCGATCTGGACGGCTACGGCGCCGACGCCGTCGGGACTGACGCGTGCAGCGCGCCCGCCGGGTACGTGGCCGCGGGCGGCGACTGCGACGACGCCGACGAGGGCTTCCACCCGGGCGCCGCCGAGGCGGACTGCGCCGATCCCCTCGACTACAACTGCGACGGGTCGGTGGGCGACGCCGACGCCGACGCCGACGGCTGGATCGCGTGCGAGGACTGCGACGACGCCGCGGGGGCCGTGTACCCGGGCGCCGCCGAGACCTGCAACGCCGTGGACGACGACTGCGACGACGTGGTCGACAACGAGGGCGCGACCGGCGCCGGGAGCTGGTACGCGGACACCGACGGCGACGGCTACGGCGACCCCGCCGCGATCGACCGCTCCTGTACGTTGCCCGCCGGCTTCGTGACGGACGCGACCGACTGCGACGACGCGGACGCGGCCGTGAGCCCGCGCGGCACCGAGGTGTGCGCGACCGCCTACGACGACGACTGCGACGGCGACGCCGCCGAGCTGCGCACCCGGGATTGCACCCGCTACTACCTCGACTATGACGAGGACACCTACGGATCGTCCACGAGCGTGTGCGCGTGCGCCGCGTTCGACCTCTTCGTGGCCGACGACAGCGACGACTGCGACGACGGCGACCCCGCCGCCAACCCCGGCGCCACCGAGACGACCGGCAACGGCGTGGACGACGACTGCGACGGCATCGTCGACGCGCTCGTGCTGACCTCCGCGGACGCCGTCGTCGCGGGGGACGTTGCGGCGGCGGGCGGGGGCTACGGCCTCGCGGGCGGCGCGGATGTCGACGGCGACGGCTACGACGACCTCCTGATGGGCCTCTACGAGGACGACCAGGTCGACACGGACGCGGGCAGCGCGATCCTGGTGCTCGGCCCGGTCAGCGGCACCGTGCTCGCCGCGGACGCCGACGCCACCCTGCTCGGCGAGGCCGTGAGCGACTTCGCGGGCTACGCGGTGGCCCTCGGCGACGCCGACGGCGACGGCTTCGGCGACGCCCTGGTGGGCGCGTCCGGCAACGGCGCCGGCGGCCGCGAAGCCGGCGCCGCCTACCTCGTGCAGGGCCCGTTCTCGGGGACGCTCGACCTCGGGGCGGCCGACGCCCTGCTCGTCGGCGACTCCGCCAGCGATCGCGCCGGGGTGGCCGTGACCTTCGCCGGCGACGTCGATGGGGACGGCGTCGGGGATCTCCTCGTGGGCGCGCCGGGCTCCGACGTCGGGGCCGCTTCGGGCGGCGCCGTGTACCTCGTGCTCGGGCCCCCCGCCGCGAGCGTGGCGCTGGCCAGCGCCGAGGCCGAGCTCTACGGCAACGCCCGCCAGGACGCCGCGGGCGGCGCCCTCGCCCCGGCGGGCGACATCGACGGGGACGGCCTCGCCGACTTCTACGTCGGCGTGCCCGAAGAGGACGACACCGGGAGCGGCTCCGGGTCGGTCTACGTGTTCCAGGGCCCCGTCTCCGGGTCGCTCGCGATCGCGACCAACGCGGACGTGCAGATCGCCGGCGCGGCCGCGGGGGACGCCGCGGGCACGTCCGTGGCCGGCCCGGGCGACGTGGACGGCGACGGCTACGACGACCTGCTCGCCGGCGCCCCGGGCGCGGGGACCGGCGGTCGCGCCTACCTCGTGCTCTCGCTCGTCGGCCGGATGAACTTCGGCGACGCCACCGCCATCTTCGAGGCCGACACCGCGGACGACGCGGCGGGCGGCGCGGTGGCGGGCCCCGGCGACATCGACGGGGACGGCGTGCCCGACCTCGTCGTCGGCGCGTTCGGGAGCCCGACGGGCGGCGTGGACGCCGGCGCCGCGTACTTCTTCGGGGGCGGGGCCAGCGGCACGCTGGCGCTCTCCGAGGCCGACGCGTCGTGGCTCGGCGAGCCCGGCGATCTCGCCGGCATCGCGCTCGCCCCCGCCGGGGACACCGACGGCGACGGCCTACGCGACACGTTCGTCGGCGCCTACCAGTCCGACGCCGGCGCGGTGGACGGCGGCGCCGGGTTCCTCGTCCGCGGGCAGTAGCCCACGGGGCCCCACCCCGACGCGCGGGGAGGGGCCAACCGACCTACCAACGAAAGACAGGCCGTGCGTTAGCCGGCCTGGCTACGGGCAGGTCGCGTCCGTGCTCGCCGAGCAGGACCCGCCCGCGCACGACACGGTGTCGGTAAGCGTGGCGGCGTTGGGGTAGCAGTAGCGGTGGCTCGACGCCGGCGCCTGCTGGATGTCGTAGGTGGCGTTGTCGTCGCCGCTCGTGTCATCGCCCCAGTCGCAGCCCACGGCGTCGATCGTGCCGCTCGTGCTGTTCGAGAGGTAGATCCCGCCGCCGATGGGCGAGCTGTTGCCTGCCAGACCCGCGCCGCCGAGCGCGGTGGCGCTGCAGTGGAGGGTGCCGTAGTCCTGCATCCAGATGCCGCCGCCGGCGCTGGTGCCCGTGTTGGCGTCCACCCGGGTGTCGAGCAGCGAGAGCCAGCCGTAGCTGCGCACCGCGATGCCGCCGCCGTAGCCGGCCTCGTTGTCGCTCACGTCGCAGTCGGTGAGCGTGAGGTTGGGCGCGTAGGGCGTGGCGCCGCCGATGGTGTGGCTGACCGCCACGCCGCCGCCCTGGGTCGACGAGAACACGCTGCCCGTGCCCCCGGCGATGGTGAACCCCTCGAGCGCGACCGTGCTGTTCGTCACCGCGACGATCGAGCCCGTGGCGCCGCCGGAGGTGCCCCCGGTGGTGAGCGTGGTGGCGCCCGCGCCCTCGCGGCCGACCACGGCCACGTCCGTCAGCTCGCCCGCGAAGACGAGCTTCGTGTACCAGGTTCCGGAGCAGAGGTAGACGGTGCCCTCGGTGACATACACGTCGTCCGCCGCGGCGTCTCCGAGGACGGTCGGCGAGGCGGCGGTGCCGCCCGCGAGCGAGGCCGTGGCGTCGATCCAGACGCCCGCGGTGTCGACGACGGAGGCGGTGCCGGCCTCGCTGGTGCTGGCGTCGCAGTCGTCATCCTCGCCGTTGCAGAGCTCGGGGGCGCCCGGGTAGGCGTACGCGCTCGTGTCATCACAATCGGCGTCGTTGGGCGAGTACCCGGAGGTCATCTCGCACGCGGTGAAGGGGGACGAGGGGTCCCCGTAGCCGTCGCCGTCGGCATCGGCGTAGAGCGCGAGGCTCACGTCGTCGTCGACCGTGCCATCACAGTCCTGGTCCACGCCGTCGCACACCTCGGAGGCGCCGGGGTAGACCGTGGCATCGCCGTCGTTGCAGTCGCCGTCGGCCCCGGACACGCCGTCCCCATCCGAGTCGGTGGTGTCGGTGTCGGTATCCGTGTCGGTGTCCGTATCGGTGTCGGTATCCGTGTCGGTGTCCGTATCGGTGTCCGCGTCGGTGTCCGTATCGGTGTCGGTATCCGTGTCGCTATCCGAGTCGGTGTCGGTGTCCGAGTCGGTGTCCGTGTCAGCGTCCGCGTCGGTATCGGACGTGTCCTTGTCGTCGCCGTTGCAGCCGATCGGGAGGAGGAGGAGGAGGGCAAGGGTGCGAAGCATGCGCGCACCTTAGCCCTGATCCGCGCTCGGCGTCACGCCCTCGCCCATCGACACGCGCGCCAGTCGGCCGGAGGGCGGACGCGCAGCGGCCGGTCCCGCCGGGCGGCTCGGCGACCGGCGGACCGAGGCGCCTCGCGCCGAGCCCGGAGGACGGCGACGGCGAAGCCGGGGCGCCCCGAGCCTCTGCCACAAAGCACGACCGACGCCGATCCAAGCCCGGTTGGGTCCGAGCCGCTCGGCCCCCGCGCAAACGGGCGAGCGCTCGTATCGCGCCGACGGCCCCGTTCGTCCGGAGCCACGGTTGCTCGGCACCCGCGGGACGCCGCCGGAAAAAAGTGTGCCGGAGTGGATGACGAGGTCGGGCTTCGTCGCCGGGGCGGGCCGCTCCTCGCCGTTGCGCTACAGGCGCTGCACCAAGGCGAAGAGCCACTCCACGTGCCGCGCCATCATCTGCCGCGAGGTGAGCTCCTTCTCGCTCTCGGGGGCGAAGTAGCCGGTGCCGAGGTTCGCGATGGGGACCCCCGCGTCGAGGAACGGATCGACGCCGGTGCCACCCCGGATCGGTGCCACCACCACCGGCACGCCGATGTCCGCCGCGGCGGCTTGGGCGTGCGCGACCAACTCGGGGTGGGCGGCGAGGCGCGGCCCCATGTTGACGTACTGGTGGTGCAGCTCGACGGGGAGGTCGCCCGCGAGGCCGAGCACGTGGTCGATGCGCCGCTGCAGCCCCGCGGGGTCGAAGTCGCGGAGGCGGAGGTCGAGGCGGAGGCCGCCCTCGGACGGCCGCATGCGGTAGGGGTGCGAGTAGCCGTCGCGCCCGGCCGAGTCCTCGCACGCGAGGGGGAAGCCCGGCTCGGACGCGTAGAACTGCTTGATCCACTCGAGCGCCCGCTCGGCGGCGAAGTCGTCGGGGCCCTCGCCGGTGCTCAACGACCACGACGCCCCGCGCGCGAGGTGGGGCGCCATGACCGCTTCGAGCGCGGCGCGGACCCGCTCGCCGGCCCCGGGGGCGACGCGGAGGTGCACGAGGGCGTCGCAATCGCGCAGGGCGTTGGAGACGAACCCGGTGAACGCGGCGTCGGCGTGGTCCATCGCGGCGAGCCACTCGGCGGCGAGGCGGGGCGCGGCCCGGTGCCCCTCGGCCTTGGCGGTGGCGCCGTGGGTGTTCACCCCGCCGATGCGGGCCACGACCGCGACGCCGGGCCGATCGTGGGAGGCGAGCGGCGGGAACGTCACGGTCACCTGGGCGGCGTTGAAGTTCTCGACGTTGACCTCGAAGGGGAGGATGCCGTCGACGGTGTAGCCGAAGCGCACGCCCCGCTCGGCGAAGGTACCCGCGAGGGCCACGACGGCCTCGTGGCGGCCCACCTCCTCGTCGGGGCGGGCGACGAAGACGAGCGGCGGATGGGGCACGTCGGGCTGGGCGGCCAAGAGCTCCGCGGTGGCGAGGCACTCCGCGAGGCCGAGCTTGTCGTCGAGGCCGAAGGGGGCGTCGCCGGGGCCGTGCACGAGGTCCTGGCCGAGGAACACCGCGGCCTCGGGGTAGGTCGCGATGTCGACCTGGATGGTGCGGTTCTTCGGGAACGGCACCCGGCTGCCGTCCCACGCCGGCACGACGTGGAGCGAGGGGACCGCGCGGGTGCCGCGGGCGGTGTCGAGGTGCACGAGGAACGCGACGGGGGCGCGATCGGCGAGGGCGCCGCGCCCGGGGAACCAGGCGAGGACGTTGGCGTTGGCGTCGCGCTCGACGGTGGCGCCGAGGCCCGCGTAGAAGGCCGCGAGGTGGTCCGCGAGGTGGCGCTGCCCCTCGGTGGTCGGCAGCGTGGTCGAGGCCTCGTCACTCTGGCTGTCGATCGCGACGACGCGCTGGAGGTGGGCGAGGGTCAAGGTCGCGATGGCGTCGGCGGAGCGGCTGGGAGCGATGGGCATGGGGCGCCTTAATCGGCGCGCCCTCACGTGGGGGCCATCCGCGGCGGGCCGTCAAGCGGTGGGCCCTCGGCGGCGGACCCTCAAGCGGTGGGCGGGATCCCCCCGGGCTTGTCCGCGCCGGTCCGCCCGCGCAGCTTCAGCGCCACCGCCCCGTACACGAACAGGAAGGTCGCCCAGAAGCTCGCGGCCATCATCGGCAGCGCCTCCGTCGCGTGGCTCACCCGGCCCGGGCTGCCGCTGGCGCGCCGCGTACCCACCAGCGCGCCGTCCGGCCCGGTCGTGACCTCGAACGCGAGCTGCACCGTGGGCTCCAACCCGACGCGCACCACGCCGGTCCACACGTCGCGCGTGACGCCGTCGGCCTCCGCGGAGAGCGACAGCGGCAGGTACTGCGCGGGGTTGCCCTCGACGGTGCCGGTGTAGACGCGATCGCCGCGGGCGTCGTTGCGATCGGAGCCGTCATCCACGAGCTGCACGACGTGGGAGGTGCCGGCCTGCTGGATCTTGGCCTCGACCTTGCCGGGCTGCACCGCCACGAAGGACGCGTGCACCACGACGGTCTGGACGGGCTCGGACGTGGAGGGGTCGGCGGCGAGGGCGGGCGCCGCGAGGCCGAGCGCGAGCGCGGCGGACGCCAGCCGGGCGGGCGGGATCCGGGGACAAGGCGAGCGGCGGCGCGGCATGACGCCCCCCCCTATCGCGCGACGGCCGTTGGCGGTCGCGTCCGGTCGGCCCTCCTCTCCTGGCCGGGAACGGCCGGCGCGGCTACGGCCGGCCCGCCACAATCGGCCCGAGGAACGTGATGACCACCCCCGAGAGGGCCGCCGCCGAGACGGGCCGCGTCCGGGCGCCCGCCCGCGAGATCTTCGGCTGGTCGATGTTCGACTTCGCGAACTCGTCCTACACCACGGTCATCATCACCGTCGTGTACGCGACGGTGTTCCCCAAGCTCATCGTCGGAGACGAGCGGCTCGGGAACCTGCTCTGGAGCGCCACGCTCTCGGCGAGCTACGCGCTGGTGGTGCTCACCGCGCCGCTCTTCGGCGCCATCATGGACTTCTCCGGCTCGAAGAAGCGCTTCCTGATGGCGAGCTGGCTGCTCACGGTGGTGGCCACCGCCGCCCTCGGCATCGCCGGCCCCGGCCAGGTCGCGCTCGCCATGGTGCTCCTCCTCATCTCCAACTTCGGGTTCGCCAGCGGCGAGTCCTTCGCGTCGTCGTTCCTGCCCGACCTCGGCCCGCCCGAGGCGCTCGGCCGCATCTCCGGCATGGCGTGGGGCCTCGGCTACTTCGGCGGCCTCCTCTCCACCGCCGCCGTGCTCTTCGGCCTGGGGCCCGCCACCGCCGAGAACCTCGACGGCGTGCGGCTCATCGGGCCGGTCACCGCCTTCTTCTTCTTCGTGGGAGCGCTCCCCACCTTCCTGCTCCTCCGCGAACGCGGCATCCCCCAGCCGCTCCCGGCCGGCGCCACGTACGTCAGCATCGGCCTCGCCCGCATCCGCCAGTCCACGCGCGACGTGCGCGCCTTCCGCGACCTGCTCGTGTTCCTGGGGTCCCTCTTCTTCTCCCAGGCCGGCCTCTCCATCGTCATCGCGTTCGCGTTCATCTACGGCGACCAGGTCATCCGGTGGGCGCCCCAGACGATGATGATGATGTTCGTCATCACCCAGCTCACCGCCGCCGTGGGCGCGTTCCTCTTCGGGTTCATCCAGGATCGCATCGGTGCCCGCAACGCCTACGGGGTCACGATGGTCCTGTGGATCGTCGCGGCAGTGCTCATCTACGCCACGCCCCAGCTCACCGTGGCCATCAACGCCGCGCTCGGCACCTCGGTCCTCGCCGAGCACGTGTTCCTCGGGGTCGGGGCCCTCGCGGGCACCGGGCTCGGCGCCGCCCAATCGTCGGGCCGGGCGCTGGTCGGCCTGTTCGCCCCCCCGCAGAAGTCCGGCGAGATCTTCGGCTTGTGGGGCGTGATGGGCAAGCTCGCCGCCATCTTCGGCCTGCTCGGCCTGGGTGTCCTCCAGAGCGTGCTCGGGTTGCAGACCGCGATCCTCTTCTGCGCCGTGCTCTTCGCCGCCGCCCTCGTGGTGGTGTGGTTCGTCGACGAGGCCCGTGGCCGCGAGGTCGCGCGCACGTGGGTGGACAGCCCGCCGGTCGACACGCAGGCGGCGGAGCCAGCCTAAACGCGGTGAAAGCCTGGCGGGAGCGCGGCCGCGCGGCGTCTGGTCTACGATGGTCGGGGGCCGCATCCACCCTTGAGGCGGAGCAGCCCCGGAGGACCCATGCCCCGCCTGCTCGCGCTCCTTGTCCTGACCGGCTGCAGCCGGCTCGTGGTCGACTTCGGCGCCAAGGACGACCCCGTCGACACCGGCCCCGTCGACACCGGGCCCGACGAGGTCGTCTCCGGCGGGCTGCGCGTCTCCCCCGCGTCGGCGGATCTCGGCATCCTCTTCGTCGGCGACATCGGCATCGCCATGTTCGAGGTCGAGAACGTCGGCACCGGCCCGCTCTCCATCACGACCGAGGTGGCGAGCGCGTTCTCCGACGCGTGGAGCTACACCCTCGTGGACGCCGCCCCCGCGGCCGGCGAGACCACCTCGCTGACCCTGACGCTCGCGCCCACCGTGTTCGGCGATCACGCCGCCGCCGTCACGCTCCGCGACACCGCGGGCTCCGAGGGCGTCGTGGTCCTCGACCTCACGGCGCTCGTGCAGGAGGACGCCGACGGCGACGGCGCCGGGAGCCTCGCGAGCGGAGGCGCCGACTGCGACGACACGAATCCCGACGCCTACCCCGGCGCGTCGGAGACCTGGTACGACGGCGTCGACGGCGACTGCGCCGGCGGCGACGACTACGACCAGGACGGCGACGGCGTGCAGCTCGAGTCCGACTGCGACGACACCGACCCCGAGGTGTACCCGGGCGCCGAGGAGACCTGGTACGACGGGGTGGACGGCGACTGCGCGGGGGACGACGACTTCGACCAGGACGCCGACGGGGCCCCGCTCGACACCGATTGCGACGACACCGACCCCACCGCGTTCCCCGGGGCGCCGGAGACCTGGTACGACGGCGTCGACAGCGACTGCGACGGGCAGAACGACTTCGACCAGGACCACGACTCCTACGAGGCCGGCGACGACTGCGACGACCTCCTCGCCACGACCTACCCGGGCGCGCCGGACCCCTGGTACGACGGCGTCGACAGCGACTGCGCGGGCAACGACGACGACGACCAGGACTCCGACGGCGTGCCCGTCGCCACCGACTGCGACGACACCGACGCGACGATCGGCGCGCCCCTCACCGAGACCTGGAACGACCTCGACGACGACTGCGACGGCATCGTGGACGAATTGGCCGTCGACTCCGTGAACGGCGGCGTGCTCTACGGCTCCTCGTCGAGCCTCGCGCTCGGTGCCAGCCACACGATGGCCCTCGGCGGCGACATCGACGGGGACGGCGGGGACGACCTCATCGCGCTGAGCGCCGTCCCCGAGGAGGGCGCGGCCTGGGTTGTCGCGGGCACCGACGCCATCGGTGCCTCCGGCCCGATCGACGGCTACGACACGGCGTTCCTGTTCGCGGACGAGTACCTCCCGCCCGCCTACATCTCCGGGCCGATGACCGACCTCACCGGCGACAGCACCGACGACGTGCTCCTCAACGGCGTGAGCACCTACTACGGGGTCAGCTTCGTGGTCGACGGGGATGCCGCCGCGGGGGACCTCGACCTCTACGACGACTACACCGCCTACGTGGAGGGCGACTCCGACTACGACATGCTGCGCTGGTCGGTCGGCGGGGACATCGACGGCGACGGGGTCTCCGAGCTGGTGGTCTCCGCGGTCTACGAGAGCTACAGCTACAGCAGCTACTACGCCGACTACTACGCGGGCAACGTGTCGATCTTCGGCGGCGGCGGCCTCGCGGGCGGCTACGACCTCAACGACGCCGACGACCAGATCTGGGGCGCGGACGACTACGATTACCTGGGTGCGAGCCTCGCGATCGCGGACGTGACGGGCGACGGCTACGGCGACATCCTCGCCGGGGCGCCGGGCAACGACGACGGCGCCACCAACGCGGGGGCGGTGTACGTGCTCCTCGGCGGCTCGTTGGCTTGGGTGAACGACCGCGTGGACACCGCCGCCTACACCACGGTCACCGGCACCATCGGCTCCCAGGCGGTCGGCACCGACCCCCTCCCCACCCCGGGCGACCTCGACGGCGACGGCGCCTACGACCTCGCCCTGTCCGCCACGTCCAGCGGCAAGGCGTGGGTGTTCTTCGACCTCGTCGGGCTCTCGGGCGAGGTCGGCGTGACCGACGCCGACGCCATCTGGAGCGGCACCGCGAACAGCTTCACCACCTCGCTCGCGGCGGCCGCGGACCTCGACAACGACGGCATCGACGACCTCGCCATCGGCGCGAGCGGCGACGACACCGCGGCCGTGAACGCCGGCGCGGTGTACCTCTTCCTGGGCGGCGGCGCCTGGACGACCGCCATGACGAGCACCAACGCGGACGTCGGCATCTACGGCACGGCGGCGTCCGACTCGCTCGGCTCGGGGCTCGCCGCGGGCGGGGACCTCGACTCCGACGGCTCGGATGACCTCCTCATGGGCGCGAGCGGGGTGGACACGGTCGCGAGCGGTGGGGGGGCGGTGTACGTGATGTTGGGGCGGTAGGTAGAACGCAGTCGCCGCGATGGCACGAACCACCGCGGCGACGCTCACTTGGGAGGACGAGGGCGGCCGGGCCCCCCTCGCCTCAGACCGTCACTCGACCACGATGTACCCGCGCGCCAGGTGCAGGTTGTACTTGGCCTTCTTGAGCAGGGCGTTTCGCATGGACTGGTTGGACGTCTTGCTCGCGGTCTTCACGTAGTACATGGCGCGCTGGATCTCGCGGGACGCGTCCAGCGTGTAGATGTTGCCCTCGTGCAGGACCTCGATGCCGTCCTGCATGTCGGCCAGCGCCGCCCGGATCTTGGGCTGGGCGTCGCGGAGCTGGTACTGGGTGATCGCGTCGTCGAGGAACGTGTCAGAGGCGCGGATGTTCTCCAGCACGTTGAGCGCGCGCAGGAACGCGGCGAGATCCTCGACCTCGCCGGGTTCGAACGCGATCCCTCCGACCGCGCGTCCGCCGGGCGAGCAGTTGAAGAAGGAGGTGCCGTAGAAGGCGACGGCCTCTTCCAACGTCTCCACGGCGTTGTTGTGGAAGAACGGCGGGGTGTCCGCCGCCTCGATGAGGGTCGGGATGTTGAAGGCGCCGTCGCCGAAACCGCCGCTTCCCGTCGGCTCCGTGGAGCAGTTGTGGATGGGGTTGGTCGGGAAGTCGACGACGCCGTTCTGATCGGCGTCGAAGAACGGGTTGAGCGGAGTCACCTGGTCGAACACCCGCCCGAAGCCGCCGTCGTGGGGGCGCGCGCCAAGGGTTTCGTCGAGCGGGAAGTTCTCCACACCCGTGTTGAGGTTGATGTTGGCCCCCGCCAACGGACCACCGAACGGGTGCTGGCCGATGTCGTTGGCGCCGGCGTTCTGGTGGCAGAACGCACACGCGCGCGCGTTGAACACCGCGCTCCCCGCGGTGACATCCGGGTTCTTGAAGGTCAGGCTCGCGAGGTCGATGTCCTCCTGGCGCCCCAACGAGAGTTGGAAGGCCTCCATCGCATCCAGCTCGTCGATGGTCGCGAAGCGGAAGTCGTACCCCTCCTCGCGCGCCATCGTCTGCGGGAAGTGCTGCTGGATGGCGCCGTTCGCGAAGTCGCGGAGCGCGTCCGCGGAGGGCGTGGCCCCGTTGGTCGACCCGTCACCGCTCCACCCGACCACCTCGAACTCCTCGCCCGAGTCGACGAAGAAGGCGGTCACGGACGTGGTCATGGCGAGCGTGTGCGGCACCGAGCGCATGTTGAACTTCGTCGGGGGCGCGCCCACCTGGTCGAACCCGTCCTGGTTCTCGCGGATGAGCGCGTGCTCCCGCATCAGCTCGGGATTCTCGAGGTCCGCCAGCGCGGGGTTGAACTCCGCGACGAAGAGCGGGTCGTACGCGGGGAGACGGGCGATGGAGTCCTGGTCGATCGTGAAGTTGTTCAGGGGCGGGTGACACGAGGCGCAGGTGCGCCCGTTCCCGTCGAAGGTCTCCTTGGTGAAGAGGAACTCGCCTTCCGCGATGAGGTCCTCCAGCGAGGGGGTGTAGAGGCTGCTCGCGGCCGCCTCGGCCGCAGGGGGGCCGAACGCGTAGGCCAGGCCGCTCTCGGGGGCGCGCGGCGCGTAGACCGCGAGCTGGGTGTCCTTCGACCGGTCGTGGAGCCGGTGGAACAGCGTGGAGTAGGCCACCAGCAAGGCGCCCTCGTCGGGCCGGACGCCGGCGCGTGTCACGACGGCAAGATCGATCGGCTGATCGGTGGGAAGCGCGGCATCCAGGCGCGCGACGCTGCCATTCGCGGTCAGCGAGCCCACCCACTCCATCCGGTCACCGGGGGAGGGTCGCGAGGTGCGGCCCTCGCCGGGGACGCTGCTCACCACCCAGAGATCGAGGGGGCCATCGGCGCCCACGACCCCGGCAGTCACGCGGCCGGCCACCAGGTCGAGCTTGACCTGGCCCCATGCCGCGGTGGGCTCGGACGAGAACGCCTCGGAGTGGCGCAGGTTCAAGACCCGTGCGCTGTCCCCGCCCGCGGCCTCATAGGCGGCCTCCCAACGTTGGTATCGGTCCGCCAACGCTCGGGCGCGGCTGGGCCCCGAGGTGACAGGGGCCGACGCGAGGCCCCCCTCCGGCGCGGCCGTCGGCGCGGACGAGTCCATGGCCGCATACGCTACGACGCCTCCCATCAACGCGGTGAGGCAAGAAAGGCCAACCAGGTTCCGGTGTCGCAAAGAATCACTCCGGGTGGGTATGCCACCAACCAGGAGATGCAGCCGGACGGTGGGCCGTCAAACAGGGGAGGACCGGGTTGAAAGCGGCCGAGATGGAGCTACCGGGTCGGTCGTCGACGCGGGGTAGGGTCCGGCCAATGGTTACAGGGTGCTCACCGCAGTTCGAGATTGCGCATGGCCGACCTCCGGCCTGTGGGGCGGGATACCGGGAGCTCGGCGTGCGAATTCCCTGTCATTGATGTGCCCATGGCGCCTGTCCTCTCGGCGCCGGCCCCCTCCCCCACGCACCGGTCGCCCGAGATAACGGGCGCCCCGTGACCGCTCCCCTCCCCGTGCCCGAAGCTCGCGCCCCCGCTACCGTCGGCGTGGCCTACGCCGCCGGCGCCTACCTCGCCTGGGGGCTCCTCCCGCTCTACTTCCGCGCCCTCCGGCACGTGCCCGCCACCGAGATCCTCGCCCACCGCGTGATCTGGTCGGTCCTCTTCCTCGCGGGGGCGCTCACCCTCCTCCGCGGCTGGGGCTCCCTCCGGGCGGGGCGCCTGCGCGGCACCTGGGGCGTGTTCGCCACGACGACCGCCCTTCTCTCGGTCAATTGGCTCCTCTACATCTGGGCGATCAACAACGGGCGCGTCCTCCAGGCGAGCCTTGGCTACTTCATCACGCCGCTCGTCAACGTGGTGCTCGGCGTCGTGGTCCTCGGTGAGCCCCTCACCCGCCCTCAGCGGGTCGCCGTGGGCCTCGCCGCGGCCGCCGTGGTCTTGCAGCTCGTCGGCGCGGGCACCATCCCGTGGATCTCGCTCGTCCTCGCCGGGAGCTTCGGCCTGTACGGCCTCCTCCGGAAGCGGCTCCAGGTGGACGCCGTGCCGGCCCTCCTCGTCGAGACGCTGCTGATGCTGCCGTTCGCGGCCGCGTGGCTCGGGTGGCTCGCCGTCCACGGCACGCTGACCTTCGCCCGGGGCGAGCTCCCCGGCGATCTCCGGAGCGACCTGCTCCTGGCCGCGACGGGCGTCGTCACCGCGGTGCCGCTCCTGTGCTTCGCCCAGGGGGCGCGCCGCCTTCGGCTCACCACGATGGGCCTCCTCCAGTACCTCGCGCCGATGTGCCAGTTCCTGCTCGCGGTGCTCGTCTTCGGCGAGGCCTTCACCTCCGCGCACGCGCTCACCTTCGGGCTCATCTGGGCGGCGCTCGTCGTGTACACGTTCGACACGGTGCGGCGGCTGCGTCGGCTCGTGCCCGCCGCCTGAGCGCCCAACGCGTGAGCGCCCGCTGTGCGTCCGGCTCGTGCCCGGGAGCGGCCCTCCCGCCCCCCGGGCGTTAGCCTGCCGCGATGCTGCCTCGCGCGACCTTCGCCCTGGCGGCGCTCCTGGCGGCCCTCGTGGAGAGCGGGTGCGGGGGCGCCGGCCTCGACGCCGTGCCGACCGCCGAGGTCGAGCAGGGCACCCTGTCCGTCGTGCTCGGCGTGCCGGGCGAGCTCGAAGCGGTCAAGTCCGAGAACGTGTCGGCGCCGAACGTGCGCGGGGGGCTGAAGATCACCTCCCTCGCCGAGGAGGGCACGCGGGTGAAGGCGGGGGATCTCCTCGTCGAGTTCGACCCCACCGACCTCGTGAAGGAGATGGAGCAGGCCGTCTCGCGGCTGCGGATCGCGCAGACGAAGATCGCGCAGAAGCAGGCCCAGCAGACCGTGAAGCTCGCGACCGCCCGCAACGAGGTGGTGAAGGCCGGCCTCGACAAGCAGCGCGCCGAGCTGCGGGTGACCGACTCGGAGACCGTGCCCCGCGTCGAGCGCGAGAGCGCCCGGCTCGACGTCGAGGAGTCGGGGCTCGCGGTGGGCCGGAGCGAGGCCGCCCTCCAGTCCGCGCAGCTCGAGGCCTCGGCGGAGCTGGAGCTCCTCCGCCTGGAGCAGGACGAGGCGCAGGCCAAGGTCGACCAGATCGAGCGGCAGCTCGGCCAGCTCGTCATCCGCGCGCCGGGCGAGGGCATCGTGCTGCTCACCGAGGCGTGGCGCGGGGGCAAGCGCGGCAAGGCCACCGTGGGGGACAGCGTGTGGCCCGGGAACGGCATCATGGAGCTCCCGGACCTCGCCGCGATGCGGGTCGAGGCGTGGGTCCACGAGGTCGACGCCACGCAGGTCGCCGTGGGGCAGACGGTGAGCGTCATCGTGGACGCGCGTCCCGACGCCCCGCTCGCCGGCACCGTCGAGCGCGTCAGCGACCTCGCGGTGAAGCGCAACGAGGAGAGCGAGGTCAAGCACCTCGCCGTGACGATCGCGCTCCCGCAGGCCGACGGCGCGCTCAAGCCCGGCATGACCGTGCGCGCCGAGATCCGCGTGGCGGACGTGCCCGACGTGCTGATGGTCCCGCGCGAGGCCGTGTTCTACAGCGGCGCCGAGAGCGTGGTCTACCGCCGGGGCCTCGGCGGCTGGAGCCGCGTGCCGGTCACGCTGGGGCGCACCAACGACAGCCACGTCGTCGTGACCGCCGGCCTCGCCGTGGGGGACCGCGTCGCGCTCGTCGACCCCGACGCCCTCGAAGCCGGCAGCCGCCCCGGCGCCGCCGCCCCGGTCCCCACCGTCTCCGCGGGGGGCGCGCCCGCCGCCGCGGGGATCGTGCCGACGCCCTGATCATGTGGGACGTGCTGGTCGAAGGTTGGCAGGGCGTCACCACCCACCGGGTGCGCTCGTTCCTGTCGGGCCTCGGCATCCTCTTCGGCGTGGCCGCCATCATCGCCATCCTCGGCATCGGCGAGGGCGCGCGGCAGGAGCAGGAGCGGCTCATCGGGCAGCTCGGCATCCTCAACCTGCTCGTGCGCGACGTGACCTTCACCGACGACCAGGCCGAGGGCGAGGACAAGGCGCGCCGCGTGTCCCAGGGCCTCTCCCTCCGCGACGTGACCGCCTTGCGCGGCATCCTCCCGCAGGCCCAGCACGTCGGCGGCATGCGCATCCTGCCGACCCTCGAGACCATCCCGCGCCTCCCCGAGGGTGAGGCCATCCGCGTCCTCGGCGCCGATCCCGACTGGCTCGCCGCGAAGGGGCTCATCCGCGTGGAGGGCCGCGGGCTCTCGGCGGAGGACGAGCGCTCGGTGGCGGCGGTGTGCCTCCTCGGCGGCACCGCGCGCGACCTCCTCTTCGGCGGCGAGGAGGCCGTCGGGTCGTGGGTGCGCGCCGGCAACGTGTGGCTCCACGTGGTCGGCGTGGTGGAGGAGTCCGGCCTCGGCCGGCGCCAGCGCTCGGAGCCCGGCGACCTCGACCGCCACGATCGCTCCGTCATCGTGCCCCTCGCCACGGCCCTCTCCCGGTGGGACCGCCCCTACGCCGAGCCCGAGCTCTCCGAGCTCATCGTGGCCGTGGGCGAGACCGCCCTCGTCGAGGGCCACGGCCTCGTCGCGTCCCGCGCCATCGCCCGCCTCCACCGCGACGCCGCGGACACCACCGTCGTCGTGCCCCTGCGCCTCCTGGAGCAGTCGCGCGCCCAGCAGCGCGTGTTCAACCTCGTGATGGGGATGATCGCCGGCATCTCGCTGCTCGTCGGCGGCATCGGCATCATGAACATCCTCTTCGCGAGCGTGATGGAGCGCACCCGCGAGATCGGCATCCGCCTCGCCGTCGGGGCGACACCGCGGGACATCCAGGGGCTCTTCCTCGCGGAGAGCGCGCTGGTGAGCGGGATCGGCGGCGCCCTGGGGATCCTGGCGGGGGTGGCGCTCACCGCGGCGGTCGGCCGCTTCACCGGCTGGGCAACCGCCACGAGCATCGAGGGGATCGTGCTCGCCGCGGGCCTCTCGATGATCGAGGGCCTCGTGTTCGGCTGGATCCCCGCGCGGCATGCGTCGCGGATGTCGCCCGCGATCGCCGTGCGGCACGCAGGGTGAGGCACGCAGGGTGAGGCACGGCGGATAAGGAGCGGCACGGTCGACCATGCCCTCTCCTTCGCGACGTGACCTCCTCGCCGGCGCCCTCGCCAGCCTCCCGCTGCACTGGGCCTCCCTCGGCGCGGCGGGCCTCCTCGCGGGCTGCGGCGACGACCGCCCGGCGCAGACGCCGCTCGTCCCGGGCGAAGGCCCCTTCGCAGGCGGCGTCTACCTCGGGGATGTCCCCTTCCTCGACGTGCGCGAGCGCGTGCTCGGCGCCCTTGACGGCGACGGGCTCGACGGCCGCCGACGCATCGACCTCGCCGCGCTCACCCCCGCGACGCTCCTGACCCCGCCCGGCGCGTTCTACGTCCGCACCCGCGAGCCCGACCTGCCGGACGCCTGGCCAATCTCGGTCGACGGGCTCGTCGCGACCCCTACGACGCTCGCCGCGGCGGGCGTCGCCGCCGCCGCCACCGACCAGGGCACCCACCTGATGGAGTGCTCCGGCAACGGCAAGGGCGAGTGCTTCGGGCTCATGAGCGTGACGACCTGGGCGGGGGTGCCGCTGCTCGACGTGCTCGGGGAGGCGGGCGCCCGACGGGAGGGCACGCGGGTGCTGGTGCGCGGCCTCGACCACGCGGGCAAGAGCCCGAATGGTTCGTTCCCCGGCTGCTCGTGGGTGTTCGGCTGGGCGGACCTCGCGGCCACCGGCGCCTTCCTCGCGACCCACATGGGCGGCGCTCCGCTCACCGCCGTCCACGGCGCCCCGGTGCGGCTCGTCGTGCCCGGCTGGTTCGGGTGCTGCTCCGTCAAGTGGGTCGACCGCATCGAGGTCGTGGCCGACGACACCCCCTCGACGCCGCACATGCGCGAGTTCGCGACCCGCACCCACCAGGTCGACAAGCCCCCGCTCGCCCGCGACTTCACGCCCGCCACCCTGGAGCTCGCCGCGCTGCCGATCCGGGTGGAGGAGTGGCGGGTCGACGGGCGCGCCAGGTACCGCGTGTGGGGGATCGTGTGGGGCGGCGCTCGCCCGGCCGGGGCCTTGGAATTTCGCTCCGGGAAGAAGGAGAGGTGGCAGGCCGTCACCGCCTACGTGCCACCGACCGACAACCGCGCGTGGACGTTGTGGTGGCACGATTGGGAGCCGACCGAATCGGGGGAGCACACGTTGCAGGTGCGTTCGCCGGACAAGGGGCTTGCGCAGCGGCGCATCGAGAAGGGGTGGTACAAGCGGAAGGTCGCGGTGTAGGTCCCGGGGTAGGTCGCGGTGCAGATCGCGGCCCTACTTCCCGCCCGGCTCCTCGCGCTGCAGGAACGCCTGGAACGCCTCGGCGTAGTCCGGGTGCCAGCGGGAGAGCGGCGGGCGGTTCTCCACGATGTCGCCCGCGGCCCAGAGGATGCGCCGCTCGTCGAGCGCCCGCGTGACCTCGTTGTCCGGGCACAGGATGTAGAAGTCGCCGGCCTCGAGCCGCTCCAGCATGAAGTCGACGGTCTGCTCGGGCGTCCAGGCGCCGGCGGGCTTCTCGGTGCGGCCCTGCGCGGTGAGCGAGGTGAACACGAAGCCCGGGATGAGCAGGTGCGCGGAGAGCCGGGCGTTCGGCGTGTTGCGGAGCTCGTGCTGGAGCGCCTCCGTGAACGCCTTCACGCCCACCTTGGAGACGTTGTAGGCGGGATCGCCGGGCGGCGTCGTGATCCCCTGCTTGGACCCCGTGTTGATCACGAGCCCGGGCCGCCCCCCCTCGAGCATCCCGGGCAGGAAGGTCTGCGTGCCGTGGATGACGCCCCAGAGGTTCACGCCGAGCACGCGCTCCCAGGTGGCGGTCGGGCCGAAGATCGTGCTCCCCGTCTGGATCCCCGCGTTGTTCATGAGCACGTCGGTGCCGTTGAAGCGGTCGCGCACCTCCGCCTCGAGCCGCTGTACGTCCTCCAGGCGGCTCACGTCGGCCTCGACGGTCATCACGTCGCGGGTCCCGCCCGCCGCGCCGGCCGCGATGCGCTGGGCGGCGTGGGCCAGCCGCTCGGCGCCGAGGTCGGCGATGCACACGCGCAGGCCGAGCTCGGCGAAGCGCTCGGCGGCGGCGAGCCCGATGCCGGCGGCGCCCCCGGTGACGACGGCGACGGCTCCGGGCGTGAGGGCGGGATGGGGCATGGTCGCTCCTGCGGCGGGGAGATGTAGTCGCGGGGGTTGGGGTCGGCAGTGTTTGGAAGGGTTGGGGGAGCGACGTCGTGCCGGGCTACGGGCGGGCGATCCTCTCCAGGCGCTCGACGATCGCGATGGCGTCGGGGTCTGCGCTGGCGCGGAGGCGGGTGGAGGCGGCGTCGCGGTGCTCGGCGAGGTCCTGGTTGAAGGAGTCGGGGTTCACGGCCTCGCCCTCCCAGCCGAGGCGGCGCGCGAGGGGCTGGCGGGGCGAGAGGTAGTCGACCACGGCCACCTGCCCGACGAGATCGTCGAGGTCGGACATCCAGGGCGCCGGTTCGACGCGGTGGAAGGGGACGTCGCGGAGCTCGCCGGATCCCATCGCGACGCGCACCGCGCCGTCCACGAACGCCACGGAGACCACCTCGCTGGGGAAGCGCCAGACCGGGGTGAGCGGGAGCTCGTGGTCGAGGTCCCAGATCTGCAGATCGCCCGCCGTGGAGAGCGGCCCCGACCGGTTCGCGACGGCCACGAGCCCGCCCGGCGGCGTCACGGTGGGGGTCACGAGCGCGGAGACCGCTTCGGACCAGTGGAACCAGTAGCGATCCCAGCGCCGCACGTGCTCCTGGAAGAGCCCGACGGCCGCATCCTGGAGGCCCTCGAACTCGTACTCCGGCCAGGCGGGTGTCCACGGCCCACGCCGCTCCTCGCAGAGCCCCACGAGCACCTGGGGCACCTGGAACCGCCGCCCCGAGCGGAGGGACAGCTCGGCCTTGATGCCGCCCAGGCTGAGGACGTCGCCCTTGACGTTCACGACGGTGCTCTCGTTTCCGCACACCAGCAACGGCAACGGGAGGGGCGTCCCCTTCGACCCCCACAGGACCACGCTCGCGGGGGCATGGAGGAGCTCGAGCGGCGTGCCGGCTCGCACCGGGACGGGGCCTGGAACACCGGCGCGAGCGTCGGTGCGGAGCGCCTGGAGGGACCCACCCGGAGCGTCCGCCGTCCCGGGCGCACCGGTGTAGAACGCGACGGTGCCATCCACCATCGGCACCGCCGACACGGCCGGCTGCGCGATCGGGGCGGACGTGAACGCGGGCGCTGCGGCCCAGCTCAGGGTGTCGGCGGGGTCGATCCAGACGAGGCCGGCCCCCTCCCGGGTGAACCGCCCCCACCGCACGCCCCGGGGGAGCTGCGCGAGCAGGGATCCGGGGGGGGCCGGATCGTGGAGGAGCACCTCCCCCTCCGTCGTCGCGGCGACACGCCCCTCCCCGCTTGCCGCGGCGCCGGTGACCGCACCGCCCGAACGGGCCAACGCGCCCAGTACCCCGTCCACCCCGGCCGCCAGCTCCTCCGCCCCGAGCACGCCCGCCACCGACTCCGCGTCGAACCGCCCCCCGGCGGCGGACGTCCACCCCGCCACCCACGGCATTTCCCGCGCGATGTGCACCGCCAACGTCGCGTACGCCGCGCGCCGCGGGTCCCCCTCCGGCGCCGTCTCGACCGCCCCCACCGCCCACGCGAGCGCCTGGGTGAGCCGGTCGTCCTCGAGCTCCGTCGCCGCCAGCGCCGCCAGCTGCGCGGCCTGGTCGCTGCGGAAGAGCGCGTCCGCCTCCCGCCCGTTCACCGACGCCGAGATCGCGAGCCCGGCCACCACGAGCGCCACGATCCCCGTCGCCGCGATCCCGCCCATCCACGCCCAGCGCCGCCGAAGAATCGCCCCCGCGCTCTGCTCCACCAGCGCCGCTTCGGGCTCCGTCCACCGCCGCATCCCGGGCCGGCCCCCGGTCACCACCGCGAGCTCCCCCCGCGTCAGCAGCGCCGGCTCCCCGCCAGAGGAATCTGCCAAGGCTGCCGCGAGGTTGCGCCCGTCGAGCACCCGCGTCGCCGTCTGCGCGGGCAGGCGCGACGCCGAGATCCGCGCCGCGACCAGGGGCCCCAACGTGTCGTGCGCGAGCCGCGCCCCGCCCTCCACCTTGGTGACGAGCCAGGCAGCGTCGAGGCGCCCGACGACGTCCTCGACCTTCGTGCCCTCGGGGTACCGCGCCGTCAACGCCGTTCCGCTCACGACGGTCCCGCGCCCGTCCACCACGAACGCGCCGAGCACGTCGAGGTGCAGGCCGCTCTTCGCCCCGGGCGGGTCCACCTTCGCGACCTCCTCGAGCTGCCGGTCGAGAAACGTCGCGATGCCCGCGGTCTCGCGCCGGACCCGCTCGTAGAGCGCCACGTCCCAACGCCGCGGCGCCGCGTCCTTCACGCGCGCCCACATGTCCGAGAGCACGACCTGCAGGTACGGCGCCACGGGCGTGTCGGTCACGCCGAGGAGGTCCGCCGCGATGCGCTCCCCGAGGCCGTCCTCGACGGTGAGCACGTAGACGGGCGCCAGGTCGGGCAGGGCGAGGCCGTGCACCGCCTCGATGACGCCGGGGGCGTCGAGGCGCGGAAGGGGGACCGTCCAGGGCGCGTGGTGCCCGAGGAGGCGCTCCACGTCGGGGAGCCACTCCTTGCGGAACGACACGATGACACGCGCGCCGGCCTCCAGCGCCGCTCGGACGGCCGCCCCGAGCGCCGCCCCGCCGCCGTCCGCGAACGCGGCCTCGGCCTGGTCCACGATGTACACCCGGCCCACGACCGGCGCGGGGGCGGGCTCGCCCCACCGCACGAACTCCACGGGCGCGCCCAGCCGGGGCCGGAACCCGGCTTCGAGCAGGGACGACTTGCCGACGCCCGACGCCCCGTAGAGCAGCAGCAGGCGGGCGTCCGGCGCGTGCGCCCAGTCCAGGAGCCGCCGGATGGCGGCACACCGCCCGAAGAACACGGCGGCGTGCGCGGGGCCGTAGGCGCGCAGGTACTGGAACGGCAGGAGCGGCGGCGGCTCCGCGGGCCTCGGGAGCCCCTGGCACAGGTCGGGCGTCGGCAACGCCCCGCGCGCGCCCGCGACCACCTCCGCGATCGGCACCGCGTACAAGGTGCCGCCCACCACGCTCCCCGCGCCGTCCTTCAGCGCCGAGACCACCACCGCCACGATCGCGCCCTCCACGAGGCACGGCGCGCCGGAGATCCCCTCCATCTTCAGGCCCGTGGCACCGGGGGCCTCGAGCTGCCACTGCCGGCGGCCGGCACCGGGGCGGTGGTCGAAGTTCTGGAAGCGGCCGTCGATGGCGTGGCCGGCCGGGTTGGACGCGGGGAAGCCCCACGTGCCCCACGGATCGTCCGCGTCGGCGCGCCCCGGGCGGAGGCCCTGGAGCGACGGCGGGAGAGGCGGCAGGAGCGGCGGCGGGAGCGGCGGCCGGTGGAGCGGCGGCCCGTCGACCGGCGGCGTCGGCGCGAGGAGCGGCGGCCGGTGGAGCGCCTGCCCGTCGACCGGCAGCGTCGGCGCGAGGAGCACCCAGTCGTCCGCGACCGACCACAGCGGCCCGATCGTGTCCGCGGCGACGGTCGCGGGGAGGGCCGGCCCGTCGCGGAGCTGGAGGGTGATCGCCCCCACGTCCGGCGCGTCGGCCCCGGGCCGGGCGACCACGTGGAGCGCGGTCAGGACGAGCACGCGCCCGTCCGCCGCCGCGATGAGCGTGCCCGTGCCGCGCCCGGTGCGCCCACCGAGCATCACCTCGATGCGGACGATCGCGCGGAGATCGCGCGGCGCGATCACGGCACGCTCCCGGTCTCCGGGTCGACGAACACGAGGCGCGCCGTGGTCTCGCCGCCCGCGCCGACGACGATGTGCACGCACGAGGGGCGGAACGTCACGTAGGGGGCGAGGTTCCCCGTGCGGCAGTCCTCGACGAAGCGGCGGAGCCACCACGCGTCGGGCGCCGAGTCGGCGAAGGCGGGGTCTGCGAGCTCTCGCTGGCGCTCCTCGGTGGAGGGGGCCTCGCCCCGGAGGGGCCCCGGGAAGCGCATGAGGTTCGCCCAGGTGCCGGAGTTCAGGTAGGTCGCGCCACGGGGATCGGCGGCGGGATCTGCGGCGGGATCTGCGGCGGGACCGTCGGCGGGATCGCCGCCCAAGTCGACCGCGCACGCGTGGTGCGTGTGGCCGAACACGACGTGCGAGAACCGCCGGGTGCGCCCACCGGACCCGCTCTCCCCGAACGCGAGCGCGCGCGCGGCGTCCGCGTAGGTCTGGCCGGGCTCGACGGTGGGGTCGAACGTGCGGTCGTCCTCCAGGGCGCGGAGCGCGCGCTTCACGAGCGGCAGCCGGCGCTCCAGCGAGAGGCGGTCGCCTGTCACGAGCAGGCCGAGGAGCCCCGCCGCGGAGGCCCACCCCGCGCCCGTAGAGACGAGGCCCACGTCGTGCTCGGCCCCGAGCGCTGCGAGCACGTCGGCGAGCGGGTCGTCGGGGGGCTGCGCTGGGCCCACGGAGGGCGCGTGGCCCCCGGGCTGTGGCGCCGGCCCCACCGACTGTGGCGCCGGGCCCACGGGCTGTGGCGCCGGCCCCACGGGCTGTGGCGCCGGCCCCACTGGCTGTGGCGCCGGCCCCACCGGGTGTGGCGCCGGCCCCCTGGGCTGCGGCGCCGGCCCCCACGCGCCGATCTCGCCTACCCCGTGCGGCTGGAAGCTGCCGTCGAGCCGGTGCTCCGCCCTCGCCTCGGTCGCGAGGTCCGCGAGCCGCCCGACGTGCCCTCGCGCCGCCGGCTCGATCGCCGCGATGAGCGCGAACAGCGCAGCGTTCTCGGGCTTCAGGAGGTCCACGAACGGGTACTGCGCCTTCAGCGGGTTCATCACCTCCGCGACGAGCCGGCTCCCCGGCGGCGCTACGAACTCGACCCTCGGCGCCTGCCCGCGCGACCGCGACGACCGCACCGCCCGGAGCGCTCCGTGGTCCACCATGTTGAATCCGTCGTAGCGGTTGCCGTGCTCGACGAGCGCGCTCCCGACCACGTACCCCTCGTTGTCGTAGAGGAACCGCAGCGGGCGCCCGGGCGAGATCGCCGCCTCCAGGCGCGCGCGTACGTCGGGCAGCGAGAGCTCCAGGTCGTGGTTTCCGAGGAGCACCGTCAGCGCGTGGCCGCGCGCGGTGAGCGTCCGCAGCGCGGCGAACACGGCGGCGTCGGGCCCGCGGGCGAGCATCGCCTCGAACGTCACGAGCGCGTCCGCGCGGAAGGGCACCCACTCCCCCATCGCCACCGGCTCGGCGAGGAAGTCGACGAAGTCGCCGTTGATGACGAGCTCGACCGGCTCCGGCATGGCCGCCAGGCCCTCGATGAACCGCGCCAGCACGTCGGGCCGGGTCATCATGCGGAAGCCGCGGTCCCCGGGCCCGGTCGCGTCCGGCGCGGTCGGCCAGGCGCCGCCGAGGTGAAGGTCGGAGATCACGTAGACGGAGCGGCGCATGTCGGCCTCGAAGGTCGCCCCCCCGGGTATCAGGGGGGGCGGCGAGCATACCAGCAGCGAGACGTGGCGCCGCGCCTCCGCGAGCCGGGGCCACCTGCGCGCGCAATCGGGAGAAGCGGGCGCGGCAGCGGGTGGTCGATGCGCAGGGGGTGATCGACGCGTGGGCGGGTGGTGGACGCGCAGCGGGTGGTCGACACGCAGCGGGGCGTCGACGCGCAGCGGGTGGTCGACGCGTTGGCGGGTGGTCGACGCGTTGGCCGGTGATCGACGCGTTGGCGGCGCGCGGCGCTTGACAGTAGGACCGTCCGAACTAGAGGGGTAGTCGGTCATCCCCCGAGTTCGGACGCTATATCCGTCCGAACTCGAGGGGTAGTCGGTCATCCCCCGAGTTCGGACGCTATTTCCGTCCGAACTCGAGGGGTAATGGGTCATCCCCCGAGTTCGGACGCTATTTCCGTCCGAACTCGAGGGGTAGTCGGTCATCCCCCGAGTTCGGACGCTCGCACGTCCCCCCAGCTCCGCGCCCCGCCGCCACCCCGCCCCA
>JAUXTN010000122.1 GCA_030684355.1 Pseudomonadota bacterium
GGGGGCGGCGAGCGCCGGCGCGGGGATCGCGCGCAGCAGGAGGAGGGAGAGGAGCATCTTCGCCACGTAGCGCGGGGGTGGGGCGGGGGCGGTAGCGGCCGCCGCTCCCGTCGCGGGTGTCAAACTGCAGGGTTCTGACCCCTCCCAACCAGGTGTCAAACTGCAGGGTCTGACCCCTCCCCCGGTCCGCCCGGCCGCCCCCAAAAAGCACGAGAGCCCCCCGGTTCCCCGGGAGGCCCTCGCTCGCTACCGCCCGGTCAGACCGGCGCGGTGCGGCTCGACGCGTTCAGGAGCTCGAGCTTCAGGATCGAGAGCGCGCCGTTCGTGAGGCGCTTGAGCTCGGCCGTGGACGCGAGCTGGCTGGCCGCGCGCATGACGAACTTGGGGCGCATGTAGAACTTGCGGTGCGCGATCTTCAGGAGCTCGAGGATCTGCGCCTTGGTGAGGTGCTCCTCCCACGAGGCGGGGACCTCGACCCCGCAGAGGGGGTCCTTCATCATGCGGTCCCAGCAGTCGGCGGGGAAGAGGCCGAGCTTGGCGCCCTCCTCGAACGACTCGGTGCCCGGGTAGGGCGAGAAGACGGCGAACACGGCGTAGTCGGCGTCGAGCTTGATCATCTCGTCGATGTTCTTGACCGCCTCGTCCATCGTGCGCTCGTGGGGGCCGGCGAGCATGATGTACGCGACGCTGCGCACGCCTTCCTCGCGGCACCACTTGAAGACGCGGTGCACGTCGTCCGTGTCGCAGTGCTTGCCCCACTTGTCGAGGCCCTCGTTGTTGGCGGACTCGACGCCGAAGTGGATCTTCGTGCAGCCGGTCTCGGCGCAACGACGGATCTGCTCGCGGGTGGTGCCGGCGATCGTGGTCTTGTAGCCCCAGTTGAACTTGAGGCCGCGGCGCTCGATGCCGTCGCAGAACTTCAACACCCACTGGCTGTTCGGGGTGAACAGGTCGTCGATGAAGTGGGTCTCGGTGATGCCGAGGGAGACGCAGTGCTCCATCTCGTCGAGGATGTTGTCGATGTCCCGCATCCGGTACTGCTTCTTGTACGTGAGGCAGAACGGGCAGGAGTGCGGGCAGCCGCGCGACGTGATCGCGGTGGTGTTCAGGGGCTGCTTGCAGCCGGGCAGGTAGTAGTCCTGGTACCGGGTGCGCGAGCGGTCGGGCCACGGGTAGGCGTCGAGCGACTTGGTGGACTTGCGGTCCTTGTTCTTGACGATCTGGCCCTGGTCCTTGAACCAGACGCCCTCGATGCCCTCCCAGCCCTGGCCCCGGTCGTAGCGCTGCGCCATCTCCAGGAAGGCATCTTCGCCGTCCCCCGTGAGGATGGCGTCCGCGCCCTCGAGCTGCGCCGCGTAGTCCGGGAACATCGTGGTGTGCGGGCCGCCGAGCACGATCTTCGCGTTCGGGTTGAGCTTCCGCACCAGGTTCATCGTCATCTGCACGTCGGGCAGCGAGTGCGTGTACGTGCTGATGCCGACCAGGTCGAGCGGGTAGCGCTTGAGCTGGTTCTCGAACTCGGGGTAGTCGAGGTCGTCGACCACGGGGTCGAAGATCTCGGCCTTCAAGCCCGAGCGCTTCTCGATCGCGGCCTGGATGTACATGAGGCCGAGCGGCGGGAAGCAGTACACGCCGTAGGCCATGGCCTTCGGGATGCCGGCCCACACGCGCATCTGCTCGGGCGGGTTGAGAAGGAGGATGTCCATACGTGCTCCAGTTGTCGCCAGTCGGGGTGACCGCGGGCGACCTTAGACCTTGCGCCAGAAAAAGAAGAGCTTCCACGGGATGAAGAGGGGGACTTCCTTCTGGTAGCGAAGGTACTCGTCCCCGAAGATCTCGATGAGCTGGGGCTCCTGGCGCACGACCTTCTCGATGAGCGAGAGGACGAGGAGGAGGGGCACCAGCACGAAGCAGAAGGAGAAGCTGTTGAGCGCGAAGCCGACCGCGAGCACGCCGAGCAGCTTCCCGTGCACCGACGGGTTGCGGCAGTAGGCGTAGATGCCGCTGCGGACGAGCTTCATCGTGCGGCCGGCCGTGGGCGACGGGCTGCCCTCGCCGCGGAACACGAGCTCGGCGTAGGTGATGCCGACCACGAGCAGGCCGGCGACGAGCGAGGCGGCGGCCACGTAGTAGTTCACCGGCGGGGCCAGGAACCCATCCGCGAAGCCCAGCGCGCGATCGAGCCGGAGCGAGGTCAGCGCGATGAGGAACGTGACGGGGAACAGGACGGGGATGTAGACCTTGCTCACCATCAGCAGGATCTGTGGCGTCATGGCCACGCGGACCGAGCGAATGAGGGGCGAGAGAGCAGAAGCCATGCGGGAGCTATACTACCGGACGATGCGGGCCTGGGTTGTAGCCATCGTCACGGTTTGCGGGTTCGCCGGGTGCGGGCGCGATCCGATCCTCGAGAAAGCCGAGGCGGACGCCGCGGAAGCGCAGGCTGCGCGGGGCGGGGGGCGGGGGGACGCCTCGCCGGCACCGGGTGACGGCGCGCCGGGCGGCGACGGAGCCGGGGCGAACGGCGCGGGCGTCCCCGGTGCGGCGCAGCCGGGAGACGCCTCGGGCGGCGCTCCGGTGCCCATGGGGCCGGATGGACAGCCCCTTCCCGGCTCCCCGGACGAGCCGACGCCGGGCATCCCGGACGCGCCCACGCCGGGCGTCCCGGGCTCGATGCCCACGCCGGTGCCGGGCGCCTCCGCCACGGTGACGCCGGGCGCGCCGCGGCCGGGCATCCCCACCGAGCCCGCGCCGGGCATCCCGAGCCAACCGCCGCCGGGCGGGGGCGGGGGTGGGCCGATGGGCCCGACGGTGAAGGTCTCGGGCGAGGTCGTCTACCCCGCCTGGAAGAGCGGCCGGGTGCGGATCACCGCCTTCAACGGCGACCACGGCACCACGACGGGCGGCCGCCCCGACGTCATCGGCATGGCGGACCTCGAGCGCCCCGGCCCCTTCGTGGTCCCGATCGCGGAGGGCGCGGGAAAAGTGTACCTGGAAGCCTCGGTCGACGAGGACGGCGACGGCCGCCCCGGCCCGCTCGACCCCCAGGGCAAGGCCAACCGGTTCCCGGTGACCGTCGACACGTCGCCCGTCGACGGGCTCACGATCGTGCTCACGCGCCGGGAGCCGCCGCCGGGGGGCCGGGGGCAGGACTTTTGACGGGTCTACGGGGTCATCCGGGCGCGTCCCCCGCGGGGCGGGGGCCGGGCCCCTCTGGGGTCGGCGCGAGCGCCTCCGTTCGCGCGGCGGCGGCGGGGCCGCCGGGCGCGGAACCGC
>JAUXTN010000130.1 GCA_030684355.1 Pseudomonadota bacterium
CCGGTCCGCTTCAGGCTCGCGCTTCGCGCTCGGTCGGCCGGCGGCCGGCCGGACCGCGGCGGAGGAACCGCCGCGCCTTGCGCGCACCTCGCGCGGCGCCGGGGGCTGGTTTGGTTTCGGGGTATTCCTGTCGACCTTGCCTGGCACAGATTGGGATCGGACGTCCGGTAGACTGTCATCGTGGACACGGCGGGCGCGCCTGGCACAAGCGGCGCGTGTGGGAGCAGGGGCGCGTCCCCCCGTTTGGCCGGCGCGGACGCCGACCAAACGGGGGGCCGGTCCGCTTCAGGCTCGCGCTTCGCGCTCGGTCGGCCGGCGGCCGGCCGGACCGCGGCGGAGGAACCGCCGCGCCTTGCGCGCACCTCGCGCGGCGCCGGGGGCTGGTTTGGTTTCGTGGTGTGTGGCCCGGATTGGGATCGGGCGTCCGGTAGACTGTCATCGTGGACACGGCGGGCGCGCCTGGCGCGGACCGCCGCGGCGGCGCACGGGACGCGGCTCGACCGGCGCGAGGGTGACGCGGGCGCGTGTGCAAAACCCTGCGTCAGGGCTGCTGCCGGGCGTGCAGAAGCGCGCTATCTGGCGGTGATCTTTCTTGGCATGCCGAGGAGTTGGGCCCCTCCGCGCCCCCAGCCGGGTGCCCCCCGCTTCGCGAGCGCGACCGCGCGGGCGTGGCTACGCTGGGCGCATGCGGCTCTTCGCCCCCCTTCACCACCTTGCGCGCGTTGGCCCCTCCGCCGTCACGCTGCTCGCGGCCGCCTTCGCCGGCTGCGCCGCCCCCGCCGACCGCGCCGACACGGGCCGCCCGGCGGAGACGGACGCCGACACCGACGCCGACACCGACGCGGACACCGACGCCGACACCGACACCGACACCGACACCGGCACCGAGGACCCCTGCAGTTGGGACGACCCCGTCGTGCGTGTGCTCGCGTGGGAGGAGCCCAACGTCCACGGTGTCTCCGCGGCGGACCTGTTCGGCCATGCGATCGGCGCGTTCACGGGCTCGCTCACCTGGGACGACGGCACGTCCACGACGGTCGACGTCGTGGTCGCGGTCGTCGCGGCCAGGGAAGTGACGTACGGCCCGGCGGACCTGTGCCCGGACCAACTCTACGCGGACGTGTCCTGGACGTTGGACACCGCGGACGGACGTGTCTCGGTGACGGGTGAGGAGAACTGGTACGAGACGGACCCCGAGCCCGGGGACCACGGGCGCCGTGCGAACGTCGAGGCCGACCTGAACGCGGACAACATGAGCTTCGAGCGGCTGGACCCGAGCTCCACGGTGCGAGCGGGGGCCAACTTCGAGACGGACGCCACGCTCGCCGCGGTCGTGGTGGATGAGCAATGGCAGCTCGACGCGGCCACGACGCGCTACTGCGTCCGCGCCGCCCTCGATCCGGTGCTCATCGAGTGCTTCGAGGAGACGGAGACCACCGACTAGTGCCGCTGCCCCGAAGTCTCTCGCCAGGGCGCGAGAGCCTTCGAGGGGGCGCGTTGCGCCCGGCCGCTGTCGCGGCCCAGCGGCTTTCTGGAGGGGGAGGCGGACCTCCCCCTTGCGCCTGCGGCGCCCTCTCACGC
>JAUXTN010000149.1 GCA_030684355.1 Pseudomonadota bacterium
GCAGCACAGAGGGCGACCCTGGGCCGCGGGCGCAAGGAGCGAGAAGGGAGCATGCCCTTAGGCATGTGACCGACGAGCGACGCCGCGCACGCGAGCCCAGGGGCGGCCGAATGCGCAGGTTATTGAGGGACGGGCCCTTAGCCAGGCGCGCTCGTCGTCCGTCACGTGTATCCGGGGCGTTGCGCGTGTGAAGCAATCCCCCGTCCCGCTCAAGTGGCCCGTGGCGTGGAGACCCCAGAGCCAGGCCGTGGCCGGCCCGGCTCCAGGGCTGGAGACCTCGTCCAGGGGCCCGAGCCGGTTCCCCCCGGACGGGGCCCCACCGGCCCACCCTGGCCGCACTGCGCCACGGACCGCGCCATCGGGGTTTCCCCGCTCCACAGGGGCCGACGACCGGCGTGGACCGGCGGGCGGACCCGCCGTTCCGTCCGAACTCCCGGGGTAATGGCTCATCCCCCGAGTTCGGACGGTCCCAATGTTCCGGCCCTTGTCGGGCCGGGCGCTGCGAGGCTCGCGCACTCGTCGTCAAGCACGTGCATCCGGGGCGTTGCGGGGGCGGAGCCCCTGCCCCACGAAGACCGCGCCCTCCTCGATCCCGCGGGGCTCGATGTCGGGGGCGGTCCGGGGCGGATACAGCCCCCGTGCGGCCCCGGAGCCACCCCGCATGCCCCTCGCCGACCACCTCGCCGCGAACCTGCGCCAGCTCCGCGAGGCGCGCGGCCTCTCGCAGACCGCGCTCGCCCGGAAGGCGGGCCTGCCGCGGGCCACGTGGACCCACCTCGAGAGCGGCGGCGCCAACCCCACCCTGGTCGTGCTCGCGGCGGCCGCCGAGGCCCTCGGCGTGCGGATCGAGGAGCTCCTCGCCGAGCCCGCGGTCGAGGCCCACCTCTACCGGCGCGACACCCTCCCCACCCGCGCCCCCGGCAACGCGCGCGTGCGGCGCCTGCTGCCCGATCCGCTGCCCGGCACCGAGATCGAGCGCTTCGAGCTGCCCCCCGGCGGTCGCTTCACCGGCATCCCCCACACCCGCGGCACCCGCGAGTACCTCACCTGCGAGTCCGGTCACCTCGCGCTCACCGTGGCGGGCGGCCGCTTCGAGCTCGGCCCCGGCGACGTGGTCGTGTTCCGCGGCGACCAGCGCCACGGCTACGAGAACCCCGGCGAGGGCGTGGCCGTCGGCTACTCGGTGGTGCTCCGCCACACCCCCGACGAGGCCGGCGGGGCCGTTGCCCGCGACCCCCGGCGGGTACTGTGACCGACCGCGACCTGTCCCACCGCCTCTCCTACGTGCTCCGCCACCGCCCGGACGCCGCGGGGATCAGCCTCGACGCCGCGGGGTGGGCGGATGTCGACGCGCTCCTCGCGGGCCTCGACGCCCAGGGGTGCGGCGTCGACCTGGCCCAGCTCGAGCACGTCGTGGACACGAACGACAAGCAGCGCTTCGAGCTCGACGCCGACGCGACGCACATCCGCGCGCGCCAGGGGCACTCGGTCGCGGTCGCTCTTGGCTACACCCCGCTGGTGCCCCCGGAGATCCTCTTCCATGGCACCGTCGCGGCGGCGCTGCCCGCCATCCGGGAGGCCGGCCTCCAGAAGATGCGACGCCACGCGGTGCACCTCTCGGCTGACGAGGAGACGGCCGCGCGGGTGGGCGCCCGACGCGGGGTGGCGTGCGTCCTCTCCGTGCGCGCGGGCGCGCTCCATCGGGATGGCGGGATCTTCTTCCGCACGGAGAACGGGGTGTGGCTCACCGACGCGGTGCCGCCCGCGTACGTGGGGATTGACGACTCGGGGATCCCGGCGCGGGGCCGAGCGGATTAAGGGGGCGGGATGAACACCTGGCGCCCGTGCAGCTCGTGCAAGAAGCCCATCCTGGCCGGGAAGGCCTATTATGCCTGCTCGGTGAGCACGTGTAACCGCACGCGCGTGCCCTACGTGTTCTGCACGGTTGCGTGTTGGGACGCGCACGTCCCCGCCATGAATCACCGGGACGCTTGGTGTGTCGAGCAGTTCGCGCCGCTCGGGGAGACCGCCCAAGTGGCCGCCGCCGTCGGCGAGCCGCGTCGGCGCATCGTGCCCACGGCCGCGCCCACCCCCGCGCCGGGCCCCGACGAGGTGCTGATCGTGGCCTCGCGGCTGAAGCAGTACATCACCGACCGGGCCGACATGAACACCTCGGCGGACGTGCTGGAGGCCCTGTCCGACATCGTCCGGGCGCACACGGATCGGGCGATCGACGTGGCGCGGGCTGACGGGCGGAAGACGGTGAAGGGGCGGGATTTTCGGTAGTGGGGGTTTTGTTGTTTTTGGGGGTGGCGACGAAGTGATCGCGCAGAGTTGATCCGCGATGAGGCAGAGCATGGCTCCTTCTGTTCAGAGCGTTTTGAGCAAAGTGCTTGTCAAGCCCCCAAATGGCTACGGCGAGAGCTTCCGCGTGTTGCTCGATCGCGGGGTCGACGGTGCTGGCGACCTACGCCAACTGCTCTCTGGTAAATGGGACGAGGCGTCGCCTGGAGCATGCTACGTCGCTGGCCGCACCGCAGACCCTGCGTTCGCGAGGCCGCTCCTACACTTGCTCGAAACGGAGTCCGCTGAGGATCGCCTGATTGAAACCGCCAAGGCGTTGGCACGCACCGCGGGGCCGGACATGGTTGAGGCAATTGCCTGCCTCCGATCCAACCCTTCGGTGGCACGACGGTGGGCGGCCACGGTTGCGTTAGCGTGGATGGCAACACGCAAGGCTTCGGGCCCGCTTATCGAGTGCCTCTACGGATGGTGGAGGGTGGGTGCGAGCGGTGAAGCGTGTCGCCGGATTGGTGACCTGCCACTGGGCAGGGGGCCTGCGCCAGGCCCCCCCTCCAGTGGCCGATCCTCGGCCCCTCGGCCCAGTGGAGGCCGCGACGGACTGCGCGAGCGCGGACCCGCCGGAAGTGGACCGCCCGCAAAGCGTGTTCCGGTGGCATTCTCGCCCCCTCCGGTGGCGCACCCTCGTGGGCGCCTGGTGCGCATCGGCCTGACGCCAGCTCGGCGCGGGCTCCCCCACCACGCTCCCCGCGCGAGGGACGCGGACGGCGGCCGACCGCAGGGAGGCCGGTTCGGCGGGACCCGGCGCCGGTAGGCGACGGGGCCTGCCAACGGAGGCGCCGTGCGCCGACCCGGGAGCGGCCCGGCCCCCGCGTCCGCGCGGGGGACGCGCCCGGAAGGAGGGAAACGACGCCACCGAACGACTCTGGAGGACCGTCGACGAGGACCCCCCACACCCACGACGCGTGCGACGGCGCCTTCAGCGGCCACCTCGTCCACGACGAGGGGTGCCCCGTCCAGGACGACTGCCCCCGTGACGGCGGCTGGCGCGACCGCGGCACGGACGTCGCCCGCGTGGCGCCCGCGACCAGCGAGCTCGCGAGCGTCGGCCGCGGGGTCCCGCTCGTGTCATGACTTGCCAAGCCCGTCCGGACGGGAGGCAGGCCGAAGCCATGTGCCTACCCATGGTGGACCTGCGAGGGAGGGGGAAACCATGGCAAAGGACGTGATGGAGAAGGCCCGGCTGGGACCGCTGGGCGAGCTGGACGACTACCGCGTGGCGAACGGCAACCCCGACATCCGCGGCTGGGAAGTCTATGGCGCGGACAGCCAGCGCCTGGGCGACGTGCGGGAGCTCATCGTCGACACGGACGCGATGAAGGCCCGCTACATGGTGGTGCGGCTCGACCGGAAGGTCCCCAATGCAAGCGGAGACCGCAACGTGATCGTCCCGATCGGCCGTGCTCGGCTCGATGACGCGCTCGACCGCGTCTACGTCGAGGACGTGACCTTCGCGACCGCGAGCACGCTCCCCGAGTACACGGCGGGCGCGTGGACCGCGGAGCGCGAACGCCGGCTCTTCGGGGGCGCCGGCGCCTACGATCGTCCGGAGTACGACGCGAACCGCTTCTTCGGGGAGCGGAAGGCGCCCGGGGAGGCGTACATCGTCCTCCACGAGGAGAAGCTGGACGTTGGCAAGCGGCAGGTGCAGGCCGGCGAGGCCGTGGTCCGGAAGACCGTCGAGACCGAGCACGTGCGCCAGACCGTGCCGCTGATGCACGAGGAGGTCACCGTCGAGCGCCGGCCGCTCGCCCCCGGGGCGGAGGTCTCCAGGGATGTGACCATCATCAACGACGAGGTCCACATCCCGCTCATGGCGGAGGAGCTCGTGGCCGGCAAGAAGCTCGTCGCGCGCGAGGAGGTGGTCATCAAGAAGACCGCCGTGCAGGAGGAGCGCGTCATCGAGGAGGACCTCAAGCGCGAACGCGCGGAGGTGTACACGCCGGAGGGCAAGAAGAAGGATCCGGTGTAGCGCCTCCGGTGTAGCGCCGCTCCGCCGCGTGGGGCGGGTGAGCGAGGCAGTGGCGAGCACGTGGCGGACCCCGACGGGCCCGCCACGTGGGCCGAGACCCGGGGGCGGTCAGAAATAGTACCGGACCCCCAACGCACCATCGACCTCGAACTGGACGTCCGGGAGCACCCGCAACGCCGGGATCACGTGCGCGAAGAACTCGAGCGGGGCGTTCATCAGCAACACCGACGCGCCGACGGGCGCGCGGGCGGCGACCTGGGTGCCGACGTCCACCCCGGGCGTCTCGACCGGGCGGAACCCGCCGCCGAGGTCCGTGCCGAGGTCCGACCCCACCCCGGCACCGAGCCCTACGTAGATGGGGATGCGGACGGCGGCGTTGGGATCGATGACGGCGACCGACTGCAGGTAGTCGGCGGTGGTCTTGAACTGGCCGTCGAGCAGGTCCCAACCCAACCCGAGCTCGACGGCGTTCCATTCAGTGGGGCGCCAGCCGAGCGACACACCGGTTGGGTCACCGATGATGGCCCCGGCCCCAAAGTGGCTGGGTTGGGCGTTGGCTGTCCCAATCGCAAGAATCGCGGCAAGCAGCATGTTCTCCTCCTGCCGCGAACGTAGACACTTCTGACGCGCCGCCCCGTCGCCCCGTGTCCAAGTGGGGAGACGGGTCCCGCGGCGCGGGCCGGTACCGCGCGTGGTCCCAACTTCAGGGAGGACACCATGCGCAAGATGACGAACCTGCTTCCCCTCGGCGTGCTCGCGACGATGGCGGTCGCGTGCGGGCCCAAGGTCGAAGGGCCCTTCGAGGGGGAGGGGGAGTACGAGGGCCGCTACGCGGAGAACCAGGCCCCCGCGGGCTGGGGCGAGGCTGACCGGGAAGAGCCGCAGACGGCGCGGCGGGAGGAGCCGGCTGAGGGCCGGTCGCCCCCGGGCTGGCGTGACGAGGAGCAGACCGCCCAGGCGCCTCCGCGGCCGGCAGAGGAGCCCGCAGCCGAGCCGGCGGCACCGGCCACCGACCAGGGCATGCGTCGCGAGCGGCAGGCCCAGGCGGAGCCGCCCGAGGAGCCCGAACGGCGCGGCACCAACGGGGAGGTGGGAGAGCCGATGCCTGCGCCCTCCGCGGAGCTTGGGAACGTGATCCGGCAGCTCCGCCAGGATGGGGAGGGGATCCGGGGCTCGACCGATCTGCGGCACGAGGACGTCATCGCCGCGCTGCGGACCCTGGCGGGCGGGCTCGCGACGATGCCGTCGAGCGACGCGGTGCGCGCCAACGTCGAGGAGATCCAGGCGTACGCGGATCGCCTCGCGACGTCGGATCCCTACTCGCCCGACCACGAGGAGTTGACCCAGGCGGCCCTGCGCCAGGGCGCGGAGGCGCTGACGACGGTCGCGGCGATGAACGGGATGGCGGAGACCCTCGAGCCCCAGCTCCGGCGCCTGCGGTCGCAGATCGACCGGATCCAGGCGGCACGCCCGCTGCTCCAGCAGACCGGGGTGGTGGCGGATGCCTTCGGGTCCGTGGCCGACACGATGTCGGCGTTCGAGCAGCGCGCGCGGCCGCCCGCGGGGACCCGGTAGCCGCGCTGGCCAGGGTCGGCTCGCGACGGGGGGGCGGACCGATGACGGCCGACCGACCGACGACGCGCGGCGCTACTCGCCGACGTCGGTCCACACCCCCGCGATGCGGCGCTGGTGCGGCCCGTACGCGGCCTTGTAGGAGAGGTGCGCGCAGTCCCGCACGTAGAGCCCCAGGTAGTACCACTCGAACCCCTGCTCCGCGCACCACGCGATCTCGCGCAGGACCGAGTACACGCCGAGCGACCGGCGCGATTCGTCGGGATCGAAGTAGTGGTAGACGCTCGAGGCGCTCGTGCGCCCGATGTCGAGGATGCTGACGCCGACGAGCTTCGGGCCGACGTAGTAGCGGAGCTCGCGGGTGTCGACGCAGGTGTCGACCAGCCACGCGCGGTAGCCGACGGCGCCGAGCGGCTCGTCGGTGCGGGAGAGCCCGCGCTCCTGCTTGTGGCGGTTGTACAGGGCGAGCCGCTCCTCGGAGAGCTCGGGGATGCCGACCTCGAGCCGCACCTCGCCGTCGTTCCGGCGCCACGTGCGGCGCTGGGAGCTCGTGGCCTGGAAGCGGGGCACGGACACGCGCAGCGGCTCGCAGGCCGAGCACGCGGGGCACTGGGTGCGGTAGACCATGCGCCCGGAGCGGCGCTCGCCGAGCTCGAGGCGGTGGTCGAGCTCTTCGCGCGTGAGCGGCCGGGGCGGCAGGCGGAGGGGGAGCCGCGCCACTTGATCGGGGAGGTAGGGGCACTCCTCCATCTGGTCCCAGACCACGCGGAACAACATCGCCGGAAGGTTATCTCGGCCCGATGCCGATCCGCACCGACAGCCACGGCGACGTGGGCCAGCTCTGGCTCGATCGCCCCGAGCGCGCGCACGCGTACGACCGCCCCCACCTCGACGCCCTGCTCGCCGCGGCCGAGGCGTTGGCGGCCACGCATCGGGTGATCGTGGTCTGCTCGACCGGCGAGCGCGCCTTCTGCGGCGGCGCCGACCTCGACGCGATGAAGGGCGCCTCCCCCCTCGACGCCCTCGAGCTGCGCTCCCAGCGCGTGTTCACCGCGCTCGCCCGGCTCCCGGTCGTCACGATCGCGGCGGTCCACGGGGCCGCGGTGGCCGGCGGCTTCGAGCTGGCCCTCGCCTGCGACCTGCGCGTGGCCGGCCCCGCGGCGCGGTTCTCGCTCCCCGAGACGAGGCTCGGCATCCTCCCCTCGGCGGGCGGCACCACGCGGCTCACCCGGCTGGCGGGGCCCTCGCGCGCGAAGGAGGTCATCCTCGCCGGGCGGGTGCTCGACGCCGAGGCCGCGCTCGCCTGGGGGATCGTGCACCGGATCGCCGCGGATCCGCGGGCGGAGGCCCTCGCGTGGGCGCGGGAGGTCGCCGAGCGTGACCCCGTGGCGCTCGCGCTGGCCAAGGGGTTGATCGACGCGGACGAGTCCGACGGCGCGTTGGCGCGGGAGCGGCAGGCGGAGGCGGTGTTGTACGCGCGGCGGCGGGCTTAGCAGGCGGCGGGGTTAGCAGGCGGCGGGGAACGAACGCCACGACGGGGCGAGGGAGGGGCGGCGGATGGCTGGGATCGTGTTCGCGCTCGGGATGAATCCGCGTGGGCGGGTGGTGGTCGACCGGGCGCCCCCCGAGGACTCCCTGCTCGACCCCGCGCTCGCGGAGCCCCTCGCCGCGGGCCTCCTCGACGACGACGCGCCCGCGCTCCTCGTGCTCGCCGCCCGTTGCCCCACGACCCCCTTCCCGGCCACGGTCGCGTTCTTCCGCGATCTCGCCCGCGCGACGCTCGCGGAGGCCGCCGCATCGGGGACGGGCAAGGCGGGGCCCGGTCCGGACCCGGTCGCGCGCCTGGACGCGGCCCCCCCGATGCTCGGGCACGAATACCTCGACGCGGGCTCGCTCCGCGCGCTGGGGGCCCGCCTCTCCCGGGCCCTGGACGACACGCTCGATCAGGCGGGCGGGACGCTCGAGGCGTGGCTCCAGGGACACAACCCCGCGTGGGCCGTCGTGGGGCGCGTGTGCTTCCACCTCGCCGAGAACCGTCAGAACCAGGCCCGGCCCTTCGCGTTCCTCGCGACCTACTCCGTCGGCCTCTCCGCGAACGCGAACGCCCAGCACCGGCCGCTCGGCCAGGCGCTCGCCGACTCGGCCGCGGCGGGTGACCGCGAGGGCCTCCTCCGGCTCCTCCTCCCCGTCCACCGGGCGGCGCAGCGCAGCGAGTGGCTCAACGAGATGGTGGAGTCCCAGGCCATCTTCCGGCCCCAGGCGTGGACCGCGGCCCAGGCCCATCGCTTCTTGCGGGACGCGCGGACGTTCGAAGAGGCGGGCCTCGTGGTCCGGGTCCCCGACTGGTGGCGGCCGGCCGCGCCCCCCCGGGTGCGGGTGTCCGTCTCGCTCGGGAACGTCGCCGCCTCCGCGCTCGGCGTCTCGGGCCTGCTCTCGTTCGACGTGGGGGTCTCGCTCGACGGCGAGCCGCTGACGGAGGCGGAGTGGGCCCAGGTCCAGGAGGCGGGCGCCGGGCTCGTCCCGCTGCGTGGCCGGTGGGTGGAGGTCGACCGGGGGCGCCTCGAGGAGGTGCTCGCCATCTGGAGCAAGGCGCGCGACGAGGCGCGGGACGGCGTGCCGTTCCACAAGGCGATGCGGTTGCTCGCGGGCGCGGAGCAGCCGGCGCGGCTCGGCGGGGTCGAGCCGGCGGACGCCCCCGCGTGGTCGCGGGTGGTCGCCGGGCCCTGGCTCGCCGCGGTGCTGGAGCAGGTGCGCACCCCCGCGAACGAACGCGACGCCCTCCCCGGGCCCGCGCTCCACGCGACCCTGCGGCCCTACCAGGAGCACGGCGTGCGCTGGCTCGGGTTCCTCAACCAGTTGGGGCTCGGGGCCTGCCTCGCGGACGACATGGGGCTCGGCAAGACCATCCAGGTGCTCGCGCTCTTGCTGGTGCTCAAGGCCCGCGGGGCGGCGCGGGGCGCGCACCTGCTCGTCGTGCCGGCGTCGCTGCTCGGGAACTGGCGTGCCGAGGCCGCGCGCTTCGCGCCGTCGCTCGTGGTGCGCACGGCGCACTCGTCGGGGGACGGGGTCTCGGCCGACGCGTGCGCGGGCGCCGACCTCGTGGTCACCACCTACGGCGCGGTCGCGACGGCGGCGTGGATGCGCGAGGCGCGCTGGGACACGGTGATCCTCGACGAGGCGCAGGCGATCAAGAACCCGGGCGCGAAGCAGACCCGCGCCGTCAACGCGCTCCACGCGCGGGTCCGGCTGGCGCTCACCGGCACGCCGGTCGAGAACCGCGCGGGGGATCTCTGGAGCCTCTTCCACTTCCTCCAGCCGGGGCTGCTCGGCTCCGCGACCGAGTTCCGAAAGTTCGCCGACGCCCGCGACGCCTCCCCGGCGCGGTGGGCGCCCTTGCGCGCGCTGGTCGGGCCCTACCTGTTGCGGCGGCTCAAGACCGACCCGGCGGTGGCGCCCGATCTGCCGCCCAAGACGGAGATGACCGCCGAGTGCGGGCTGACGCGCGAGCAGGCCGCGCTCTACCAGCGCGCCGTGGACGACCTCGCGCGGGAGCTCGACAACGCCGACGGCATGGCCCGGCGCGGCGTCGTCCTCGCGAGCCTCCTCCGGCTCAAGCAGATCTGCAACCACCCCTCGCATTGGCTCGGGGACGCCGGGTGGGAGGTGGCCCGCAGCGGCAAGCTGATGCGCCTCGCCGAGCTCGTCGAGCCCATCATGCGTCGGCAGGAGAAGGTGTTGGTGTTCAGCCAATTCCGCGAGGCCGTGGCGCCCGTGGCGGCGACCCTGGCCCAGCTCTTCGGGCGCCCGGGCCTCGTGCTCCACGGTGGCACCGCGATCGCGCACCGCCAGGCGCTCGTCGACCGCTTCCAGGCCGACGACTCCCTGCCCTTCGTGGTCCTCTCGCTGAAGGCGGGCGGGACCGGTCTCAACCTCACGGCCGCCACCCACGTGGTCCACTTCGACCGGTGGTGGAACCCGGCGGTCGAGGAGCAGGCGACGGACCGCGCGTTCCGGATTGGGCAGAAGCATCCGGTGTTCGTCCACAAGTTCGTCTGCCGGGGCACGGTGGAGGAGCGGGTCGACGCGCTGTTGGCGCAGAAGCGGGGCCTCGCCCGCGAGTTGCTCACCGGCGGCGACGAGGTGCGTCTCACCGAGCTCTCGAACGAAGCGTTGCTGCGTACGGTGTCGCTCGACCTGAAACGGTCCGTCGTAGACTGACGGCGTCGGAGGTTGCGCATGTATGGATGGAAGCCCTACGTCCCGGTCGCGCAGCGCCGCGCCAAGGCCGCGAGCCACGCGGCGAAGAGCGCCAAGAGCGGGGTCGCGCTCTCCCCGGTGGTGATCGCCGGTCGGACCATCGCGAGCTCGTTCTGGGGCCGGGCCTGGTGCGACGCGATGGAGTCGTACGGCGACTACGCGAACCGCCTGCCGCGGGGGCGCACCTACGTCCGCAACGGGTCGGTGGTGGACCTCCGCATCGAGCCCGGGCTCGTGAGCGCCTCGGTGAGCGGCTCCCAACTGTACCGCACGACCGTGCGTGTCACTCCGTTGGCGCCGGCCGCCTGGCGTTTGGTCGTGGACCGCCACGCCGGGCAGGTCTCGTCGCTCGTCGACCTGCTCCAGGGCAAGCTGCCGACGTCGCTGCTCCACGCGCTGAGCGACCGCTCGAGCGGGTTGTTTCCCCGCCCCTCGGAGCTCGCGTTTTCCTGCTCGTGTCCCGATTGGGCGACGATGTGCAAGCACGTCGCCGCGGTGCTCTACGGCGTGGGTGCGCGGCTCGACCAGGATCCGGGGCTCTTCTTCTTTCTCCGGGGCGTGCAGGTCGCCGACCTCGACGTGCGCGGCACGACGGTGGGCTTCGCGTCCGCTCCCGGCGCGGACGATCTCGCGGATACGGACCTTGGGGACCTGTTTGGGATTGACCTGGGGGGCGGTGGGGGGTTGGGGGTGGCGTCCGAGTTGGTAGAGAGCGTGGTCGCGCCCGGGGCGGCGCTTCCCAAGGCAGTGGGGCCGGCGGTCGCCAAGGTGGCCCTTCCCAAGGTGGCCCAGCGGGCCGTGGGTTCCGAGTTGGTGGCGGCTCCCAAGGGGGCCAGAGCGGTGGCGGCTTCCAAGGTGGTGCCGCCCGTGGCGGCTCCCAAGCCGGTGAGATCGGCGGCGGCGTCCAAGGGTGTGGCGGTGGCGGCTCCCAAGCCGGTGAGATCGGCGGCGGCGTCCAAGGGTGTGGCGGTGGCGGCTCCCAAGGCGGTCGCGCCCGTGGCGGCTCCCAAGGCGGTCGCGCCCGTGGCGGCTCCCAAGGCGGTCGCGCCCGTGGCGGCACCGCCCAAAGCACCGAAGCCGGCGGTCGCCAAGGTGGCACCTCCCAAGGCGGCCGAACCGGCGGCGGCTCCCGAGTCGGTGGCGACTCCCAGGGTTGCGAAGTCGGGGGCGGCGTCCAAGTTGGCGCCGGCGGTGGCGGCTCCCAAGGTGGCGACATCGGCCGCCGCGTCCAAGTCGGGGGCGGCGTCCAAGTTGGCGCCGGCGGTGGCGGCTCCCAAGGTGGCGAAATCGGCCGCGTCCAAGTCGGGGGCGGCGTCCAAGTTGGCGCCGGCGGTGGCGGCTCCCAAGGTGGCGAGATCGGCCGCCGCGTCCAAGTCGGGGGCGGCGTCCAAGTTGGCGCCGGCGGTGGCGCCGGCGGTGGCGCCGGCGGTGGC
>JAUXTN010000162.1 GCA_030684355.1 Pseudomonadota bacterium
TCATCCATCCCTGGCGGACTTTCGTCGGGACGATGGCGTCAAGGGGGCCCCCAAAACTTCGTGCACGGGAGCGCTAGAATGGGATACGGATTCGAGAATAAGCGCCATCGCCGGGGGCGATTTCGCCTAACGCGAAGACGATTGCTGACGTGCGCAAGCGGCCTCCCGCGCGTCCCCGCGCGGGGCATCTTGGCCGCTGGTGCCCGGCGTCTTCGCCGGGCAGCGCATGTCCCGGGCGCACCTCGGCGAGGCTGAAAACTTCCGCTATAGTTCGTGCGCCCGGGCCAGTTCCGCCGTCCCCGGCGGAACTGAGCAGCACATCGGCCAGTTCTACGCCGGCACGCGGCCTGACATGCACACGGTTGCGCATCGATCCGTCTTCACGAGGGTTGAGGCCCGTTGCATCGCCCATCGAGGCGCGTCTTACCACGCCCCGGAACTTAGATGCGCGACTTTCCACGCCCCGCAACTTCGACGCGCGTCTTGCCAGGCGCCGGAACGTGATCGGGCTCGCCACGCCCCGAAACTTGGTCGAGCTCTTGCCGCGCGCCGGCACTTGGTCGAACTCTTGCCGCGCCGCGGTGCCTGGACGCGGGCGAGGAGGCCGAGAGCTGTGTACGCCCGTTCACGCCACCGCGGTGAGGGTCGGGTTCTACCCCCCGAGGAGCGCTCGGGCGACGAGGGGGGTGGGAGCCGGCCCAGCGTCGAGGTCGATCGCCGGGCGGGGGAGGGGTTCTTGGGAGGGACGGGTTTTGGGATCGCCAGCCGACGCCTCGCGCACTGCGGAATGAAGCACTGCGCATCGTCGTGCGCGGGGTGTCGGCTGGCTCGCGTTCTACGCCGGCACGGTGCCTTCCAGGGACACGCGGGCGCCGACGCATCGGCTGGGGTATGTTCGAAACACGGAAAGGGCCCGTTGAAGGCTGCGTGCTGGCGTAGAACGCGAAGACGACTGCTGACGTGCGCAAGCGGCCTCCGCGCGCGTCCCCGCGTGCGGGCTATCTTGGCCGCCGGTCCCGGGCGTCCTCGACCGGGAGCGCATGTCCCGGGCGCACCTCGACGAGGCCGAGAACTACGACGGCGCCTCGTGCGCCCGGGCCAGGGCCGGCGTCTTCGCCGGCCCTGAGCAGCACGTCGGCCAGTTAGGCGAAGTCGCTTCCGGCTCGCGGAGAGGTGCGTTTGTCGAGAAGGGATGGTTGTAGCTGTGATGCCCGATGGTGGCTGCGCGCGGCTCGATGGCAGGAATGTGCGGATTCAGTGAAGCAGCATCACGACGTCCCGGCACCGCGGCGTGCTTCGGGGACCGCTCGGTTGTCCGGCGTGGAGTTGGATGGTGCTCGCGCAAGCCCATCGTGGAGGAGGGTTGTTGGAGGGTGAGAAATGTCATGCAGGCCGAACACGACGACGGAGCTCGCGCGGCGGCCCGCGGGGGAGTCCGGACCAGAGGAAGGCGCGCCAGTCCACGGCGAAGATCACGGAGTCCGTGTGCTCCAGCGGCTGCTGGTGGCAGGCCGGGCACATCTCCGGGGTCCGGGGCTTCGGGGTGTGTCGCGGGAGCTTCGGCGCTTCGGAGGGGTGCTCCTCGATCCAGCGGCGGACGGCCAGCTTGGCCTGGGGAAGCAGCTTCTTGTGGCGACCCGACCACAGCCCGACGAACCGGACGCGGTGGAAGCCCCTCGGGAGGATGTGCTGGGCGTAGAGATCGACGAAGTCCCGGATGGGGAGGGTCCGGGGGTAGTAGCCCGTGGTGGAGTACTTCTTCTTCCGGTCCTTGCAGAGGAAGGCGACCTGGCCGTCCGCAATGGAGACGATGCGACGGTTGGAGAGCCCTGCCCGCTGGAGGTACTGGCCGAGGTACTCGATGACGAGCTCGGGTCCGGCGATCGCCTTCTCGACGTAGGTGTAGAAGCTCGTTTCGTAGAGTTGGTCGATGAAGCGGCCCCAGGTGGCCGAGTCCTGGAGGTGCCGCACCCCCGCCTGGTCGAGCGCCAAGAGCCCGTTGCGGCGGAGCCGCTTGAGCTCGTCGAGGAACTTGCCTCGGACGAGCTTGGACAAGACCTGGACGGGGAAGAGGTAGTCCGGGTGCTTGCTTGGGATCCAACGGTCCGCCACGGGGTCGTAGGCCCCGCCCGCCATGAGGGCGTGGATGTGGACGAAGTAGTCGAGGCGCCCGTTCCAGGTGTGGAGTGCGAGGAGGGCTTGGGGGATGCCGCCGAGGTGGCCGGGGTCCTGAGCGAGCTCGGCGAGGGTCTCGCGCACCGCGGCGAAGAACAGGTTGTAGATGCGCTTCTGGTTGGTCCGCGCCAGAGGCGCGAGCGCGGGCGGGAGGGAGAACACGAGCTGGAAGTAGGGGCAGTCGAGCATGTCGAGCTTGCGATCGGCGATCCACGCGTCGGCTCGCGTCTGACCGCAGGTCGGACAGTGTCGGAGCCCACAGCCCCGCGGTCGCCACTCGGAGTAGCCGCAGTCGGAGCAAGAGACCTTGGCGTAGCCGTACTCCCCGGAGCGGCAGAGGGCGATCTTGGCGAGGACCGCGCGCACATGAAAGTCGAGCGGTCCGTGGGCGAGGTGTTCCTTGGCCTGAAGGAGCACGTCCGAGAGCGTGAGCTTCTGCTCGGTGGGACTCTTGGCGTGCGGGTGCGCAGACACGCGCGCGGGGCCAGCAGGCACCGTGCCAGGAGGGCGGGATGAGGAAGATCAACGGAGTGGGGGGCGCGTCCGGTGACGGAGGACTGACAGTCGTCATCCATCCCTGGCGGACTTTCGTCGGGACGATGGCGTCAAGGGGGCCCCCAAAACTTCGTGCACGGGAGCGCTAGAATGGGATACGGATTCGAGAATAAGCGCCATCGCCGGGGGCGATTTCGCCTAACGCGAAGACGA
>JAUXTN010000167.1 GCA_030684355.1 Pseudomonadota bacterium
CCCCAAGGCCCGGCACCGGCCCCGCCCCCCATCACCCCGCGCGCCGAGGCCGGCGGCGACCGCAGGGAGCCGTCGCGCCCGTCCGAGCGGCCTTCGTCCCAGGTTACCCCTCGCCATGCTCCTCCTCGCCGCCCTCCTCCCCGCCCACGCCGACCCCCTCCTCGACCGCGTCGTCGCCCGCGCCGGCGACCCCACGCGCGAGCCCGGCCTCGCCTTCACGTTCGAGGTGGGCGAGACCGCGCGGGCCCACCGCTGGGACATCCCCGGCCAGAAGGCCGAGGTGCGCTGGACCGACAAGGACGGAACGGCCTGCACCGTCGTGGTCCCCGTGCCGTACACCGGCCAGGATCCGCTCCAGCAGCAGGCCTGGGCCTACTTCACGAACGACCAGTACTGGCTGCTGGCGCCCTCGAAGTGGAAGGACCCCGGCGTGCGCGTGACCGCAACCGGCAACGACCTCACGATCACCTTCGAGGCGGTCGGCCTCACCCCCGGCGACCGCTACGTCGCCCACATCGACCCCGTCACGGCCGACGTGGTCGGCTGGGACTACGTGCTCGAGAGCGGCAAGACCGGCGCGTGGACCTGGGCGCCGCCGACCGCCGTGGGGGGGCTGCACCTCTCGCTCGCGCGCACGTCCCCGGAGCGGACGATCCGATTTACCGGGGTGACCTCGGCGCCGATGCCGCTCGGGCCGCCGGGAGGGGCCTGCAAATAGGCGCCCGGGCAGCTCGTCGGGGGCGGTTCATAAAGCGAACTTCGCCAGGGGAAATGCGCGGGGCGGAGCAGCACCGGGGGGTGGGGGGGGTGGTACCGCTACAACACCCCGCGCACTCGAGACATACCACACCGTCAGCCGGGTGTCAGCCGAATCGGATAGACGGCGCAATGTCCTTTTCCGACCTCGGGCTCGTACCGCCCCTCGCAGACTCGCTCGCCGCCGCCGGCCTCGTCGAGCCGACCTCCGTACAAAGAATTGCAATCCCGGCGCTGCTCGGGGGCGTCAGCGCGATCGTGGTGGCGCGCACGGGTTCCGGGAAGACCCTCGCCTATTCCCTGCCGCTCCTCCAGCGCCTCCACGCCATCGAGCAGGTCGAGGGCATGGTCAAGGAGCGCGGCCGCCCGCGCGCCATCGTCCTCACCGCCACGCGTGAGCTCGTCGACCAGACGATGAAGGCCATCAAGGGCCACGCCCACGCGCTGAAGGCCCGCGTCCGCGCGGCCTCCGGCGGCCTCGCCGAGCGGGCGCAGCGGCTCCAGCTGGCCGACCCGGCGGACGTGATCGTCGCCAACCCCCCCCGCCTCGTCTCGCTGCTGAAGGAGGGCCTCCTCCGCCTCGACGACGTGCGGCTCCTCGTCGTCGACGAGGCCGACACCCTCCTCGCCCCCGGCCAGCGCGGCGACATCGATCGCATCCTCGCCGCCCTGCCCCCCGAGCACTCCCTCGCGCTCATCTCGGCCACCCTGCCCGAGCCCATCCGCGCGTGGGCCATGGCGCGCCCGGAGCACCCGGTCCTCCTCCTCTCGAAGGACGCCCACAGCGCCCCCGAGTCGGTGTCCATCCAGAACATCAAGGTCAAGCCCGTCGAGCGGCTCGACACCGTGCACGACACCCTCGTGGCGCTGGCCCCGAGCGCGCGCGGCATCCTGTTCTGCAACCGCCGCGAGACCGCCGACCAGGTCGGCGCCACCCTGCGCGATCGTGGCCACTCCGTCGTCGTGATCCATGGCGCGTTGGAGCCCAACGAGCGCAAGTCCGCGATGAAGGCCTTCCGCGCCGGCGAGGGCCGCGTGCTCGTCACCACCGAGCTCGGCGGGCGCGGTCTGCACCTCGACGATCTCGCGTTCGTCCTCAACTACGAGCTCCCCGAGAAGGCGAGCGAGTACCTCCACCGCATCGGCCGCGTGGGGCGGCAGGGGGCGAAGGGCAAGGTCATCAACCTCGTCACCGACGCCGACGCCGTGCTGTTCAAGGAGATCGAGCGCCTGAAGGGCGGCGGCCGCCTCGACACCGGCGAGCGCCTCCGCAGCGCCCGCGATCGCGGCACGACCCCCGACCGCGCCGAGCGGGCCGCGCGTGCGGCGGCGATGCCACCCCGGGGGAAGAAGGCGGGCACCAAGCCCGCGACCAAGGCGGCGGTGAAGCCGGGGGCCAAGGGCGGCACCAAGCCGGGCGCGAAGGTCGGGGCCAAGCCGGGGGCCAAGCCCGGGCAGGACCGGGGGAACGAGCGGGGAAAGCCCGGGCAGGATCGCGGGAATGACCGCGGGAAGGGCGGGCGGAGGTAGGAGGGCGCGGCCGGAGAGAGCGGCGCGGCCGGAGAGAGCGGCGCGGCCG
>JAUXTN010000171.1 GCA_030684355.1 Pseudomonadota bacterium
TGGGGAACGATCACACGACGGCTGGTCGGGGCACAGGTGGGGTGTGCTGCGTGCTTACGTCCGAACTCGCGGGGTAACCGACCATCCCCCGAGTTCGGACGCTATATCCGTCCGAACTCGCGGGGTAACCGACCATCCCCCGAGTTCGGACGCTATATCCGTCCGAACTCGCGGACTTGGTCGCACCGCCGTATGACCTGGTCGAGCACCGCCGCGGAGCCGCTTGGCCGGCGGTCGAGGACGCCCGCCGGCGCGGCCCGCCGAGGCGGCGAGGTGTCCTGCAGCACCTGGCGCGGGCCGGTCCGGCGGTCGAGGACGCCCTCCGGCCCCGCCGCCCGCCCGCCGACCCCGCCGCACGCCCGGATACGCTGGAACCCCCGTGATCCTCACCCTCCACAAGCCCGCCGGATGGACGCCCTTGGAGGCGATGGAGGCCCTGCGCGCGCGGACGCCGGCGCTCGCGGGCGAGCCCATAGTCTACGCCGGCCGGCTCGACCCCATGGCCGAGGGGCTGCTGCTCGTGTTGACCGGGGCGGACCGCTTCGCCCTCCCGGAGCACCTCGAGCACGACAAGGACTACGTGGCGACCTTCCTCTTCGGCGTGGCGAGCGACACCTTCGATGCGCTCGGCAGGCTCGCGGACCGGGCCCACGCCCCCGACCTGGCGGCCTGCGCCGCCGCCGTCGCCGCCCTCGCCGGCGTGCACGACCTGCCGCTCCCGGCGTGGTCGGCCTACCGGGTGCATGGCCGTCCCTTGCACGCCTGGGCGCGCGAAGGGCGCCTGCACGAGATCGAGCTCCCGATGCGTGCGATGCGCGTGACCGCGGTGCACGGCGTCGCGGCGGCGCCGGTCCGCGCCTCGGCGCTGGTGGACGACGTGTCGGCGCGCATCGACCGGGTGCGCGGGTTGTTCCGGCAGGACGAGGCCCGCGCCGACTGGGAGCACCTCGCGTCGGACGATCCCCCGCTCGTGGCGGTGCGCGCGGCCCTCACCGTCACCAGCGGCACCTTCGTGCGCGCGCTCGCGCAGGCGATGGGGGCGCGGCTGGGCTGCGGAGGGCTGCTCGTGGCGCTGCGACGCACGCGCGTGGGGCCGTACGCGGAGGCGACGATCGCCACCTGAAGGTCGCCGTCGGCGCCCTCATCCCGACCGCGCCCGTGGTCGTCCGTCCGGCGGCGATCCCGACGGCGGGCTGTCCGTCTGCGTGAGCACGTTGCGGAAGCGCTGTTGGATCCCCTCGGGGATCTCGGGGGAGAAGCCGTACTCCCCGGGCGCGAAGTATTGGACCGTGCCCGACACCTCGCCCCCCGCGGCCACGTCGACGAGCTCGCGACGGAGGCGCTCGGGGATCGAGCCTGCGAGGCCGCGCAGGCGCCCCTGCTCGAAGTCGATCTCGAAGATGGGATCGCGCTCGAACGGGCCGAAGCCGAGCCTGCCGAGGAGCCACAGGCCCCCCAGGACCAGCAGGATGGCGAGCACGGCGTAGACCAAGGCCAGGACCCCTCCGCTCGGGCGCCAATTAATCCGCGGGCGGAGGCGTCACAGGAACTGCGCTGCAGGAGCGTGAGGTCGAACTCGTCCCGCAGGGCGTTGCCGCCATGCCGACCCCTCCGCCGTCAGGGCACGGGCGGATCGACAACCTCGGATGCGGGCGCCTTGGGCGCCGCGTCCTTCGCGGGCGCCGCCTCCTGCGCGGCCGCGGGCGCCCCGTCCGGTGGGGGCACCTTCGCGGGCGCCGCCTCCTGAGGGGGCACCTTCGCGGGCGCCACGTCCGGTGCAGGCACCGTGCCGGGCGCCGCCTCCTTCGCGGGCGCCGCCTCCTGCGCGGGCCCGGGGGCCGGCCCCACGACCGGCGCCCCCTCCCCCGGGGCCCCCAAGGCAGTCCCCAAGCCGGCCCCCTCCGAAGCCCCCTTCACCGGCTCCTCCACATCCTCCGGCAGCTCCCCCATCTCGGCGGGCACGACCATCGGCACCACGGTCAGTGTCTCCGCGAGCTGGCGGTTGTAGGCGGCGATGCGGGCGTCGGCGGCGGCGGCGTCGAGGTGGCGGGTCAGGTCGAGCGAGCGGTGATCCGCCATCGCCCGCGCGGCGAACCCCGTGCCCGCGAGGACCGCGCCCGCGCCGATGAGCGAGAACGCGGTGGCGACGCGGATGTCGTTGCGGGTGCCGAGCTCGTCGAAGCCGGCGACGCTCTCGTTCGTGCCGAGGGCGTCCTCGAGCGTGAAGAGCGGGATGGCGGACGACAGCGCCACCACGCCGCCGCCCACGACCAGCCCCCAGCCGAAGACCCCCCCCTTCCGACGGCTGGCCTCGACCTTCCCGAGCACGTCGATGTCGCCGGTGAGGAGCGCCCAGGTCCGCGCGTCGATCTCGTGGGCACGCCCGTCGCGGACGACCCAGGTGGCGCCGGTTTCTACCCGGGCGAGCGACAGCTCCGCGATGCGGTTCGTCGGAAGCGCGGGTGTGCTCGTGGCCTCGGCGGCGACCGTTTCGGCGTGGCAGAAGGCGACGAGGGCGAGGATCATGCTTCGAACCCGAGGGGATGCACGCTACCATGGCCCCGTGCTGTTCGCGCCCCTTCTCGCCCCCGCCCTGGCCGCCGGTCTCCCGCTCGACGTCGAGCTCGTGCGGCCCACCTTGGCTCCCGACGGGACGCCCGGGCAGGACACCCCCTACACCCAGCCGCCCGGGATGCCCCGCTTCGCCGCGGTGATCCAGGCCGAGCAGAACCCGGTCGTCGTCTACGCCGCCGGCGACTACGCGGGGGCCGCCGTCTCCTCGCGCACGCTCGTGCAGGCGGGCGCCCGGTGGGGGCCGCTCCCGCGCATGGACATCTCGCTCGCCGTCCCGTTCGCGTGGCAGGAGGGTGGCCGGTTCCCCGGCTCCGCGGAGGGCATGGCGCTCGGCGACATCGAGCTCGCGGCCCGCTACCGCCTGCTCGGGAGCGACAAGAGCGCGCTCGGCGTGCGGGTCGACCTCGCGATGCCGACCGGCGACACCTCCGCCTGGATGGGGGAGGGGACCTTCCGCCCCGGCGCCGCCGTCGTCGGCGCCCTCGCCGTCGGCCGCATCACGCTGCTGGGGGAGGCCGGGTACCGCTACGGCGCCGCCTCCGTCACCGACCTGGAGCTGGTCACCGGTTCGTCGCTGGTGACCAACGCGGCGGTGCGCTGGTCCTACGAGCGGCTCGGCATCGGCTTCGGGTACCTGGGCCGCGTGCGCCTCGCTCCGGACGCCGGCCCCCGTGACCACGCCTCGGCGCTCCTCGCGAGCGTGCAGATCAAGGCCCCGCGCGGCGTCGTCGTCGACATCGGCGGCGGCCCCGGCCTCGGCGGCGGCGTCGGCGCCTCGTCGCTGCGCGCCTTCCTCGGCGTCGCGTGGACCCCCGAGCCGCCCCGGTTCGCGGTCCGCCCGGTCTCGCCCGGCGCCTTGACCCTCGCGCCCCCCGTCGAGGAGGTCCCCGATCTCGTCGTCCGGCCCCCGCCCGCGCCCCCGATCGACGGCTGGGCCGAGGGCGAGCTGGCGAAGGTCGAGGGCGATCGCATCGTGATCCGCGACCCCATCCGGTTCGTCTTCGCGAAGGACGAGGTCCTCCCCGAGTCGCTCCCGATCCTCGAGGACGTGGCCCGCGTGCTCGCGCAGAACCCGCGCCTCGCCTACATCGTGGTCGAAGGGCACGCGAGCGAGGAGGGCACGTTCGAGTACAACTACGCGCTGTCCACCGCCCGCGCCCGCGCGATCTACCGGGTGCTCATCGAGGTCGGCGTGCACCCCGATCGCGTCGGCTACCGCGCGATGGGCGAGGTCGCCCCCGAGTCGCTCGGCCTCGACGAGGTCGCCCTCGCCGCGAACCGGCGCGTGGTGTTCCGCATCGAGCACCAGCTCTCTTCCGAGGCCCCGCCGCCCGTCTGGCCGCCGGTGCCCGTGCCGTGGACCGGCAAGCTCCCGGGGGTGCGGTGATGCTGCTCTCGTTTCTCTCCTTGCTGATCGCCGCGGCCCACGCCCAGTGCATGGCCGATCCCTACGTGCAGGACCTCAACTGCAACGGCGTCGACGTGGTCGACGAGGTCCCCGTCGACCTCACCGATCCCGAGTGCTCCGGCTCGGTCAACGGCGCCGGGATCCCCTATCCGAACGCCGACTACTACTACGACTACGTCTCGTACGGCTGCAGGGTCCCCGTCACCGCGCTCGACGACGATCACGACGGCCTCTCCGCCGGCGAGATCTACCTCATGCCGGACGAGACCTTCCCGGACCTCATCCTCACGCTGACGTGCGACAACTGCTCCGAGCTCTGGAACCGCGACCAGGCCGACGCCGACTGCGACAACGTCGGCGACCCCTGCGACGTCTGCCCCGTCGTCTACGATCCGCTCCAGGAGGACGCCGATCTCGACGGCCTCGGCGACGCCTGCGACGTGTGCCCGTACGTCCCCGACGTGCCGCAGGAGGACTTCGACGCCGACGGCTACGGCGACGCCTGCGACAACTGCCCCGACGTGGTGAATTCCCAGGAGGACGAGGACGAGGACGGCGTCGGCGACGCCTGCGACGTGTGCTGGAAGGTCGTGGACCCCGACCAGGCCGACATCGACCTCGACGGCCTCGGCGACCTCTGCGACACCTGCCCCGCCGACTACGACCCCGAGCAGCGCGACGCCGACAACGACGACGTCGGGGACGCCTGCGACCTCTGCCCCAACCTCGACGGCGACCAGGCCGACGAGGACCGCGACGGCGTCGGCGACAAGTGCGACATCTGCGTCTACGAGCCGGACACCGAGCAGCTCGACTCGGACTTCGACGGCCTCGGCGACGCCTGCGACCTCTGCCCCGAGAACTTCGACCCCGACAAGCGCGACATCGATGCCGACGGCTTCGGCGACGCCTGCGACGACTGCCCCGCCGTCTACGATCCCGACCAGCTCGACGCGGACGACGATGGCCAGGGCGACGCCTGCCAGCCCTGCCTGGGCGCCGGTTGGGACCCCGGGGAGTGCGCCGACTACGCCGCCCGCGGCGGGGCGAGCACCTGCTCCACCTCGGGCGCGGGCCTGCCCGGGCTGCTCGCCATCGTGGCCGCGGCCTGGATGACGCGGCGCCGACGCGGCCGCGGCGCCGTCGTCACGTCGCTGGTGCTCCTCGCCGGCTGCGGCTTCATCCCCGCCTCCGAGCGCGAGTGGCGCCTCGACCCCGACGGCGACGGCGTCGAGTGGCCCTACGACTGCGACGACGACGATGCCTCCGTGGTCGGCGGCCCCCCGTGGTTCATCGACGGCGATCTCGACGGCTACGGCGCCGGCGCGTCGATCGCCTCCTGCGAGACCCCCGGCGAGGGCTACGTCCGCAGCGGCGAGGACTGCGACGACGCGAACTTCAACATCCACCCGGGCGCGCCCGAAGCGTGCGACGGGCGGGACCAGGACTGCGACGGCACGCTCGACGAGGGCTTCGCGCTCTACCAGGTCTACACGGACCTCGACGGCGACGGCTACGGCGGGATCGACGCGGGCGAGGCCTGCGCGGTCACGGGCGAGACCGCCGCCAACGACGGCGACTGCGACGACACCGTCGCGACCATCCACCCGCACGCCGACGAGATCTGCGACGGCCTGGACGACGACTGCGACGGGCTCATCGACGAGGCCCTGCTCGCGATCTGGTGGTACGACGCCGACGACGACGGCTTCGGCGACCCGCTGACCGGCATCGAGACCTGCGCCCCCGAGGCCGACTACGTCGCGCGCGGCGAGGACTGCGACGACACCGACGAGCACACCCGGCCCGGGGGCCGCGAGGTGTGCGAGGACGGCCGCGACAACGACTGCAACGGCACGATCGACGACGAGTTCACCCGGTGGACGGACCTCGACGGCGATGGCTTCGGGGACCCCTTGACGACCCGCACGGCGTGCCGCGCGGAGGACGACGAGGTCGACAACAACGTCGACTGCGACGACACCTTGCCGCTCGTGAACCCCGCCGTGCCCGAGACCTGCGACGACGGCATCGACAACGACTGCGACCAGGTGATCGACACCTGCGAGGGCCAATGAGCGCGCTCCTCCTCGCGGCGAGCCTCCTCGCGGCGAACGCGCACGCCGAGCAGCCGTGCGCCACCTTCTACGCGCCGGTCGACGTCGTCGCGGCCGCCCTGCGCCTCCAGGGCGCGGCCACGGTCGGCATCGACGGGATCGCCGAGCGCCGCACGCTCCTCACCCGCCTCGCCTGCGTCTCGGAGCCCCTGGAGCCCGGAGACGCCGTCGCCGTGCACCTCGCGCTCGGCGGCGAGCGCCCCGCGCCCATGCCCGCGCCCTCGGTCGAGGACGCCCAGGACGGCCCGCCCCACCCGGATGGCGGCGTCGCGCTGGTCGACGGGGTCGCCTACGCCGCGCTGCGCTCCGGGCGCCCCGCGGTCGTGCAGGCCTTCGACGCCGACGGCCGCGTCGTCTACACCCGCTGGCTCGACGTCTCCGCGGTCGCAAGCGTGCGCGCCGGCGAGGTCGACCTCCCCACCGCGCCGACGCTCCCGCGCCTCCCGCCGGTGCCGCTCCGGGGCGGCGAGGTCGCCCGCCTCGTGACCTCGAGCGCGCTCGTCGTCGCCTCCGGTGCGCTGTTCCTCGTCGCCGCGGACGCCCGCTCGGATTGGTACGCCCTGAAACCCTCGCCCGTCGAGACCGTCGAGGAGCTCGAACAGCTCCGCGTCCGGACGAACGTGGCGCAGGGTGCGGGCCTCGCGTGCGCGGGGCTCGGTGCCGCCGGGCTCCTCTCCGTCGCGGTGCGGGTGCCATTTTGATCGCCCTCCTCGTGGCCACGGGCGTGCTCGGCGGGCTCGTCCCCGGCGCCCTCGCCGCCGAGTCGGACCCGAGCGCGAGCGTCGACGTCGAGCTCCTCCGCCCCGCGCTCGGCGACGGCGGCGTCTACGGCATCGAGGGCGCCGGCGTCCCCGACAAGTGGGCGTGGCGGGTCGGCCTCGCCACCCAGTACGAGCGCGCCCCCGTGCTGATCCTCACCGAGGGCCTGGTCACGAGCCGCCCGGTGAGCGATCGCGTCGGCGGCTGGGCCGGCTTCTCGTTGGGCCTCGGCCGCCGCGTCGCCGTGCAGGCCTTCGTGCCCCTCCAATGGCAGTCCGGCGACGACACCCTCGTCTCCGCGGACGGCGCCGGCCTCGGTGACCCTCGCCTCGGCGCCCGCTGGGGCCTCGTCCACACCCAGCTCTTCGACGCCACGCTCCGCGCCGACCTCTACATCCCGCTCGGCCGCAAGGACGCCTGGATGGGCGAGACCTCCACGCGCGCCGCGTTCGGCGCCTCCGCGGCGCTCAACGGCGGCTTCGGCGCGGTCCTCCTCGACGTGGGCCTCGTCGCCCGCCCGCTCGAGACCCCCCAACCCCGCCTCGACTGGGGCCCGGCGGTCGAGCTCGGCCTCGGCGTGCGCGCCGACCTCCTCCCCGGGTTCTCGGTCGGCGGCGGCTGGGTCGCCCGCGCCGTGCTCGCGGGGCTCGCGACGCAGGACGGCGAGCTCGCCAGCGAGGTCCTCGTCAACGCCCGCTACGACGTGACCCCCACCGTCTCCCTCTCCGGCGGCGCCGGCGTCGGCGTCCAGCCCGGCGTCGGCGTCCCGACCGCCCGCGGCTTTGTCACCGCCACCTTCGCGGACGCCTTCTCCCGCCGCCCGCCCAAGCCGGAGCCGGTCGTCGAGGCCCCGCCCACGAAGGAGGCCGTCACCGCGCTGCTCGAGGAGGAGATCCCGGGCGTCACGGACGTGGCTCCCCCGCCGCCGCCGCCCCTGGTGCGCATCTTCGGCGACGAGCTCGCCTTCCGCGAGGAGATCGCGTTCGCGCCCAACTCCGCGGAGATCCTCCCCAGCTCCCACGAGCTCCTCGACGCCATCGCCAGCCTGCTCGCCAGCGAGGGGCGCATCGCCCACCTCGCGATCGAGGGCCACGCGAGCGAAGAGGGAGACCTCGCCTACAACTGGGACCTCTCCGATCGCCGCGCACGCGCCGTCTGGGAGGCGCTGCTCGTCGAGGGCGTGAGCCCGCAGCGCATGAGCTGGCGTGGCGTCGGCGAGGTCATCCCCGCCCCCGTCGCCAAGGGGGCCCCGCCCGCCCCGGTCTCGAGGGTCGCCGCCGAGAACCGCCGCGTGGTCCTCCGCATCGCCCGCCGCCTCGCCCAGGGAGAGGCCCTCCCCGAGACCCCCGCCACGACGCTGCTCCCGTGGAGCGGCGAGGCCGTCGCGCTCGAAGCCGTCTCCATCCCCGAGTTCACGGCCCCCAAGCCGGAATTCGTCGACCCCACCTTCTTCGACGAACAAGAGGAGGAGGAATGATTCTCTTCCTCATCGCGCACGCCCTCGCCGACACCTGCGACGACCCCGTGGACGTGCAGGATCTCAACTGCAACAACATCCCGGTCGCCACCGAGGCCCTCGTCGATCCGACCGATCCCGTGTGCATGGCGACCGTGGACGACGCCGGTGTCACCTACCCGAACGCCGACTATTACTACGACTACACCTCGTTTGGCTGCGCGTACCTCATCGCCGGCTACGACTACGATGACGACGGCCTCTCCTTCGCCCTCCTCCAGTTCCCCGAGGACGCCGAGGTCCCCGACCTCTACGTGAACCTGCGCTGCGACAACTGTCCCGAGCTGGCGAACCCCATGCAGGAGGACGCCGACTGCGACGACGTCGGCGACCTGTGCGACCTCTGCCCGAACGACTACGACCCGCCCCAGTTCGACGGCGACGAGGACAGCGTCGGCGACGAATGTGACATTTGTCCCGACGACCCCGACCCCCTCCAGCTCGACACCGACGGCGACGGCGCCGGGGACGAGTGCGACCACTGCCCCTTCGTCTTCGAGAAGGCGCAGTCCGACACGGACGACGACACCTTCGGCGACGCCTGCGACGTCTGCCCCACCGTGGCCGACCCCCTCCAGGCCGACGCCGACGCCGACGGCATCGGCGACTTGTGCGATCCCTGCCGGCTCCTCCCCGGGGATGGCGGCGGCGACACCGACGGCGACGGGCGCGGCGACGAGTGCGACGTCTGCCCGCTCGTCTACGACATCGGCCAGGCCGACCGCGACGGCGACGGCGTGGGCGACGTGTGCGATCCGTGTCCCAGCAACAGCCTCATCTACGAGGACGCCGACTCCGACGGCGACATCCTCGGAGACCGCTGCGACGTCTGCCCCCTCGTGGCGGACCCCGACCAGACCGACAGCGACAACGACGGCGTGGGCGACGCCTGCGACCTGTGCCCGGTGCTGTCCGACGAGGGCCAGCCCGACGCCGACGCCGACCTCGTGGGAGACGGCTGCGACAACTGCCCCGGCGAGGCCAACCTCGACCAGAAGGACGCCGACACCGACGGCGAGGGCGATGTCTGCGATCCGCCCCGCGACGTGATCGGCGGGGCCACGCGCTGCGGGACCGACGTGCCGGGCGTGCCCCTGGCGCTCGCGTTGGCAGCGGCGGGGTTGTTGCGGCGGCGGCGGCGCTGACGGCGGCTCACCCGCCCCACTCGAACCGCATCACCACGGTCGAGAGCGTCCCCAACGTGAGCTCCGGCGAGATGCGCGCGTGGTCGCCCGCGCGGAAGGCGTAGCCGCCGAAGGCGTGGAAGTTCGGGAGGACGCGGGTGGCGGGCGACGAGCCGTCTTCCACGTGCCACACCGCCACGCCGCCCCCGAGCCCGCCGTAGAAGCCGTGGTCGAGGCCGAAGCGGGCGTTCACCGTGAGGGACAGCGCGCGGTCGTCCGTCAGGTAGGGGAGGAAGTAGTAGGCGCCCACGCCGTTCGCGAACGTCAGGTTCACCTGCGGTTGCAGCCACTTGAGCGGGAAGGGGATGCGCACGTCCACGTCCCCGCCCGCGGCCAGGAACGAGCCCACGCCGAAGCCGATGCTGGGCGGCGTGGCGCCGATCCAGAAGCCGAGGGGCTCGGCGGCGGCGGCGGCCGGTTCCGCGGCGAGCGCGGTCGAGAGCAGGAAGGGCGTGAGCATGACGACGCCTGCGTAACCGAAAGCGTGGGCTTCCTGGGGCGGGGCCCGCCCCGCAACGCCCGGAGGCACCCAAGCTCGGCTATCCTCCGTCGATGGTGCTCCTCGCGGCGTTCCTGGCCTGTGTTCCCGCGCCGCCGGCGGTGGTTGGGCCCGTGGCGGTCCCCATCATCGACGAGCTCGCCTACCTCGAGCAGATCAAGCTCCGGCGGCCGGACCTCTTTGAACACGACTGTTGGAACACGCTCACGTTGAAGCCCCGGTACCGGGAGGCCCTCCTCGCCGGGGCGGACGACTACGCGGCGATCGAGGCCCGGGAATACGCGGCCGCCGACCGCGCGACGGACCTCGGGTGGATGGCAAGCCACCAGGAGGCCCTGGTGTCGTTCTGCCAGGAGCACCCCGGTGCCGGCGGCTGCGCACGGATCTGCGCACCTGGTCTGGTTGATGGTGCGTGCGGGGCGTGCCCGGACGGGGGCCTGCCGGAAACGTCGGGGACCTTCCTCGGCGTCCGCCCGGCAGGCTACCCCCTGTGTAGCTCCGTGGGGTACCTCGTGGGCGCGGGCACCGGGGGCACCGCCTACGATCCGCGTGGCGTCGTCCAATCGTGGAAGGTGTTCTTCGAGTTCCAGGACGACTTCGCCACCACGCTCACCCCCGCGGCCTACCTCGAATTCTCCCAGCGGCTCGCCGCCGCCGGCTACCGGGGGGACTCGAAGATCCGGTCCACCCCGCATGACCCGGGGAAGGCGCGCTTCCAATACAACAACATCGTCGTCCACGGCCACACGCCGGCGGACGCTCGCATTGCCGAGACCGTCGGGCTCGCCGTGTTCGGCGTGGCGCTGGCCGGCCACGGGCGGGGCCTCGATGTCGGCTTCGCGCCTGACCTTCGCGACGTGCGCGATTGGCACCACTTCCTCTGCGAGGGCGATCTCGGCGTGCTCTCCGCCGAGGCTCTCGCCTTCGTCCGCTTCGACGACACCTTCGTGCCACCTGCCGTCAAGCGCGTGGTCGCCGACGAGTCTCCCGTCGCCGTGACCCCCGCGTGGACGCCCCTGGCCCGCTACGAGTCCGCTCGCATCGGGGTCCTGGAGATCCTGTGGCACCCGGATTTTGATTCCAGACCCGAGCTTCGGGCGCGCGTGGACGCCGCGCTCCGGGAGGACCTCGCCAGCCTGGCCCGGCGCGTGACCCCCGAAGCGGTGCAGCGCCTCGCCGGCACCCGAATCGCGGTGGCGCCGACCTCTCCCGCCATCCCCGGCCTCCCCTCGCGGGGCCGCGGCATCGGCCGCCACCGGTCGGCCGCGTGGGTGGTCGACCACGGCGGGGACGCCGCGCGGGAAGGCGTCATCGAGGTCTACAACGCCGAGGACTACCTGGACGCGCGCACGCGGAGCCCCGACGTGCTGCTCGGGCACCTCGTTACCGGGCGCTGACGCGCGATCAGCGCCGGCCGTCGCGCTTCAGCTCGACCCCGATGTCCCGGATCCGCGCGACGCCGCGCGCGAGGGAGGCCGGGCTGGTGTGGACCGAGTGGCTGCCGAGCACCAGGGGGTGATCGTGCGGCACGCCGATGCCGACGAGCACGCGGGTCGGGCCCTCGGCCACCACCTCGATCGTGCCGGTCCGATCCAGCACGACGAGCTCGGCGCTCACCGGCGCCCCGCCGACGCGGGCCCGCCCGCGGTAGACGAACACCCACGCGATCTCGTGGGTGGCGGGCGGATCGTAGGCCCACCGCTCGCCGTCGTCGAGCACCACGTCGAGGTAGGTGACGGGGGCGGGGGCGGGGATGGGGTTGACCGCGCCGCCGTATTCGCCGAGCAGCACGCGCACGTTGCCGACCTGGGGCACGTCCGCAGGGCTGACGTAGATCCCCTCAGAGGGGCCGTCCTCGACACCCGGCGGCAGCGCCAGCCAGAGCTGGAACCCCGTCACCGTCTGCCCCTGCGCGTGGATGAACCCCTGGTGCCAGGTGCCCCCGCCCGCGCGCATCCACTCGAGCCCCGTTGCCGCCACGAGGCCCTTCTGGCCGGTGGTGTCCTCGTAGGAGACGTCGGCGTCGAGCTGGTAGGTGAGCGTCGCGATGCCGGAGTGCGGGTGGAACCCGAACCCGGCGCCCGGGGGGATGGTGCCGTGGATGAAGTCGAGGAAGACGAACGGCTTGATGCGCTCGCCTAGGTCGCCCGGGCTGACCATGCGGCGGATGAAGCCGTGGAGGGAGCCGGCTTCGCGGAGTTCGATCGTACGGACGGGCATGAGGGGGGCCTGCGAGTGTGCAGGAAAGGTGCACGCGCGTGCCGTCGGGAACAGGCCTGCCGTTGGGACGGTGCTTCCCGAAATCGGCACGGTGGCCGGCGTGCGCCTGGTGCCGTTGCCCCGAAGTCTCACGCCAGGGCGCGAGAGCCTTCGAGGGGGCCCCCCTCCCCGGCCGCTTCGCGTCCGACGTGTCCGTGCACGGGCTCTCGGGAGGTGACGAGGAACTTGCGGGCACGGACACTATTCCTCCGGCTGCGCGTCCTTGGTGGTCTCGAGCGCGCGGCTGTCGAACCAACCGCTCTCCTCCTCCAGCGCCTGGACGGTGGCGGGCCTCCCCGCGGGGGCGGGCCTCCCCGCGACGACACGGCGCGGAGCCGCGGCGCTGACGCTCGCGCCCTCGGCCTGGGGCATTTCGCGGTCGTGCACGGACACGGGCTGCTCGCGGGGGGGCTGGAACGGGGGCGGCACCGAGTAGACCGGAGGCGGCGCCCAGGTCTCCAGGCGGAGCGACACGAAGTTGGCGAGCGGCACGGTCACCTCCTTCGGGCCCATGGGCAGCGCCACGGTCACGGCGGCGTCGCGGAGGCGGCCGACCAGCACCGTGCCCGTGCGGAGCACGATGCGCCAGTCGCCGTCGGGAGCCGCGACGGGGGCAGCGGAGACACACTCCTCGAGGAGCGGCTCGAACGTGCCGAGCTGGTTCTCCATGACGAGGCGGGTGCGCGCGGGGTCGACCAGGAAGTCGTCGCCCCAGCTCGTGCGCATCCGGAACACGGGGGCGGTGGGCCACTGCTCGCGGCCGTGCAGTTGGAAGCGCGAGAGCTCGTTCATCGGCAGGTTCACCGGAACGTCGGCGCCGCCCACGGCGATGCCCATCTCCAGCTCGGGATCGTGCCAACGGCCGCGGAGCTCGCTGCCATTCCTCAACCAAACGTCGACCTGCCCTTCGGCCACGCCCAGGTCGTCGCCCCGCGCGGGCACGACCTCTCCTACGTCGGAGAGCGGGATTTCGAGCACGCCGGCCCCGGTGGCGAGGCGCAAGACACGGGTGTGGACTTCACCCATGAGGACCTGCCCGTCGGCAAGGGTGGCACGAACGGGGGTCTCGACCTGGTTGTCATGGAAGAGCTGGAAGAACGCAATCACGGGGGCCTCGGTTTCGTGGGCTCAACGACGAGGCGGGGCGGGGCTTACAGGGGAGGGGGCTCAGGGCACGAGCACCGCCGCCCCGGTCACCCGCCCGGCGCGGAGGTCCGCGAGGGCCTCGTTGGCCGCCTCCAGCGGGTACACCTGCACCGTGGTCCGCACGGGGACCTGGGGCGCGAGCGCGAGGAACTCCACGCCGTCGCGCCGGGTGAGGTTCGCGACCGACCGGACGACGCGCTCGTGCCACAGCAGGCGGTACGGGAAGGACGGCACGTCGGACATGTGGATGCCCGCGCAGACCACGACGCCCCCGCGGTCCACGGCTGCGAGCGCGGCCGGGACGAGCGCACCGACGGGCGCGAAGATCAGGGCGGCGTCGAGGGGAGCGGGGGGCGGCGCCGTCGACGGGCCCGCCCACGTCGCGCCGAGCGCCCGCGCGAAGGCCTCGGCGCCCGCGTCCCCGGGGCGCACGAAGGCGAAGACGGCCCGGCCCTGCCAGACGGCGAGCTGCGTAAGGATGTGCGCGGCGGCGCCGAAGCCGTAGAGCCCGATCCGCTCGGCGTCGCCCGCCATCCGGTACGCGCGGTAGCCGATGGTGCCGGCGCAGAGGAGCGGCGCCGCGCTCGGATCCGGGTACGCGGCCGGCAATGGGAGGCAGGCCCGCGCGTCCGCCACCATCGCCTCGGCGTAGCCCCCGGGGAGCTGGTACCCCGTGAAGCGCGCCTGGACGCAGAGGTTCTCCCGGTCGGACAGGCAGAAGCGGCAATTCCCGCAGGTGTGGCCGAGCCAGCCCACGCCCACGCGCTCCCCCACGGCGGGCGCGACCACGTCCGCGCCGACCGCGTCGACGACCCCGACGACCTCGTGCCCCGGCACGAGCGGCAGCGCGGGGTCGGGGAGCTCGCCGTCGACCACGTGCAGATCGGTACGGCACACGGCGCACGCCCGCACCCGCAGGCGCACCTGCCCCGCGCCCGGGACGGGCCACGGCAGTTGCCGAAGAAGGAGCGGGGAGCCGGGCCGTTCGAGGACCATCGCGCGCATCTGCGGCATTCCCTGCGGGTAGTCACCGGGAGGGCGGGCGGCGCCGGCGGGCCCCGATCGCCTTGGGCGCGAGCCCGCATGGACGCGAGCCGCGGTCCGCCGCTGCCATCGGTCCCTCGGCGGGGCATCTTCGTGTAACCCCGAGCTACCAACTCGATCATCGGGCCTGCGATGCGTCGCCGGGGCGGTCGAACCCCCCGCGAAGACCGCGTGGAGCGCGGGTTGAGCCTTGACGCCCGAGAGGCCATCGGCTACATCGGCGCCGCGGACGGAACGAGTATGAAACCTCGACGCCTCCACCCCCTCCCACAGCATCTTCTCGAAGTTGCTTGACGGCGGGAAGCGGCCACGGTAAACCGGGCCGCGCAAACAAGTCGGGAATCAAACGCCCGATTCGGTTTGTGATAGAAAAAGGTTCGCTTCGTTGCTTGACCGCCGGAAGCAGTCACGATAAAGCGGGCCGCACAAACAAGACGGGCTTCAACCACCCGATTCGGTTTGTAAAAACGGATTGCTCCGCGAAAGCGGAACCAAACCGGTCTTTGAAAAATTGGTAGTAGTTTCTGTAACGTTCAATAGAGTTTCGGCTCAAACGTTGCTTTAGCCAGCAACGTGCGACCAAGAGGATAACAAACTGGAGAGTTTGATCCTGGCTCAGAGCGAACGCTAGCGGCGGGCCTAACACATGCAAGTCGAGCGGGGAACTTCGGTTCTTTAGCGGCGGACGGGTGAGTAACACGTAGGTAATGTGT
>JAUXTN010000196.1 GCA_030684355.1 Pseudomonadota bacterium
GTCCGAACGCGCGGGGTAGTCGGTCATCCCCCGACTTCGGACGGACATAGCGTCCGAACTCGCGGGGTAGTCGGTCATCCCCCGACTTCGGACGGACATAGCGTCCGAACGCGCGGGGTAGTCGGTCATCCCGCGACTTCGGACGGTCAGAGCCTCGGGGGTAGTCGTCCGAACGCGCGGGGTAGTCGGTCATCCCCCGACTTCGGACGGTCAGAGCCTCGGGGGTAGTCGGTCATCCCCCGAGTTCGGACGGTCAGGGCGTCCAGCCGCCGGTCATGGGCTCGCGCGGGCGACGTCGCCCGCCGCTCGGAGGGAGGCCTGCGCCAAGCCCCCCCGATCGGCAGCCAAACCCCCGATCGGCAGCCAAACCCGCTGCCGACTCCCGAAGAATCAGGGACGGTAAGGCACCGGACTGGGCCCGCGCGCGGGGTCGAGCTCGGCGAGGTCGTCGAGCGGCCACGCGACGACGAAGTCCACGAAGGCGCGCACCGCCGGAGCCAGGAACTCCCGCTCCGGGTAGACGACCGCGAACTGGGTGCGCGCGCCGAGCCGACCCGCCAGCACGTGCACGAGCCGCCCGGCCGCGACGTGCTCGCCGACGAGCATCTCCGGCAGCAGCGCGATCCCCATGCCGCCGAGCGCGGCGTCGCGCAGGAGCGTGATCTCGTTCGAGACGATCACGCCCTCGACCCGGACCGCCCCGCCACCCTCCTGGGGCCAGTGGGTCGCGGGGCGCTCGCCGCGATCGAAGCCGACGAGGCACGCGTGGCCGAGGAGATCCGCGGGGTCCTCGGGCACCCCCGCGCGGGCCAGGTAGGCGGGCGACGCCACCGCCATGAGGCGACTGCGGATGATCGTGCGGGCGACGAGCCCGGGGTCGAGGTTGGTCCCGGCGCGCAGGGCCACGTCGTAGCCAGACCCGACGAGGTCGACGTGGGCGGTACCGTAGAGGGCCTCCAGGCGCACGTGCGGGTACTGACGCAAGAAGGCGAGCAGCATGCCCTGGAGCCCGCCCCCGGGGATGGGCGGCAGGGAGATCCGCAACAGGCCCCGCACCGTGCCGTCCGCGCGACGCACGGCGCCGTCGGCGTCCCGCACCGCGGCGAGCACGACGCGCGCGTGCCGATAGAGCGCCTCGCCCGCGTCGGTGAGCGTGAGCCGTCGGGTCGAGCGGCGCAGGAGCTTCACGCCGAGGCGCGCCTCCAGCCGCGCGAGGCGGCGCGTCAGCGTCACACGGGGCAGGCCGAGCTCGGTCGCGGCGCCGGAGAGCGAGCCGGCTTCGACCGTGCGCGCGAAGGCGAGCAGCTCGGAGGTCTCGGGGAGGTCGTCCATCTGCATCCTTTACGGTCGAGTGATGACCATTGTTGCGTAATTGGCGAAGCCCGGGCGCGGACGCATCCTTGCCGCACTCGGAGCTCATCGTCATGGCCCCTCGCACGATCGCCTACTGGACCACCACCGGCCTCTTCGCCCTCGCCCTCACCGGCGGCGGCTTCGCCGACCTCTCCGGCGCGCCAGCCGTCGTCGCCGGCATCACCCACCTCGGCTACCCCGCCTTCCTCGCCACCATCCTCGGCGTCTGGAAGCTCCTCGGGGTGGTCGCCCTCCTCGCCCCGGGCTTCACCCGCCTCAAGGAGTGGGCCTACGCCGGTTTCGTCTTCAACCTCACCGGCGCCGCGGTCTCGCACGTGCTGGGCGGCGATCCCGTCGCCAACGTGATCCCGCCCCTCGTCCTGCTCACGCTCGGCCTCGCGTCCTGGGCGCTCCGCCCGGCCGAGCGTCGCCTCGGAGAAGTGTTGCCGGCCTGATGACGTGAGCCCGGCCGTTCGCTTGGCCGGCGATCCGGCTCCGTTGCGAGTGGCTCCGTGTTTGCCCTGGGCGGAAACACGGAGCCGCGAAGCAATCGGAGCTTCGCCGACCCACCGGCCTGGCTACCGCCCGCGCCCCAGCCCCGCCGCCGCCTTGGCGCGCGCGAGCACGGGCTCCGCGACCGAGCGGGCGCGCTCGGCCCCGGCGTCGAGGACCTCGTTGAGGTAGGTCGGGTCCGCGCGCAGCTCGGTGTACCGCGCGCGCAGCGGGAGGAGCGCGCCCTCGACGGCGTCGACGAGGTCCTTCTTCAGGTAGCCGTACCCGCGGCCCTCGTAGCGGGCGGCCACGGCGTCGGCGGACTCGCCGGTGATCGCCGCGAAGATGGAGATGAGGTTCTTCACCCCGGGCGACGCTTCCGCCCACACCAGCTCGCTCCCGGTGTCGGTGACGGCGCGCATGATCGCCTTCTTCACGACGTTCGGAGGGTCCAACAGGCCGATGGCGTGGCCCGGCGCGGAGATGCTCTTGCTCATCTTCTGCTCGGGGTTGTCGAGCCCCATGACCCGGGCGCCGGTGGGCGGGATCATCGGGTTCGGCAGCTTGAAGGTCGGCCCGAACATGTCGTTGAAGCGCGCCGCGACATCGCGTGCGAGCTCGATATGCTGCTTCTGGTCCGCACCCACGGGCACCTGGTCGGCCTCGTAGAGCAGGATGTCGGCCGCCATGAGCGCGGGGTAGGTCAACAGGCCCGCGCCGACGGTGCTCGCCACGTCGGACTTGGTCTTGAACTGCGTCATCCGCTGCAGCCACCCGAGCGGCGACACGCACGTGAGCAGCCACGCGAGCTCGGCGTGCGCGGCCACCTCGGACTGCACGAACACGGTCGACCGCGCGGGGTCGATGCCGGACGCGAGGTAGAGCGCCGCGACCTCGAGCGTCTTCTCCCGCAGGCCCGCCGCCTTCACGTTCTCCGGCACGGTGAGCGCGTGCAGATCGACCACGCAGAAGAAGTTCTCGTAGGTGTCCTGGAGGTCCCGCCACTGGAGCAGCGCGCCCAGGTAGTTCCCGATGTGCAGGGACCCGCTCGGCTGGACGCCCGACAACACCCGCGGCTTCCGACGGCTCGACTCGCTCACGACCTCTCCAGGGACCCCGGCGACTATCACGCGGGCGGGGCGGGATCGAGGCGGGGCGGGATCGAGGCCGCGCGGGATCGACGCGCGGCGGGATCGACGCGGGGCGGGATCGAGGCCCGCGAGGAAAGGGCCCCCCGGCCCTCAAGCCCCGCTCGCCGCGGGCCGATGGGCCGGACATGCTCCCGCTCCTCCTCGTGACCTACGCGGTGGTGGCGCCACGCGCGGCCTACGCGGCCGCCCCGGCGCACCGCCCCGAACCAACTGTAACCCCGGTGGCCGCCGTGCCACCGGGCGCGCCCGCCCCCCTCGACCGGCCCGTTCACCACCGCCGCCCCGCCCACGCCCGCGGCCAGACGGACTTCACCGCCTACACCCTGGAGTGGGGCGAGGTGCGCGTCGGCCTGAAGAACAGCGGTGTCGGCGTACTGCCGCGCACCCAACTCACGACACAGCCCCTGCTCGACGTGCTGGGCGCGCCCAACGCGAGCATGAAGGTCAACGCGCTGCGGGCGGGCCCGCTCGACCTCTCCGCCACGGCCGACTGGGGCATGACCCAGGACACCGACCTGTTCGCCACGTTCATCGGCGCGGGGGCGACCGTCTCGCTCCAGATCGCCAGGCCCTGGTCGGTGCATGGCGGCGCGTCGTGGATGGAGGCGCACGTCGAGGGCACGCCCGAGCTCGAAGCCTTCGCGCTGATCCTCGGCGAGACCTCGGGGGTCCGCGTCTCCCCCCAGGCCCTCGAGGCGGCCGAGAACGTGCTCGTCCTCGACGGTCACCTGCGCGCCCTCACCGCCCACGCCGCCACGGACGTGCGCCTGAACGGTCGTGACAGCATCGTGCTCCAGGCCCGCGCCGTGCTCTGGTCCGAGGTGGACGTGCCACGCTTCTTCGAGCGCGTCGCGCCCGACCGCGCGGGGTGGGTGCCGCTCACCTCCGCGTACACCGTCAGCCTCGCGTGGCAGCTCTCGTGGCGCAACGTCGATGTGCGCATCGGCGGCGGGATCTCGTCGGTACCGGGCGCGTGGCTCCTCAACTCGGTGGACCTCGCCTATCGATTTGGCGGCCCCACGCGTGTCACCGAGCGCCGCGCCCAGGTCGCGTGGCGGCGGGCCGCGCGTCAGCGGGCGCGCGATGCCCGCGACGGGGCGGTGGCATCCAACTGACGCTCGAGGGCCCCGGGGCGGCCCCTCACTGGGTCATGATGATGGTCCAGGTCGTGCGGTCGGAGAGGTCCTCGGCGTCGTAGGGGTCGAGCACGAAGTCCACGATGGAGCCCATCCCCACGACGATGTCGAACGTGTCGTCCACGCCCACGATGTCCCAGCCCTCGATGCGCCAGTCCGCCATCTCCACGCCGTCGACCACGACGCTCGCGGCGATGCCGTTGGTGGTGCCGTCCTCGTAGTTCTTGGCAATGTGGGAGTTCACGGTGAGGATCCCCACCTCGTCGCTGATCCAACGCCGGACCGCCCACTGCTCCATCGGGCTCCGGCCCTCGGACGTGATGAGGCCGTTGGGATGCGCAGCGTCGTCCGCGAGGGACGTCCAATATTGGCTGGGGTCGCTGTACCAGCCGGGCGTGGTCCCGCCCGAGATGTACGACCCCATCTCGACCCAATCCGCGCTCGTGCTCGGCTCCACGTATCCGTACCACCAGCCGTCCGTGCCCTGGGTGTCGGAGTACTCCAGCTCCGAGTCCGCCACGACCCGGACGCTGGCCGCTCCGGTGTCCCCGGTGTCGCCGCCGGTGTCCACGACGACGGCGGTGTCGGTGTCCACGACGGCGGTGTCGGTGTCCGCGACGCCGGTGTCCACGACGCCGGTGTCCACGGGGGCGCCGGTGTCGGTGTCCACGGAGGACCCGGTGTCCACGGAGGACCCGGTGTCCACGGAGGACCCGGTGTCCACGGAGGACCCGGTGTCCACGGAGGACCCGGTGTCGATGTCCGTGTCCGTGTCCGTGTCCGTGTCGGTGTCGGAATCCGTGTCCGTGTCCGTGTCCGTGTCGGAATCGGCGTCGGTGTCCGTGTCCGAATCGGCGTCCGTGTCGGCGTCCGTCTCCGCCGCGGTATCATCCGATACGTCGGGCGCGGCGCTGTCAATCATCCCGGCTTCGGGGCGGTCCGTGTCCTTCGGATCACGCACGCAAGCGGTTCCGGCGAGGGCCAGGAGAGCGATGTAGGTGCGCATGGGGGTAGCTCCAGGCACAACATAGTCTTCGCGATGGACCCTGTGAGGACTTGTAAACTTCGCGTAACTGTCATCAGGGTGCGCTGACTTGCATCACTCTTTCGCCTGATCGTCAGGTCCGTTCACGTGCGGGTTCTGGTGGCACGTGTGTCGGACGCCGACCTGGTCGACCCTCCGTAGAAGAATTGGGGCGCCCCGCCGCCCGAAGCGGGCGGCGTCGGCCGCCTGCAGGATCGGCGCGAGCGCCTCGGTCGCCCACGCTCCGGGGGCCGGAGCGCGGGCGGACCGGCCCGCTCGGAAGCGGGCCGCCGTCCGGGCACCTGGCGCGGGGGAGGCGGTGGGGGCCGGGCGTGGCGGCGGGGGGGAACCGGAGGGACTTCGGGGTGGCGGTGAGTGGCGGGGGGGGGCCCTCGCGAGCCCCCTGGTGCCCCGGGAGCGCAGCCGACGCCAAAGACCGATCCGTGACGCGCAGCGCTGTCGCCAAAGACCGATCCGTGACGCGCAGCCCTGTCGAAAGACCGCGGTCCGCCGGGATCTTGCTGCGCTCCAGGGTGGCGACCGCACCCTGGGCGCGCGACCCGCGGAAACTAGGCGTTGGGCCGTCGACCCGGCGGGGCGCGGGGCGCTTACGGGCGCGGGCGGCCCGACGGCGGTCGAAGGGGCTGCGTCGCGACAAACGGTCTTTCGACCCGACGCCGCAGGGCCGGGCGCCGGCCCCGAGCACACATGAGGGCCGTGCCACGCGTACTCGCCTGTGGGCGGGACCGTCGGTGGCCGCCACGCGGTCGCCGGCGGGGGACCTCGCGACAAGGGCGCCGTCCGTGGCCGCCACGCACTCGCCGGCGGGGGACCTCGCGACAAGGGCGCCGTCCGTGGCCGCCACGCGGTCGCCGGCGGGGAACCTCGCGCCAAGGGCGCCGTCCGTGGCCGCCACGCGGTCGCCGGCGGGGAAGCTCGCGAGCCCCCTGGTGCCCCGGGAGCGCAGCCGACGCGAAAAGACCGATCCGTGACGCGCAGCCCTGTCGAAAGACCGCGGTCCGCCGGGATCTTGCTGCGCTCCAGGGTGGCGACCGCACCCTGGGCGCGCCACCCGCGGAAAATAGGCGTTGGGCCGTCGACCCGGCGGTGCGCGGGGCGCTTACGGGCGCGGGCGGCCCGAAACCATCCCCCGCGTGCGGACGCTCTACCGTCCGAACGTAAGCACGCAGCACACCCCACCTGTGCCCCGACCAGCCGTCGTGTGATCGTTCCCCAGCGGAGGCTGCGCATGCACGTCGTGGAACGGAGAGTGTTTTCGGAGACGGACAAGGCCGAGGTTGTGGAGGACTACCGCGC
>JAUXTN010000197.1 GCA_030684355.1 Pseudomonadota bacterium
GCCATGGAAGGCACCCCTGAGCGCAAGGTCCCCCGCCCATGACCGCCACGCGGCCATGGAAGGCACCCCTGAGCGCAAGGTCCCCCGCCCATGACCGCCACGCGGCCATGGAAGGCACCCCTGAGCGCAAGGTCCCCCGCCCGTGACCGCCACGCCCACGGGATCCGCATCCGCGTTCACCGAATGGTCCCAGCCTTGTTTGAGGTGCGGCGCCGCCGATGACCGCCCCGGAGCCCCCAGCCGCCCCTACGCCACCAGGTACCGCAGCAGCAGATCCACCAGCTCGTTCCGCCACCCGGCGTCGTCGAGCCGCGCCGGATCGTCGAGGAGCTGGCCGTGGATCGCGGCCTCGACGGTGTGGGTGAGCAGGAACGCGGCCGCGGGGAGGTCCTTGGGACGGATGACGTCGTGGTGGTGCACGAGCCACCCGAGCACGAGCGCGCGGGCGGGGTCCTGCACCTCGGCGAGCAGCTCGCCGCCGTCCGCGAGCAACTCGCGCACGAGCGCGAGGTGCAGGCGCGGGGCGACGGCGTGGGCCGCGGCCATCGCGTCGACGAACGCGGGCACGGCCTCTCGCGGCGGGGCGTCGAGCATCGGGCCCGCGTGGGCCAGGAGCAACGCGGTCATCTCCGCGGTGTGCTGGCGGCAGAGCGCGCGGAGGATGGCTTCGCGGCTGTCGAAGTACTGGTAGAGCGTCCCCACGCTCACGCCGGCGACCTTCGCGATGCGGTTGGTCGAGGGCATGGCGCGGCTCGCAGAGCCTGACCGGGAATCCCGGACCGAGTCCGCTGAGGCGCATCCGGATGCCGGCTGTGTTCCGGCCGAGTGCGCAGGCCCGAGGCCTGTAATCGAGGCCGGGACGCAGCCGGCGCCGGAGGCGTCCAGCGGGCGACGGGAGGGATTTCCGGTCAGGCTCTCAGTGCCCGCCAGGATCCGAGCGGTGGCCACGAGGATGGCGTCGTGGCTCTGGCGGGCGCGCGACTGGACCGGCGTCCGACGCTGATCGTTGCGGGGGTTCATCGTCACCGAGGTGTGCTCCGCGAAAGCGAGTTCATATCCGAGCCTCCGCTCATATACATCGGGAGGGCGAGGTTTCCATGCCCACAACCGCCCTGGTCGCCCCCTCCCCGTCCGTCGCCCGCGTGCCGGGCTGGCCGTGGAGCCACCTCCTGCGCATGCGAAACGACCCGCTCGCGCTCATGGCGGAGGGCGCCCGGCTGGGCACGGACGTGGTGCGGCTCTCCTTCGGGACCATCCCCGCCTACGTGCTCTACGCGCCGGAGGTCGTGCACCGCGCGCTCGTGCCGGGGGACACGGTGTGGAAGGGCACCCGTGGGTCGAAGCTCTTGCGACGGATCCTCGGGCCCGGGCTCCTCACCACGGAGGCGCTGGTGTGGCGGGACCGGCGCCGCCGGGCACAGGGCCGGTTCCGGCACGAGGCGCTCCTCGCGATGCCCGGGATCGTGCAGCGCCACGCCGACCGGATGATCGCCGACTGGCGGGGCGCCGATCCCGCGGGGCCGGCCGAGGTCGACGCCATGGCCGGCTTCTCCCGCCTCGCGCTCTCGGTGGTGTGCGAGGTCCTCTTCGGCATCGACCCGGGCGAGGACGCCGCGCGGGTCCACGCCGCGCTCGACGAGGTGCTCGCGGGCTTCTTGTGGATGATGACGTTCCCCATCGAGGGCGTCGACCAGTGGCCGCTCCCGGCCAGCCGCCGCCACCGGGCCGCGGTCGAGGAGCTCCGCGCCGTCGTGCAGCGCCTCATCGCCCGCCGTCGGGAGGCCGGCCCGTTGGAGGGAGACCTCCTCGCGGACTGGATCCGCGCCGCCGACGAGGGCGCGCTCTCCCAGGAGGACCTCTCCGCCGAGGTCGTCACCATGCTGCTCGCCGGGCACGAGACCACCGCGAACGCCATGTCGTTCACGCTCGCGCTCCTCGCCACCCACCCGGAGGAGCAGGATAAGGTGCGCGCCGGCCTCGACGCGGGCGACAACGGCCCGCTGGAGCGGGCGTTCAACGAGGGGCTCCGCCTCTACCCGCCCGCATGGGTGCTCGCGCGGGCGGCGAGCGGCGAGGTCGACCTCGGCCCCACCGTCGCGCCCAAGGGGAGCTTCCTCTTCATCCCGATCGCGGCGATCCACCGCGACCCCCGCTGGTGGACCGATCCCGACACCTTCCGCCCCGACCGCCACCTCGCGCTCTCGCCCGCCGCCCGCGCCGCGTTCTTCCCGTTCGGGACCGGCCCGCGCCGCTGCATCGGCGAGCACTTCGCGCGCACGGAGGCCCGGATCGCCCTCGCCGGCGTGCTCCGCGCCTTCGAGGTCACGACCGAGCGCGTCCCCGACGCCATGCCCACCGTGACGCTGCGGCCCCGTGGCCCGGTCCGGCTCACCCTCCGGCCGCGCCCGGCCCCGGCCGCGTGACCGCGGCGTGGACGGCGCCCGCGTCGGTGGGCGACCTCCCGACAACGTCTTCCGGGCCTACCTGCTCTCGGCCGGCGCGCCCCGAACCGTCGCCCGCGCCCCCCTCCTCCGGCCCGCACCCCACCCCTCCGCCCCTCGCCGGCCATGGCCGCCCGTGAGGCTCCCGCAAAGAACGGCGGAGCGCGCCGCGGCTGGGCTACATTGCCGCCCGTGAAGCCCCTCCTCCTCGCCCTCTCCCTCCTCGTCGTCCCCTCCCTCCTGGCCGGGTGCACCGGCGGCGCCAAGCCCGACGACACCGCGGACACCAGCGCGGACGCCGACACGGACGCCGACACGGACACCGACACCGACACCGACACCGACACCGACACCGACACGTTCACCGGATCGGGCCTGCTCCGCCTCGTCGGGAGCGCCACGGTGATCGACGGCGTGTACACCGGCACCGAGACCGTCCTGTTCGAGGCCGACGAGGGCAACGGCGACGAGCTGTGCCGGATCGAGCTGACGCTGGAGTCCATCGCCACGCTCACCACGTGCGAGACCTGCGACTGGGCCTACACCCTCCAGATCACCGACGTCCTCGCCACCGTGGCGGACGCCGACGCCTGCGCCGCCGTCGGCTGGGCGGACCCTCCGTCCGCGGTCGGCACCACCCTCGCCTACGGGTTCGACGCCGAGTACTTCGGCCACGCCGCCGTCCTCATGGTGCACGACGGCGAGGGCTGGCAGCTCGCCGGGTACGCGTCCTTCGACGACGCCACGGACACCTTCTCCTACGACCTCGAAGTCGGCTTCTTCCCCTACTGAATCTTGCCGGGAGCCCCATGCGCCTCTCCACCCTGGCCGCGCTGCTCGTCTTGTCGGGGTGTGACGCCTCGAAGGACGACACCGCCGCGCTCGGCGAGCCCGGAAAGCTCGCCGACGTGAACAACTACGCGTTCACGGGCGCGCTCGACGTGCCGTCGATCGTCACGGCGTCCGCCACGAACGTGTCGGTGTGCTGGGACGAGGTCCTCCACGACCTCCAGTGCCACGCGATGGACCCCACGGTGGACATCGAGAACGTCGGCCTCGTGCGCTTCCCGAACTACTCGCAGGAGGAGGTGGAGGTCGCCCTGTCCACCAACGACCTCCAGCAGTCCGCCATCTCCGGCTACGTCGAGTACCAGCCCGGCTCGGTGGGTGACGGGCCGAGCACCTGCGCGAACCTCGAGGACTTCAGCTTCTTTGGCACCGGGATCGACGTGACCGAGGAGTACACGGAGGCCGGCGGCACCTACATGCTGCTCCTGACGCAGGGCACGACCCCGGGCGTCGGCGCGCGGATGATCACCTTCCTCGAGCCCCGGGCGGCCGAGACCATCACCGAGGTGAGCATCGGGGACGGCTGCGGGCTCCTCGCGGTGGACGCCGACCTCGAGGCCGCGACCCGCGTGCCGATCCCGGCAGCGGGGCCGTTCACGGTGGACTGGTCCGAGCTCACCATCGACGGCCAGGGCAACCCCATCGCGGTCGAGGACATCGACGGGCTGATGATCGCGTTCTATGCCGGGGAGACCCCCGCCTCGCTCGAGACCCAGCTCCTCGACCTCGAGCTCGTCGCGACGGACCTCTACACCATGCCGCTCACCGGCGCGACCACCGCCGATCTGGCCGGCGCCACCGGCGCGAGCGGGGCCTTCACCGGCTTCTCGGGGGAGGGCACGTGGCTCCTCGCGTTGCGATGCAGCACCTGCTACAATCCAGCGCCCATCTTCCTCACCGTGGTGGAGCCCACATGATCGCGCTCCTCCTCGCCGCCTGCGCGGGCCCGGGTGCCGACGACACCGGCACCAGCACGATCACCGCGGAGGTCGTCCCGAGCGCGAACATCTCCACGCTCGCGACGCTCGTGTGGTCCTCCCCCGAGGCCTTCGCCGGGGTGGTCCGCTACGGCACCGACGAACGCACGTTCGACGTGCCGTTCGACGCCTCCGCCACCACCCACGAGACCCTCCTGCTCGGCGTCCCCGCGGGCACCGAGGTGACCTGGACCGTCCTCGACGACGCCGGCGCCCCCCAGGGCACGGGCACCTACACGACCGGCGCGTTGCCGACCGAGCTCCCCTCGCTCACGATCGCGGGGGGCGGGCACGACCAGTTCATGCTCACCCCGCTCATCGGGGCGACCACAGCCGCGGTCATCCTCTCGCCCGAGGGGCACATCGTCTGGTACCACCTGGACGATCGCGGGCTCGACGTGTACCGCGTGCGTCTCGCGAGCGACGGCTCGGGCATCGTCTACAACGCCGCGAGCGTGTCCGGCGATCCCGCCGAGGACAGCGCGCTCGTGCACGTCGCGTGGGACGGCGTGGCCTCCACGGAGCTCGCCGTGCCGCTCCTCTCCCACGACTTCGTGGAGCTCGCGGACGGCACCCTCGCGGCCATCGGCGTGAAGTACGGGCCCGGCGCGGACGGCGCCGACGTGCGCGGCGACCGCATCGTCGAGATCGCGCCCGACGGCACCCAGACCGACATCTGGACCTCGTGGGACTGCTTCGACCCCACCGTCTACGAGGGCGACGACATCGAGCTCGGCTGGACCTTCGCGAACGCGCTCGACTACGTCGCCGAGACCGACAGCTACCGCCTCGGCCTGCGCAACTTCTCGAGCATCGTCGAGGTCGACCGCAGCGGCGCGTGCGGCGACGTCATCGGCGGCGACCCCTCCGACTACACCTTCGAGGGCAGCCGCTTCCGCCACCAGCACCAGTTCCACGTCTACGGCGACCGCCTCCTCGTGTTCGACAACGACGGCGCCGGCGGCAACGCGAGCCGCGCCATCGAGTACGCGCTCGACCCCGTCGCGAAGACCGCGACCCAGGTGTGGGACTACACGCCAGATCCGAAGGTCTACAGCTTCGTCCTCGGCGACGCCGCCCGGCTCGACGACGGCGACACCTTCGTGGCGTTCTCGGTCGCCGGCCAGCTCGACCGCGTCTCCCCCGACGGCGTCGTCGAGTGGAGCGTGAACACCGACGTGGGCTACGCCTTCGGCTTCGTGACGCTCGTGCCGGCGCTGGTCCCGTGATCTTCGCCGTCGTCCTCGCCGCGTGCGCGCCGACCACCATCCGGCTCGGCGACGACACGGCGACGGACCCCGGCCCCGCGGTCGCCGCCGCGGGCCTGACCGTCGCGGTCCACCCCGAGGTGAGCACCGTGCTCGTCGCGACGTGGACGCAGCTCGTCGCCGCCGACACCTCGCTCTCCTGGGAGCTCGACGGCGAGACGTTCAGCTCCCCCGTGCGCGCCCGCGCCCCCGGCGCCGCCGAGGAGGTCGTGCTGGGCCTCCCCGCCGACGCCGCCGCGACCGTCACCCTCCACGCCGGCGCCACCGCGCTCGCCGCGGAGGCCCGCACCGGCCCGCTCCCCGAGGGGCTCGTCGCCCCCACGCTCACGACGTGGCACCCCGCGGCGGCCGACCCCGCGCCCTACTTCCTCACCAGCGTGGACGTGGGGCCCCAGAACTTCTTCGGCCCGTGCTGGGTCGTGATGCTGGATCGTTCGGGCCGCATCGTCTGGTACCGCGAGGTGGCCGACCGCCGCCTCACGCTCTTTCCCCGCGTGGCGCGCGACGGCACGCACGTCCTCTGGGACGCCACGACCTACTACGTGGCCGACAGCATCCCCGGCTCGATCACCCGCGCCACGCTCTCGCTCTCCCAGGAGGTCGAGACCGAGGTCGAGGGCATCGGGTTCACCTGGGACGAGCTCGACGACGGCAGCTTCCTCTTCGACTACGCCGAGACCGGCTACGCGTACCACCTCGAGCGGCAGTACCCGGACGGCACCCGCGCGCGCGTCTGGAGCTGCGCCCCGTGGATGGAGCGCTACGACGACAACTACTGGGCGTGCGCGGCCAACACCGTGCGTTGGGACCCCGACACGAACGTCGTCGTCTGGTCGATGTTCCAGACCTCCACCGTCGTGGGGATCGACCTCGCGACCGGCACGCTGCTCTGGGAGCTCGGCGAGTACCCGGGCGGCCTCGCGTTCGAGCCGAGCACGATCCGCCTGGAGCTCCAGCACTACCCCAACTGGACGCCCGACGGCACGCTGCTCCTGACCACCCACGTGCCCGACGAGCCCGGCGTGCAGCGGATCCGCGAGCTCGAGCTCGACGTGCCCGGCGGCACCGCCCGCCAGCTCTGGAGCTACACGCCCGCCGCCGGCCACTACGGCGACTACGCCGGCGAGGCGACGCGCCTCCCCAACGGGAACACCCTCGTGAGCTTCGGCACGGACGGCGTGGTCCAGGAGGTCGGCCCGAACGCGGAGGTCGCCTGGGAGATCGACTGGGCGGACCACCTGGCGGGGCATCTCACCCCGGTGGAGGACCTCTACGCGTTGGACCGGGGGTGGTGAGCGGAGCCGCCTTCGGTCTCTCCGCCCTCCCGCACCCCCGAGCCGTGCGCTCGTCGTAGGCTACTTGCCCTTCGCGGCGTTCTTCTCCGCCTTCTTCTTCTGCTTGTCCTGGATGGACACCTTTTCCTTGTTGTTGGTCTTCGGCTTGTCTTGACCCTTGGGCATGCTGGGCTCCTTGTTGCGCCGGGTAGCTTACCGCTTCTGCGGGGCGCGCACGAGCGGCGACCGCGGCATCCTCGAGCAACGCACGACGCCGCGACCGATCCCCGCCGCCCGGCCCTGTTGTTCTCGCCGGTCCGCTGACCGTCCCACCCCCGCCCCCGTGCGCTAGCCGCCCCGGCTACCCCCCCGAAGCCGCCAGGATCAGCAGCGGCCGCGGCCCCAGCGCGTGGATCGTCCCCCGCCGGTAGTAGTGCGCCACCGCCGGGAACAGCGGCAGGTCCGTGAAGGCCTCGAGCAGGCTGTCGCCGGCCACGCCCGCGGCTAGGGCGTCGGCCACGGCGACGTCGGCGTAGGGGACGCGCACGTCGCGGTAGGGGGGGCGGCCGTCCGGGAGCCACACGTCCGGGGCGCGCCCCTCCGCGATGTAGGCGGCGGCGAGCTGGTCGAGGGTGTGGTCGGCGCCGGGATCGGCAAGGAGCCGGCACACGGGCCACCACCGCGCGGGGCCGACGTCGTGGGCGTCCGCGGCGAGGTAGAGCCGCGCCGCCGCCCAGCCGCCGCGCGCGTCGCGGAGGGCGGGGCCGAGGAGGAGCTCGATGCGGTGCCGCTCGTCGAGGGCGAGCG
>JAUXTN010000199.1 GCA_030684355.1 Pseudomonadota bacterium
GGACCCGCGCCGGCCGCCGCGCCGGGGTGTTCCGCGCCGAGGCGTGGGCCGCCCGCGCCCGCGCCGTGGCGGGGGAGACGGTGCTCGCGCCCGGCGTCGACCGCGCCATCGCCTACGCGATCGAGCGCGGGATGCCGCTCCTCGAGGCCGATCTGCGCGCCTGCCGCGCCGTCGTGAACCACGATCCCGACGATCTCCTCCACGCCCTCGACCGCCTCGGCGAGGCCCCCCTCGCCCGCGGACGCGTGCGGGTCCTGACCGCCGAGCTCGGCGGGCGCGCCGACCTGGAGCGTGCGCTCGACGAGCTCACCCCGGACGGCCCGTGGCGGGCGCGCGCGTTGCGGGCGCTCGGTCGCCAGACGGGCAACGCGCTCCTCGTCGACGAGGCCGCGACGCTCGGCGGAGCGTGGTTCGAGGGGTAGGCCACGGGGCGCACGGAGCGCCGGACGCCCGTCGTGTTTTGTCAGAGGCGCTTTCGGGTCGCGACCCGCGTGCCTACTCGAATTGCATGCTCAACAACCTCAAGACCGCCCTCCTCCTGGGCCTCCTGACCGGCCTCCTCGTGGTCGCCGGCCGCCTGCTCGGCGGTCAACAGGGCATGGTCCTCGCGTTCGGGTTCGCCGTCGTCATGAACTTCAGCGCCTACTGGTTCTCCGACAAGGTGCTCCTGCGCATGTACGGCGCCCGCCAGATCGGCCCCGACGACGCGCCGGAGGTCTACGCCATGGTCGAGGACCTCGCGCGGCGCGCGAGCCTCCCGATGCCGAAGGTCTACGTGCTCCCGCAGGCGGGTCCGAACGCCTTTGCGACCGGTCGAAACGCCGACCACGCCGCCGTGGCGGTGACCGCGGGCATCCTCCAGGTCCTCTCGCCGGAGGAGCTCCGCGGCGTGCTCGCGCACGAGCTCGGCCACGTCAAGAACGGCGACATCCTCATCGCGACCATCGCCGCCACGCTCGCGGGCGCCATCTCCATGCTCGCCAACATCGCCCAGTGGGGCCTCATCTTCGGCGGGGGGCGCAGCGACGACGAGCGCGGCGGCAGCCCGCTGGGCCTCCTCGTCACCCTGATCGTGGCGCCTTTCTCCGCGATGCTCATCCAGCTCGCGATCAGCCGCTCCCGGGAGTACGCCGCGGACGCCTACGGCGCCCAGCTCATCGGCGAGGGCCGCCCGCTCGCGGACGCGCTGATCCGGCTCGACCAGGCCAACGAGCGCGTGCCGACGCACGCCGATCCCTCCACCGCGCACCTGTTCATCGTGAGCCCGCTGGTGGGGCGCGGCGTCTCCTCGCTCTTCCGCACGCACCCGCACACCGAGGACCGCGTACGCAGGCTCCTGGAGCTCGACCAGCGGCGGCCGCAGCGCACGCCGTTCGGGTTCCAGCCGCGTACGCTCGCGTGATCCCTCTCCGTCCGTGACCGTCACGGGCATGGCCCGGGGATCGCCGAGCCGTTAGACCGGGCGGCCTTGCGAGGCCCACCATGAAGTACCGCGTGACGTTGCTCGAGGGGGACGGGATCGGTCCCGAGGTGACCGGCGCGACCTGCCGCATCCTCGCCGCCGCCGGCGCCCCGATCGAGTGGGAGCGCGCGCCCGCCGGGGGCGAGGCGATGGAGAAGTACGGCGTGCCGATGCCGGAGGTGACCCTCCAGAGCATCCGCAACAACCGCCTCGGCCTCAAGGGCCCGCTGATGACGCCGAAGGGCGGCGGCTTCCGCTCCGCCAACGTGACGTTGCGGCAGGCGCTCGACCTCTACGTCGGCCTCCGCCCGGTCAAGACCCTCCCGAACGTGCCCGGCGCGTGGCCCGGCCTCGATCTCGTGCTCTTCCGCGAGAACACCGAGGATCTCTACGCCGGCATCGAGCACGAGGTCACCCCCGGCACCGTCGTGTCGCTGAAGACCTCGACCGTGAGGGCCGGCGAGCGCATCGCCCGGTGGGCGTTCGAGCACATGCGCTACCGCGGCCGCCGCACGATCCACTGCTGCCACAAGGCGCCCATCAACCCGCTGGCGGACGGCGCGTTCCTCGCGGCGTTCCGGCACGTCGGCGAGGAGTACCCCTTCCTCGAGCAGCTCGACATCGGCGTCGACACCCTCTCGCTGCTGCTCCCGATGGACCCCTCGCGGTTCGACGTGCTCCTGCTCCAGAACCTCTACGGGGACATCCTCTCCGACCTCTGCGCCGGCCTCGCGGGCGGCCTCGGGGTGGTGCCGGGCGCCAACATCGGCTCCAAGGCTGCCGTGTTCGAGGCCGTGCACGGCACCGCGCCGGACATCGCCGGCAAGGGCCTCGCGAACCCGCTCGCCGTGCTGCTCTCCGGGCTCATGCTCCTGGAGCACGTCGGCGAGTGGAAGATCGCGGGCCGCGTCGAGCGCGCGGTCTGGGACGTGCTCGCCGCCGGCAAGCACCTCACCGGCGACCTCGGCGGCAAGGCCGGCACCGCCGAGTTCACCGACGCCGTCATCGACGCCCTCTGATCCCCGCATCCTCCCCGCCTGAGGTCTCCATGTCCTACGAAGTGACCCTCATCCCCGGCGACGGCTGCGGCCCCCAGGTGGCCGACGTCATGCGCGACCTCGTGGCCGCCGTGGGCGTCGACATCCAGTGGGACGTCCTCACTGACGCCGACCTCGACGGCATGGTGGCCTCCGTGCGCCGCACCGGCGTGGCGGTGAAGGGCAAGATCGTCTCCGTCGCGGCCGGCGGCAAGATGCCGCTGACGCTGCAGTTCCGGAAGAAGCTCGGCGTGCACGCGATCGTGCGCCACGTGACCCACCTCCCCGGCCTGCCCGCGCGCGCCCCGGGCACGGACATCGTGGTCGTGCGCGAGGCCAGCGAGGACATCTACTCGGGGTTCGAGCACGAGAGCACCGAGGGCGTGTTCGAGTCCGTGAAGGTGACGACCCGCGCCGCGTGCGAGCGCATCTCGACCTTCGCGTTCGAGTACGCCGTCCGCTACGGGCGCAAGCGCGTGACGACGGTGCACAAGGCCAACATCCTGAAGAAGGCCGACGGGATGTTCCTCGCCGTGAGCAAGGAGGTGGCCGCGCGCTACCCCGCGATCCAGCACGACGACATCATCGTGGACGCCCTGTGCATGCGCATCGTGCGCCGCCCGAGCGATTTTGACGTGCTCCTCTGCGGCAACCTCTTCGGGGACATCGTCAGCGACGTGGCCGCCGGCATGGCGGGCGGCGTGACCGTGGCGTGCGGCACCTGCTACGCCCCCGGCGCGGTCGTGTTCGAGAACCCCCACGGCACCAGCGTCGAGGTGGTCGGGCCCGACGGCGCGAACCCGTACCCGATGATCGGCATGGCGGTCGATCTCCTCCGTCACCTCGGCGAGACCGAGGCCTCGGCGCGTTTGCGTGCCGCGTGCGTGGCGTCGCTCCAGGCTGGGCTCCACACGCAGGACATGGGCGGCACGGCCCACACCTCGCAGGTGCACGCGGCGGTCCGGGCGGCGCTCCTGGCCCCTTCGGCGCCCGCCGTCTAGCGGATCCCGACCCTAGCGGGTCCCGACCCTAGCGAATCCCGAAGAGCCGGATCAGCGTGTCGAGCTCCCCAGGGAGCACGAGCTCGACCCGGCGCCCCTCGCGCAGCAGATCGGAGGCGCGGAACACGGCGGCATCGAGGCCGTCTCCGAGGCCGCGCCGTTCGCGCCAGCCGTGGAGGGCGAAGACGGCCTGGCGGGCCGCGTTGTCGTCCGGGCAGGTCACGCGGAGGCGCAGCGTGCTCGCCCCGGGATCGCCGACCTGCAGGGTGATGCCGACCGTGCGGACGATGCGGCCCAGGAGCGCGAGGTTGCCGCTCGGCGACCGCAATCGCGCCGCCCAATCGGCACCCCGGGCGTCCCCGCGGGCCTCCAGCCGCGACGCGGCCTGGGCGAAGAAGCGCTCGGGGCGGGTCGCCACCAGCCACGCGGTGCCGCGCGGGATCGCGTTGACGAGTGCCGAGGCGTCGAAGTGGCCGCCGCCCTCGGCGAGGATCGGCCACACGGGCGCCCCCCCGAGCCGTCCCGGCGCCGAGAGGTCGAGCGGCGCCCGGCCCGTGACCGCACCCACCATGCGCGCGAACCAGCCGGCGAGCACGGGATCCTCCGCGAGGCCCGGGTCGTCCCCGCCGATGAGCATCGTGGTCTCGGCGGGGAGGCCCTCGGCGCCGCCGTCCACGCAAACGGAGCGTGCCAGCTCACCCCGGCGCCCCGCGCTGGCGAGCCGCGTCGCTGCTCCGAACAACGCGGATACCGAGGACATGAAGATCAATAGCGTACCGCGCCCACCATGGGCAAGCTCAGGGTGAGGGCGCCGCGGGGGTCACCGGGGGGTGGACGACGGCAGTCACGGGCGTACGGGGGTCCCATACGACCAGCCACACCGGCCGAGAACGAGCTTTTGCCCTCACGATGACGGCGTCGGCCTCTTCGACGACCTCGACGCCTTTCGCGGTCGTTACGGTGCGCTGCGTCGGCGGCCGCACCACGCGCACCTCGTCGGGGCCCACCGAGATCGTGCCCGCGAAGGCCTCCGGGGGTCCCTCCGGCACGATCGACGTGAGCGAGCGCAGCTTGAGGTTTCGTGGCACGTGCTCGTCGACCCACGCCTCGATGGCATAGCTCGTGGCGACGTTCGCGAGGCTCTTGCGCTTCGACCACAAGCGGTAGCGCCGCGGATCGAGGTCGACGCGGGCGGGGCGGTCGACGAGCCAGACGGTCGCCCCGTCGGGGACCGGGGCCCACACGGCGGGGTCGAGGAACGGCGTGGCGACGCGGCCCGCGGCGTCCCAGTCGGTGTAGCGCCGGAGCGCGGGCGTGCCGTGGAGCCAGGCGCCGAGCAGGGAGAGACTGACGACGGCGAGGAGGCCCGTCGCAGCGCGGGTGCCCCAGCCCGCGTGTCTCCGGGCGTTGCGGGGGAGCCCGTAGGGCTCGCGGAGTCGGCGTGCGCGAGGCTCGCAGCGCCCGGCCCGGCAAGGGCCGGACGCGGAGCGGGGCGAAAGCCTCGGCCACCCGGGAGGGTGGGCGAGGATCGTACGGCCGACGCAGCCCGCCCCCGGAGGCCGCCGGCAAGGCGGCCGTGAGGGGGGAGCCCCGCCCCAGGAGAAGGAGCCCGCGATCTCCACGAGGCCCAAGGCGAGCACCGCCGCGACCGCCACGGTCGGGACGTACAACACCCGGCGGCTGTAGGTGCCCGTCAGGCCGAGCAGCAGGATCCAGGGCACGTAGACCACGCCGAGCGCGACGAGCAGGCGCGCGTGCCGACGAAGGCCCCACAGGAGCGCCGCCCAGATCGCGACGGTCAGCAGGAGGCCCGGCACGCCCTGGAGGGGTTTGAGGGCGACCGACAACGACGGCAGGAGCGGCTCGAGGAAGCCGCGCTGGGTCGCGTAGCCGAAGAGCCCGACCTCGCCGAGGGTGTCGGCGTCGCGGTAGCCGCCCACCCCGCCGAGCACGCGCGCGCGCACCGCGAGGAACGCCGCCGCCGCGATCGCGAAGGGGCCGAGCTGCCGCGCGAGGTCGGGGAGGCGGGCGCGCCACGCCCCGAGGGGCCGGCCGTCGAGGAGCACGATCCACACCGCGCCGACGGGGAGGAGCAGGACGCCGGCCTCCTTGGTGGCGAGCGCGAGCGCGGCCATCGCGAAGAAGAGCGCGCTCGCGACGGTGCCCCGCCGGCCCTCCCGACGCGCGACCACCGCCCGGACGAGCGCGAGGAGCGCCCCGAAGAAGCCGAGGCCGAGCAGAAGATCGAGGTTGCGCGCGGTGGCGGGGACGACCTCCTCCGCCAGCGGATGCGCGGCGAAGAGCAGGGCGCCGAGGGCCGCGACGGCGCGATCGCTCCGGGTGGGCACCGCGGCCGACCGCACCGCCGGGAGCAGCGCTTCGAGGAGGAGCCCCACGAGCACGGACGTCGCGAGGTGCAGGGCGAGGCTCCACGCGTGCCAGCCCGCCGGGGCCTCGTCGAACGCGTGCCGGAGCGCCCAGAACTGGACCATCGCGGCCGGGCGCCAGAAGTTGGCGTTGTCGCCGCCCACGCCGCCGGTGAGCGGCACGAGGAGCTGATCGCGGAGGGGGAAGCGCGCCCAGGCCACGTCGGCGAGGGCGTCGGCGTCGGTGAAGGGGAAGCCGAGGATGTGCCCGAACGCACGCGCGATCACGATGGCCAGGCCCACCGTGAGCAGCGGGCCGAGGGCGTAGCCGGTCCATCGCGGGTGACGATGGGCGTGCCGCTCGTAGACCCCCCCGAGGTGGTCGGCCCAGGCCTCCGTCCAGAAGTGGAAGTACTCCGGGAACGTGCCGCCGCGGAGGCGGTGCCAGACCGCGTGCGTGGCGCTGGGGATGCCGATGACGAGCAGGTAGAGCGCCCCCAGGCGGAGGTGCTGGCGGAAGTGCCCCCACTCGTGGGCGACCAGCTCGGGCGTGGCGGTGTCCGCGACGAGGATCACCGGGCCGAGGCAGACGGCGCCCACGCCGCGGAGGTGCCGCGAGCGCACGACGGTCGCGCCGCGGAAGGCGGCGGCGTGGCCGGCGAGGAAGGTGACGGCGACCCACCCCGCGACCAGGCCGACGAGGGTGGTCGGCAGGCACCAGGTCCACGTGAGGAGTCGCAGCAGGCGGCGCCGGGCCAAGGGCTCGTGCGCGAACCCGTCGATCATCCGCGCGCGGCGTCCCCGCGGGGGTCCATCGGGAAGCGCGCCTCGAACAGGTCGATGAAGCGCACGACCTCGTCGGCGAGGCCCCCGCGGATCCGCTCGAGCTCGGCGTCCCAGAGGAGGTGCTTGGTGGCGGCGTAGGCGGGGCCGTGCAGGCGCGCGAGCTCGGCGGCGTAGGCGGCCGCGGCGTCCACCACGGCGGCCTCGGGGTAGAGGCCGAGGAACGCACCGCGGGCGTGGGCCTCGCGGAGGGTGAGCACCCGCGCGTGGAGCATGATCTCGACGAGCGCGGGGGGCGCGAGGGCGGCCTTCGCCAGGAGCACGCCGAAGCTCGGCACCGGGAGCCCGATGGCGATCTCGGTGACGCCGAAGCGCGCGGGGAGATCGGCGCCGAAGCGCACGTCCGTCGCGAGGGCGAGCAGCGCGCCGCCCGCGATGGCGTGGCCGGTCACCGCCGCGACGGTGGGCGCCCGGAACATGAACACGCGGAGGAGCACCTCGCCGAAGCGGGTCAGGACCTCGCGCTTCTCGGCGGTCGGCAGGTGCGGAAGGGCCTTCAGATCGAGCCCGCCGGAGAAGAAGCCGGTGCGGCCCGCGATGACGAGGGCGTGGGCGTCGCTCTGGTCGATCTCGTCGAGCGACCGGGCGAGGGCGTCGAGCGTGGCGGGGTTGAAGGCGTTGGCCTTGCCGTCATCGAGCCGGAGCACGGCGACGGTGCGGTTGCCTTCGGGGGAGCTGTACTCGACGGAGACGGGCGACATGCCGACTCCGCTATCGCGCGGCAGAGGCGGCGGCTCGCGCGGGACCGAGCGCCGCGTCCGTGGCCCCGGAAACGCAGGCGGCGCCTACTCCTCCGACGACCCCGGCCCGAACTTGTGCTCGCACTCGAGGATGGCGAAGGTGTCGCACTCCGCCTTCTCGATGCAGACGAGCTCGCCCTCGACGTTTCCGCCCTCGGACTGCTGGTACGCGCAGCCCTGGAGGCACGACTCGTAGCTCGGGTAGGCGCCGTACTCGCACTCCTTGTACATCACGTCGCACAGGGACTCGCACGTTTCCTTCTCGGCGGCGGCCCCGCAGGCGAGCAACAAGAACAGGATCATGGAGAGAGGCTCCCGGTCCCGAGCACGCCGAAGCTCGCGACGGTGTCGACGGTGCTGCCGTCGTCGGGGCGCAGGAAGCTCCCGATGGTGTAGCGATGCATGCCGACGACCACGAGGCTGCCGGTGGGGTAGGACCCGACGACGCTCGACGGCACGGTCATGGCCCCGTTGTCGGCCCCGCGGCAGGTGACCTCGCCCAGGAAGGCCGTGCCGGCTGCGTTGTAGATGGACAGCACGACGAGGAACGTGCCGCTGCCGCCGGCCGGCCCCCACGTGAACGCGGCGCCGCTGCGCGAGATGCGGGCGGTGAAGGCGTCGCGCGGGGTGGTGTAGAGGATCGCTTCCGGGGTGAGCGAGCTGATCGCCTGGGGCGTCGTGAGCGCATCGAGCACGTCGAACGAGGGGAGGTCCGCGCCGCCCGCGGGCGCGGAGAGATCGTAGGCGGCGTTGCGCACGAAGTCGAGCTCGTCGAGGCCGTCCGCCGCGTAGATGCCGTCGGTCGCGCCGCGCAGGCCGATCGAGCGGCTCCCGGAGGTGAGGTAGACCCACTCCCCGGCGTCGAGGAAGGTCTCGGCGGGGGCCGTGGACGCGGCGTCGGTGACGCAATTCCCCTCGGCGGGGAGCCACTCGAGCCAGCCGTCCCGCGTGGGCTCGTGGAAGGCGGCCTGGGCGCTCACGTCGAGCGACGAGGTGAGGCCGACGCACTCGGGGCACGCGACCTGGACGAGCGAGAGCTGGACGAGCCCGCCGGTCTTGCCGGCGCCGGGGCTGTCTTCGGTGTCTTCGGTGTCGCCGGTGTCGTCGGCAGGGGCATCGGACGTGTAGGCGAAGCCGCCCTCGAGGGTGTCGGCGCCCGCGGTGCCGACGACCCGCACGTCGACCACCGTCTCGAAACCGGGGGCGGGCGCGGTGGCCACCACGGTGGTGTCGTCGAGGACGGTGAAGTCGACCTCGGAGTTCCCGAACTTGACGGACGTGGCCGAGCCGACGCCGGGACCGGCGATGGTCACGGCGGTCGCCTCGCTGGGCAGGCCCCAGGCGGGATCGAGCGAGTCGATCGCCAGCGCGAGGTCACCCTCGCCGCCGGGATCCTGGCCCGCGGAGTTGGTGAGGCCGAAGGCCCCGCAGCCGGAGAGCAGCAGCGCGAAGATCACTCGTCCGACTCGACGGGTTCGCCGCTGTCCTCGGCCGCCGCGGCGTCGGGATCGTAGAGGAAGTAGCCGACGGCGCTCACGCCGTCGTAGTCGTCGGTGATCCACAGGTGGATGCGCGTCCCGACGGTGCGGGCGGCGACCGCGGAGACGGCGCCCTCCGCGGTGTTGTTGACGGGGACGATCTCCGGCTGCCGGACCCACACGCCGTCCTCCATCGTCGCCATGCCGAGGAAGGGGTGCATCGCGGAGCGGTAGGTGCCGTGGTCCTCCCAATCGTCGAACCCGACGTAGAACATGTGACGGTCCCCCGCGAGGTCCGCGATGGCGAGGGAGGCGTAGCCCTCGTCGTCCCACGTGCCGCGCTCTCCGGCGGGGAACACCATGTCGGTGTCGGGCGTCCAACTGCTGACGTTGGCGGCGTTGATCCGGTAGACCTCGCAGTGGCCGGTCGCCGTGGCGCCCGCGACGTACCCGGTGAACCCCGCGATGTCGCCGAGGGTGAGGCCGAGCGGCCAGCAGTAGCTCACGCCGCGCACGGGCTCGGAGAGGTTGACGACCGGGTTGGACTCGATGCGGCGCCACGCCACGCCGTCATCCGAGATGGCGGCGCCGAGGCCCCAATCCGTGTCCCCACCGAGGTTGTAACCCTGGTAGAGCATGACGTACTGGTCGGTGTTGGGATCCCACACGACCTGCATGCCGTCCATCGCGTCGGCATCCCAGGCGTCCCGGTCCTCGGGCTCGTGGAGGAGCGGGTTCTGCGGGTTGGGCGTCCAGTCCGTGCCCTCGGCGCTGACCGCGTAGCCGAGGCTGAACTCGTCGGTCGCCGTCCCTTCCACGCCCGTGTACCAGAGTTGGTAGAACGGGTGGTCGAGCACGTCCGTGACGAGGAAGGTCGTGCCACGGATGGTGTCCGCCCAGTCCTCGCCCGTCGTCGTGAAGACGGGGTTGCAATCGTAGCGGTAGAACGCCGTGTCCTCGACGCGGGTGAAGCCGCAGTCGGTGATGTCGCCGGGGTTCACGTCCACCGGCTTGGGGATGACCTCGTAGTCCTGCGCGCACCCGGCGACCGCGGAGGCGAGCACGGAGACGAGCGACAACGGGATGGACACGCGGGCGAGCTGGCGCATCCCGCGATTCTATCCCCGCCCCCGTCGCTCCGCCGCGAATCCGGGCACTTCCGCGCCCACTCGCTACCCGGGGACCACCGGCGCCTCGTCCGGACCGGGCCGCCGTCCGACGCGCCACGCCCACGCCTTCTCGGCCGCCCAGACGCCGCGCGCGAAGGCGACCGACGCGAACCCGTGCGCCACGGCGGCCACGGGCGGCGGGACCTCCTTCGTGTAGTAGCGCCAGCACCACCGGCTCGTGCCCCAATACTCCAGGAACACGCCCAGGAGCGTACCGGCGACGAGGATGGCGAGGTCGCGACGGCGGTCGGTGGACGTGGCGAGCACGCCGAGCATCAACGCGACGATGACGTAGGTGGAGGGGGTGCCGACGGACGGCCACGCGAAGTGGGTCATCCACGCAACGAACCCCGGGAAGGCCACCCACCAGAGCGGGGCCGCGGGGAGGCGGCGCGGGAACGCGCGCTCGGTCACCATCGCGAGGCGCTCGATCGTCAGGGCCGCGACCGGCCACGCCGGGAGGATCCAGATGGGGGGCCGCTCGTCCGTGTAGTAGGTCCAGATCGACGTGGTCGTGCCCCACCACTCGATGACCAGCCCGCCGGCGAACGCGACGGCGGCGAGGCGCACGTCCCGCCGCACGTCGAAGCCCCAGAGGAGCGTGAGCGTCATGAACGCCCAGATGCCGCCCAGCAGCCAGTCCATGCCGCGCGAGAGGTCGATGAGGTGGTTGAACACCACGCCGACCGCCGCGTAGGTCACCGCGAGCGCCACCAGCGCGTAGAGGCTCCGCCGGTCGTACCCGGCGCGGATGTAGGCGAACAGGGGCCGCATCCGCCGCTCCTAGCCGGTCGTGCGCTACCCGGCCTGACTACCGCGCGCTGCCGGCCTCCGCCCGGTTCGCCGCCTCCCACGCCGCCGCCACGGCCTCCATCCGCGCCCGGTTCACCCCCATGTCCCCGCGGCCGACGCGGGACGCGGAGCGGTACTCGATCCGCCCCGGCGCCGCGGCGGTCGGCCCGGCCACGAACACGAGCTGCACGTCGTCGACGAAGCCCATGAGCTTCGAGGTGAAGGTGTAGTCGAGCGAGGTGGCGCCCTCCGCCACGAGCGCGGTCCGGGGCATCTCCGCGATGACCGCCTTCATGCGGGCCTTGGCCACGGGCACGTCGCCCTGGAACGGGATGGGCTCGGCGTGGTGCTCCGCGTCGTCCGGCGAGGCCGCCGTGGAGACGCAGTTCGGCGACTCGGGGCAGGCCGCCACGAGCTCCCCCTCCGCGAGGGGCGGGAGGACGGGGCGCGTGCCGGCGCACGCGACGAGGAGCGGGATCGCGAGGGAAAGCGTGCGTGGGTGCATCCGGACCTCTATCCACGGGGCGCCGAGCCCGGGATCGGCGGCCGCCACCGGAACGGCACAGCGGATCGCCGGAGTTCGGGCTACACCTGCGAGCCGAAAGGAGGGTCCCATGGTCCATCGCGCCAAGCTCCTAGCCGTGGCCTTCCCGGCGCCCAAGCTCGCGTTCGGGCTCCTCGCCCTCGCCTCCGGCTGCGCCAACGATTCGGGGTTCAAGCGGATCAACGCCGCCCCGACCGTCGAGATCGCCGCGCCAGTCGACGGCGAGAGCTTCCGCCAGGGCGCGGGGCTCCTGGTCCTCACCGGCCTCGTCGCGGACAGCTACGACGAGCCCCAGGGGCTGCTCGTCCGCCTCGCGGTGGCCGACGCCGACCCGGTGGACGTGACCCCCGACCCCGACGGCAACGTGACGGCGGAGGTCGACGTGGACCTCCTCGCCCTCGGCCCCGTGACCCTCGTGCTCACCGCGACCGACCGCGACGACGCCATGGGCACTGCGGCCGTCGTGGTGGAGATCGGCGGCCCGCTCGGCGCCCCGACCGTGACCATCACGACCCCCGAGGACGGCGCCGCCTACCTGCTGGGCGACGCCGTGGCCTTCCGTGGCGAGGGCACCGACCTGACCACACCCGCCGACGACCTCGTGTTCACCTGGTCCTCCGACCTCGACGGCGAGCTCGTGGGCGCGGTCTCCTCGGAGGGCAGCTCCGCCGTCTTCGCGGACGCCCTCACCGCGGGCGCGCACACCATCACGCTCCTCGCAACCGACGCGGACGGCGAGGTCGGGAGCGACAGCATCACCGTGCTGGTCGAGGAGGAGGACGTCGTCGCCGAGCCGGGGGACCTCGTGTTCTCCGAGATGATGGTGAACCCCGAGTCGGTCGAGGACGAGGTCGGCGAGTGGGTCGAGCTCTACAACACCTCGGGCTCCACCATCGAGGTGGGCGGGTACACCTTCCGCGACGACGACGTCGACGCCTGGGTCCTCGAGGGGCCGCTCGTGGTGGCGCCGCACGACTACGTCGTCCTCTGCGCGAACCTCGACACGCTGACCAACGGCGGCGTCCCGTGCGACGGCTTCTTCCAGCGCGACTCGACGGGCGGGGGCCTCGCGCTCGCCAACGGCGAGGACGAGCTCGTGCTGACGCGGCCCGACGGCACCGAGATCGACTGGCTCCACTACGACGAGACCTGGTACGAGATCGGCATCGGCCTGGGCCTCGACCCCTCGCACCTCACGGGCGGCGACAACGACGACCTGACCCACTGGTGCGACCAGGTGACGATCCCCTCGGGGATGACCGAGGCCGCGACTCCCGGCGCCGAGAACGACCCGTGCGTGCCCGAAGAGATGTGACTCCGGGCGTTCCGTAGTCGGGACCGCCTTCCCGGCGAGACGACGGCCGGCGCCCCACCGCGGCCCTTGCCCACCCTCCGGCTCGGGATAGCCCGACGGCCATCCTCCGGAGATCCCCATGAGCCTCGTCGGCACCCCCGCTCCCGCGTTCTCGCTCTTCGACACCGCCCGCCAGCCGGTCTCCCTGGAGAGCCTCCGTGGCTCCAAGGTCGTGATCGCGTTCTTCCCCGCGGCCTTCACCGGCGTCTGCGAGAAGGAGCTCTGCACCTTCCGCGACTCGCTCGCCGAGCTCAACGGCCTCAACGCCAAGGTCGTCGGCATCAGCGTCGACGCGCCGTTCTCGAACGCCGCCTTCGTCGCCAAGAACGCGCTGACCTTCCCCATCCTCTCCGACTACGCGCGCGCAGCGGTCAACGCCTACGGCGTGGCGCACGCCGACTTCGCGGGGATGCCCGGCTACGTCGCCGCGAAGCGCTCGGTGTTCGTCGTCGACGAGAACGGCACCGTGATCTACGAGTGGGTCGCGCCGAACCCGGGCGTCGAGCCCGACTACGCCGCCGTGAAGGCCGCGCTGGCCTAAGGCCCCTTCCGTTCGCTCGGCCGGGCCGACGATCGCGCTCCGCTCACGGGGCCAACGATCGTCGGCTGTCGGACGTCGCGTGTCCTTGTAAACTCCGGGCCAGTGCGTTTCCGAGAAGCGCTGGTTCTGCTACCGTCCTGAGGACATGACGTCACTCGGACCGGATCTGCAGGGCCTCACCGAGGCGCTCTTCCAAGCGCCCACCGGGGTCGTCCTCGTGTCCCCCGAGGGGCGCTTCGTCCGCGCGAACAGGGCGTACTGTCATCTCGTCGGGGCGAACGACGACACCTGGCTCATCGGCCAGATGTTGACCGACGTGGTGGCGGACAACGCCGAGGGCACGCTCGCCGCCCTCCGCGCGGCCCTCCAGCGGGGCGCGCCGTCGTCGCAGCCGATCGCGTGCACGCTCCGTCGGACGAACGGCACGCTGGTGCCGACGGAGGTGACCTTCACGGTGGTGCGGGACGGCGAAGGGCGCACGCAGCACCTCGTCGGCCACGTGCAGGAGCTCACCGGGCGGGTGCGCGCGGCGCCCTCCCTCCACGAGACCGCCGGCACGATCGAGCGGGCGCTCGCGCTGGCGCCCATCGGCACCGCCATCCTCGACGCCCGCTTCGTGTTCCGGGAGGTCAACGAAGCGCTCGTCAAGATGTTCGGCGTCTCCCGCGAGGCGCTGGTCGGGCGCCCGTACCTCGAGCTCCTCCACCCCGACGAGCGCTCCTCCTTCCAGGAGCGCCTCCACGGCGCGCACCTGGGCACGCTCGAGGCGTGCCGCTCCGAGCGACGGTTCCTGCACAGCAGCGGCGCGACCCTCCACATGAGCCTCGCGGGCGCCGGGCTCGAGCTCAACGGCGAGCACGTCTACTTCGTGCTGTTCATCGACGTGACGGAGCAGCACACCGCCGAGGACGAGCGCAGCCGCATGCACGAGCAGGTGCTGCACGCGGAGCGGCTCCACACCCTCGGCCAGATCGCGGGCGGCATCGCGCACGAGGTGAACAACCCCGCCGCCATCGCCGTGGGGGGCGTCGACCTCGCTCGGCGCCACCTCACCGCCATCACGAGCGCCGCGCGCACCGGAGACCTCGCCCAGGTGCGGCAGCAGGCCGAGCGCCTGGAGGCCGCGCTGCGCTACTGCGAGGACGGGACCGCCCGCCTCGCGAAGGTCGCGCGCAAGCTCTCGGCGTTCTCGGCGCTCCACGGCGGCGAGATCGAGCGGATGGACGTCAACGCACTCGTGCGGCGCGCGCTCGACCTCGTCCAGAACGACCTGCGGCACCGCGCCGAGGTGACCGTCGATCTCGGCGAGCTCCGGCCGCTCGTGGGGCACCCGACCCGCCTCGTCCAGGCCCTCACGAACCTGCTCGTCAACGCGGCGCAAGCCATCGACGGACTGCCGGCCGACCACCAGATCACGGTGATCACGCGCGGGGACGACACCGCGATCGACATCGTGGTGATCGACACCGGCGTCGGCATGCCGAGCGGCATGATGGACAAGATCTTCGAGCCGTTCTTCACCACGCGGGGCCGCACCGACGGGAGCGGCCTCGGCCTCATGGTCGTGCACGACGTGGTGCGCCAACACCGCGGCGACGTGCGCGTCCAGAGCGAGCCCGGGCGTGGCAGCCGCTTCATCATCCACCTGCCGCTCGCCAACGGCCTCGGCAACGCCGGGAGCGCGCCGGTGAGCCCCGTTCATCGGGCGCGCCTGCTCCTCGTCGACGACGAGCCCTTCCTCCTCGCCATCCTCGCCGAGATCCTCGGCGAGCACGAGGTGGTCACGGCCGCCGGCGGCCCCGAGGCCCTCGCCCTCCTCGCGGTGGACACCCGGTTCGACGCCGTCCTCTGCGACCTCATGATGCCCAGCGTGGATGGCATCGCGGTGCATCGCTTCCTCCTCGAGAACGCGCCGGCCCTGGCCTCCCGGATGGTCTTCGCGACCGGCGGGGCCTTCACCGCGCGCGCCGAGGCCTACGTGTCGAGCCGCGGCGTACCGGTGCTGTTGAAGCCCTTCACCGCCGAAGAGGTGCGCGCCGTGCTCGGCACCGCGCTGGCCTCGGAGCCCACCCCAGGCACCTGAGGCGGGGCGCCGGACACGCCCCCGATTCCGATATTTTGTTCTTTGAAACTCCACCTTGCTGAATCCGATCCCGCGCCTACCTACTGCGGGCCTCGCGGCAAAGGAGTTTCCCCCCATGAGTCTGGACCTGTTCAAGGAGCAGGGCGTACCGCTCGATCGCCAGGTGTTCACCTGGCGCGAGCTCGCCGGCATGCCCATCAGCAAGCTGGACGACGACGCCTTCACCCGTGTTCGCATCATCCTGATGAACGGCATCGAGGCCGAGGCGGTCCGGTTCAGCCACGCCGCCGCACGGATGAACCGGTCGTTGCAGCTCCCGCTCGCGCGGGTCCGCCGCATCGATCAACACCAGCAGACGATGGTGAATTGGCTCCTCGGAGCCGATCACTCGCAGCTCGAGACCACGATCGGGTTCGAGCAGGTCGCCGTCGAGGTCACCGCGGCGGTGGCGCAGAGCGAGCCGGACCCGTACCTCGCGTCCGTCTACCGCTTCGGCATGCTCGAAGACTTCGACCACCTCTACCGCTTCGCGGCGCTCATGGACCGCGTGGAGGGCAAGGACGCGAACAACATCCTCCAGAGCTACAGCGACGTCCGCCCCGGCCGGCCCACGAGCGTGGAGCACCGCGCCCCCGAGGACGACCTGCGCAACCCCTACGATCGGCGCACCTGCGCACCGATCACGCGGCTCAACGCCTACACGATCATGGCCGCCGAGCACATGACCCACGACTACTACATGGTCGTCGGGCCCCAGTTCGCCGACCCCGTCGCGCGGCAGCTCTACGCCGAGATCGCGTCCATCGAGGAGCAGCACGTCACCCAGTACGAGTCGATCATCGACCCGACGGAGACCTGGCTGGAGAAGTGGGTGATCCACGAGGCCACGGAGGTCTACAACTACTGGTCGTGCGCGCGGCAAGAGACCAACCCGCGCCTCCGCGCCCTGTGGGAGCGCATGGTCTCCTACGAGCTCGGCCAACTGCACTTCGCGATGGAGCTGTTCAAGAACGTCGAGCACCGCGACCCCGCGGAGATCCTCCCCGCCACGCTGCCGGAGCCCATCGCGTTCAAGAGCCACCGTGCCTTCGTGCGCGACGTGCTCCGGAACGAGACCGACCTCCGCGCGATCGGCACGCGCTTCGTCCCGAAGGAGCAGGTGCCGCCGGACGCCGCCTCGAACCAATACCGCAACCAACTCAACAAAGACGGTTCCCCCTCGGAGATCATCGCCGCCGGCTGGCGGTGGACGCCGGGGACGGAGCTCGTGAACATGGGTGCCCTCGTGGGCGCCGAAGGGAGGCCGTGATGGCTCATGACTCGAAGATCGCGGCGATGAACCGCACGGGCATCGGGATGTCCCCGGTGGATGGCGAGCAGATGGTGCAGAGCGCACGCGAGGGGATCCCGAGCATGGAAGGGAGCGCCGCGGGCGTGCAGACCGTGCGCGAGCAGTACATCTCCGAGCGCACAGGCATCGGCTCCATGCCGCCCCCCACGACGTTGAAGGGCGTCGCGAAGGCCGCCGCCGCGCTCGTGCGGGACCAGCGCCCGAACGTGTTCCTCGACCGCCTGGGCGAGCGCCTCGCGTTCGAGCGCACCGGCGTACGGCTCTACGACGCGTTGATCTGTCACATCAGCGTCCTCACCGACAAGACGCTCGGCCCCACGATGAACGAGCTGCGGACCATCCGGGACGAGGAGCACCGCCACTTCGAGCTCATCCGGAACACCATCGAGACGATGGGCGCGGACCCGACGGTGCTGACCCCCGCGGCGGACGCCGTGTCGGTCGAGGCGCGCGGCCTCCTCCAGATCCTCACCGATCCGCGGAGCTCCCGCTCCCAGTGCCTCCACGCGATCCTGGTCGCGGAGCTCTCGGACAACGACGGCTGGAAGATGCTCATCGACCTGGCGCGGAGCCTCGGCCACGACGACCTCGTCGGGCGCTTCGAGCAGGCCGCCCGCGCGGAGGAGAACCACCTCGCGAAGGTGCGCGGCTGGCTCACCGCGCAGGTGAACGCCGACACGAAGGAAGGGCGCGTCGGCGTCGAGGCGTAGCACCCAGGCGTAGGCGCCCGCGTGTCCCAGCACGCGCGGGCGCCCGCTCATCCGCCCCTCCCCTGCGTTATGCGCCGCACGTGCTCGCCCTGACCCCCCTCACCCTGCTCCCCGCGCGGTCGTAGCGTGGCAGGCCCGTTGTCCATCGGCCGCCTCGTCGAGCGGTACCGCGTCGAGGAGCTCATCGGCGAGGGCGGCACCGCGGCGGTGTACCGCGTCCGTCACGTGCACCTCGGCACCGACCACGCGCTGAAGGTCATGACGCTCCTGGGCGCACAGGCCGGGCCGCGGCTCCTCCTGGAGGGGCGGGTGCAGGCGGGGCTGCGCCACCCCAACATCGTCGCCGTGACCGACGTGCTGGAGCTCGACGGCACCTTCGGCCTGCTCATGGAGTACGTGCCGCCGCCGTCGCTCTCGGTGTGGATCCCGCAGCAGGCGCCCCGGGTCGACCTCGCCGAGGCCCTGTTCCGCGGCATCGTCGACGGCGTGCGCCACGCCCACCACCACGGGCTCGTGCACCGCGATCTGAAGCCCGCCAACGTGCTCCTCGCCCGGGGGGACGCCACGATTACCGCCGGCGGGCTCGTCCCGAAGGTCGCGGACTTCGGGCTCGCCCGGCTGCTCGACGCCGACGGGCACCGCCACACCCGCAGCGGCCTCGCGATGGGGACGCCGCAGTACATGGCGCCGGAGCAGTTCCGGGACGCCAAGGGCGTCGACCGCCGCGCCGATCTCTTCTCGCTCGGGTGCATCCTCCACGAACTCTTGACCGGCCAGCCCGCGTTCGCGTGGACCAACCTCATCGGCGTCTACAACGCGATGACCGAGGGCGCCTGGGCCCCGCTGCCGCCGAGCGTGCCCGAGCGGCTGCGCGCGGCCGTCGCCGGCTGCCTGGAGCCCGACGCCGACCTGCGCATCCCCGACTGCGGCACGCTCCTGGCCGTGCTCGGCGGGGCCGAGCGCGCCGCCCG
>JAUXTN010000202.1 GCA_030684355.1 Pseudomonadota bacterium
GGGGCGGCCGCGACCCGACCAAGCGGCGCAAGCCGCGCGCCCGGAGGCGACCGACCCCAGGCCGCCGCTCGGGGCGGACCGGGGACGCGCCCCGACAGCCCCAACGTCCCCGCGTCAGTTCCCGTCGCTGACACCCCAGAGGAAGCGCCGTGCCACCAGCGCCTCGATGACCTCCGCGACCGGCGCCCCCGCGAGCACGACTGCGCCGAGCACGCGGCGGGCCTCCGCGACGGAGCGCGCGCCCGTCGCATCGCCGAGGTGCATGACCAGCGTGTCCATGCCCGCAAGGCGCGCGGCGAGGGCCTGGAGCACGGTCATGAGCACGCGGTCGCCCCCGAAGGCGCCGCAGCCCCAGAAGCCGGTGTGCATCACGACGCGCGCGCCCGGCGCGAGCGCCTCGGACTCGACCACGGCGGCCCGGTAGCCGCTGAACGCCGTCGTGAGCGTGCCAGCGATGTCCGCGCGCGAGTAGGCCCCGCGCCCGCCCGACGGCGCCGCGATGGCGACGATGTTGGAGACGGTCGGCGGGTCGATGCGGCGCGTGGCCGACCGGATGACCTCGGGGGCCGCCCGCGCGAACCGGTTGCCGTAGAGCCCCTCGATGCGGCCCTTCTCCAGGCCGGGCTCGGTGTCGACGGTGACCCGGCGCTCCACGCCCGCGACGAGCACGGGGGTCGGCCGGCCGCCCTCCTCGGTCCGCGGGGGCACGCCCGCCGCCCGCAACGCCGCGACCACCGACGCGAGCGCGGGGTGCTCGGTCACCTGCATCTCGTCCTGCGCGTACAGCCCGCCCGCGTAGAACCCGAACAGGCTCGGGTCCGCGAAGTTCTGGTGCCAGTCGATCGTGCCGGCCGCGGGCGGATCGTAGCTGAAGTAGCCCGTCGCCTCCAGGAGCCTCGGCACCCCCGGCGGCACCGTCTCCGGCAGCGCCATCGCCGCCCAGCGGCTCGCCGTCACGGTCCCGCGCGCCACGCTGCCCGGCGGGCACGCGATCGCCTGCACGAGCACCTTGTTGGGGTGCGAGAACGCCGGCGGGAACTGCAGCATCAGCGCCGCCGCGTCCCACGAGCCACGGAAGAGCGGCGCGTCCGCCGGGGAGCGCGGCATCACTTCGCCTTCGACCAGCGCGGCCGCCGGGGGGCGCGGCGTCACTTCGCCTTCTTCATCGCCATGTCGGAGTACCAGCGCACCACGCTCGGCACCCAGCGCTGCGCCGCGACGGTCATGCGGCCGTCGAAGCCCGGGATGATCGTGAAGGCGCCGCCCGCCACGCCCGCGAGCATCTCCTCGGCGACGGCGGCGGCGCTCATCGTCTTGACGGCGCCGGCGATGGCCTTGGTCTCCTTCGGCTTGTACTGGTTCTCGAAGGCCAATTGCGGCGTGTCGGTGTCCGGCGGCAGGCAGACGCTGACCTGCACCTTGTGGGGCACCATCTCGCCGCGCAGGGCCTCGCTGAAGCCGTAGAGCGCGAACTTGCTCGCCGCGTACGCCGTGTACCCGTAGATGCCGATGATGCCGGCCATCGACGACACGTTGAGCACCGCCCCGCCGCCCTTGGCGACGAGGTGCGGGATGACCGCGCGACACATGTTCACCGAGCCGAAGTAGTTGATGTCCATCATCTCGCGGAAGTGCTTGGACTCCAGCTCGAGGAAGCGTCCGGGCATGACGACGCCGGCGTTGTTGATCAGCACGTCGGTCGGGTGGGCGGCGAGGTGCGCGGCGACCTTCTCGGCAACGTCGTCCTCGCGGGACACGTCGAGCGCGAGCGTGTGGACGCGCGCGCCGGATCCAGAAGAGCCGAGCTTCGCCTTGGCCTCCTCGAGCGGGGCCACGCGCCGCGCCACGAGGGTGACCTCCGCGCCCGCCTTCAGGAGCCGCTCCGCCGCCGCGTAGCCGATGCCGCTCGAGCCGCCGGTGAGGAGCACCGACTTGCCCTTGAAATACCCGTCAATCGAGGCCATGAATCCCCCTGGATGCGCCTACGTGCCGCTGTCCGCGCACGTGAGCCAGATTTCGAGCCGCGCGCGGTCGTCCGCGGTGGTGCCCCCGAGCGGCGGCATCGTCGGCTCGTCGATCGCCGCGCGCGCCAGGATGCGGTCGGAGATCGCCCACACCTGGTCGACGGTGTCGAACACCACGTCCTCCGGGGCGTCCTTGCGATCGGGCGAGGTCGCCGCGTGGCACGACTGGCAGTTCTCGCGCAGGAAGCCCGCGCCGAACGTCTCGTAGGTGACGACGGGAGCGTCCGCGCAGGGGCCGGTTTCGGCGGACTCGCCGACCTCCGTGCCGGTGCACGCGAACAACCACACGAGCCACATGGGAACCCCTTCGCCGTCCCCCCTCGCGACGAGAAGGGCGGCCGTATTTAGTCCAACCGACCGGACGCGGCCATCTACGGCGCAAAGACGGGCGCGCGCTCCCCGCCCCGGCTCCCCGCGCGCCGGCCGGCCCCTACGCCAGCATCCCCATGATCGGATCGACCCCGTCGACGTACTCGCGGGGGTCCACGTCCGCGATCGCGAGGAGCGTGGCGCCGAGGGCCTCCGCGGAGAGGACCTGGCCGCCCTCGTCCACGTCGCCGGTCACCGTGTCGATGCTCTTGCCGTAGAAGCTGCGGTCGAAGCCACCGATCACGCGGTCGCCGACGAGGTTCGGCCCGACGATCATCGCGCTCGTGTACGGCCAGTGGTCCTTGCCGTTGAACGCGTTGAGCTTGGGGGTGCGCCCCATCTCGGAGAGCACGACCACGACGGTCTCGTCGGCCAGCGTGGCCTCGGAGGTGCCCGGGGTGCTCGCGAGCGCCTGCATGAGCTGGCCGAGGCCGGAGAAGAGCGTCTCCCACAGGGGCGACTGCTGGTTGTCGTTGTCGGCGTGGGTGTCCCAGCCGAGCACAGCACCCGCGGAGGCGAGCGTGACGCAGCGGCTGACGCCGAGCGAGAGCGCGTCCACGGCGACCTGCACCTGGTCGGCCACGTCGGTGCCGCCGGTGAAGTCCATGATGTACTGGAGGTCCTTCAGCTCGGCGGCGTGGTCGACGGCGACCTTGAACTGCGCGGCCAGCGCCGCGTCGACAGCCGAGCGCGACCCTGCCGCCCGGGCGGCGGCACGGCGGCTCAAGTAGCGGTCCATCAGGCTCTCGGCGGGGGCGTTGGGCCCGCCGGTCACGACGTCCGCCATGGTGCGGGAGCGGCCGGAGAGGAGCGCCTCGAGCTGGCCGTTGGAGCCGGTGCGGGAGACCGCCACGCCGAGGTCGCCGGGGAACGACGGGCCCCCGAGGACGAGGTGCGGGAGGGTGAAGCGGTCGCGGTCCACCGCGGCGAGGATGGCCGGCCAGTCGGGGGTGAGGCCCGACGTGGTGCCCGTCATCGCGATCATCGTGCAGATCTCGTGCGCGATGGAGCGCACCATCAGCCCGTTGAGCACGACCGTGCGCGCGTGCCACGCCTCGAGGAACGTCCGCACCGACGGGCGCTCCGCGTGGTCGACGAACCCGATGTTGCCGGCGGTGCCGCGCTCGGCGCCGGCCTCCATGTCGACGGCGCCGTTGGAGAACTCGTCCGCGAACACCCGCGTCGGATCCCACCCGCCGGGCGCGAAGACGAAGACGAACTTCGTGTCCGACGCGCCGGACTTGGCGGAGGAGACGGCGGCGTGGGCGGCGCGCGGCGAGAGGCCGAGGGTCGCGAGGCCGAGCCCGGCGAGCCCGAGCCCGGCGAAGCCGGTGGCGCCCGAGCGGAGGACGGAGCGGCGTGAGATCATGCGAGCTCCCATCAGTAGAAGAGGAAGTCGGGGTCGCGGAGGAGCACGGCGAGCACGCCGGCCCAGGCCTCCCGCCCGTCGTGCCCGACCGCGTAGAGGTCGGACCAGAGCGCGAGGCCGGCCTCGACCTCCTCCCCGTCCGCGGCCACCGTGCGCCCGAACACCGCCCGGTGGAGCCCCTGGAGCTGCGCGACCATGGCGGCGCGGTCGGTCTCGGGGGTCTCGGTGAAGTCGACCGTGTAGAGCCGCGTCGGCTCGGTCTCGACGACGTACCAGGCGGCGGCCTCGGCGAGGCGCTCCTGCACGAGCACGAGCGTGGCGTTGGGGCTCGTCGACGTGGCGGTCACCGCGTAGCCGTCGGCCCCGCCCGCGAGGGTCCGGTACCCCACGTTGTCGGTGCGGAGCAGATCGTAGGCCCCGTACGTCCACGTGTAGCCGGTGAGCCCCTCGATCGACGTGGCGAGCAGGTCGGGCGTCACCATCTTCCGCGGGACGTAGCCCTCGGTGTCCGTGGCGCCGGCGAGGTAGCGCGGGTCCATCGCGATCGAGCGCATCAGCGCCTTCATCGTGAGGCCGCCGTTGATGAACGCGTCGCGATGGGTCACCAGCGCGTCGGTGTCGGACACCGAGACATCGCGCCGCAACAACAGCGCCCACGCCTGCTCGACCGCGCAGGTCGGGAACCGGTGGTCCCCCGCGATCTGCTGGCCGAGATCCCGCAGGTTGTAGCCGGGCTCCCCGTAGTAGGCCGGCGCCTTGCCCGTGTACGCCGACCAACGCGCCTCGCGCTCGGGGAAGTACTTCACGATCTCCAGCGCGTTGCTCGGGTCGTACCACCAGAATCCGAAGAAGTAGCTGGCGAGGGGGTCGAGGCTGGCGTGACAGTTGGTACACGACGGGTTGTTGTTGATCGCGTCGGCCACGGCCTCCTCGTCGAGGAGGTTGATGTTGCGGTCGAACTCCAGCGGCCGCACCAGGTAGTCGTTGCACAAGAGCACGCGCGACGCCGTGTTCGCGCGCTTGCGGTTGGCGTTGCTGTCGGTCGAGCCGTAGCGCCACCAGAGCGAGTTGGTCGCCAACACCCCGGCCGCAGGCCGCCCGTCGGTGTAGTGGGAGACCATCCACCCCTCCCCCTCCGGCCGCTCGATCGGCCAGATCGAGGCGGTGATCTCGTCGGCCATCGTCCAGTCGCCGGTGACGATCTCGGTCCACGGCAGGTCGTTCGCGGCGACGTGCCCCAGGATGGCGAGCACCTCCTCGCCCGTCGACACCTCGAAGCCCGCCTCGTCGGCGAGGCCGAAGGTGGCGGCGTTCACGTAGATGGACGGCGCGCGGGTGAGGTAGATCTCGGCCCAGAGGTCGCGCACGCGGCCCTCGTAGCGGGGGTCGTCCAGGAAGGTGTCGACGAGCGCGGCGAGCGCTCCGTCCGCCCCGAGCGAGGGATCGGCCTCCACCGCGGCGACCTCCTCGACCGAGGGGCGCACCCCGCGCAGATCGAGGCTCGTCCGCACCAGCGCGTCGACCGCGGACATCTGCGGCTCGCCCGCCGGCGTCGACTCGGGCGCCTGGACCGCGCAGGCAAGGAGCCAGGTCACCACGGGGACGCCTCCCAATCGAGCAGGCTCGTGAAGTCCGCGCAGACCTCGCCGAGGGGCTCGCCGCGGAACCAGGCGGATCCGCACCCGTCGCAGAGCTCGGCGTCGACGGCCTCGCCGTACTCGGAGGGGCCGTCGAACACCACGTCGTACCAGTCGCCGTCGCTGTCACGCACCGAGACGACGCCGCTCGGCTCGGTGGGGCAGGGCGAGCCGGCGTCCCCGAAGTCGAAGAGGACCACGGCGTCGAACACGACGGTGTCGAGCTCGCCGCCGAGCCCCGAGAGCCCGCCGTCGATCGACACGTAGTTGCCCGACTCGGGCACCACGTACCCGAGGAGGGTGATGTCGGGGGACACGCCGGTCTCCAGCCACGTCCCCGCGGCCTCGGGCCCGTCCCACGAGAACGCGCCGGCGATCACCGACGAGAAGTAGACGTAGCCCTCGCCCGTCGCGACGAGGTTCTGCGCGGTGCCGCCGGCCTGGTAGGTGTAGCCCTCGGGCGTCGTGATCTGCGCGACGCCGTAGACCGCCTGCCCGTCGTAGACGCTGCCGTCGCCCGCGTCGTACCGGTCGTAGAATTGGTAGAAGCTGTACCCACTGAAGCTCGCCCCGGTCGACGCCGTGCAGGTGTCATACCAATACTGGCTGCCCTGGTAGTCGTACCAGGCCGGGCACGACGGCTCCGCGCCCACCATCGCGGTGGTGTACGCCGGGAAGATCGGCGCGGCGTTGAGCGTCAGCGACAACGCGACGGCGCTCTCGATGGCCACCTCCAGGTCGGCGGCCGCGAGCTCCGGCACCGGCGGGGCCTCCTCCTCGAAGATGTAGGGCGCCGGCTCGTCGGGGGGCTCGACCACGACCTCCGGCTCGGCGGGCGGGCACCCGGCGAGCGCGGTCACGAGGAGGACGAGCGGAACGTGGCGCATGGGGACCCTCCGGACGGGGCATTCTCGCACGGGATCGAGGTGGCCGCGCGCGGGGCGCGAGCGGCGGCCCCGGCGGCTACGACGCCGTTACTCCGCGAGGCTGAAGCTGGCTTCCGAGGGAAGCTCGGACTCGGCATAGACACACGCGCCGGCCTCGCCCACGGTTTCATAGAGGCCGATGGTGTCGGTCCAGTAGCTGGTGACGAAGTCCGCGCCCCAGCACTCCGACGCGTAGACGGCCTCCGCGCCGAGGTCCCCGCCGGTCACGACGGCGTCGGAGCGGCCGTCCCCGGTGCTCTCCCAGCGCGACCGCATCGCGAGGATCTCGTCGACCCCGGTGGCGTTCACGTCCTCGAGCCACGCGAGGTCCATCGTGCCCGCGCCCCCTCCGTCCTGCGAGTAGGCGTACAGCGCGTTGATACGCTCCCCGTCGACCGCGCCGTAGTCCTCGAACCCCGCCACCGCGTTCCCGCCGGCGGCGTCGTAGGTGTACTCGACGGAGAAGGTGCCCGCGAGGCGCACGCCGGGGTCGAGCTCCGAGGCGGTGGTGAAGTCGACCTGGAAGACGCCCGACGCGTCCTCGCGGGTCGACCCCGCGTCGACGAGGCCCGTGACGATCACCGTCGACTCCGTGTCGATGTCCCCGCCCTTCGGGAGCTGGAAGATCGCCCAACTGAAGGAACCGTCGTCCTCCTCGCGCACCCAGAGGCCCGTCTCGACGGGGTCGAGCCCGGAGTCGCTGTAGGGCCCCCACACCGCCTGCCGGCTGTCGGTGTCGGACCACTGCGGCTCCAGCGTCGTGACGTAGCCGACCGTACCGAGCACGAACGCGATGAGGCCGTTGACGTGCTCGGTGACGCCGCGGGTGACGACGTAGTAGCGCGCCCACTCGCCGGTCTCGGCGCCCTTCGCGGCGGCCTCGGCGACCGGGAGGTTGATGCGCACGCGGTCCTCCTGCGGGAGGAGGTCCTCGTGGTACGGGCTGCCCGCGTCGAACGAGCCACAGGCGGAGAGGAGGGCGAGGGCGAGGAACGAGCGCATGGGGGGGTCTCCTTCGGGGTTGCGTCCAGAGAGAACCGGGACCGGGGCCGGGGTGAAACGGAAGCTGGATCTTTTCATGGGGCAGGGGGGCAAGCCCCCCCGCAACGCCCCCCCTTGGTGGTGGGCTCCGTCCGCCGGGTGTGGGGCCGTGGGGCGGGGTGGAACCCTTTTGGAGGCGGCGGCGGGGCTTGGGATTGTGGCGGGGCGGCGGCGGGCGGGTGGAGCCGGGGCTCGGAATGGCGGCGG
>JAUXTN010000208.1 GCA_030684355.1 Pseudomonadota bacterium
CCACCGCCCCCTGCTCGCGCCGAAGCCCGACGCGCCGCCGAAGCCCGACGCGCCGCCCGGCCCGCCGCCGCGGCCCCACCACCGCCCCCTGCTCGCGCCGAAGCCCCTCGCCACGCTCCCCGCGCGAGGTGCCTGAAGGGCGGCCCGCCGCCGCGGACGGTCCCGACCGCGCCCTGCGCGGGCGGACCAAGGCCGAAGGCCGCGCCCGCAAGGGACCGGCCTCCGCGTCCGCGCGGAGGACGCGCCCAGAGGAGCCAGCCCTCCAGTCAGTCCCCGGCGCCCCGCTCCAGCGGGCAGGCCTCGCCTTCCGAAACCTCGACACCACCGCCGTCGCAGGCCGCCGCCGCCTCGGGGCACACGCCGCCGCCGTACGCCTCGCCGCGCACGGCCAACACCTGCGCGCCCCAGCCCTCGACCGCGCGCGTGACCTCGCCGATGCCGCGCCCGACCTCCGTGAGCGCGTACGAGACGCGCACGGGCGGCCCGGGGTCGACCTCACGCGAGACGAGCCCCGCGGCTTCGAGCTCCTTGAGCCGGCAGGACAACATGCGGTCGCCGATGGGCGCCATGCGCTCCGCGAGCACCGAGAAGCGCAGCGCACCGGCCTCCAGCTCCTTCAGGAGCAGACCGTTCCAGGGCTTTCCGAGCACGTCCATCGCCGCGCGGAACGCCTCGCATCGCCCGCCGCCGCGCATCGCCGGGGGGGCAGATGCCATCGCTGCCTCCGTCTGTAAAGGGCAGGCGCACAAAGTACGCGCGAACCCGCGCCGCTGCAACCACGACCGCTTCTCTTTAGGAAGTGACTTGACGATCGGAAGGCCCGGCGGTACCTCCTTGCCGCAAGTCGCTTCCCTTTCAGAAGCGCCACCAGGAGCCCCATGTCCACCCAGCCGCTGCTCACTCCCTTCGACCTCGCCGGTATCGAGCTCCGCAACCGCATCGTCCTCGCGCCGATGACGCGCTCCCGCGCCGGCGCCGGAAACGTCGTCACCGAGCTCACCGCGACCTACTACGCGCAGCGCGCTTCTGCGGGCCTGCTCATCACGGAGGCCACCCAGGTGGCGCCCGAGGGCCAGGGCTACGTCGCGACGCCCGGCATCTACAGCCCCGAGCAGGAGGCCGGCTGGCGCCAGGTGGTCGAGGCCGTGCACGCCGTCGGTGGCGTCATCTACGCGCAGCTCTGGCACGTGGGCCGCGTGTCGCACACGTCGTTCCAGCCCGGCGGGAAGGCGCCGGTGTCGGCGTCCGGGATCGGGCTCACCGGGCTCACGTGGACGAGCGAGGGGCAGGTCCCCTTCTCGACGCCGCGCGCCCTCGAGACGGACGAGATCCGGGGCGTGGTCTCCCAGTACGTCCAGGGTGCGCGCGTGGCGCTCGCGGCGGGCTTCGACGGCGTCGAGATCCACGGCGCGAACGGCTACCTCATCGACCAGTTCCTGCGCGACGGCACCAACCACCGCACCGACGCCTACGGCGGCTCGATCCCGAACCGGCTGCGGTTCCTCCTCGAGGTCGTGGACGGCGTGACCCGCGTGTTCCCCGCGTCGCGGGTGGGCGTGCGGCTCTCGCCGGGCGGCGCGTTCAACGAGATGGCGGACAGCGATCCGGACGCGCTCTTCGGCGCCGCGGCCGAGGCGCTCTCCATCCGCAACCTCGGCTACCTCCACGTGATCGACCCGGCGGCGAGCCCGAAGCGGTTCACCCCGCTCCTCCGCGCGCGCTTCAAGGGGGCGTACATCGTCAACGGCGGGTTCGACGCCGAGACGGGCAACGCCGCCATCGCGTCGGGCGAGGCCGATCTCGTGGCGTACGGCGTGCCCTTCCTGGCCAACCCCGACCTGCCGCGCCGCTTCGCCGAGGGCGCCCCGCTCAACGCGCCCGACTTCGCGACGTTCTACACCGGCGGGGAGAAGGGCTACACGGACTACCCGGCGCTGCCGTAGTCGATCTTCCCGGCGGGTTGCCGAACGCGGCGGGGACGAAAACGACACCCAGGCCGTGCGATGGGCGGCCTGGCCAGACGTCGGTCCCGATCGCGTATCCAATGCGCGCGCATCTCGACCAATGCGCGCGCGTTCGCGCGAGCGGGTAGGCACGCCCAGGAGGCCTGTCCCCACGTGATCGTGGCGGTGCCCCGCGCGGCACGCCGCTTGCTCCAGGCCGGCGCGGGGCTCCGGCCCCTGGAGCTCCCATGGCCACCCAACGTCACGCACCTCTCGTCCCCCGGTCCGCGCCGAGCCCGTCCGGCCCCCGCGTGGCACCCGAGGCGCCCGCCGCGAAGCGGAGCCCGGAGTGGGCGGCGCGCGCGCAGGGCCGCCTCGGGAACGCCGGCGTGCAGGAGCTCCTCGCAGCCAAGGCGGCGGGTGGCGCTGGCGACGCGATGGGCGGCGGGTTCGGTGCGCGGGCCGCGTTCGGCGCCGCGAAGGCCGGCGGGGGCGCTCCCCTCCCCTTCGTCGACGAGATGGAAGCGGCCTTTGGGGAGGACTTCTCCGACGTGCGGGCGCACCTCGGCCGGGGCGCCGCGATGGGCGGGCTCGGGGCGCATGCCGCCGCGTCGGGCGACCGCGTGGCGTTCGCCGGGCCCTCGCCCACGAAGGAGGAGGTCGCGCACGAGCTCGTCCACGTGGTGCAGGCGCGGCGCGCGGGCGGTGGGCGCACGGACGGGTCCGCGAGCGAGAAGGGCGCGGGGGCCGAGTCGGAAGCGGAGGCGATCGCGCGGCGCGTCGCGGCGGGGCAGCCCGCGGGGGCCATCGCCGCGGCCCCGGCGGGCGAGGTGCACGGCTGGTGGTGGGATGACGAGGAGGCGCAGTCCTCGTCGGGCTCCGACGTGGCGTCGGGGAGCTGCGCGCAGTCCGAGGACGACAGCGGTGCCAGCTCCGGCGGCGGGTACGCCGAGGCGGCCCCGAGCTACGACAGCGGCGGCTACGAAGCCCAGGAGACGCCCGCCTACGGCCCGTACGCGGAGGAGGCGGCCCCGAGCTACGACAGCGGCGGCTACGAAGCCCAGGAGACGCCCGCCTACGGCCCCTACGCGGAGCACGAAGCCCCCGCCTACGGCCCCTACGCGGAGGAGGAAGCCCCCGCCTACGGCCCCTACGCCGAAGCCGAGGACGCGCCCGGCTACGCGCCCGCGCCCGCCGAAGAGCAATCGTGGTGGGACGAGCTCTGGGCCGACGAGGAGGAGAAGGACCTCGCGGCGTCCGAAGGTTCCTGGTGGGACGACATGTGGGGCGGCGGCGGCGCGGAGGGGGCGGGGCCGACCGCGGACGGCCACGGGGGCCAGGGCGGCGGGTCGGGCACCGGGTACGCGGACGGCCCGCAGGCGGAGGACTCCCTCGACCCCTCCTCGTGGACCGGCAGCCCGATGAAGTTCACCTTCGGCGGCATGCCGTTCACGGTCGGGCTCTCCGACAGCGGCGCGGTCATCGGCGGCAGCAAGTCGGCCAAGGCCGAGTGGGAGGCCAAGAAGGTCGACAAGTCGTTCCAGACCCAGCTCGCCCCGGGCCTCGTCGCGACCGCGGGCGTGAACGTCGGCACCGGCATGACCGCCAGCGGCAACCTCTCCTTCTCTGCCAGCAGCAGCACGAACGACGTGCCCATGGGGGCCACCGACGGGTCCGTGCGCGACACGGTCAGCATCGCCGGAAACCTCTCGCTCGCCGCCTTCGCGAAGGGCGAGATCAAGGGCGGGATCGGCGCGGGCGTGGCCAACGTCGCGTCGGTCACCGGCAACCTCAACGCGGCGATCGCGGCCACGGGCAGCTCCAGCATCGGCGTGACCGGCACGGCCACGCGCGTCGGCAACCCGCGCAACAACACCTGGGGCGACTGGCAGGGGTCCATCGACATCCCGGCGAAGCTCCAGGCCGAGGTGTCGGCCTCGCTCTCGGCGTCGCTCGACTACAAGGTGCTGTTCATCGACGGCACGTGGGCCGAGATCGAGCTCGCCAAGTGGGTGCTCGGCAGCGGCGACATCCTGTGCAACGCGCGCATCGGCATCCCGTCGGGCGAGACCATCGACACCGCGAAGAGCGAGTTCAAGTTCAACGAGCTCTCGGCGGCGCCGTTCCTGCTCGCGGCCGAGAGCCCGGTGCTCCCGCCCTACCGTTCGGGTGGCGGCGGCGCGAGTGGAGCGGCGCCCGAGGGCAGCGCCGACGACGGCGGCGGCGGGGCGGGTGGGGCGCCCCCGTCCAGCGGAGGGCACGGGGGGGCGGGAGCGTAGGGTGCGCGGGGGCGGGGGGGGGCGGCAGCGTGGGTGCGCGGGGGCGTAGGGTGCGCGGGGGCGTAGGGTGCGGTACTCCTCGGCCGTCATCGGCGGGCTGCAGCCGAGCGCGCTTCCAAACCCGGCGGCGGGGCGGTCGTGGCTTCGGGGGGCTCCCACGGCGGCGGATCGAATCGACCCACCGGGCGGCCCGGCGGCAGGGCCGCCGTCGGCACCCTCCGAGCTCGCGCTATCGCGCTCGGCTGGCGGCTCCACCCGAGGCGGGTGGAGCCGCCGAGCCGGGCGGCAGGGCCGCCCGCTCTCCGGTCGCCTGCCGCACCCCGTTGACGACATTGACGTGGCGACGGGCCGCGGCGCTCCGGTTCGGCCGCCCAGGTCGCTGTCGGCCGATGGCAGCTTGGGTGGCGCGCGCGGCGCCGAGAGCGTTGCGGCCGTCATCAGGGCCGTCGCAGCGCGGCAGCCTGTGACATCCGATTCAGGACCGAGCCGTGGCGACCGCACGGACTCGCCGAACGGGCGTCCTCTCCCCCGGGCCGCCCGCCTCGGGTTCCGCCTCGTCGAGTACGGGGTGGATGCCGATGTGTCCGCGAGCGGTCGGGTATGGCCAGTGCCCGATCCGGCGGAGTCGGGTCGAAAGACCGCTTGTTGCTGCGCAGCCCCCTCGAAGGACCGCGGTCTCCAACCCGCGCATCGGACGGCCCGTGCATCGCGTGGCTCGACAGGCAAACGCCTGTTTTTCGGGGGCGGCGCGCCCGGGGCGCTGGTCCCCACCGTGGCGAGCGCCGAGATCATGGGCTCCGCGGTCTTTCGACGGGGCTGCGCGTCCGAGATCGGTCTTTCGCGTGGACTGCGCATCCGACGACCCACGGCCTCACCAGAATCGGCCCCCGGGCCTTCGCTCCCAAGCAATCGACGAGCGCGGTAGCATCCATCACGCGGATCCACACCCCGCGGGCGTCGGCCGTTACCCCGGCTCAGGACGGACGGACCGTCCGAACTCGCGGGATGGCACGTTACCCCCCGAGTTCAGACGGATATAGCGTCCGAACTCGCGGGATAGGCCGTTACCCCCCGAGTTCGGACGGATATAGCGTCCGAACTCGCGGGATAGGCCGTTACCCCCCGAGTTCGGACGGACATAGCGTCCGAACTCGCGGGATGGCACGTTACCCCCCGAGTTCGGACGGATATAGCGTCCGAACTCGCGGGATGGCACGTTACCCCCCGAGTTCGGACGGTTGAAACCCGCCACTCCGGACCGACGCCTCGGACCCAGGCGCCCATCGCCCCGGAGGCCCCCGCACGCGCCAGTCTCAGGACCGACGCTCGCACACCGAGCGCCGGTCCGCCTCGGCCGTCCCCCGCGTGCCAGTCAGCACCGCCGCTCGCGCCGAAGCCCGGTTCGCCCCGGCCGTCCCCCGCACGCGCCAGTCTCAGGACCGACGCTCGCACACCGAGCGCCGGTCCGCCTCGGCCGTCCCCCGCGCGCCAGTCAGCACCGCCGCTCGCACCAAGGCCCGGTCCGCCGCGGCCGCCCCCCGCGCGCCAGTCGGCACCGCCGCTCGCACCGAAGCCCGGTCCGCCCCGGTCGCCCCCCGCGCACGAGTCCCAACCGCCACTCCCACCCAAGCGCCCCCGCACCCCACGCCCCTCGATCCCGGGCCCCTCGCAGCCGACGGCCCCGGTGGAACCGCCCCCCGATTAGGGTGTCTCTTCCGCTCTGCCCCGGAGGAACCCCTGCTGATCGCGCTCCTCTCCGCCTGCGCCGGGCTGCTCGACCGCGCGGAGCCCACCACGGCAGCGAGCCCTGACGTGGGGGACCCCACCGCTGCAGCCCCCCCGATCACGGCCCCCCTCCCCGCCCACCGCGTCTTCCCCTCCGCCGCCGCCGCCGTCGCGTTCGTGCTGGAGGCCAGGCCCCGGATCATCGGCATCGGCGAGGTGCACGCCACGACCGGCGGCCCGGCCGGGCCGACCACGCTCGCCCGGTTCACCAACACGCTGCTGCCGGTCCTCGCGCCCACCACGAGCGACCTCGTCATCGAGACCTGGCGCGTCGACGGCACGTGCGGCGAGCAAGCGGAGCAGGTCGTCGCGCAGGTGGAGACCGAGACGAAGCGCCCCGAGGCCACGAAGAGCGAGCTGGTGCTGCTGGTCGAGGCCGCCGTGGCGCTGCAGGTGCGCCCCCACGACCTCGCCATCTCCTGCGCCGAGTACGCCACCCTCTCGGACCCCGGCGGCGAAATCGCCTACGATCGGCTCCTGCGGCTCCTCACCGGCAAGCTCGGCGACTACGCGCAGCGCGGCCTCGACACCCCCGACGCCACCATCGTGTTGTACGGCGGCGCCGTGCACAACGACGTCTTCCCGAAGGAGGGCCTCGTCGACTACAGCTACGGCGCCGCCGCCCGCGCGAAGGGCGGCGAGGCCTACGTGGAGCTCGACCTCTACGCGCCCGAGCTCGTCCGCGGCAACGCCACGCTGGTCGAGCCCGCCTGGGCGCCGCTGCTCGATCTCACCGGGCCCGACCGGGCGCTCCTCTACGAGCGCGGGCCGGGCAGTTGGGTGCTGCTGCTGGAGACACTCCCCGGGTGAGGGAGGCGTGGCGGCGGGACGGCTACGCCAGGCAAGTGCCCCGGCGAGCCGCGGCCCCACGCAAATCCCGACGCCCCCACGACTCCCCGCGAGAATCGACGGAGAGCACACGCCCGCGGCCCCCGACCATCCAGAAACCCCCGCCTACCGCCCCCCGGTATCTCCGGTATCCCCCGAGTCCCCCGTGTCCCGGTCCGCCTCACACTGCTCGTAGCCGGCGTCGTAGCCGGTCCGATCCCCGTAGTCGGCGCCGTACACGTAGGCCGCGGCGCGGGCCCGGGCGTAGCAGAGCGAGGGGCTCATCGACGCCGCGTCGGCGAGGCAATCCAACTCGGCTTGGGACTTCTGGCGGCAGCCCGCGAGCAGGACAAGGGCCAGCGCGAGCCCCCTACAGCGCATCGTAGTCCTCCAGGCAGGCGGCGTAGCCGTCGTCGAAGGCCAGGTCGTAGGCGTCGGTCTCCCCCTCGACGTAGCCGTCGCGCCACCCCTCCCGCCAGCAGGTGGCGGCGGTGACCGAGGGGTCGTCGGCGGCGCACAAGGCCTCGTAGTCCTTGCACCCGAGGAGGGCGAGCGCGGAGAGGGCGAGGAGACGCATGGCGTCGGCACGTAGCCGGAGCGGAGCGCGGTCACCACTCCGGCGGCGACGTTCACGGCGCCGGTTCGTCGGGCCACGCCCCCGGTGGCAGGCCCGCAGGGCACGGTGCCACGAAGCGCCCGGCGGCGCGGTCCCAGGCCACGCTGCGGCGCCACGACTCGGCCCGGCCCGCCTCGGCCGGCGTCCACCGCTCGGTGAGGACGAGGGCGTCTCCCTCCACCGCCACGGTCGTCCGAACACGCGCGCGCTCCGGTCCGACATCGGACGCGCCGTCCTCCAGGGCGAACGCGCCCATCGGCATCGCGCGGTGGTACGCGCAGGGCACGCCCATGCCCGCGGAGGGCGAGAGCGGCGGAGCAGCACGCCCCTCGGCCGGCCCAGCGATCCCCGCCGACGGCGTCGCCCAACGCGACGCCGTCCCCCCGTACCCCTCCTGGTCGCCCGATCCGTCGATCGTCCCGCGCAGCCGTACCGAGCCGACCCCCGCCGGGAAGTCGGGCGCCCAGGTGAGCCTCGCCTCGGACCACCACTCGACCCCACAACACACCTGCAACCCGACCTCTTCGCTCCAGAGGAGCCCGTCGGCACCCACGCCCAGGAGGTGCTGGGCGCTCCCCGCCTGCCGCCCGCCGGCCTCCGCGTCGGCCAGCACGCACTCCACGAGGAGGATCCGCTCCGCCGGCGTAGGCGACACCGACGCCAGCACGCGGGTCTGCACGGTGAGGTCGGCCCCCTCGTGCCGAACGGGCGGGTCGGCCCCGTCGCCCCACCGCGCCGCCAACGTGGCGAGCGGGAGGGCCGCCCGGCGCGCCAGGAGCGCACCTGCATCGCGACACGCATCCGGGTCCCGCTCGACCTCGGCCGGCTCGCGCGACGGCGCCTCGATGGCGTAGAGCGCCCCCTCCACCTCGTGCTCCCACCGCGCGCGGTCCGCCCCCCAGAGCCCCGCGTGCCCCGCGCCCGGGAACACCACCATCGGGTACCGGGGCCCCGCGAGCGCGGCTTCGATCGCGGCGACCTCGGCGGGATGCGCCCGATCGTCCCCCTCGCCGACCATCAGGAGCGTCGGCACCGTCACGCCGCGCGCGTAGTCCACGGGGTCGTGCGCGAAGCCGTCGAAGCCGTGCTGCACGCCGCCCCAGAACACGAGCAGCTCCGCGCCCGGGAACGCGGGGAGGCCCATCGCCTCGAAGCGGTGGCCGACGGTGGTCACGAGGCGGTCGAAGGGGTTCTCCAGGACGAGGCGGTCGGCCGAGACCCCCAAGACGCCCACCGCGCGGAGGATCGCGGCCGCGCCCATCGACTTCCCGTAGAGCACGAGCCGGCCGCCGGGCGCGGGGCGGAAGCGGGCGGCGATGTCGCGCACCACGTCGGCCTCGTGCCACCCGAGGGTCGTCACGTCTCCGTCGGAGCCGCCGCTGCCGGGGAAGTCGACGAGCACCGCGGTGAGCCCGCGCTCGTGGAAGGACGTGGCCTCGGGGAGCAGGTCGGAGCGGGAGCCGCCGTAGCCATGGAAGAGGAGCACGGTGTCGCCGGGGCGCGCGCCGAGCGCGTCGGCCGGGCGATCCGTCTCGACGCGCGGGATCACCCAGGTGGCGATCGGCCCGACCTGCACCTCCTCGGCGTGCAACGCGGCGTCAGGCGCGCGCCGCAGCGTGGGCCTCGGCACCTCGACCCCGCGGAGGAGGACGGCGATCCGCTCGGCGCGGGACAGCGTCTCGGGGTTGGCCGTCCGGGTCCCCGCGGGGACGAAGTGCGTGAACCGCCACGCGTGCGCGTACACCACCCCGTTGGCAGACAGCGCGCCCGTCGCGAGCAGCAGCGCGGCCCAGCGCAGGCCGCGCCGGAGCGTCACTCCCGGACCATCATGCCGATCACGAGCAGGAAGGCTCCCAACGCCCCGTAGAACACCCGCGCGCCGAGCCGGCCGAAGATGCGCACGAAGAACTGCGCCTTACGATGGTTCATGAACCACTCCCAGTCCATGGCCGCCGCGGTGACGGTGAACACGCCGGCCCCGATCATGAAGAAGTTCTGGAAATTCATGCGAGGTAGTTCACCACGCCGCGGCCCCGGACGCAAGCCCCGGCCGCCGCTCCGACCCTCCTTCCCCCCGCGGCCGCCCGGTCGGCGGGGTCGGGCGCTACGCCGCCGGCTCCCACCCCGCCATCCACGGCTTGGCACGGTAGCGATCCCAGCTGTCCGGCAACACCGTCACCACCGGCCCGTCCAGGCCCCCGCGCGCCGCCACCCGCAACGCCGCCACGACGTTCGTGCCGGACGAGCCACCCACGAGCAGCCCCTCCTCGCGCACGAGCCGGCGCACCATCGCGAAGCTCTCGGCGTCGGTGACGCGCTCCGCCTCGGTGATCAGCGCCCGGTGCAGGTTCGCGGGCACCTCGCTGCCGCCGATCCCCTCCACGGCGTAGCTCCCGTCGGGCCCGAGCGCGCCCGTCTCCACCCAGTCCGCGAGGCCCGACCCCACGGGGTCCGCCAGCACGAGGCGCGCCTGGATCCCGGCCTCCGCGAGGCAGTAGCCCACCCCGGTCAGCGTCCCGCCCGTGCCCGCACCGGCCACGAACGCGCCGACACGCCCGCCCGTCTGCGCCAGGATCTCCGGCCCGGTCGTCGTCCGGTGCGCGTGGACGTTGGCGGGGTTCCGGAACTGGTCCGTGAGGAACCACCCGTGCTCCACGGCGAGCCGCGCCGCCACGTTCCGGAAGTTCGCGGGGTCCGACGGCGGCGCGTTCGGCGTCACGATCACGCGCGCGCCCAGCGCCGCGAGCGCGACGCGCTTGTCGACGGACATCTTCTCCGGCATCACGCACACGAGCCGGTAGCCCCGCACTGCCGCCACCAGGGCGAGCCCGACGCCCGTGTTCCCCGCCGTCGCCTCGACGAGCGTGCTCCCCGGCGCCAGGACGCCCGTCTGCTCGGCATCGTCGACGATCGCGACCGCGATGCGGTCCTTGATGCTACCGCCGGGATTCAGGTGCTCGCACTTCACGAGCACGGGCACCGGCAGCCCGCGCCCGATGTTCCGCAGCGGCACGAGCGGGGTGTTGCCGATGCGGGCGAGGAGGTCGGGGGTGGGGAGGGCCATGGGACGCGCAACCTAGCCGGTCTTGCCGGCGGGGGACCGTGCCCGTGGGTCTGGCCGGGGCCGGGGCGCGGTGCCGATGGGCGCGGCGAGCGCGTCCGTGCGCTGCCGGAAGAAGACGGCATCCATCGGAGCTCCAGCCGCCACCATCCTGTCCTGGTACACGTCGCGCGACCGAAACGGGGCGCGACCCGGCGCGGACGCCGGGTCGGTCCCCGACGGGCTCGCCCGTTGGGCTCGGTCCGCCCG
>JAUXTN010000233.1 GCA_030684355.1 Pseudomonadota bacterium
ACGTATGATTCCCACGGAGGATTCGCATAGCGGCCGAGTGCGCGCGCCTCGAACGCGTAGATGAATGTCTCGAGGATCCAAATCCCTCATCCTCCGCTCGTTGATTAAAGCACACACAGTTCTATTCGCTGATTTACCTGGAACCCCTGCCTGATACAGAAAATCTTTTAGTTCGGACATCCTCCGCTCGCTCAATCAGCCTTGTGGATAACTTTCAAGTCTTGTCACGACTTCTTGTCATCCTTGCGGTATGCCATTAATAAATCCTTCAACCAAACTCATATTCGCGATATTCGCCATCATCACGCAGCTAATCGTTTCAGTAACACCGGCCTTGGCAACAGGTGCAACGCCACCTTTAACCAAGTGTCACATTCAAATTCATGATGCTCACATATCCAAATATATTCTTCGAACTCAAGGTAAAGGGGCTGTCAAGGTCAATGCAGATTCAAAATGCGACAAATTCATACAGGATTTACGTCTAACGGTTGAGATTTATAAGATTGGAAGATTCACTCACTACTTCATTACTCGTCACACTACAGAAGTCAATGGATTCATCCACGGTTCATTTCCAAATCAATTGGAAGAAGTTGCGGGATTCGTTTTCGCTGGATGCACCGATGAGCTTGTTGTTCTGCATTTAGATATTGAAAAGTTAGAAAAGAGTGGCCTCGAGGTACGTATTGAAGATGGTGGCAATGGACAGATGTATCCGCACATCTATGGAGCGATTCCTTTCAACCTAGTAGATCGAGTTACGCCTGCACAGATGAACTCAGACGGTCATTTAGTTCAGCAATAAAATTTTTGGGTTGTAATTACTCTCCGTAATAGATACCCAGAAATCTTCAACTCCGAGTAACTCCCGTTTTCTGTACCTTTCTTACATGAGTAAAAATAGCTTCGCAGAAGAACCAACTAGCGGCCCTGGTTGGTCTGCATATCAAGAAATGCCAGAGGATTTTGATGAGAGGAAATGGGTGAGCACTCGTCTTAGACACCGTAGAATAAATTTACTTTGGCGAATTAAGAGGATCTTCTCACATCCATCCATTGTTTCTGAACCAAAAATAAATGAATACGCCGAAGAAGACAGTGAAGAAGAAATACTGTTTTTTGATACATTATTTGAGTTCAAGGGGCTTCACGAATCTAGATATAAATTACAGGCCGAAGAACTTGTAAGCTATCGTGAATTAACTACAACCCTTGAGAATTCTAAACTCCATTATAAACTAGACAAAGCAGGTTGTTCGTTTAGTCTTTCAGACGATCGAAGTGACGCTCATCGCCAGCTTGGTTGGACACGGCTCGATAAGGGTAAATCAGATAAAATTTTGGATCTGATCATGTTCTTTGCTCAATGTGAAACAAGGGTCTTTCTAGGACATTAAAAATCAACTTATAGCCTGTGGATAACTTTAAACGCCCCTCGTTGAATATTGCCATTCTCAGCCATGACAAATTTCCCAAGGCTAAGAAAATCGCTTTCATTAATCACTGC
>JAUXTN010000242.1 GCA_030684355.1 Pseudomonadota bacterium
GGAGGGGTCTCCCCGGAGGGGTCTCCCCGGAGGGGTCTCCCCGGAGGGGTCTCCCCGGAGGGGTCTCCCCGGAGGGGTCTCCCCGGAGGGGTCTCCCCGGAGGGGTCTCCCCGGAGGGGTCAGACCCTGCAGTTTGACACCTGGAACGGGTGAACGTCTATAATTCGAGCGTACCCCCAAGGATCAAAGTGCAGGGTCTGACCCCATCATGTGGTACCCCAAGGATCAAAGTGCAGGGTCTGACCCCATCATGCTGACCCCATCATGCGCCCAGGCGCCTTGGCGCCGAGGCGGTCGGTCCGGTGGCTTGACCCCTCGGTCGGCCGTCTTCGCGGCGGCCGCGCTCCCGACGGTTTACCTTCCCGCTCCATGCGCCTCCTCCTCCCCGCCGGTCCGCCCGAGCGCCTCCGCGCCGCCCTCACCGAGGCCGCCGAGCTGCGCCGGTGGTGGGACCCCGACGCCACCCTCGCCGACGGGGACCTCTCGCCGGGCCTCGACGGGCCCACGCTCGCGATCCACGCCGATGGGGACGCCGTCGTGTGGGAGGGGGAGGGGATCCGCGCGCGGTTCGACCTCGCGGGCCGCACCGGGGTCGTCGAGGAGCACGGCGGCGCCGACGTGGAGGACCCGGACTTCGCGGCGGGGTGGGCGCTCGCGCTCGCGGCGCTCGAGTGGGCGTTGGCCGCGGCGGGCCCGGTGCGATGGCTGCGGTTCGACGTGCCGGTGGCGCTCGCCTACGAGGACGCCTGGGGGCGGATCGTGGGTCCCGAGGGGCTCGCGGGCGCGGACGGGCCCGACGGGCGGCGCACCGTGCACATCGCCGGGGAGCGGTACGGCGGGCGCGGCGTCGTGACGGTGGCGCCGCGCGCGGTGGCGCTGCGGCTCGAGGACCGCGACGCCCTCGTGCGGCTGCAGGTCGGCCCCGGCGAGTCGGTCAATGTGGCGCGTCTGGAGCTCCTCGTCCGCGGCGACACCGCGCTGCCGGAGGGGTGGGGGCCGTGGGTGGCCCGACGGTTTGGGATGACATGGGTGGCGCAGCTCGGGGAGGACGGCTGAATGGATCCGAAGTTCTGGCTCACGGCGTGGGAAGAGGGGCGCACGGCCTTCCACAGCGACGCCGTGCATCCGGCGCTCCCGCTGCACGAGGCGCGGTTCCTGGGCGGCGGGCCGCACCGGGTCCTCGTGCCGCTCTGCGGCAAGACGCTCGACCTCGCGTGGCTGACCGCGCGCGGCCACGAGGTCGTGGGCGTCGAGCTCTCCGAGAAGGCGATCGTCGCGTTGCACGAGCGCGAGGGGCGCGCGCCGACCGTGGCGCCGGCGGGGCCGTTCCGCGCGTGGCAGAGCCCCGGGCTGACCGTGCTCGAGGGGGACGTGTTCGCGCTCACCCCCGACCTCGCGGGCGCGGTGGACCGCGTCTGGGACCGCGCCGCGCTCGTGGCGCTCGATCCGGAGCGCCGCGCCCGGTACGTCGCGATGCTGCGGGCGTTGGTGGCGCCGGGCACCATCGTGATGCTCGAGGCCTTCGACTACGACCAGGCCCGCCGGGCCGGCCCGCCGCACGCGGTCCCGGAAGCGGAGGTCCGCGCGTTGTGGGCGGGTGCGCGCGTCGAGCGCCTCGACGAGCGCGACGGCACCGAGGAGATGCGGGCGCGCGGCTGGGAGATCGAGCGCTTCCTCGTCACGACGTGGTGGATCGAGCTCGGGTAGCCAGGCCGGCTAGCGCACGGCCTGTCTATCGGTCCGGGACGACGGCGAGCCGGCCGGCCTCCGCGGCCAGCGCGAGCTGACCCCCCTCGGCGTCGGAGAGGGACAGGCGCCCCGCCTCCACCTCGCCGAGGCGTGCCTGGATCGCGCGCGCCTCGGTCACGAAGCCGGCGGCGAGCAGCGGCTCGACGGCGTGGACGGTCCCGACCCGCCCGAGCGCTTCCGCGACGGCGCTCCGGCCCAGGCGGTGGGCGGTCTCCAGCAGCTCGAGGAGCGTGGCCTCGCCGAGCACGGCGAGCCGGAGCGGCATCCCCTTGGGGTCCGCGTGCACGGCGGCGTCGAGATCGTCGGGGTCGCCGGCGGCGAGGTGCCTCGTCCCCACGTCGCCCGCGAGCCGCGCCGCTTCGATGCGCACGGCGAGATCGCGATCGTCGAGGAGGGCCTCCGCGACAGGGCCCACGTCGTGCGGGTGGAGGCGGGCCAGCACGTCGAGGGCGTTGCGACGCACCCCCGCGTAGAGGTCGGTGCGCGCGATGCCCGCGAGCCGCGCGGCCTCCGGCGCCACCTGGAGCGCCCGGGAGAGCTCCGTGACGGTGTTCAGGACGAGGGCGATCGTGCCCGAGTGGAGCTCGACCGGTTTGAGCGGGCGGCACACCCGGCCGCTCGCCACGGCGGCGCCGAAGTGGGTCGAGAGCAGCTCGCGCACCTGCACCCGCGTGGCACCGTCGAGCGCCGCCACCAGGCGGTCGTGCGGGCCGTAGAACAGCGTGCCCTCGTCGAGCGGGCCGTCCCCGGAACGGAACCGCTCCCCCTGCTGGCCCCACGCCGCGCGCGACCCCCCGATCCAGACGTCCGCGGGCGCCGGCGCGTAGACGGCGATCGAGCGGCCCTGCCGTTCGATCGTGACCGGCACGCCGCTCCAGGTGCCCCGCAGCACCTTGCCGTCCACCACGAAGCCGAGCTCGTGGGCGATCTCGAGGAACTTGCCCTCGCGGACCGGGGTGAGGAACCCCGACACGATGGCCCCGATGACGCCGAGGTAGACCAGCCCGGCGACGAGGAGGAACGTCGGGACGTCGGTCACAACAACCGCACCACGGGTTGATCCCGCAACAGCCGCTTCTTCGACCGGAGATCCACCACCGTCGCGCACAACCAGCGGTTCGCGTTCACGCCGAAGCTCACCTCCAGCCGAGGCCGCTTGTCGCTCGGCGGATGGGGCGGATCGAGCGTCCCCAGCGTGGGGTTCGCGGCGTTGAGCGGCACGACGATGCGGTCGCCGTCGTGCAGGACGTGCAGGGCGCCGCCGGCGTCCCAGCCGAAGCGCCGCGCGTCCCCGCCGTGGCCGCCGATCTCGTAGACGACGAGCTTGAAGAGGGACTCGGGCTCGCCGAGCGCGCAGGTCGGCACGAGCTGGCGGCGCCAGAGATCCGGGGCCGTCGGGAAGCGGGTGCCCCGCGGGACCACGACGGTGTAGGCGGGCGCCTGGGTCTCGCGGTCGTGGGTGACGAGCGCGTAGTCGTGCACGATGAAGTCGGACTGCGCCCAGGCGTCGCCCGCGTAGCCGGCGCCGCCGAGCACCACGGCCTCGAACGGCAGCCACGCGCGCACGCGGTCTCGCCCGAACCGGGCCTCCAGCCTCGGGTAGATGCCGGGCAGCAGCGAGGAGCCACCGACCAGCAGCACCTCGTCGGGCTCTACGCCGGCCTCCGCGAGGGTGGCGGCGACGGCCTCGTCGAGGAGCGTGTAGAGGCCGCGGTCCTTCAGGACCTTCTCCACGCGTTCGCGCGTCACGACGAGGCTCGTGGCGCGATCGCCGAGGCGGGCGCGCAGCCCGCGCAGCTCGTCGGGCACGATCACCGTGAAGGTGGCCTGCTCCGCGACGTGCACGGCCTCCTTCACGCGGCGCGCCTCCGCCAGCATGAGGCGCCACCAGAGGGCCTCCGTCTCGTCGCCGGTGGCGTCCTCGGTGCTGCCGACGGGCAGGCCGATGGTGGCGCAGACGTCCTCCAGGATCCAGCGATCCACGAGGTCTCCGCCGACCGCGCGCCCGTGCTTGCCGAGGACGTCGCACATCCCGGCGTCCACCCCGCGCGCCGAGAGCCGCACCAGCGCGACGTGCAGGGTGCCGCCGCCCATGTCGAACACCAGCACCCGCCTCTCGCGGTCGACGCCGAGGCCGTACCCGATGGCGGCCGCGACGGGCTCGTCGAGGAACCGGAGCCGGGTGACGCCGAGGTCCCCCGCGAGGGCGCCGAGCTCCGCCCGGTAGGCCTCCCAGCTCCCCACGGGCACGGTCAGGACCAGGTCGCGGACGCGCTCGCCGGTGGCACCCTTTACGGCCACGAGCAGCTCCCGGAGGAAGCGGCGGGCGACGTCCCGCGCGGTGTAGGACGTGGCCCCGACGCGCACGAGCGGGCGGGTGGGCTCCCGTGCGAGGGCGGTCTTCCACCCGATGGCGAACGCGGCGCTCGGCCACGCGGCGTTCCGCTCCAGGGCAGGGCGCCCGATGATCGCCTGGGTCCCGAGGAAGGTGTAGTGCCGCACCCACGGCCACGCGCCGACGCGGGTCGCGAGGTCCCCGTCGAGCACGTGCGTCGCCGAGGGCACCACCGGGGGCGCCTCCAGCGCGCCGCCTTCGAGCGGGGAGCGACCGATCGCCGGGAGCGGCAGGAGCGACGGACGTCGGGCCGCGGCATCCCAGCGGGCTACCCCCGTGTTCGTCGTCCCGAGATCGAAAGCCCACACGCAGGCAGTGTATCCGGGCGGCTGCCCGGCACTGCGCGCGCCGGCACTCGACTACCGGGTCACGTCCACCGGGAAGTCGCCGTAGTCCGAGCTGGCCGTGCCGGTCACGTGCAGGGCGCCGGGCGTGCGCACCGTGCCGCCGCTGCCGTCGTCCTCGATCGTACCGGAGAGCGCGAGGTCGAGATGGACGCCGCCGGCGAGGATCCCCGCCATCGCGAACGTGCCGACCAGCGTGCCCTCGAGGGTCCCGTCGGGGATGTCGCGCAGGGAGAGGGTCAGCGCGGGAAGCGCGGCGCTGTCCGTATCGTAGAGGACATCGGGCGCGTCCTCCGCGTCGTCCTCGCCGAGGGTGTCGGAGTAGTCCTCGAGCTCCATGAACAGGCGCAGGCCCTTGTTGACGGACGCGCCCTGATCGGCCTGCCCGGTGATGATCATCGTGCCGGAGACCGCGCCCTCCTCCTCCTGGGGGTCGATGTTGGCGCTGGACGCCGCGTTGAAGCCCTGCAAGCCGAGGGCGAGCCCGCGGGTCACGGCCTGATCGAGGCCCACGTAGGCCAGCTCGGCCTCGGCTTCGCTGTTCAACCCCTTCGGGTTGCAGGCCGCGAGCGCCGCGAGTGAAAAATAGAGCGGGATCCGCTTCATGGGCTCCTCCACCCGTCCCGGTAGCCCGTCGGGACACCCCTGCCGACGTCTCCCCCCTTACTACCGACGCTCCCCGCCGCGGCCGAGGTTCGTCGGGAGCGCCGCATGGTCGGGGCCGCGGTTGCACCGGGTGGGGTCCTGCCTACCTTCGTGGGGCAATGGAGGCAGCGATGGCAGACTTGACGGTTCGCAGGGGGCAGGGTGGCGGTGGTCTCACCACCACGGCGGACGTGGATCCGTTCCGGATGGTGCGCGAGTCCATGCGCCGGATGCAGGATCTCTTCCGGGAACCCTCCTTCGAGATGGACCCCCTCGCGTTCCTGGAGTCCGGGCGCATGGCGCAGTTCATCCCGGACTTCGAGGTGCGCGAGACGCAGGACGGGCTCGTGTTCATGGCCGACCTCCCCGGCGTCAAGGAGAACGACGTCGAGGTGACGGTCATCGGCAACCGCCTGCGCATCAACGGGAAGCGTGAGTTCGAGCAGGAGAACCGGGGCGACACCTGGTACACGGCGGAGCGCGCCTACGGTTCCTTCAACCGTACGTTCATCCTGCCGGAGGGCGCCGACACGAACAACGTCGAAGCGCACCTCGACAACGGCGTGTTGAACATCCGGATCCCGAAGCGCGCGGAGTCCCAGCCGCGGCGCATCGCGCTCGGCGGTCAGCAGCAGCGGGCGTTGGAGGGCCAGTACAGCCAGGGCCCGTTCCAGCAGAGCCAGCCGCAGGGTCAGCAGGCGGGTGCCCCGAGCGGCGCGCAGGCCTCCGGCGAGCGCGCCTACGGCGAGCAGGAGGCCCAGCGGACCACGGGGAACGTCCCCGGCAAGGTTCCCGAAAAAGTCTGAACCGCGGGGCGGCCCGCGGCTTCAGTGTGGTCTTCGGGGGATTGCTCTTCCGGACGGCCTGGTCTTCGGTGAGGGCTGGGTCTTCCGGGAGGGCTCTGCCGGGGGGAGGGGACCTTCCGGGAGAACCTTCCGGGAGAAGCTAGTCTTCATCCGGGATGGGCTGCGGCCCGGGGACGATGCCGGCGATGTCCGGATCTTCCCCATCCGGTCCGAGCGTGCGCTTTTCCTTGGTGTCCTTCCGCTCGACGCGGCGGGCCTCCTTGTCGCGCGCTCGCTCCTGCTGGGCCATCTCCTTCTGACGTTTCGCGAATGTAGTTCCTGACTTTGCCACGACGACCTCCCGTTCCCGGGAATAAGCACGATTCGATGAATGGAAGCTTGGGGTTCCACCCGGTCTGACCCGGGCCGCCGTTCGACGCAGCGCACGTTAGATGCCCTGCCCGACTGCTGGAGCCACCATGATTCGCCTCACGTCTTACCTCGCCGGCCGCTGGTTCGCCGGATCGGGTCGCTTCGTATCGCTCGTTGACCCCTCGACTGAGGAGGTCCTCGCCGAAGCATCGAGCGAGGGCGCGGACTTCGGCGCCGCGCTCCAGCACGCGCGGGAGGTAGGCGCACCGGCCCTCCGGGCCCTCTCCTTCGCCGATCGCGCGGCGCTCCTGAAGGATCTTGCGAAAATCCTCCACGGCCACCGCGAGGAGCTCCTCGACCTGGCGCAGAAGAACGGCGGCAACACCCGGGGGGACGCCAAGTTCGACGTCGACGGCGCCATCGGCACCCTCTCGGCCTACGCCTCGTTCGGCGAGTCCCTGGCGAAGCGCGTGGGGGATCGCCGCTTCTTGACCGATGGCGACATGTTCCCGCTCACGCGCTCGCCGCGCTTCGTCGGGCAGCACGTGTGGGTGCCGCGCACCGGCGTCGCCGTGCACATCAACGCCTTCAACTTCCCGGCGTGGGGCACCTTCGAGAAGGCCGCCGTGGCGCTGCTCGCGGGCATCCCGATCATCAGCAAGCCCGCGACCGCCACCGCGCTCCTCACCTGGCGGATGACGCAGGTGCTCGTCGAGTCCGGGCGCCTCCCCGAGGGCAGCTTCCAGCTCGTCGTCGGCTCCACCGGCGACCTCCTCTCCCGGCTCGGGCCCCAGGATCACCTCGCGTTCACCGGCAGCAACGCCACCGGCGCCCAGCTCCGCGCCACGCCGGGCTTCGCGTCGAAGTCCGTGCGCGTCACGGTCGAGGCCGACTCGCTCAACGCGGCGGTGGCCGGGCCGGACGTCGAGCCGGGCTCGGACCTGTGGAACACGTTCGTGCGCAACATCGTGACCGACATGACGCAGAAGACGGGGCAGAAGTGCACCGCCATCCGCCGCGTGTTCGTGCCGGAGGCCCACGCGGACGCGCTGCAGGAGGCCCTCGCCGAGGCCCTCTCGGGCATCGTCATCGGCAACCCGCTCACCGACGGCGTCACGATGGGCCCGGTCAGCACGGCGTCGCAGCTCCGGGATGCCCTCGCCGGCATCCGCGCCCTCTCCGAGCACGCCACGGTCGTGTGCGGCGGCGCGGATCGCCTGGATGGCAAGGGCGCCCCCGCGGGCAAGGGCTACTACGTGGCCCCGACGGTCCTCCGCGCGGCGGACGCGGCGAAGGCCGGTCCGGTGCACGACCTCGAGGTGTTCGGCCCGGTCGTGACGATCCTCCCGTACGACGGCACCGCCGACAGCGCGGCCGCCCTCGTCGCCCTCGGCCAGGGCAGCCTCGTGGCCAGCGCCGTCTCCGACGATCGCGCCTGGGTCGAGCGCTTCGCCCTCGGCGCCGCGCCCTTCCTCGGGCGCCTCATGCTGCTGTCGTCCAAGGTGGCCGACCAGGCGACCGCCCCGGGCCTCGTCCTCCCCTCGATGATCCACGGCGGCCCCGGCCGCGCGGGCGGCGGCGAGGAGCTCGGCGGCGAGCGCGGCCTCCTCTTCTACATGCAGCGCACCGCGCTCCAGGGCGACTCCGCCGTGATCGGCAAGGCGTTCGCCGCCAAGGATCCCGCCGCTTCGTAGCGGACCGATCTGTTTCGCCGCCGCTGTAAGGCCCGGGGTGCGCTTCCGTTAGACTCGCGCCCTGCGGACCGGAGGCGCGCGACATGCGGACATGGAAGAAGGTGCTGCTTGGCGTGGGGGCCGCCTCCGGCGGGGCCGTCTTCCTGTGCGCGGGCCTGGTCGGCCCGTGCTGGTCCTCCTGGATCGGGGACGCCGTGCTCGTCAACGAGTGCCCCGTCGGGGACCTGCGTCCCGTCGCGTTCGTCGAGGCCCGGGGCCTGGGCCGCAAGGACGAGGGCGTGGTCGAGGTCGGCGTGACCGCCCACTACCCCAACGCGTGGGGCGGGTTCGGCATCACCGACGTCCGCCGGTTCTCCCCGAGCCTCGCGCTGGTCGCGCCGGACGGCACGGTCGCCCCGCTCAAGACCGTCGACGGGTGGGAGAAGACCCGGGGCACCCGCAAGACCGCGCGGGTCAAGATCCCCGACGGGCCCGACGGCGACTACGTCCTGCGCGTCACGATCTCGTCCCCCGCCGGGGACGCCACGGTCGACGCCCCCCTCCCGCTCTACCAGCCGGCGCTCGCGCACGTCCTCACCGACGCGCCGCTCTACAAGCCCGGCCAGGACGTGAAGTTCCGCGCCGTGCTCCTCGGCGCCGCCGACCTCGCGCCGCTCGAGGGCCGGCCCGGCACGTGGAAGGTGTGGGATCCGTCGGGCGAGCTCCTGCTCGAGGAGAAGGCGCGTTCAACCGCGTTCGGCGTGGTCTCCGGCAGCTTCCCGCTCACGAGCGACGCCCAGAGCGGCGCCTGGGTCGTCGCCTTCGAGTCCGGCGCGGCCACGGATCGGGTCACGGTCGACGTGAAACCCTTCCAGCTCCCGCGGTTCACCGTCGAGGCCAAGAGCGCGAAGCCCGCGTGGCGCATCGGGGACGAGCCCGTCGTCGAGGGCGTGGCCCGCTACACCTCCGGCGCCCCCCTCGCGAACGCGAGCGTGCGCGTGACCGCCCGCAGGGACGGCGAGTGGCCGCCCCCGACCGCCTGGATGGAGCCCCGCACGCTGACCACCGACGCGAAGGGCAAGTTCCGCATCGAGATCGGCGCGGTGCCGGCGGACCTCCGCGGGCAAGCCACCCTCCGCTACACCGTCACCGCGACGGACGAGACCGGCGACACCGCGACGGGCAGCGCCGCCGTGCTCCTCGCCGAGGACCCCCTCTCCGCCGACGCCGTCACCGAGCTCGCGGGCGGGCTGGTGCCCTCCGCCAACAACCGCGTGTACCTACGCGTGGCGACGCCCGAGGGCCGCGTGCTCCCCGGCGCGACCGTGCGCGTGACCCGCGAGTGGGACCCCTCCGATCCCGGCCTCGTCGCTACCGCGGACGCCGACGGCGTCGCCCGCTTCCAGTTCGATCCCGGCGAGCCCACCACGGTGGTCGTGCCCGCGATGCCCGTGCGGCCGCAGCCCCGCGAGGCGGTGGTCGTGGCGTCGTTCTTCGGCGCGGATGACGTGCTCACGGGCGAGTCGGTGGACCTCGAAGGGCGCGTCACGCTCGACCGGTGGACCGCGAGCGTGCGGCGCTGCGCGGATCGGGCCCCCCATGACCAGGACATCACGCTCGAGGTGTCGGCGCTCCTCGGCGCGGACGGGCGGGTCCGGCAGTTGGAGGTGTTCGCGGCGGGCAACCGCACGCCGCTGACCCGGTGCGTCGCGACCGCGCTCGCCGGCAGCACGGGGCCACGCGGGCGGGACCGCCTCTGGAACGCGAGCTGGTCCGTTGCCGATCCCGGCACGCCGTGGCTCACCGGCACGGTCGACGGGCAGATCGGAGAGGTGGATCTCGACGAGGCCCTGGCCGAGCGCCTCGAGGAGGCGCGTCCGTGCGTCACGAACCTCACCGAGGGCGCGGGGTTCCCGCGCGCGTGGCGGGTCACCGTGGCCGCGGGTGCCACGACGGTCGGGCTGACGCCCCTGGTGGACCCCTCCGTCGAAGCGCAGGTGCCGGCCTCCGTGGCGGCGTGCGTCGAGCGGTCGCTCTCGGGGTTGCGCCTCTCCGAGCCCGCGGACGACGCCGGCGTGGGCCTCCTGCGGCTCTCCGCGGAGGTCGCGCCGGAGGAGCACCAGGCCGTGCCCCCGCCGACGACCTTCCCCGGCTTCGCGCTGAAGGTCGAGGCCACCGTGGACGGCCGTGCGCTCGGCGCGACGACGCTGCGGATGCCGGTGGGCGCGGTGCCCGATCTGCGCCTCCGCTTCTCCGAGGTCATCGTCGACGCCGGCGCCACCGTCGAGCTCACCGCGGTGCGCGGCCCAAACTTCGCGGGGTCGTTCCCCGAGAAGATGTGGCTCATGCAGGGTGACCGCTCGCTCGTCGAGTTCCCCTTCGACGAGAAGGTGCGCAAGGCGACGGTCACGGTGCCGAAGGACATCGACGGCTTCGTGCACGTGGACTTCTACGGCACGCGGGCGGTGCTCTACGTGCGGCCCCGGGCGAACCTCGCGCTGGCGGTCACGACCGACGCCGCGACGTACCGCCCGGGCCAGACCGCGAACGTCACGATCACCGCGCGGGATGGCGATCGCCCCGTCGCCGCGGGCGTCACGCTCTCGGGCGTGGACAGCACGCTCGCGACGCTGGCGACGCTCCCGAACCCCGACGAGTTCGCGCGGGTGACGGTGCGGGCGAGCTCCGAGGCCCCCGCGTTCGGCGTGCTCGACGCCCGCGCGCTCCAGACGGGCCAGATCGCCGGCGACAACGCGGCGCAGGCCGCCGTCCTCCGCGTCTCGACCTTGCCGGCGCTGCCCCCGGGCGCCGACCGCGTCGACATCGTGCACACGACGGGCAGCTTCACGCCGGACGCGGAGCTGGCGGACGCCTTCTACGGGCTCTACCGCCATGCCCGCGCCGAGGTCCGCGCCTGGGAGGCCGCCACGCCCGCGGGCGAGGTGCTCACCGCCGCCACGATGGTGACCCTCTGGGAGAAGGCGCTCCGCGCGCACCCCACGGCCGACCCCTTCGGTCGTCCGCTCCACCTCTCGACGCTCCCGAGCGACCTGCTCGCCCTCTCCGATCCCCGCTTCATGGCCTCGGACGGCGCGCGCCTGCCCGAGGACGTGGAGAACTGGTCCGTCTACGTCGCCGCGGAGGCTCCATGACCTCGTTGTTGTTGCTCTCGGCGTGCATGTCGCGGTCGCCGGAGGGGGAGCCGGCGCCGGCGATGCAGAAGGACGAGGAGCAGGACGAGGACCGGCGCGAGGGTAAGGTGGGCGCCTCCGGCGGCCGCCCCGGCGCGCCCGCGGCGGAGGCGCCGACGGGACGGGCCGGCGTCGAGGAGAAGAGCGCGCGCCTGGACCTGATGAAGAAGAAGGAGTTCTCGGGCTACCTCTCCGACGACGCCGGCTCGATGAAGGGCCTCGACAAGGCCCTCGCCGGCGTCACCGGCCTCGAGCAGGCCGACGCCCCCACGCCCCGCGCCTGGTTCCCCGAGAGCTTCCTCTGGCAGCCCCTCGTCGAGGTGCCCGAGAGCGGCTCGGTGACGCTCCCCGTGACCGTGCCCGACACGCTCACGACGTGGCGCCTCCTCGCGCTCGGCCAGACCCGGGGCGGCGCCCAGGGCGGCGCGGTCGCGAGCTTCGCCTCGACCCTGCCCGCGTACGTCGACCTCGTCGCGCCCACGTTCCTCTACGCGGGCGACGTCGTGCGGCTCCCCGTGCAGGCCGTGAGCCAGCAGGCCGACGCCATCTCGGCCTCCCTCGAGGTGCTCGCGGACGGCGGCGCGGTCGGCGGGGGGGCCATCTCGCTGGCCGGGTACGGCTCGCGCACGGAGACGGTGACCCTCAACGCGGCCCGCGCCGGCGACCTGCGGCTGCTCGCGCGCCTCGGAGACGTCGACAGCGTCGAGCGTGTCGTGCCGGTGCGGCCCGTGGGCCGGCCGGTGGAGCAGGTGCGCGGCGGCACGCTCGCGGGGCCCCGCAGCTTCGCGTTGAGCGCGTCGCCCGGCGGCACCTCGGGGACCCTGGTGGTGACCGTGTTTCCGGGCGTCCTCGGGGTCGCGCGCGCCGAGCTCGACGCGGCGCCCGCCCGCGGCGACGACCTTGCCAACGCCGCCTACACCTACGCCGTCACCGGGCTCGCCCAGCCGCTCGCCGCGGAGGGCTCCGTCACCCCGGACGTGCTCCGCGCGGCGCAGCTCCGCGCCTGGCAGCGCATCGCGAAGGAGACCCGCAGCCCCGGCCTCTCGGTCGCGACCACCGCGCTCCTGGCGGTGCGCCTCGCTCCCGCCGACAGCCTCGCCGGCCGCCTCGCCATCCGCCTCGCCGAGACCCTCCAGGAGACCCAGGCGCCCGACGGGCTCTGGACCGCCGCCGCCGGCGCCTCCCTCGACGCCTCGCTCGTCCAGACCGCGCGCGCCGTGTGGGCGCTCGGCCCCGACAACCAGTCGAACCGCCTCCGCGCGACCGGCGCGTTCGAGCGCTACCGCCCGCGGCTGGCCGAGCCCTACGTCGCCGCGTGGGCGCTCACCGCCGGCGTCGTCGAGGAGGGGACCGCCGAGGCCCTCCGCACCACCGTGCGCGACGCCCTCCACACCACGCCCGACGGCGCCAGGACCCTGCGGGTGACCGCCACCCGCCCGGATGGCATGCCCGTGAGCGAGGCCGAGGCGACCGCGCTCGCGATCCTGGCGCTCCCGGCCGACGACCCCGCGCGGCCAGACCTCGCGGCGGGCCTGTTGGGCCTCTACGATCCGCGCCGGGGCTTCGGGGGAGGGGGCTTCAGCGACGGCGAGACGGGCCTGCTCGCGCTCCGGGCGCTCGAGTCCGTGTTCGCCGGCGACATCCCGCGCGAGGTCGCCGTGCGCGTGGAGGTGGACGGCGCCGAGGTGGGCCGGGCCGTGCTCGACCCCGCCCAGCCGCATGCGCCCGTGCGGATCGTGGGGCCGGGGCTCACCGGCCTCGCCGAGCAGCGCGTGGCGATCATCTCGGATCCGGCCGTGCCGGGGCTCGCGTTCACCGCGGTGGCGCGGGACTACGTGCCGTGGGCCCAGGCGGCGCCCGCCGGGCTCGATCTCCAGGTCACCCGCCCCGTGCTCGTGGTCGGCCAGCGCGCGGACCTCGCGGTGTCGGTCTCGGCGCCCTCGGGGGCGCTCCTCGACGTGTCGCTCGGCCTCCCGGCCGGCGTGGAGCCCGACGCCGCCGCGCTCGACGCCCTCGTGGCCAGCGGCCGCGCGGCCTCGTGGCGGGGCGAGGACGGCCGGGTGACCCTCGCGGGGCTGCGCCTCGACGGCGGGGCGTGGGCCGCCACCATCCCGGTGACGCCGACGCTCGCGGGGACCCTCCTCGCGGACGCCGCGCGGGTGTGGCCGTCGGGCCAGCCGAGCGCGGCCTTCGCGAAGGTCCCCGAGCGGTGGACGATCCGTTGACAACTTGGGCGCGGCCACCTCGCGCGGCCCGCGCGCGCCGGTCACGCCGCCGTCCTGGGGCTCGGGCGACGCGTTAGGACGCTGTCCACATGAACGTCCTCCACGAAGAACCGCTCGCTCGTCACGGCTACTGGCGCGTGGGCGGCCCGATGGAGCGGCTCGTGTTCGTCGGGGACACCGCGGAGCTCGCCGCCGTGCTCGCGGAGGCCCCCGGGGCGCACGTGCTCGGCAACGGCTCGAACCTGCTCATCCCCGACGCGGGGCTGCGCGGCACCGTCGTGAAGCTGGGCGGGGTGCTCCGCGAGAGCCGGATGCTGCCGGACGCGGGCGACAGCGCCCGGATCCACGCCGGCGCCGGGCTCCTCAACGCCGTGCTGCTCGCGCGCACCGCGAAGCTGGGCTTCGGGGGGCTGGGGCCGCTCGCGGGCGTGCCGGGCACCGTGGGGGGCGCGGTCGCCATGAACGCCGGCACCGCGCTCGGCGAGGTGGCCGACATCCTCGAAGCCGTCGAGGGGATCGGCCCCGAGGGCCCGCGCACGATCCCGCGCGCCGAGCTGCCGATGCGCTACCGCGAGGGCGGCCTGCCGCCGGGCTTCATCGTGACCGCGGCCGTGTTCCGCGTCTCGCGTGCCGGCTTCGCCGAGGAGCAGGTGCGCATGACCACGCACCTCGCGCGCCGCAAGGCGACGCAGCCGCTCGACCTGCCGAGCTGCGGCTCCGTCTTCCGCAACCCGCCGGGCGACCACGCGGGCCGGCTCATCGAGCTCGTGGGGCTCAAGGGGCACCGGGAGGGCGGCGCGGAGATCAGCGAGCGCCACGCGAATTTCATCGTGAACCTGGGCGGCGCGAGCGCGGCCAACGTGATGGCGTGCGTACGCATCGCCTGGGAGCGCGTGCGGGCGGAGACGGGGGTGGCGCTGGTTCCCGAGGTGCACGTGCTCGGCGAGTGGCCCGGCGGGGTGTGGCCACTGGGCTGATTCTCGTCTATATGGTGCACCTGATCGGAGGTCCCTTGACGCGCTTCGCCCTGCTGTTCCCCCTCTTCCTCCTCGCCTGCACCGGCGACACCGACACCGGGAAGGAGCGTCCGCCCAAGGACGCCGCGGATACCGACACGGACACGGACACCGATACGGACACCGACACCGATACGGACACGGATACCGACACGGACACCGACGTGCCGAGCCTCGCGACGTACGAAGGCTTCGTGGAGGCCCACGCGGGCGCCTACTGCGGCAGCGTCGAGACCTGCACGTTCCTCGACGAGCAGGGCTACGACACCAAGGCGCTGTGCATCCAGGGCGTCGTCGCCTTCTACAGCGCGGTCGAGTGCACGACCTACGAGCAGGCCGCCGGCGAGCGCTGCGTGCGCGACGACCTCCGCATGGCCGGCGAGTGCGAGACCTCGATGAGCGGCGAGGAGCCCCTCGCGTGCCGTGACGTGTGCGCGCCGCCCGAGGCCATCCGCTAGCTCGGCCCCTCGGCCAAGGATTGACAGGCACGTCCTTCCGCGCGAGGAGCGCGGAGGGCGGCCGCCAGTGGCGGCCGGTCCCGCTGCGTCAGCAGCGGACCAAGCGGCTTCGCCGCGCGCCCGGAGCGGTCCGGCCCCGCCGCGCAGCCGCGGGGACGCGCCCAACGCCGACCCGTTCGGCGCGGCAACATTTCGGCGCGGGGGTCATGAGTGGTGTGTAGATAGGAGCACCCCGGAGTCCCGATGTTCGATCTCGCCGCCCGCCGCTGTGTCTCGTCCGAAGGAGGCATCCCCAAGCTGTCCGAGGACGAGGTGCGCCAGCTCCTCCCCGAGGTTCCCGGATGGCGCCTCAATGACGGAAAAGACGCGATCGCGCGCACCTTCTCCTTCCGCAACTTCTACGAGACGATGGCGTTCGTGAACGCGTTGGCGTGGATCGCCCACGGCGAGAACCACCATCCCGATCTGACGGTTCACTACAACAAGTGTGTCGTCCGGTGGAACACCCATTCGGTGGGTGGCCTCTCGGACAACGACTTCATTTGCGCGGCGAAGGTCAGCGCGCTGCTCCCGGACGGGTAGGTCAGGCCTTCTTGCGGTCGAAGGCCAACAACCCGACGCCTCCGACCACGGCGACGATGCCGAGCAGCGGCGGGATGGGCAGGCTCTTCTTCTTGTCGACGGAGATCTGGAGCGGTCCGGCGTCGACCACCTTGTCCGGGTAGACGAAGCTGAAGCCCCCGTACACGAGGCCGAGGATTCCGAGGACGATGAGGATCATGGCGGCGATTTTCATCTGGAGCCGTATGCCAGGCGGCTGGGTTTACCACCGGCTGAGATGGATGGTTACTTTTGGCGGAGATCGGCCCCATGACCCGACAGCAGGAGACCGCCCCCGTCGGAGCTGGTGTGTAGAATCTGCTACCGGCCCCTGGCACATCGTCACCGTCGGCACCCCCCAAATCGACAAGCCAGGAATGGCACGGAGACATCGCATGAGCAACCTCACGGATCGCGGCGAAGGCATGGCGGAAGAGCTCGGCGGCGCGATCAAGAAGAACGTCGGCAAGCTCATCGGGAACGAGCAGATGGAGCTCGAGGGCAAGGTCAAGGAGATGAAGGGCCAGGCCCGCCAGGAAGTCGCGAAGGCGAGCGAGCGCACGAAGGGCAAGGTCGAAGAGGTCGTGGGCGCGGTGAAGAACCGGGTCGGCGCCGTCATCGACAACGAGCAGATGCAGGTCGAGGGCAAGCTCAAGGAGATCAAGGGCCAGGCGCGCCAGGACTCCAACAAGTAGGCCAGATACTGCTACGGCGCCGGAGCTTCGCCCGCGTGACTACGGGGCGAGGAACGAGCGGATGAGGCCCGCGACCAAGGCGGGCCGGCTGTAGTGCACCGCGTGTGCGCCCTCCGGAACGAGCGCGAGCTGCCCCAACGGGAGCAGCCGCGCGACGTTTCTCGCCCAGGGCACGGTGACGATGCGATCCCGCCCACCCTGGATGACCAGGGCTGGGACGCGGAGGTTTGGGAGGCGCAGCGCGATGTCGTCCGCGAGCGCGTGCCGGCTCGTCGCGATGAAGCGGCGGAGGCCGAACCGCAGGTAATCGGCGAGCAGGATGGGGAGCAGTGACAGGGGCTCCCGTACCGCCGCGCAGAACGCGGAGCGCCAGAAGTGGTGGCGGGTCGCGGGGTCGAGGGTCGGTGCGATGAAGACGAGCGACGCCGTCCGCTCGGGTTGCCGCTCGGCCAGGGCGGCGATCACCTGGCACCCAAGCGAGTTCGCGACGAGGGTGACACCGCCAGGCGCGAGGCCCAGCCCGTCGAGAAAGGCGGCGAGCGCGTCGGCGAGGCCCGGCACGTCGAGCGCGGTGGCGGGGCCGCGGGTGCGCCCGGAGCCCGGCAGGTCGGGCGCTACACAGCGGTAGCTGCCCGCCAGCTCCTGCATGAGCGGGACGAAGTAGCGGCCCGAGACCGCGATGCCGTGCACGAACACGAGCACCGGGCCGGCGCCCACCTCCCGGAACGTGAGTCCGAGGGAGGGCGCGACGACGGCGGGCAGCGTGTGGGCGCCCTCGACGCCGACCCCCGGCAGGACCTGGGCAGCGGCCATGGACCCGCCGTTCAGCGCGGGAGGGCGTCGCGCGTGACGGGCGCGGCGCGAACCTTCCACACGTCGCGGCAGTAGTCCCGGATGGAGCGATCCGACGAGAAGCCGCCCATGCGTGCCACGTTCAGGATGCAGGCGCGCGTCCAGGCCGGGCGGTCCGTCCACGCCGCCGAGACCCTCTCCTGGCACTCGATGTAGGAGCGATAGTCGGCGAGCACGAGGAAGCGATCGCGCTCCAGCAGCGAGGCGAGCAGCGGGTCCAGGACACCGGGCTCCGTGGGGGTGCTGTCGCGGAGGATCTGCAGTGCGCGTTGCAGCTCGGGGTCGCGGGCGACCGTGTCGGCGGGGGCGGTGTTCCAGGCGCCCACCTCGTCGACGGTCATGCCGAACAGGAAGAAGTTCTCCGCGCCGACGGCCTCCCGGATCTCGACGTTGGCGCCGTCGAGCGTGCCGATGGTGAGCGCCCCGTTGAGCGAGAATTTCATGTTGCCCGTGCCGCTGGCCTCCAAGCCGGCGGTGGAGACCTGCTCGGAGAGGTCCGCCGCGGGGTACACGCGCTCGCCCACCTTGACGTTGAAGTCGGGGACGAAGACGACGCGCAGCACGTCCCGGGAGATTGGATCCTCCCGCAACGTCTGCGCGAGGCCGTGGACGGCGCGGATGATGAGCCGCGCGAGGTAGTAGCCGGGGGCGGCCTTGCCCCCGAACACGAACGTGCGGGGGACCATGTTGCGGGCGCCGTGGCGGAGCCGATCGTAGAGCGTCGCGACGTGGAGCAGGTTGAGGTGCTGCCGCTTGTACTCGTGGATGCGCTTGACCTGGACGTCGAAGAGGGTGTCCGGGTTCATGGCGAAGCCGTAGGCGTCGCGGAGGTGGTCGGAGAGCTGGGCCTTGTTGGCCCACTTCACGTCGTCCCACGCCTCGCGGAACGCGGCGTCCTCGGCGAAGGGTTCGAGCCCGCGGAGGCGCTCGAGATCGCGCTCCCAACCGCCGCCCACGGCGTCCGTGATGAGGGCGGAGAGCCGCGGGTTGGACAACGCCATGAACCGCCGCGGGGTCACGCCGTTGGTGACATTGCAGAACCGCTCGGGGTACATCTCGGCGAAGTCGCGCATGACCGTGTCACGCAAGAGCCGCGAGTGGAGCGCCGCCACGCCGTTGACACGGGTGCTTCCGACCGTGGCGAGGTGCGCCATGCGGATCGAGCGCCCACCGGTCTCGTCGATGATGGACATGCGGCGCACGCGGGCGTCGTCGCCCGGGAACCGCTCCTTCACCTGGTCGAGGAAGCGGCGGTTGATCTCGCCCACGATCTCGAGGTGGCGCGGCAGCAGGCGGCCGAACAGGGCGTGGGACCACTTCTCCAGCGCCTCGGGGAGCAGGGTGTGGTTGGTGTAGTTGAAGGTACGCCGGGTGATGTCCCAGGCGGCGTCCCAATCCAGCTCGTGGACGTCGACCAGCAACCGCATCAGCTCGGGCACCGCGATGGCGGGGTGCGTGTCGTTGAGCTGGACCGCGAACTTCTCGGGGAAGCGCGCGAGCGCGTTGTTGCGCTGCAGGTGGATGCGGAGCATGTCCTGCAGCGAGCAGGACACGAAGAAGTACTGCTGTTCGAGGCGGAGCTCCTTCCCGGCGATGGCATCGTCGTTGGGGTAGAGCACCTTGGTGATGGTCTCCGACTTCACCTTGTCCAGCACCGAGCCGATGTACTCGCCCGCGTTGAAGGCCTGGAAGTCGAACGACTCGCACGCCGTGGCCTCCCACAGGCGAAGCAGGTTGGCGTTCTCGGTGCCGAACCCGAGCACCGGGCTGTCGTGGGGCGTGCCCCGCACGATCCTCGCCGGCGTCCACTTCACGCGGTAGCGCCCCAGTTGGTCGACGTGACCCTCGGTCGTGCCACCAAATCCAACGTCGTACCCGACCTCGGGCCGCGCGATCTCCCAGGGATTGCCGAAGCGGAGCCACTTGTCCGCGCTCTCGACCTGCCAGCCGTCACGGATGGCCTGGTCGAAGATGCCGAACTCGTAGCGGATGCCGTAGCCGATCGCGGGGATGTCGAGCGTGGCGAGGGAGTCCATGAAGCAGGCCGCGAGCCGGCCGAGGCCGCCGTTGCCGAGCCCGGGCTCCTCCTCGTGGGCCATGAGCTCGTCGAGGTCGAGCCCGACCTGCGTCATCGCCTCGCGCACCTCGGCGGAGATGCCGAGGTTGAGCAGGGTGTTGCCGAGCTGCGGGCCGAGCAGGTACTCCGCCGAGAGGTAGACGACGGTCCGGCTCTCGTGCTCGAAATAGCTCCGCGCCGAGCGGATCCAGCGGTCGAGGAGGCGATCGCGGACGACGTGGGCCAGCGCCAGGTAGCAGTCGTTGCGGGTGGCGACCTCCGGGAACTTGGCTTGTTGGTGGTAGAGCTTGGCCACGAAGTCGCGGCGGATGGAGTCGGCGTCGAGGCCCGGGCGGACATCGTCGGTGACGCGGGGGGTCGGGGTGTCGTTGGCCATCGGCTTACTCACCCAGCTCTTCTTGGAGGGAGGGACAATCGGCGTAGCAGTAGAGGTCACCCGTGCCGCTGAGGTCCCGACACTCGAGGCCCCGCGGGCATTGCTCGGGGTCGTCCGCCACGAGGCACGGCATCAGGCAGTGGTCGCCGCCTTCGTTGTCGAGGTCGAAGTCGACACACGCGCCGGTGCCGCACTCGGTGCTGTCCGCGCCGCTACAGGTTTCGCAGCTCGGCACGTCGAAGCAAGTCCCGCTGGGGATGTCACACTGCTGCCCGATGGCGCAATCCAGCGCCGTCGAGCGGCACCCGTAGGTGGTGCACTGGTGCGTGTCGTCGGCGCAGTCCTGGCCCGCGAGGCAGTCGTCGTTCGTCTCGCAGCCGGTCTCGCAGGTGTACGCGAGGTCGTCACAATATTGGTCGATGCCGCAATCGTCGGAGAGCGTGCACTCGACGGAGAGGCAGGTCCCCAGGTCGCAGATCTCCGAGTCGCCACAGTCCCCGCGATCGACGCACTCGGCCGGCTCGCCACAGGCGGCGAGCAGCATCAGGATGACCAGCATGCCGGCCCTCACGACGCGCTCCCGCAGAAGGCGCCGAGGCTGCCGTCGCCGTAGAGGTAGCGGATGGACAGGATGGAGCCCGGCGGTGGCAGGTGCTCCCGGTCGAACACGATGCCCGGGGTGTCGATCCCGAACACGGTGATGCGCTGGTAGTTCCATTCGCCGGAGTCGCAGGGGAGGTCGGTCTCGACGCCGTCGACCTCGAGGGTCACGGTGAGGGTCTCGGCGTCCGGCTCGCGCGACAGCGCGTAGATGTCGGTGATGCGGCTGTTGGCGAGGGACAGGTCGGTAACGATCTGGGAGAAGTCGGAGTCGCAGAGGTTGCCGGTCAGGCCGTGGGTCTGCGAGGCGGCGTCCACGTAGCGGGTGCCCGGGGAGCTGTATTCGGCCAGCGCGTCGCTGCAGAGGGACTCGTCGGTGACGGTCAGCGCCGAGGCGTTGAAGGCGTCACGGTCGCGGTGGCCCTTGAGCTCGAAGAACGCGTTGATGTAGTCGTTCACGGGCCAGGGCGAGCTGTCCTCTTCGTCGCTGACGAAGACGATCGACAGGCTCGCGTCGTCGCGCAGGAACTCGGTGATCTGGTCCCCGAGCCGCTCGGTGTCCGTGAGCGCGAGGTGCGCGGTCTTCAGGCCGGTCTCGATGCCCGAACCGTTCGTCCCCACGTTGACCTCGACGCGGAACAGCTCTTCCGCGGTCGCGAGGTCCATGTCGGACCGGATGATCGGCCCGACGAAGGCGCCGCGGGCAGGGTCGGAGACGGAGCTGTCGTTGCCGTCGTCGGTGGTGGTGACGGCGATCTGGTAGTCGACGTTGCCCTCCACGAACCACGAGATGAACGCCTGGAAGTTGGAGCCGAGCTGGTACTGGTACGACTCCATCGAGGACGAGTCGTCGACCACCATCAGCACGTCGATCTTCTCGACCGGAGACTGCTCGAAGATGTCGATGCCACCCTGGCGGATGGCCTGGTACTCGCTGCATCCCACGATGAGGGGGAGCAGGAGGACACCCCCCCGGCGGAGTGGGCTGACCGACCGGGAAGCGGAGCGTTGGATCGGGAGGGGCATGTGTCACCGGTCGGGTGGGAGCGTGGGCGCGGGCGGTGGAAAAATGGAGAGGGCATCGGGCGACCATGAGCCGCCCGATGCCCGTTGAATCAGGATCCGCTGCAGGTCAGCGTGCACTCGTCGTGCGTCTCGTCGCAGACGGTCTCGCAGTCGGTGTCGCAGGCGGAGTCGGTGTCACCACCGGCATCGGCGCACTCGGTCACGCACTCTTCGTGACAGGTGACCTGGTCGTCGTCACACGTGTTGGTGCACTCGAGGTCGGTTTCGATCTCGCCCGAGAACTTGCAACCCGTGATCGCCAACAGGATGAGCAGTGCGAACTTCATGTCTTCCTCCCAATCCGGCTCTGGATGAGCCGTTACGATTTGGTTGTTACATCCGGCCGCCTGCCCGTCGAGGGTTTGGCCCGGCTGCTAACCATTGAGGCGTTGCGGTGACGTTCCGCGACATGAAGCTACACGGGTGTCAACCCGGGGAGGGGACACCGACCGTGCGCGCTGGGATCCGGGCGTCGGGAGGGCCTCCCGCCGAGGAGGCCCGCCCCGACTAGCTCCGCCGCCGCCGCAACAGCAGGAGCGCCGCGATGCCGACCTCGAGGCCGCCCAGCGGGAGCACGGTGTTGCACCCGCCCTCGCCCGGCGCCGGGGGGCCGTTCTCCTTGTCGTTGCAGCCGCCGCCCGGCCCGCCGGTGCCGGTGTCGTCGCCGACGGCGGCGGGATCGGCGTTGGGCGTGCCCGGGGTGGGGTCGGAGTAGGGGATCCAGTCGGCGGCCGCGTTGCTGTCCTCGCCGTCGGGGAAGCGGCCCAGCGAGACGCTGGAGCTCACCTTCGGGACGACCTCGTTGCTGCCGGCGTCGCCGGAGATGGGGTCCTCGATGTCGTCGCCGTAGAGCACGGTGTCGAGCACGTTCGCCTCGCAGTCGACGACGCGCAGGCCGCCCGCGCCGGAGCTGGCGTTGTCGATTGAGAGGTCCGGAGCGACGAAGTCGGCGCCGTCGACGTCCTCGCCGCCCACCAGCATGAACTCGCCGGGCGCGAGCGAGACGCCGCCGGGGAACCGGAAGTCCTCGCCCCAGTCCGTGCCGGCGGTCTGGATCGTGTAGCCATCGAGGCGCAGCTCGACGGAGCCCGCGTTGTAGAGCTCCACCCACTCGTTGCCGCCGTCGGTGCCGTCGGGGTCGTAGATGAACTCGTTGAGCTTCAGCGAGGTGGCGCCGTCGGTCTCGCAGACCTCCGGCTCGATGACGGGGTTGGCGCCGCCGGGGGTTGGCACGCTCTGGACCGCGAAGTCGACGCCGCACTGGTCGGTGTCGAAGCCGTCGGAGATGCGTCCGATGGACTCGCCGGTGCCGTGGTCGGGCGCGAGCGAGGTGGCCACGGCGCCGGAGTCGTCGGTCCAGGCGTTCTCGTTGGGGTCACCATAGAGCACGGTGTCGACGGGGAGCGTGTTGCAGGTGAGGCGCAGGGCGTCGGTGTCCGACGCGTTCCCCATGTCGAGATCGAGCTCGATGTCCTTCGTCAGCGCGCCCGCGGAGCCGATGACGAGCCACTCGCCCGGGCCGAGGGTGGTGCCGGCGGGGAGCTCGGCGTCCTTGGTGTAGGAGCTGGTGCCGAACTCGAGGACCCAGCCGTCGAGCAGGACCGGGCCGGCGCCGGCGTTGTAGAGCTCGACCCACTCGACGTCCGTGGAGTAGACGAGCTCGTTGACGACGACGTCCTCGCTGCCGGTGCAGTCGGCGTCGCCCACGGGGCCGGTCGTGTTCTCGGCGCCGGGCGTGGCGGCCCCGGAGATGAAGTCGACGCCGCACACGTCGGTGTCGAGGCCGTCGGGCATGCGCTGGAGCGAGTCGCCCTCGGTCGGCTTCGGCGCGAGCGAGAGCGCGACGATCCCGGTGTCGTCCGCGAAGGCGTCGGTGTTCGTGGTGCCGTAGATGACGGTGTCGACGGCGGCGCCGTCACACGCGATGCGCACGGCGTCCGCGCTGGAGCCGGCGTTGCCGAACGAGAGCGACGCGGCGAGGCCGCCCGCCCCGACGACGACGTACGCGCCGGGCTCGAGCGTGGTGGCGGCGGGGAAGGTCCAATTCGCCGCGCTGTCGAACGAGGAGGTGTCCCACTGGAGGAGCCAGCCGTCGAGCGTGACGGCGGTGGCGCCGTTGTTCCGGACCTCGATCCACTCGCCGCCGCTGTCGCTGCCCGAGGGGTTCGGCATCAGCTCGTTGATCACGACGCCGTCGGCGCCCGCGCAGTCCACGGAGACGACGACGCCGGTGTCCTCGCCGCCGTCGTTGGGATCGACGTTGGCCGCGAGCGCCGAGGGCGTGTCGTAGAGCACGAAGTCCGACTCGGAGACGTTGGTGTCGGCGCAGTCCGGGAACCGGCCGATCGACTTGCCGTTCGTGGCCGCGGGGGCGCCGGTGGTCGGGATCGTGCCGTCGTCCTCGGCGAGCACGGCGTTCGACTCGTCGTACAGCACGGTGTCGACGACGGTGCCCGACGCGTCGACCAGGCGCAGGCCGTCCGTCTCGGTGCCGCCGTTCTGGATGTTCGGCGAGAAGCTACCGGGGTGCGTGGCGGACGTGCCGCCGACGAGCAGGTACTCGCCGGGGGCGAGCGAGCCGCTCGCGAACGTGTAGATGTCGCCGTAGCTCGAGCCCGCGTTGTGGAACGCGTAGCCGGTGAGATCGACGGTGTCCGCGCCGTTGTTGCAGAGCTCGATCCACTCCAGCCCGTCGTCGGTTCCGGAGGGGTCGTAGACGACTTCGTTGACGAGGAGACCCGCGAAGACGGGGGAGACAAGGGCGAGGAGCATGGCCAACCTCAGCTACGGGGCGGCACTATCACGCTGGCGGTGCGTCGCCGCAACCGCTACGAGTTCGTGCATGGAACGAGACCGCGCCGTCATCGTAGGTGGAGGGTTGCTCGGGTGCGCCGTGGCGCTCGAGATCGCCCGCCGTGGCATGCCCGTAGAAGTCCTGGAACGTGCGATCGTGGGCGCGGAGGCCTCGAGCGCCGCGGCCGGGATCCTGGCGCCGCGGATGGAGGCCCACGGGCGCGAGCCCTTGCGCAGCATCGGCGTGGAGAGCCTCGCGCTCTACCCCGAGTGGGTGGCCGGCCTCGGCGCCGACGTGGGGCTCACCCGCACCGGGCTCCTGAAGGTCGTCCGCCCGGGGGACGCGCCGGACGCCCCCGACGTGGAGGCGCGTTGGCTCGACGCCGACGCCGTGCGGTTCGTGGAGCCGGGCCTCGCGCCGGACGTGCTCGGCGCGTGGCTGTTGGAGAACGAGGCCACGCTCGACCCGCGGAAGCTCGTGCCGGCGGTGCACGCGGCCGCCCAGGCGGCGGGCGCGCGGTTCCGGGTGGGGGAGGAGGTCGCGTCGGCCGACCCGGGCGGCGTGACGCTCGTGAACGGGGAGCGCGTCGAGGGGCGCGTCGTCGTGTGCGCGGGCGCATGGACCGCGAAGGTGCCCGGGCTGCGGCCCCTGCCGGTGCGGCCGGTCCGCGGCCAGCTCGTGGCGCTCTCCGGCGAGCGCATCCGCCACGTGCTGTTCGGCGCGGGCGGGTACCTCGTGCCGCGGGCGGACGGGCGGGTCATCGCCGGCGCGACGGTCGAGGAGGTCGGCTTCTCGCGCGGGGTCACCGCCGGCGGCGTGCGCGCGGTGCTCCAGACGGCGGTGTCGATGGTGCCCGACCTCGCCTCGGCCAACTTCGAGGGCGCGTGGTCCGGCTTCCGCCCGGGCACCCCCGACAACCTGCCCGTCCTCGGCGACGTGGGCGGTATCTGGGTCGCGAGCGGGCACTACCGCAACGGGATCCTGCTCGCGCCGCTCACCGCGAAGTGGATGGCCGCGGCGGTGGTCGACGGGGCGCGGCTGCCGCCGGTGTTCTCGCCGGCGCGGTTTTAGCCAGGGCGGCGGGGGCGCGCGTATCGTCGGACCCCTACACCCCGCCCCTACACCCCGCCCCGACACCCCGCCCCTACACCCCGCAGCGCCGCCCGGCGCAGGCCTCCCGGATGCACGCGAGGGCCTCGTCCAGCGTGCCCGCCGAGGGCGGGACCGCGAAGCGCCAGGGGCGGAGGACCGTGACGTGGCGGCCCTCGTGGACGGACGTCGCGTCGCAGAGCAGGCGTGCTTCGAGCGTCCCCCGGGGGGCGCGGGGCGGGTTGCGCACCTCGCCGGTGGCCTCGACGGCGGCAAGCAGGTCGCGGGTGGCGGGGTCGAGGGTGGCGATGGCGGTTGCGCGCCAGTCGGGATCCAGGACGATCCGCGCGAGGTGCGGCCAGAGGTCCCGGTGGACCCACGTGACCTTGCCCTCGACGAGCTTCGTGGCGAGGGCCTCATCGCTCGCGTCGAGCGCCGCCGCCGCCGCATAGATGGCCTGCCCCGCGGGGTGCGCCCACCAGGTCCCGCGCACCGGGCCTCCCGCGACGTCCGCGATGAGCGTGGCCATGGGGAGCAAGCCGTCGTGGCGGAGGCGGTCGAGGGGCGTCATCCGTGGAAGGGTAGCGTCGTCGCCGTGCGCGTGTCCGTGCTAGCCTCGCGCCGAGGGGGTGTCCGATGGCGCCGCACGGCCCGATCCTGCTGCTCGGCCGGTGCGGGCTCGCGCGCCTCGTCGAGCCGCTCCAGGCGCGCACGGGCGCCGAGGTGGTCGTGGCGGGGTGGACCCAGGTGGAGCTCGTCGAGCGCCTCCGGCCCGCGCTCGTCTACGTCGACCTCTACGACTGGGACCGCCTCGCGCCGCTGGTCAGCGCGGCGGTGGCCGGCGTCCCCGTCGCCCTCGACCCGCGGGACCTCGCGGGGATGCGCGCCGTGGTGGCGGCCCTGCGCGGTCACCCGGTGGTGTACCGGGGCCTCCGTCGCCCCCTCGGCGACGCGTTCGGGCCCGCGGCGGCGGCGCCCCCCGATCTCGTCGACGCCCTCGATGTCCTCGACGGGGTGACGCGCGGCGAGCGGGTGATCGACGTGGCGGCCTTGTGGGCACGGCACGGCATCGTGCCCGACGAGGTCGACCACGGGCTCGGCCACGGGGAGGCGACGCTCGGGGGGCGGGACGCCGCGCTGCTCGAGGCGCGCGCGCTCCATGCGCTCTGGCACGCCCGGGTGCGCGGCCCGGTGAAGTGCGTGGTGGTCGACCTCGACGACACCCTCGTGCACGGCCGCGTGACCGACGACGACTTCGCGCGGAAGAACCCGGCCTGGCAGCCCGCGGACGAGGCCCCGGGCGCGCCGCTCATCGAGGGGTGGTGGCGGCTCCGGCGCGGGCTCCACGAGGCGCTCCGGGTCATGCAGCGGCGCGGGATCGTGCTCGCGCTCGCGACGCGCAACGACCCTGCGGTCGTGGCCCGCCGCTTCCGGAAGCGGGCGCCCGTGCCGGATGGGGAGGGCGGGATGTACGCCTTCTTGTACGACGACCTGCCCGGCACGGAGGCCGCCGCCGCGTTCGCCGCGCACCCCGCGGTGCTCGACCGCGTGGCGTTGGGCCCCGACGACTTCGTCCACGTCGAGGCGGGGTTCGGCGCGAAGTCCGACATGTGCCGGGCGATCGCGGAGGCCCTCGGCATCGGGCTCGACACGCTCGCCTTCCTCGACGACGCAGCGTTCGAGCGGGCGGAGGTCGCGCGGAACGCGCCCGAGGTCTACGTCCTCGACCGGCCCGTCGAGGCCTTCCGCGACGCGCTCCTCCACGAGGCCCCGTTCGTGACGTGGGAGGCGGGCGGGGTCCGCCGCGCCGCGTCGTACCGGAGCCGGGCCGCGGTGGTGCGGGCGGCACGAGCGGACGGGGGAGGGGATCTCGAGGCGTTCCTCCACGATCTCGCCATCCGGGTGACGGTGCGTCCGGCAACCGCGGCCGACCTGCCGCGCGTCCGCGAGCTCCTCCAGCGCGCCCACCAGCTCGACCTCACCGGCGAGCGGCCGGTGATCGAGGGGCCGGCGGGCGTGTGGGTGGCTTCGTGCCGGGATCGCCTCGCCGATCACGGGCTGGTGAGCGTCGGCGTGGTGCGGGACCGGCGCCTCGTGGCCTGGGTGTGCTCGTGCCGTGTGCTCCCGCATCGCGTCGCAGGCAGCATCCTGGCGTGGATGCGCGCGGAGAGCCCCGGGGTAGCCGCAGCGCGGGTGCCGACCGCCTGGAACGCCGCCACCATCGGGCTCCTGGAGGAGGGGCCCGCCGCGTGGGTCACCCGGGGCTCACCAGACCCAGGAGAGCGAGAGGTCGGGTGAGACCGCGAAGTAGCTGAACGTCGTGCCCGCGGTGAGGCCGATGTGCACCTCGACGGGGCCCTTGGGGTCGATCTGCAGGCCCGTGCCGGCGCCGACGAAGGGGTAGAGGCTGCCCCAGATGATCGCGGGGCCGAGCACCGCGGAGAGCGTGAGGTGGACCGGCGCGTCGTGGAAGAAGGCGACGTCCACGCCGGTGAGGAGCGCCGGCCCCACGCCGCTCCCGAACACGAGCGAGCCGCCCGCCTTCAGGTCGATGTGCGCCACCGCGGGCGAATTCGTTCGGAAGCGGATCCGCGCGGCCTGGTTGAGGCCGAAGTCGAAGCCCCCCGCGATGGGCCGCTTCGTGTCCGCCGGGCCGTCGTAGTTGTCCCAGTCGGGCAGCGGCAGGTCGGAGATCGCGATCGGCTGCACCGAGGCGCCCGCCATCTCCACCCGCGTGGCGCTGCGGAACTCCGCGGAGACCATGCGGCCGTCCGTCAGCAGCATCCAGTACCGGCCGTCCCGCACGTCCACCAGCTCGCCGACGAGCCGCTCTCCCGAGTTGAGGGTGATGACGTCGTGCTCGAGCTCCTCCGCGGAGGCGGAGGCGATGCACGCGGCGAGCAGGGCGAGGGGCGGGAGCAGCAGGAACCGGGGCATCGGCGGCCATCATAGCGGAGGATGGGCCGGTGGACACCCCGAACGGGCCAGGGCGCGGAGGCGACCGGACCCACCCGAGCCCGTCAGCTCCCGCGGTAGGTGCTGTAGCCGTACGGCGCGAGCAGGAGCGGCACGTGGTGGTGCTCCTCGGGGTTGCGCACGGCGAAGACGATGGTGGCCGACGGGTAGAACGAGTCGGTGCCGTGGTCGCGGAAGTAGGTCGAGAGGTCGAACGTGAGGGTCCAGGTGCCCGCGACGAAGGCCTCCCGCGTGGAGAGGGTGCGGCAACGGCCGTCGGCGTCCGTGACCCCGCTCGTGACCGTGCCGTCGGGCGCGATGAGCGTGAGGGGGACGCCCACGGCGGGGCGCCCGCGGGCCGTGTCGAGGACGTGGGTGGTAAGCGGGCTCATGACAGGAGCTTCTCCAGGCGCAACCGGGTGATCTTGACGTGCTCGCCCGCCGCGATGCGCAGCTCGGCGGCCGGGGCGTTGTCCATCCGTTCCTGGAGCAGCGCGAGCATCTCCGCGGCGGACCGCCCCGTGGCGCAGACGAGGAAGATATGCCCGAATCTGGCCTCGTAGGCGATATTTGCGGCCGCGAGCGCCTGGAGGGTCTCCTCCGACGCGTTCGACACGCCGGCCTGCTCGCCCGACGACCAATCCGCCGTCGCCGCGTACTTCGCGCGGAGCGCCGCGAGGTCCGCGCCGATGCGCGGGTGGTGCGTGAAGGCCTCCTTCCAGTCGCCGTCCCCGAGGCGCCACCACTGGCGCTCCGCCTCGCCGTAGAGGTGCGCGCGGCTCGTGAAGGGGCCCGCCGCCTGCATCGCCGCGACCCACCGGCGCGATCCGCAGCACCGGGACAACGTCGCCGCGAGGTCGGGGTCCTCGTTGACCCGGGTGACGAGCGGGTCGGGGCGGCCTCCTTCGAGCGAGGGCTGGTCGGGGGTGCCGTACACGCGGAGCCGCGACACGCCGCCGTCCGGGTAGATGCGGAGGCGCACGTGGGTCCACGGGCCGGCGTCGCTCGGGGTGAAGCCGTGCACCGAGTCCGCCTGGAGCTTCGACTTCGGCACGATCGTCACCCAATCGGGCGAGCGGACGAGCGCGTCGGGCGGGGCGCCGGGCCAGTGGATGGCCTCGATGGCGCACCGGTCCGGGTAGTTGCCCTTGAAGTGATGGGTGTCGGCGTCGATGCGGTCGATCCGGCCGGCGCGGCCGAGCTGGACGATGATCCAGTCCTCGCCCGGCGGGCGGCTCCGGCGGGTCTCCCAGCCGTTGCCCATGTGCGGGGCGCGGCCGGGGAGGAGGAGGTTGTCCATCGACGCGAAGAAGGCGTCCGAGCAGGCGATCGCGCGACCGCCGGAGGTCGCGCACGCGAGATCGACGACGGCGCTCGTCGCGACGGGCGCGGGCTCTCCGTACGCGCGCAGCCGGGCCACGCCGCCGTCCGGGTAGATGCTGAGGCGCAGGTGTGTCCACACCCCCTCGGTCACGACGGCGGCGAGGTTCTGCGATCCGCGCCGCAGCGGCGTCGTGGGGACGATCTCGGTCCACGCGACCTCGTCGCGCAGCGCCTCGGGGCTGGCGCCGGGGGCGTACACGCCGTCCACCGAGGCGAACGGCGGGTGGTTTCCGAGGAAGAAGGCGGTGTCGATGTCGACGGCGCGAACCGTACCGGGAACGCCGAGCCGCACGATGCACCAGTCGTGCCCGGGAACGCGCTTGCGGCGGGACTCCCACCCGTCCATCAGCTTGCCCCGCTCGGTGTAGGCGTTCGGGTCGAACACCGCGGGCTCGGGACGGACGAGGTTCTCCATGCCGGCGAAGAAGTCGTCGCTGCAGAGGAGGGCTTCACCGCCGACGGCGGCGGAGGCGAGGTCGATGGCGCCGGTGAACGCGGCGGCGGGGGTGGGGGTGCTCATGGGGGCGGGGGGTAACCTGCTTTCCGGGTGTCGAGCGGGGGTGGTTTGTCGCCGAAGCCGAACGGGACCGATCACCGCCCAGCCAACCCCACCAACCCCTCACTCCCAACCCCCACCCAGACATCCTCGGGCACCACGGAGACCGTCCACCGCACTGTGTACGTCGCGCTCTCCCCCGGCCCGATCGGCCCGAAGGCCCCCTGGTTCTCCACCTCCGTGTACCCGCCCGCCGCGTACACCTCGATCTCGCCCTCGCCGGGCGCCTGATCGGCCGACGGCACGTCCGCGAACGATTTGAGCAGAAACACGCCGTCGACCACGTGCGCGAGCCAGCCGCCGGTGCCGTCCGCGACGAGCTTGGCGGCCTCCGCGGGGGGCGTGCCGTCGTACCACACGACGCCGTCCTGCTCGACGGCTGGGAAGGTCCCCACGCTCGATGACAGGGAATCGCCGGCGCGGAAGAACGTGAGCCCGCCGACGGGCACGCGCGCCACCTCCCAACCGGCCAACGACACACCCTCGGCGCCGAGGTTCCGGATCCGGTAGTCGAAGGTGATGCCCGTGGTGTCCACCGAGACGCGCTTCTCCACGTCGATCGTCCCGCCTCCGACCGTCGCCGCGCCGCTCGTCAGCACGAGGGTGCCTCCGTCGAGGGTCGCCGCGTAGGCGCCCGTGTCGAGGGCGGCGACGGGCGGCCAGCCCCAATCGGATTGGGGGCTCGTCCAGAACGTGGCGCCCCAGTTGGTCGCGTGCGTCGTGGCGTCGGTGAGCACGTCCACGTCTCCCACGGCGAGACGGGTGACACGCGCGCCCAGGGCCGGATCCAACTCCAGCGTCGTGCTCCCCCACGCGAACACCCACCGCCCGTCCACGAGCCGCGGCACGACGGGCTCGCCGCCCCCCGAGTCGCCGCCCCCCGAGTCCCCACCACCCGAGTCCCCATCGCCCCCGTCCTCGCCGCCCGTCTCCCCCGCGCCCGGCTCCGCCGTCTCGGCCTCCACGGGAACGGTGGCCGGGTCCTCGCCGCCCGTGTCGACGGGCAGGACGCCCTGGCACGCGGCGAGGAGCAGGACGGAGACGAGGCAGCGGGCGACCATGCCGTTCCGCTATCCGCGCGCCTGGTGGGCGCTGGGTCACCTTCCGTCGTGGCTACGCGCGCCCCTCGCCCCCACGCCGGACGATCCGCCCCCGCGGCGCCTCGTCGCTCGCCGGATCCGTCGCGACCCGCGCGCCCCGCATCCACGTGCCGTGCACCGAGCCGTGCACCCGCGTGCCCAGGTACGGGGTCAGCTTGTGGCGGTGGAGCAGCGCCTCGGCGGTGATCGTGACATCCCGCTCGGGGCAGAAGGCCACGAGGTCGGCGCGCGCCCCGACGGCGATGCGGCGGTCGGTGCCCAGGAACGCCGCGGGGCCGCCGCTCATCCAGCGGATCACGTCGGTCAGCGCGAACCCGCGCCGCCGCGCCGCCGTCCACACGTTGGGGAGGCCGAGCTGGAGCGAGGCGATGCCGCCCCAGGCGTCGAGGAAGTCGCCGCGCTCGGGGAGCTTCAGCGCGGGTACGCACGGGGAGTGGTCCGAGATGACGAAGTCGATGACACCCTCGGCGAGGCCCCGCCAGAGGATCTCGCGGTTCTCCGCCTCGCGGATGGGCGGCGCGCACTTCCACGCGGTGTCGCCGTCGGGCACGTCTTCGGCGGCGAGGCAGAGGTAGTGCGGGCAGGTCTCCACGGAGATCGGCAGGCCCTCGGCCTTGGCGGACTTGATCATCGGGAGCGCGGAGGCGCTCGACAGGTGGACGATGTGCGCGCGGCAGCCGGTCTCGCGGACGAGGCGGATGGTCATCGCGATGGCGGCGTCCTCCCAGGCGCGGGGGCGGGCGTGCAGGTAGCGCAGATACGCGCGCGGCGAGGCGTCCGCGTAGGGGTTGGTGCCCTCGAGCTCGAGCTCGGCGTGGACCAGGAGCGGCACGCCCAGCGGCTTGAGCGCCCGCATCGCCGCCCGCATGTCCGCCTCGGTGACGTGCGGGAAGTCGTCGATGCCGGAGGGGCACGTGAAGCACTTGAAGCCGAACACGCCGGCCTCGACCATGGGCGCGAGCTCGTGCGTGTTGCCGGGGATGACCCCGCCCCACAGGCCCACATCGACGTAGAGCTGGCCCTCGGACGCCGCGATCTTCGTCTCGAGCGCCGCGAGGGTCGTCGTCACCGGGTCGGAGTTGAGCGGCATGTCGACCACGGTGGTCACGCCCCCCGCGGCGGCCGCGCGCGTGGCGGTGGCGAAGCCTTCCCACTCGGTGCGGCCGGGCTCGTTGATGTGCACGTGCGTGTCGACGAGGGCGGGGAGCAGCACGGCGTCGTCCGGGAGGGTCTCGACGGAGACGCCCGGCGGTGGCTCGGGGAGGATGGCGACGATGGACTCGCCGTCGAGGACGACGGCGGCGGGGCGGAAGACGCCGTCGAGCAGGGCGAAGCGGGTGTGGAGCGCGTGCATGGCCCAAGCTTATCGCCGGGGGCCGTCCCGATGGGTCTCCCGTGGGAGTCCCTGGACAAAAACGCGCTACGATCGGTGCATGTATGCCTGTCGTCCCGCGAGGAACCCATGAGCCGAGCCTTCGTGAAGGAGATGGAGCACGAGGCCGCTGTGCCCGTCCCCGCCCTCTCCCTGCCGCCCGGCGTGCCGAACCGGATCACCCCGGCCGGCGCCGCCCGGCTGCGCGCCGAGCTGGACGCCCTGCAGGCCGAGCGTTCACGCCTCCGAACGGATGACCGCGCCGAGGCCCGCTCCCGCGCCAGCGCCATCGCGCCCCGCATCGCTCTCCTCGAGGCCCGCGCCGGCACCTGGGTGGAGACCCCCTGCGCGCCCCACCCCGACCGCGTCGTCTTCGGCTCGACCGTCACCCTCGCCGATCTCGACGGGAAGACCCGCCGCTGGCAGATCGTGGGGGTGGACGAGGCCGAGCCCACCGCGGGCCGGCTGAGCTTCCTCGCGCCCATCGCGCAGGCGGCGCTCGGGGCGGAGGTGGGCGACGTCGTGCGCGTGCGGGCGCCGCGGGGAGAAGAGGAGCTCGAAGTCCTGGAGATCGTGGGCTGCTGAGCCGGGCGCCGCGGTTCGACCTGGGCTTGCCGTTCCGGGGAGCGCCTACGGCCAGATCGTCCGTTCGACGTCGATGACGCACGGCTGGGCATCGAACACACCGTCGACCCGGCCTTCGGCCGTGCCCGTCGAGCCGTCCTCCAACGAGAACAGGTCGGCCTCGAAGCTGCCCCGGGTCCCGCCGTCCTCGCGGAGGGCGTCGAACGTCAGGGCTCCGTCCCGGAGCTCCCAGAGCTCCCAGGCCTCGCTCACGGCGTCGAGGAACTCCTCCTTGATCGAGCACGTCTCGGCGTCCCAGTAGTCCCCGTCCGGGTCGAGCCCGTCGCGCGTCCGCTGGAAGACCCCCGACGCGGAGGGAGCCTCGCTCGACGGCAGGGCGAGGGGCTCGCCGACGGGGAGCCCGTCCCAGGTGCAGTGGCCCGCGCAGAGCTGGAACGTCAGGATCCGGGCGTCAGGGTCATGGTCGTCCAGCGACAACCGGTCGGAGAGCAGCTCGGCCCCACTGTCGCAGAGCTCGGGGTCGCTCTCCATCATCGTGAGCGCCGCCTCGCTCACCGCGGCCAGCGCCTCGTACCGCGCGCGCTCGGTTTCGCACCAGCCCACCTCGTTCGTGAGGATGAGCGAGGTGCGGACGCTGTCGCCCACGAGCCCCATGCCGGGTCGGATCCCCTCCGTGATGTGGAGGTCGAGCGCCACGGCCGAGCCGACGGACCAGAACCCGTCCACCCCCTCGAAGTGCACGTTGGAACAGCCTAGGAGTAGGAACATGAGCATCGGATCTCCATTCAGGAGCTACCACGCGGCAGGGGTCGATCGGGTTCCATTCGGTCGGATTGCGACGACACGCGTGCGCCGCCCCGACCCCTCATCCCGGCTACATGGCCGCCCCTGTGGTTGAATGCCCCCGATGGACGCCTACCTCGCCGACTGGGCCCACCTCATCCTCCGCTGGCTGCACCTCATCGCGGGCGCGGCGTGGATCGGGGCCTCCTTCTACTTCAACTGGCTCAACAACCACGTCCGCCCGCCCGAAGATGGCCGCAAGGGCATCGAGGGCGAGGTCTGGTCGGTGCACGGCGGCGCCTTCTACCAGGCGATAAAGCACGGCTACACCCTTCCGAAGCTGCCGGGCACGCTCCACTGGTTCTACTGGGAGGCCTACACCACCTGGCTCTCCGGCATCGGCCTGTTGGCGGTCGTGTACTGGCTCGACGCGAAGGCGTGGATGGCCGGCCCCTATGGCCCGGGCCCCGCCGTGGCGGTCGGCATCGGCGGGCTCGTCGTGGGGTGGATCGTCTACGATCTACTGTGCAAGAGCCCCCTCGCGCCGCACCCGCGCGCGTTCGGCCTCACCGTCTACGCGCTGCTCGTGGCCGCGGCGTTCGGCCTCTACCAGGTGCTGCCCGCGCGCGCGGCGTACATCCACACCGGCGCCATCATCGGCACGATCATGGCCGCCAACGTCTTCTTCGTCATCATCCCGAGCCAGCGGACGATGGTGGACAAGGTCGCGCGCGGCGAGCCTCCGGACCTCACCGCCGGCAAGCCCGGCGCCGTCCGCTCGCTGCACAACAACTACTTCACGCTCCCCGTCCTGTTCATCATGGTGAGCAACCACTTCCCGTTCACCTACGGGAGCGACCACGGGTGGCTCGCCCTTGCGGCGATCGGGGCCGTGGGCGTCGTGATTCGCCACGTGTTCAACCTCAAGGGCAAGGGCGTCGCGTACACCCCCTGGATCCCCGTGGCGGTCGTCGGCGGCCTCGTCATCATCGCGGCCATGGCCCCCAAGCGGATCGAGGGCCCCGCGGTCGGCTGGTCGGAGGTGGCCCCCATCGTGAGCGCGCGCTGCACGCCCTGCCACGCCACCGCCCCCACGATGGCCGGCTTCACGGCGCCCCCGAAGGGCTACGTCCTCGAGACCGAGGCCCACGCCGCCGTCTCCGCCGCCCTCATCCGCACCCAGGTCGAGACCCAGGTCATGCCCCTCGGCAACCTCACGGGGATGACACCGGAAGAGCGGGCGAAGCTCGTCGCCTGGGCCGCCGGGATGTCGGATTCGGCCGTTTCGAAGGGGCCATGAGCCGCTTGGGGCGGGGGCGCCGCCCCCGCAACGCCCCGGATTCACGTGGGCATCGGCAACAGCGCCATGCCGACACCCGCCCCCTTGGATCCCCAGCTACACTCCCCCGATGTTCCTCCTTCTCCTCTCCGCCTGCGGCGGCGGCGTCTTCCGCGACGAGTGCTGCTTCGAGACCGGCGGCTTCCGCGGCGACAGCGGCGGCGGCAGCACGATCCTCGATGACGTCTCCATCGACGACGACGGCATGGGCTTCAGCGTCTACTGCCCCGCCGGCTCGATGCGGGTGGAGGCGTTCGCGGAGGGCGTGATCCGCTTGAGCTACGGCGGGAGCGGCACGCGGGAGTCGTGGGCGGTGGGGGAGCCCATCCCGCCGACGGAGGCGCCGTCGATCATCACGTACTCGGACGTGGTCGTGATGCGGACGAGCACGATGGGCCTCATCGTCGAGCCGGACACGTGCCGGATCACGGTCGAGGACGCAAACGGGGAGACCCTCCTGGAGGAGCCCGCCGGCGGCGGGTACACGGGTGGCGACACGCTCACGCGGCTGCTCGCCGACGACGAGCACATCTACGGCCTCGGCGAGCGGACGGGCGCGCTCGACCGCGTGGGCCGCAGCCTCACGTGCTGGAACACCGACGCCTACGACGCCGCCGAGGGCGGCTGGGGGCCGACCGCAGACCCGCTCTACCAGTGCATCCCGTTCTACGTCAGCAAGCGCGGGTCCGGCGCGATGGGCGTGTTCACGGACAACACCCGGCTCTCCACGTGGGACATCGGCGCGGCGGACCCCGACCTCTACACCATGACCGTGGCCAGCGGGCCGATCCTCCAGTACCTCGTGGCCGGGCCGACCTTCGCCGACGTGATGGGGCGCTACACGACGCTGACCGGCCGCGCGCCGCTGCCGCCGCGCTGGAGCCTCGGGTTCCACCAGTCGCGGTGGGGCTGGTCGCCCGACACCGCCGTCACCGACGTGGTCGACGGCTTCCGCTCGCGGGACCTCCCCCTCGACGCCGTGTGGCTCGACATCCAGCACATGGACGGCTTCCGCTCCTGGACGTGGGACCCCACCGCCTTCCCCGATCCCGCCGGCCTCGTCGACACCCTGGCGGCCGACGGCGTGCGCGCCGTCTCGATCGTCGACCCCGGGATCAAGGTCGACCCCGGCTGGTCGATCTACGACGAGGGCCTCGCCGAGGGCTACTTCCTGGAGCTCTCGGGCGAGCCGTGGGTGGGCGAGGTGTGGCCCGGCGACTCGGTGTTCCCCGACTTCACGGACTCCGACGTGCGGGCGTGGTGGGGCGGGCTCGCCGCGACCGACCTCGGCTACGGCATCGCCGGCTTCTGGCTCGACATGAACGAGCCCTCCGAGTTCACCGAGGGCACGGTGCCCGACTCCGTCGCGGCGAACGGCGAACGGGTCACGACTTCGATGGCGGAGGTCCACAACGTCTACGCGCTCACCGAGGCGCAGGCGACCTACGCCGGGATGCTCGCGGCGGCGCCGGACCAGCGGCCGTTCCTGCTCACCCGCGCCGGCTACGCGGGCATCCAGCGCTACGCGGCGGCATGGACGGGGGACGCCCCGAGCACCTGGGACAGCCTCGCGGGCACGCTCCCGATGCTGCTCGGCATGGGCCTCTCCGGCGAGGCCTGGGTGGGGAGCGACGTGGGCGGCTACAGCGGCGGCGCGTCGGGAGAGCTCTACGCACGGTGGATGCAGGTGGGGGCGCTCTCGCCGTTCTTCCGCGCGCACCTCGTCGAGGGCGTGGCCGACCAGTACCCGTGGAGCTTCGGCACGGAGGTGGAGGACATCTCCCGGAGCGCCCTGGAGCTGCGGAGCTCGCTCCTGCCCTACTTCTACAGCCTCGCGTGGACCGCCAGCCAATCCGGCGTGCCGCCACTGACCCCGCTCGTGTGGGAGTGGCCGGGGGACGACGCCGTCGCGAACCTCGGCGACGAGGCGCTCCTGGGGCCGTGGCTGCTCGTGGCGCCGATCCTCACCGAAGGCGCTTCGTCGCGCGAGGTCTACCTCCCGGAGGGCCGCTGGTTCGCGTTCGAGACGGGGGTGATCTACGACGGGCCCACCACCGTCACGCTCACCGCCCTGCCGCTCGCGGCGCTCCCCCTCTTCGTGCGCGAGGGCGCCATCGTGCCCCGCGGCCCGGTGATGGCGTGGGGCGACGCCGCGCCGCTCGACCCCCTCACGTTGGAGGTGTGGCCCGCCGCGGAGGCGTCCACGTTCACCGTCTACGAGGACGCCGGCGACGGCTTCGCGTACGAGGACGGCGCCTACGCCGCCACCACCTGGACCCTCGAGGGCACCGCGACCGGAGCGACGCTCTCGAGCGAGCGCGAGGGCACCTACGTGCCGCCCGACCGCACGGTGCGCGTGCGCGTGCGCCGCGTCGACGTGGCGCCCACCGCGGTGACGCTCGACGGCACCGCGCTGACCGAGGCGGACGGCGCGCTCCCGACCGGGACCGGCTGGTGGTGGGACGCCGCGGACCTCTCCTTGTGGGTGGTCTTCCCCGACGCCGGCACCGCCTCGCTCGAGCTCGCCTACGACCCCACGATCGCGGACCCCGCGCCGCCGGTCGCCATGCCCTTCCGGGTCACGCTCCCCGCGGGCACGCCGACGGACGCGCCGATCACCATCGCGTCCGCCGCGGATGGCTGGGCGAGCCACACGCCGCTCACCCGCGCCGGGGACGTCGCGTACGGGACAATCGAGGTTCCCCGCGGCGAGTACCTGTACTACAAGTACACGCGTGGCAGTTGGGACACCGTCGAGAAGTGGCCCGACTGCGCCGAGGCGTCGAACCGGTACGAGCTCGGCCGCGCCACGCCGGTGAAGGCGGACACGGTGTACGGCTGGGCGGACGGCTGCTGACACTCTTGCTACAGGATCAAACCGGGCCGCGGGCTCACTCGATGGGCACCAGCACGACGTCGAGGGTCTCGGGGATCACGTGGCACTCGTCCGCCTCGACCTGGACGTACTCGCCGAAGTCCTCGTACCCGGGGGCGTGCACGTCGATGGTCAGCGTGCCGGCGACCTCGTAGCCGCAGCCGTAGGTGCCCTCGCCGTACGCGTCGCAGTCGCTGCGGCTGTCCCCCATGGTCCACGTGACCTCGGGCTCGACGACGGCCCCGTCCTCGGTCGAGACGTGCACCGTCACGGAGACGACGGCGATCTCGGTGCACGCGGTGTCGTCGTTGTAGTCGACGTCGCAGGCCGCGACGCCGAAGAGAGCGAGGCCGAAGAGGGCGAGGAGGAGCGCACGGGACATGGGGGCCTCGGATGCCAGGGGGGGCAGCAAGCGACGTGCCACGCGGCCGCCCGAGCCGACGCGCGGCCCTATTCCGCCAGCCACACGTGCTCGCCGTCGGCGTGCAGGCCCGGCCCCACGATGGTGAGGCGCTCTCCGGCGGCGGTGCGCGCGATGGCCTCCGCGATCGGCACGGCGACGCGCGTATCGGGCGTGGGGGCGCCGAGCGCCACGCGGTAGACGAAGCTCTCGGCGGCCGCGCCGTGGACCGCGGGGGCCGGCCCCTCGACCTCCAACGGGCCGAACCGCGTGTGCACCCGGACCGCCCGGCTGCGCCACTGGGTGATGCCGCGCTGCACCTTCGCCCGGTACATCGCGAGGGTGAGGGCCTTCACCGCGTAGCCGGCGCCGAGGCCCTCGCGGAGCGACAGGAGCGACACGCCGATCACGGTGCCGGGCTCGAGCGAGGGGGCGGCGTAGTAGGCGGCGACGATGTCGTCGCCGTCGAGGAGCAGGCCGATCGCGGAGGGGAGCAGGTAGAGGTCCGCCAGGACCCAGCCCGGCAGGGAGAGGGGGCCCCCGAACCGCGCGAGGTTGACGAGGTGGTAGCGCGCGACCCAGCCGGGCTCGTGCTCGGCCTCGAGGAAGGTGGCGTCGACGCCGAGGGGGGCGAGGTCGAGGTGGGGGCGCGCCGCCGCGGAGCCGAGCGCCGCGAAGCGCAACCCGTGGGCGTCGAGGATGGCGGCGGGGTCGGTCGACGGCATGGGCCCTCCGGGGGTGGGGTCAGCGGGTCGCGATCGGCGGGTCGCGATCAGCGGGTGGTCGTGAACGTATCGAGCACGTTCCCCGCAAGATCGTACGCCGTCAGGGTCAACGTGCCGTCCGCGACGTCCACAATCACGTAGTGGTGGCTGATCTCCGCCACCTCGGTGAACGGGTTGGAGAGGTCGTTCCCGTAGAGGTTCGCGCCCGCGCCCGCCGCCACGACGTAGGTGGTGCCGAGCTCCGCGGTGGTCTGGGCGCCGTCGCGCAGCGGGTACGACCGCTCGTAGTTGTGGTTGTGGCCCGCGAAGTCGACCACCACGCCGCCGGCCTCCTCGATGGGCGACCAGAGCGTCTGGAGGTCCGTGTTCGAGCCGTGCGTGGTGCACGAGGAGTAGGCGGGCATGTGGTGCAGCGCGAACTTCCACTTCGCGTCGGTGGCGGCCAGGTCCGTCTCCATCCACGCGGCCTGCAGCTCCTTGTCGCCGGCGCTCGCGACGGTGTCGTTGAGCACGACGAAGTGGGCGTCGGCATAGTCGAGGCTGAACCACTGCTCGTTGCCCGGCTGCGCGATGAGCGCGTAGTAGTTCTGGACCTGGAACTCGTGGTTGCCGTGCGCGAGCAGGATCGGGCGCTGGTCGAGGTGGCCCTCGCCGGCCTCGAACCAGGCATCCCACTCGGTCATGTTCACGCCGAGGTCCACGGCGTCCCCGGAGAACAGGTAGAAATCGGGCGCGTGGGTCTCCATCGCGTCGAGGATGAGGCCCCAGGTCTCCTGGTTGTCGCGCGAGTCCCCGCTGATGGCGAAGCGGAACGGCGCCGCGGTGCCCGGCGGAGGCGCGGTCGTGAACGTCTTGTCGGCCGACCAGTGCCCCTCGCCGCCGACCCGGTAGTGGTAGGTCGTGCCCGGCGTCAGGTCGCAGAGGTGGGCCTCGTGCACCCGGCCGTTCGTGCCGTCCGCCCCCACGAAGAAGCTCGCGCCGTTCGCCGTGCCCCCGTAGCTGGTGTCGATCCCGTACTCGACCTGGGTGGCGAGCGTATCGGCGTCCGTACGCCAGAGGACGGCCAGGGTGGTCGAGGGGTCGTCCGCCCAGGAGAGGTGGGCGTGGAACGGCTCCGGCGCCGCGCCGAACGTGGCGGCGTGCGGGTCGGCGGGCACGGCAGCCTCGGTGTCGTAGCCGGCGCGCGGCACGTAGATCTCCCCGCCGCACATGTCGGCCGCGGGCGCGGTGTCGGCGCCGATCTTCTCGATGGTGTGGCACGCGAGGAGGGCGAAGAAGAGCGACATCAGAACCTCGCGGTGGCGGAGACGGTGAAGCTGTCGTCGTTCGCGTCCTCGCCCTCGAGCGCGTTGACGTGCGCGTACGCGACCTGCACCTTCAGGTCGTGGAAGCGCTCGGGCGCGCCGCGGACGTAGTAGTTCACGCCGCCGACGATCGTCTCGGTGGCTTGCAGATCGGGCTGCGCCTCGCCCGCGGCCGCGCCGAACGTGGTGTTGGGCTCGGACACCTCCCAGCGCCCGACGACCTCCACGTGGTCGCGCGCCCACGGCGCCGGGACGAAGGAGCCGAGCTGCCCGTAGGCGCCCTGCACGTGGTAGTCGGCCACCGCGACGTTGGCGTGGACGATCTCCTGGTCGACGGCCTCCGCCTGGAACGAGACCAGCTCCCAGGAGAGCTGGATTTCGGCCCCGAACGTGTTCGACTCCGCCGCGGTCAGGCCGTCCCCTTCGTAGTCGTAGAGCCACCCGCCCCCGATCCCGACGTAGGGCTTCCGGTGGGTGCCCTCGAAGGTGCCCTTCCGCGCCCCGAGCGGCGTCACGAGCACGCGCTGGGCGTAGAGGAACCGCTGGTTCACGTTCTGGATGCGGTTGGCTCCCTCCCCGTTGTAGGCCCCGCTGGTGATCGTGGCGCGCGTCTGCCCGGCGATGGGGACCCGAAGTGACACGTCGGCGCCGATCTCGCGTCCGATGCCGGCCTCGGAGAGGAAGCCGACGCCCTGCGGGAGCTGGCGCCGCGTGTCGGAGGCGAGCCGGTGCAGGGAGAAGGGCACCTTCATCTGGCCGAGCCGCACGTCGAGGAGGCTCACGGGCGTCACGATGACGTGCGCGTCGGTGAGCTGCGGCTCGGGGAGGAGGGCGAGCTCGATCTTCGCGGCGATCGGCACGTCGGGGACCGACGCCTCGACCCCGATGCGCGCCTCGGCGGTGAAGCCGTCCTGCGCGGTGGGGTTCGCGGGATCGTCGGCGATCCACGTGAACCCCGGCCGCACCCAGGCGAACGGATGCACCGTGGGCAGGTTCGGGAGGTCGGCCGCGGACGCGCCGGGCAGCAGGGAGGCGGCGTAGAGGAGCACGGGGTTTCCTGGGGCGGCGGCGAGCCGGCTGTTCCGAGGCCGTCCGCGCGCGGAGGTCGGCGGCGCGGGGATGTCGCCGCCATCGTGCCACACGTTCGATGCGACGGGACGTGGAGGGGAGGCGCTCCCCCACGGAGGGCGCGCTGAGATAGGCTCCCGCCGAAGCTCCGGAGCGTCCCGATGTCCCAGTTGCAGCCGGCCCCGCAGACCCAGGCGGAGGTCGACGCCGCGCGCCCCCTCTCCATCCCGCCCGACCAGGTGCTGGATATGGACGAGGCGACCTGGTACGCCAAGATCTACCGGGGCGAGCACATGCCCCAGCTCACGCTCCGCGCGGTGGGGATGGGCTCGTTCCTCGGGTTCTTCCTCGCCTTCACGAACCTCTACATCGGGTTGAAGACCGGGTGGGGGCTCGGCGTCGCGATCACGGCCTGCATCCTGTCGTTCGCGATCTGGAACGTGCTCCTGAAGGTCGGCCTCGCGAAGACGCCGATGACCATCCTGGAGACCAACTGCATGCAGTCGACCGCCTCGGCGGCCGGCTACGCGACGGGCGGCACGATGGTGTCCGCGATCGCGGCGCTGCTGATGCTCTCGGCGACCGAGGCCAACCCGCAGGGCGCGCACCTCCCGGTGCCGGTGCTCGTGGCGTGGACCTTCTTCCTCGCGGTGCTCGGGACCGTCCTCGCGATCCCGATGAAGCGAAACCTCATCAACCACGAGCGGCTCAAGTTCCCCTCGGGGACCGCCGCGGCGGTCACCCTCCAGTCGCTCTACAGCGAGGGCGAGCAGGCCATCAAGAAGGCCCGCGTGCTCATGTGGTCGGCCATCTTCGGCGCGATCTTCCCGCTCCTCCTCGAGCTCCCCCTCCGCACCACGCCGGAGGGGAAGGTGGGCCTCCTCCCCGCCGACCTGAAGATCTTCGACTGGCTCCCCGCCCGCGGCTCCCACGTCGTCGACGGCAAGGTCGAGCAGTTCAAGCCGTCCGACTGGACGATGGTGTTCGACAACAACCCGGTCATGATCGCGGCGGGCGCCATCGTCGGCATGCGCGTCAGCATCTACATGCTCCTCGGCAGCCTCGCGCTCATCTTCGCGGTCGGCCCGATCGCGTACGAGGCCGAGTGGATGAGCCCGGTCACCAACACCACGATCCGCGCCGCGTCGGCGCCCTACAAGGCGTGGAAGGAGATCGGCCTCTGGCTCGGCGTGCCCATCATGGTGAGCTCCGGCCTCCTCGGCTTCGCGTTCCAGTGGCGCACGATCCTCCGCGCGTTCCAGGGCTTCGGCCGCAAGAGCGGCGGCCAGGACAGCGAGACGGAGGCGCTCGTCGCCCGCACCGAGGTGCCGTTCTCCTGGTTCGCGGTCGGCGGCCTCTTCAGCGGCGCCGGCGTCATCATCACCGCCCACGCCTACTTCGACGTCCCCTGGTTCTACGGCGTGCTCGCCGTCGGCATGACGTTCTTCCTCGCGCTCGTGGCCTGCCGCGCGACCGGGGAGAGCGACATCACGCCCGTCGGCGCGATGGGCAAGATCATGCAGCTCACCTACGGCGCGCTCATCCCGCAGAGCACGACCGCCAACCTGATGACCGCGAGCATCACCGCGAGCGCGGCGGGCTCGGCGGCCGACCTCTTGAACGATCTGAAGAGCGGTTACCTCCTCGGCGCGAACCCCCGTCGCCAGTTCCTCGCCCAGTTCGCCGGGATCTTCTCCGGCACCGCCGCCACGGTCATGGGCTTCTACCTCCTCGTCCCCAACGCCGAGGCGCTCAACGGGTCGGGCGGCACCGCCCCCAAGTTCCCGGCGCCGGCCGCGCAGGCGTGGAAGGCGGTGGCCGAGGTCTTCAAGAACGGCCTCGAGAACATGCACCCGATGCATCAGCAGGCGATCGTGGTGGGCCTCGTCATCGGTGCGGTCCTGCTCGTGGTCGAGACCTTCTCGCCCAAGAACGTGAAGCCCTACCTGCCGAGCGCCACGGGCATCGGCCTCGGGCTCATCCTGCCGTTCCAGTACCCGTTCGCGATGCTCATCGGCGCGGGGATCGCGTGGTTCTGGAACCGCAAGAACGCCGCCCAGGCCGAGGACTACCTCGTCCCCATCTCCGCGGGCGTCATCGCCGGCGTGTCGATCATGGGCGTGCTCGTGGCGGTGCTCAACAACCTGGTCCTGGCGTAGCGCGCGGGTCGGGGGGCGCGGCGTCGACGATCCGCCCGCGGCTCCCCGGACCCTGCTCCGCGGACCGCTACGGAAGCTCGCGCAGCGCCGCCAGCACCTCGTCGGTGTGGCCCTCGACCTTCACGGGGTCGAACACCTTCGCGATGCGACCCTCACGGTCGATCACGAAGGTCACGCGGCGGGGCATCCCGAGCACGCCGCTCGCGCCCCAGCGCTTCGCGAGCTCGCCGGTCGTGTCGGCGAGCAGCGGGAAGTTCAGGTTGAACTTCTGCGCGAAGGCGCGGTGGCTCGCCGCGGCGTCGGCGCTCACACCGAGGACGACGGCGTCGCCGAGGCTCGCCGCGTTGTCCCGGAAGGAGCACGCCTCCTTGGTGCAGCCCGGCGTGTCGTCCTTCGGGTAGAAGTAGACGACGGCGGTGCGGCCGCGCAGGTCGTTGATGCGCCACTCCTTGCCCGTGGCGTCGGCCACGCCGAGCTCGGGGGCGGCGGCGCCCTCGCGGAGGTGCGTCCGTCCGCCCAGCCCGAGCACATCCTTCAAGCGATCACGTAGTCCCACGGGGCCCCCTCTCGTCTGCATTCCGGGTTGCGGCGGCGCGGCGGAGACGGTCGTTGACCGCGTCTCCCAGCCCGCCGGGTTGGGCCCACTCTGCCACGATCACGTCCGGACCGCGGGCGTCGAGCGCGCGCAGGGCGTCGTAGAGGGCGTGGGCGTACGCTTCGGGGGCGAGCGCCCGCAGCACCTCGACGCGGCGGCCGAGGGCGCGGTGGCGCGCGGCCTCCTCGTCGGGCGCCGCGGTGGCGACGAGCACGGCGCGCGGCGCGTAGTGGGCGGTGAGGGTGCCGGGGGCGGCGGTGCGGCTCGAGCGGGCGAGGGGACCGATGACGGCCTCGATCGCGGCGACGGGCAGGCCCCCGGGGCGGAGCAGCGCGGCGACGGGCCCCGTGAGGTCGACGATCGTGCTCTCGACGCCCACGGCGCACCGCCCGCCGTCGAGGACCGCGAGGTCGGGGAAGGCGGCGAGCACGTGCGCGGCGGTGGTGGGCGAGAGCTCGCCGAACCGGTTGGCGCTCGGGGCCGCGAAGGGGAGGCCGGAGCGCTCGAGGAGCGCGCGCGCGAGGGGGTGGGCGGGGGAGCGGAGGGCGACCGTGGGGTGGCCGCCGGTCACGGCGTCGGGGACGTGCGGGCGCTTCGGCAGGACGAGCGTGAGCGGGCCGGGCCAGAACGCGGCGGCGAGGGCGCGGGCGCGATCGTCGGCGATCGCGTGGACGTCGGGATCGTCGAGCACGTGCACGATGAGCGGGTGGTCCGTCGGCCGGCCCTTGGCGCGGAAGATCGCGGCCACCGCCACCGGATCGAGCGCGTTGGCGGCGAGGCCGTACACGGTCTCGGTGGGGACGCCGACCAGCCCGCCGGCCTGGAGGCGACGCGCGGCTTCGGGGAGGTCGACGAGGGGCATCGGCGCCGTCTATTTCAGGTCGGCGACCGCCGCCGCGATCCACGCCAGGATCGCCGGCCCGTGGGCGTCGAGCCGGCCCGGCAGGAGCGTCCCGTCGCCATTGAGGCGCCCCTCGCGCGCCGCCGCCACCATGCGCCGCGCGTGCCAGGCCATGCGGCCGTGGACGTGGTCCTCTTCGGCCTGGAGCCGGAGGTAGCGGCCCCCGAAGCGCCCGACGAGCGAGATTGCCTCACGATCTTCCCACGCGGCGTCGTCCCACGGGTCGAGCTGCGCGAGGGCATGGTCGGGATCCCCCGGGGGGACGAGCGAGAAGCGGTCCGCGGGGCCCTCGGCGTCGACGAGCAGGGCGATGCGCGGATCGTCGAGCTCCACGGCGGCGCGCAGCGCGGGCACGATCCCGGCCGACCACGTGAGCAACACGACGGGGCGCCCCTCCGCGAGCGCGGCCTGGAGCACCGCGCGGGTCTCGGCGACCGTGCCGGGGTCTCCCGGGGGGCGCTCGCCCTCGCTCCGTGCGAAGCTCCACGCGGCGAGCCCGGCCTCCGCGAGCGCGGCCTCCGCGAAGCCGAACGGGGTGAGCCCCTGGTGGACCCCGCTCCCGCCGCCGTGGACGAGCACGAGCACCGCGAGGGGGGCGGCGGGGCCGATGCGACGCGCGGTCACGGAGCGGCCCGCCACGGTCACGGTGCGGGTCTCCGGAGCGGGCCCGAGGCGCTGCTCGTAGCGGAGGCCAAGGCGATGGGCCGCGCCGAGGAGGCGGTCGTAGCGGGTCGACGGCGGGGGCCGCGCGTCCGGCGGGCGAAACGCCCGGGCGACCGAACCGCTCGTCTGGAGCCGGGGGCCGAGCCGCTCGAACAGGCCCGCGAGCGAGTCGAGCGCGCGGGGGCCGTCCGGGCCGAGGAGATCGTGCTCGTGGAGGGTGGCCCCGAAGAACGCGACGGCGCCCGGCGGCGGGACGAGGCGCGAGCGCGCGACGATCCGCGCCCAGAGCGCCTCGGCGTCGAGCCGCCCCGGGACGACCTTTCGGCCCTTGCGCACCAGGATCCCCCAGTCGAACGGCGACACCGACACGTCGAGCCCGACGAGCCCCGGCAGGGGCTCCCACGCGAGCCAGCCCTGGTAGGCGAACACGGGTGCCTCCACCCGATCGGTCACGACGCGCGCCCCGAGCGCCCTCGCCTCCTCGAGGAGCGCCCGCCGGCCCCGGACGCCCACCTGCACGAGCCCCGGGGCCGCGACCGCCGCGGTTCCGCCGGCCGCCAGCACGGCATCCCGCGCCGGCCGGAGCCGCTTGCCGTGGGCGTGCCAGCCCACCTCGTGCCCGCGCGCGACGAGTCCGCGCAGGAACCCGCTCTTGTCGCGCCCGGCGAACCCCTCGCGCACCCGGAACGAGAGGCGCCCCCCGGCCGCCTCCGCGCGGCGGGCGAGGGTGTCGAGCGCCGCGGCGGACTCCGCCCAGCGGGCCCCCGCGCGCCAGAACGGCGCGGCGTCGAGGGCGACATCGTCGACGTGGACCTCGATCCACACGGGCAGCGTCACGCCGAGGGCCCCTGACCCGACGTGCCCTGACCCGACGCGCCTTGACCCGACGCGCCTTGACCCGGCGTACCCTGGCCCGACGTGCCCGTGCCGGCATCCGGCGTCTCGTGGGCCTGCGCCCCGTGTCCGTGCGACCGGGGCACCACGAGGTCGATCGCGTGGCGCACGACCTGGATCGACCAGGAGGCCGCCGCCACCCACTCCTCGCCGTCGATCTGGGCCTCCACGACGCCTCCGGGGCGGTCCATCACCTTCAAGCGGAACCACGGCGCGCGGATGATCGGGGTGAGCGGCGGAAGGCCGGGGTCGAGCTGCTGGACCGGCAAGCCCTCGAGCGTGACGACGGCGCGGCCGATCCACTCGTCGCGCCCGCGGAAGGGCACGAGCTCCATCTCGCCATCCTCGGGGGAAGACGTGGGGTCGAGCACCCAGGAGCCGGCGTAGACCCGGGTGTTCTTCAGGACGAGATCGGTGAGCCCGTCGAGGAACGTCGTGCCGGCCGGCGTGGTGACCTCGACCTCGAACTTCGTCACCTCGACGTAGCTCTGGAGGAGCGCGCGGAGCACCGCCCCGGCGTAGACGAGCTGGTCCCGGTAGAGCTCGCGCACGATGGGGATCCCGGCCACGAGCCGGCGATCCTCGTTGCGCATCCGCAGGATCTTCGGGGAGATGCCCCAGCCGAGGCTGTCGAAGAACCAGTCGGATGCGAGCTCGACGTCGAGGAAGTCGTAGGCGGTGACCCGCCCCGCGTCGAGCGGCACGGTGTGGCCCGCGGCGATGGTGCGGACGTTGTCCTCGAGATAGCGCGCGGGCGCGTACATCCCGAAGGAGCGGCCCTGGTCGTTCGCGGTGCCCGTGGGCAGGACGCCCATCGGAACGCGCACGCCGCTGCTGAGCAGCCCCCGGCCGACCTCCGCGAACGTGCCGTCTCCCCCCATGGCGATGACGCCGGCATACGCGCCGCCGGACAAGGCTTTCGACACGTCGCCCACCGTCTTCCCGCCCGCTCGGGTCGAAAGGAAGTCGTGCCGCACGCCGTGTCGTTCGAGCAACATGCGCGCCGCGTCGATACGCTCCGCGTTCTTCCCGGACTGCGCGGTGGGGTTGCCTACGAGCAGGTGCATGGGAAGCATCTATCGCGGGTCCTCGTGTCCAGATTCTCCTCTTCCGGCGATCTACGGTCGCGCCTGAAACCCCTCCTGGAGGGCGCGCGCCGCTTCGGCTCGCCCCTGTTGCGCGTGATCGACGCGCTGGTTCCCCGCGCCGAGGACCTCGCGCCCGCCCTGCTCACCGGCCTCATCGGGCTCGTGCCCCTCGCGGCGGCGCGGGTGTGGATCGCGAGCTCCGTCTCTCCCAAGGCCACGTCGGTCGACCTCTGGCGCGTGCTCTTCGGCGAGATCGAGGCGTGGTGCATCGTCATGTTCGTCGGCGCGCTCGCCATCCGCCACGCGCCGCGCCGCGCCGCGTTCGTCGCCCGGTACGGGCTCCCCGCCTTCGGTACGGCGCTCCTCGTCCTCTCCATCACCGAGCTCACGTTCTTCTCGGTGACCGGCGGGCGTGGCGATCTGGAGGTGCTCCTCTTCGCCCTGGAAGACCTGCCGCAGGTGGCGCCCGTCTTCATGTCCGAGGTGAAGGCCTGGCAGCTCGCGGCGATCGCGATCGCCGTCCTCATCGGGCTCTCGCCGTCGCTCGTGCGCGCCCGGCGGGTGCCGCCGGTCTACGGCCGCGGGGCGCTGCTCCTCCTCGTGCCCGTCCTGTTGATGGAGGTGGACGGCCGGCCCCGGCCCCGGAAGGACCTCCGCATCCTCCAGGCGAGCCTCATCGAGCAGCTCTGGTGGGACGGCATGGAGCGCATCGGCGACGAGACGATCCCGCCCACGCCCGAGGAGCTCGAGCCCGTGCGCCTCGTGCGCACCGAGGAGAAGCCCCCGTTCAACGTGGTCCTCATCCTGCTGGAGTCGGTGGCGGCGCAGAGTACGTCGGTCTACCAGGCCGAGTACGACACGACGCCGCACCTCGCCGCGCTCGCCCAGAAGGGGTGGTGGGCGCGCTCGATGTACTCGGTCGTCCCCCACACCTCGAAGGCGATCATCACGACGATGTGCGGCACCTGGCCCCGCCTCGTCTCGGAGATCCGCGAGAGCCGCCCGGGCGGGTTGCCGGACCGTTGCCTGCCGGAGCTCCTCGGCGAGCTCGGCTACCGGTCCGCCTTCTTCCAGACGGCGGACGAGGGGTTCGAGAACCGCGGCGGGCTCGTCCATCGCATGGGGTTCGACCTCTTCCGTTCGCGCGACACCCTCCGGGGCCCGGCGTTCGAGGACGTGAACTACTTCGGCATCGAAGACCGGGCGATGATCGATCCCGGGCTCGCGTGGTCGAAGACGGGGGACGAGCCCTTCTTCGCGACCTACCTGACCCTCACGTCGCACCACGACTACAAGACCCCGAGCTACTGGCCGAAGATCGCGTTCGGCAAGGCCAAGGGGCGCCAGGCCCAGTACTTCAACGCCGTGCGCTACGTCGATGACTTCGTCGGCCGCCTCATCGATGCCTACGAGGACGCCGGGCTCGCGGACAACACGCTCTTCGTCATCCAGGGGGACCACGGCGAGGCCTTCGGCGAGCACGGCCGCAGCATGCACGACCTCGTCATCTACGAGGAGGGGCTGCACATCCCGCTGATCCTCTACGGACCCGGCGTGCTGGCCGGCACCGGCGTCATCGAGGGCCCCCGCCAGCAGATCGACGTGGTCCCGACCCTGCTCGACCTGCTCGGCGTGAAGACCGAGGGCGGCTACCTCCCGGGCACCAGCCTCCTCTCCGCCGTCGACGAGGCCCGCAGCCTTTTCCACTCGTGCTGGCGCTCCCACCGCTGCCTCTCCCGGCGCACCGGCGACAAGAAGATCATCGACCACTTCCGCGACGCGCCGATGCAGCACTTCGACCTGGCCTCGGATCCGAAGGAGCGTACCGACCTGCGCTCCGAGCTCCCCCCCGAGGCGCTCGCGTCCGCCCGCGCGGACATGCGCTCCTGGCGCGCCCGGGTGAACGGCCGCTACGAGGCCGTCGAGGCCCGCCACCTGGCCGCCGCGCAGACGCCGGACGACGCCCCCGCCGTGGCCTCCTGGGCAGGCCGCATGGATCTGCTCGGCTGCACCATCCTCACCCCCGAGGTGCTGCCCGCCGAGGCCGTCTGGCTGCGCTGCCGCTGGCGGGCCAACCAGGAGCTCGCGCAGGCCTGGCGCGTGGATCTCCGGCTCGAAGGCAGCGACGTGGAGACGTGGGGCGAGCCCGCCGTGACCGACCTCCCGCCCCTCGACGGCCTCCTCCCCACCTTTCAGTGGCTCCCCGGCGTGGCCGTCGAAGACGACCTCCGCGTGTTCGTGCCCCCCGGGGCCCCGGTCGGCCCCGCGACGGTGTCCGTGGGCTGGGAGCGCTACGGCGACGGCGCCATCGAGATGGACGGCGGCGGCGAGCGCCATGTCGTCGGCACGGTGCAGGTGCTCCCGCCGCTGCACCCGTACAACGCCGCCACGGCCAGCGGGGCGCCCGTGGAGGTCCCGTCGGAGGATCCGGACGCCGAGGCCACGCCCTAGGCCCCGGTCCCGCGCCGGACGGGGCCTGCGCCGCGCTCAGCCACCGAGGTAGGCCGCCCGGATCGCGTCGTCGTCGAGCAGCTCCTTCGCGGGGCCCGACTGCTTGATGATGCCGGTCTCCAGCACGTAGCCGGTGTGGGCGATGCGCAGGGCGAGGTGGGCGTTCTGCTCCACGAGCAGCACCGTCACGCCCTCCGCGTTGATCGCCTGGATCGTCTCGAAGATGCCCGCGACGATGACCGGCGCGAGGCCGAGCGAGGGCTCGTCGAGGAGGAGCACCTTCGGCCGCGCCATCATCGCCCGGCCGATCGCGAGCATCTGCTGCTCGCCGCCCGACAGCGTGCCCGAGGGTTGCTTCATGCGCTCGCCCAGCCGAGGCCAGATCTTCACGATGCGCTCGATGTCCGCGGCGATCCCCGCCTTGTCCGTGCGGGTCCACGCGCCGAGCTGGAGGTTCTCCCACACCGTGAGGTTGGGGAAGACCTGCCGGCCCTCGGGGGACTGCGAGATGCCCCGGGCCACGATCTGGTGGGGCTCGAGGTGCGCGATGGGCGCGCCGGCGAGCGTGATCGAGCCGCTCCTCGCCTTCACCAGCCCCGAGATCGTCCGCAGGAGCGTCGTCTTGCCCGCGCCGTTTGCGCCGAGGAGCGTCGTGATGCGGCCATGCTCCACGTCGATGTCCACGCCGTGCAGCGCGTGGATCTGGCCGTACCACACCTCCAGCTTGCGGACCTCGAGCGCGTTCACGCCGTCACCTGGGTGTGCACGTCGGTGCCGAGGTAGGCCTCGATGACGACGGGGTCCTTGCGGATCTCGTCGGGCGTGCCCTCCGCGATGCGGGCGCCGTGGTCGAGCACCGTGATGCGCTCGCAGATGCCCATGACGACGGCCATGTGGTGCTCGATGAGCAGGATGGTGACCCCGAAGGTCTCGCGCACCCAGCGGATGAGGTGCATCAGCTCGTCGGCCTCGGAGGGGTTCATGCCGGCGGCGGGCTCGTCGAGGAGGAGGAGCTTCGGCTTCGTCGCGAGCGCGCGGGCGATCTCGAGCCGGCGGCGCAGGCCGTAGGGCAGGCTCTCCGCCCCGTACTCGGCCATCGGCAGGAGCCCGAAGGTGTCGAGGAGCTGGCGAGCCTCGGCGTCGGCCCGGGCCTCGTCCGCGAGGTAGCGCGGGGCGCGTAGCACGGCCTCGAACAGGTTGGCGTGGAGATGCCGGTGGAACGCCACCTTCACGTTGTCGAGCACCGAGAGCCCGCTGAAGAGCCGGATGTTCTGGAAGGTGCGGCCGATGCCCGCCGCGGCGATGCGCGTGGGCCCCATCCCGACGATGGACTTCCCCTGGAAGAGGATGTCCCCCTCGGTCGGGAGGTAGATGCCGGTGATGAGGTTGAACACCGTCGTCTTGCCGGCGCCGTTCGGGCCGATGAGCCCGTAGAGGCAGCCCTCGGGGAGGGACAGGTCGAGGTCGCACACGGCGCGCAGGCCGCCGAAGCGGATGCCGGCCTTCCGCAGCTCCAGGATGCTCATGCGGCCTCCTTCTTCGCGGCCGGGCGGCGGCGGAAGAAGTCGGAGATCTCCTTGCCGCCGAGGAGGCCCTTGGGCCGAAGGATCATCATGCCGATGAGGAGCAACGAGTAGATGACCATGCGGTATTCGGCCACCGGCCGGAGGACCTCGGGGAGGGCCGTCAGCACCGCCGCGGAGAGCAGCGGCCCCGAGAGCGAGCCGGTGCCGCCGAGCACGACCATCGCGAGGATCTCGATCGAGCGGTCGAACTGGAACTGGCTGGGGAAGATGGAGGCCCGGTAGTGGGCGAGCAACCCGCCCGCGATGCCCGCCCAGAAGGCGCCGACGACGAAGGCGACGACCTTCGCCCGCGTCGTGTCCACCCCGAGCGAGCGCAGCGCAATCTCGTTGTCCCGCACGGCCTCGAACACGCGGCCATGCGCGCTCGTGAGCAGGTTCCGGATGAACAGGCCGCCGAGCAGCACCCAGGTGAAGGTCCAGCCGAAGGTGGTCGCGACCGGGAGCCCGGTGAGGCCCGCGGCGCCGCCGAGCACGGGCGCGTTCTGGATGAGGACGATGATGATGCCGTTGAAGCCGAGGGTGACCACGGCGAGGTAGTCGCCGGTGAGGCGCAGGCTCGGGAGCCCGACGACCACCCCGGCGACCGCCGCCGCGAAGCCGCCTACGAGCACGCCGATCATCGGGTGGAGGCCCGAGTGCAGCGACATCATCGCGGCCGCGTACGCCCCGACCGCCATGAAGCCGGCGTGGCCGAGGCTGAACTGGCCGGTGAAGCCGAGCACGAGCGCGAGGCCCATCACCGCGAGCAGCGCCATGCCGATGCGGATGACGATGTCGGTGAGGTACGGGTCGGTCCACGGGACCGCGTAGACGTCGATGCCCCAGACGGCCGCGATCGCCACGGCGAACGCGAGGTAGCCGAGGAGCGTCCCGCGCAGGCTGATCGGCGCGGGGCGCGGCGGCGAGGCGTCCGCCATCAGACCTTCTCCACGGTGCTCTTCCCGAACAGGCCAGACGGCTTGTAGAGCAGGATGCCGATGAGGAGCAGGAACGCGATGGCGTCGCGGTAGGTGGAGGCGAGGTAGCCGCTCACGAAGGTCTCGGCGAGGCCGAGGAGGAGCCCGCCAGCGACGGCGCCGGGGATGCTGCCGATGCCGCCGAGGACCGCGGCCACGAACGCCTTCAGGCCGCCGGTCATGCCCATGTCCGGGCGGATCGTGTGCTTGTCGAGCGCGATGAGCAGCGCGGCCGCCCCCGCGAGCACGGAGCCGATCGCGAACGTGAAGGACACCACGCGGTCGACCGGGATGCCCATGAGCGCCGCGGTGTCGCGCGAGTGGCTGACCGCGCGCATCGCCCGCCCGATCTGCGTGCGCTCGACGATGTGGTGGAGGCCGAGCATGAGCGCGATCGTGACGCTGAAGGTGAGGACGTCCTGGCTACGGAGCGCGAGGCCGTCCGCGATCTGCCACTTGGCCTCGGGGAGCAGCGACGGGAAGCTCTGGAGCGCGCCGAACGCGAGCAGGCCGACGTTCTGGAGGAGGAGCGACACGCCGATGGCGGTGATCAGCATGTTCAGGCGCGACGAGCGCCGGAGCGGCCGGTAGGCCACCCGCTCGATCGTCATGCCGAGCACGGCGCAGAAGGTCATCGCCCCGACGGCGACGACGATCACGCCGGGGATGGTCGGGTTGGTGTCCACCCCCAGGAAGCGCGCCAGGTACAACGCCGCGAAGGCGCCCATCATGTAGACCTCGCCGTGGGCGAAGTTGATGAGCTGGAGCGTGCCGTAGACCATGGTGTAGCCGAGCGCGATCAAGGCATAGATCGCGCCCAACGACAGCCCGTTGATCAGCTGCTGGAGGAAGAGGGTCACGGACTACTTGGCGGCGGCCGGCACGGCCTCGACGGGGGGGGCGGCTGCCTCGGCCGGGGCGACCGCGGGGGCGGCTGCGCCGTCAGCGGGCGCGGCGCCCTCGGTGCCCGTGGGGGCGGGAGCGGTGGAGCCGCCCGGCGAGATCGACTCGACGAAGCGCGGGCCGTCCTTGGTGACCTCGACGACGACCGCCGGCTTCTCGGCGTTGCGGTCCTTGTCGATGGTGATCGTGCCGGTGACGCCGGGGAAGTTCTTCACGCGGGCCAGTTCGTCGCGGAGCGCGGCGCGCGCGGCCTTGCGGGCCCCCTCGGTGGCGGGCACGGCGGAGCGATCGGCGAACGCGGCGGCGTGCGCGGGGTTCTTCGCGACCTCGGTCATCGACTGGTAGAGGATCTTCGCGGAGTCGTAGCCGAGCGCGGCGAGGCCGTCGGGCTTCGTGCCGTACTTCGCCTGGTACTTCTTGATGAAGTCCTGCACGACGGGGCTCGGGTCGTCCACCGAGTAGTGGTTCGTGTAGAAGCCGCCGATGATGGCGTCCTGCCCGATGCCGACGAGCTGCTCGGAGTCCCAGCCGTCGCCGCCGAGGAGGATGCCCTTGTAGCCGCCGCCGCGGGCGTCCCGGGCGATGAGGCCGGTCTCCGTGTAGTACCCGGGGACGAAGATGGCGTCGGGGTTCTTGGACACGATGTTCGTGAGCTGGGCCTTGAAGTCGATGTCGTTCGCGGAGTACGCCTCTTCGGCGATGATCGTGCCGCCGAGGCTCACGAACGTCTCCTTGAAGTACTGCGCGAGGCCCACCGAGTAGTCGCTCTTCACGTCGGTCAGGACGGCGACGGTGCGCACGCCCTTCGTGTTGTAGGCGAACTGCGCGGCGGCGGTGCCCTGGAAGGGGTCGATGAAGCAGACGCGGAAGATGTAGTCGCCCACCTGGGTGACCTTCGGGGAGGTCGACGAGGGCGAGATCATCGGGACGCCCGCGGCCTGCGCGAGGGGCGCGGCGGCGAGCGAGGACGAGGACGCGACCTCGCCGAGGATGGCGACCGGGCGGTCCCGGGAGAGGAGCTTGCTCACCGTGGTGGCGGCCTCTTCGGGCTTGGAAGCGTCATCTTCGAGCACCATGCGGATCGGCACGCCGGCGATGCCTCCCGCGGCGTTCTGCTCCTCGGTGGCGATCTCGATGCCGTTCTTCGTGGAGAGCCCGAACGTCGCGGCGCCGCCGGTGAGGGAGCCGTACTGCCCGATGACGATCTCCTTGGTTTCCGGGGCTCCGCCGGAGCACGCGGCCAGGAACGTGGTGAGCAGGACGGTAGCGACGCGCACGGAGCCTCCTTGAGGTGGCCGATTCTATTGATCCGGGGGATCAAGTCAACCTGCGGACGGGACGCGGGCTTCCGGCGGACGCCCGTATCGGCGGGGCGAGCCGGGGGAAGCCGGCCCGGATCGGGCTCTCGCACGGTCGTGCACGCGAGTCCCTTGCCGTTCGCGCGGGCGTCGATTAGGAGGCCCGCGCGATGGCTTCGTAGCTCAGTTGGTTAGAGCACGCGGTTCATACCCGCGGTGTCGTAGGTTCAAGTCCCACCGAAGCCACCACCTTCCTCCAGACCCTTCCTCCAGACCGCTGCATCCAGACCCCGCCCGCCCGGTGCTCGACGCCGGGCGGGCGGTTTCAGTTTCGGGGTGGGGCGCGGTGGTGGGGGTGGGGCCCGGCGGGGGGCGCGGGTTCGCCCCGGCCGGGCGCGGAGGCGCAGGGGGCATCCCGGCGCCAACAGGTCGGAGCCCCACGCGGAAGACGAGGCCGGTGAGACCTGTCCCTGGCGGGCGCCCGCCTCCGTGGGGCGCGGCCATATTCGTTCGTGCCGCGTTCAGCCGCCGCGTGCCCAGTCGAGCCTTGTGGGTGAGCCTGCCCGAGAGTTGTTCGCCATTGTGAAAGTAATACGTAAGTGGCACAAACCGAACCATCGTGGCAGCCGTTGCCGAGGCGGCAGCGCAGGGAACGGCGGCTTCCAGGCGCGTTGTGTAGGTAGGCGCCGTCATGGATGGTCCTTGTTGGATGCGAGGATTCCATTGCCGGCATGATAGGTTGCCTCGATGAACCTCGAGCTCGTGCCCTACTCACTGGAATACCTCGACGCATTCGCCCGCTGGCGTACACAAGCGGCGACGGTGCGGCACAATCCCCTGAAATCGCTGTCGATGCCCGAGCTCCAGTCCATGCTGGAAGCCGAGTGTGCCGACCTCGGCGGGGAGGGAGACACCGGGTACCGTTGGTTCGTGCGCGTCGACGGCGCCGTCGTCGGCAGCGTTTCGCTGAAGAACGTGAACGTGCAGATGGCGTACGCGGAGATCGGGTACGGCCTCTGCGAATCCGTCCACGGCCGCGGCGTGGGCACGGAGGCGGTCCGCCACCTCGTCGACCGGGCGTTCGGCGGGACATCGCTACGGCGGTTGGTCGCCTACGTGCACGACCAGAACGAGGCATCGTGCCGGCTGCTCGCGCGGTTGGGGTTCGCGCGGGAGGGGGTTCTGCGCGAGCACTACGTGATCGGGGGGCAGCCCGCCGACGAGGTCGTCTACGGGCTCCTGCGCCGCGAATGGGAAGGGTGGCGCCGGAGCTGACTGTCGGGTCGAGCGTGCGCCGCCAACGCGTACGAAGCGCACGACCGTGCGGTCCATGTGTACGGGTGCAAGAATGCTATTTCTTGTATAGGTCCGGCTCGCACGTTGTGGAAGCGCGTCCTGCTTGGGTGATGCAAATGTTTGAGTAGGGAAGACAACCCCTTGTCAGATTTTGCTCCATGCCGTTAGAGGGGCGCCATGAGCTCCTCCATTTCTTCCGTCGACCTCTCCTCCAATACCTGGTGGCCCGAACTCCTTTCCGTGAAGGACAGCCTGAGCTGGGCGGCGCTGTCCGCCCGGTTCGGTGTGAGCGCCAACAGCCTCCGGAGCGCACTGGCTGCGTCGGGTCAGTCCAAGGCGCCGATGGCGCCGGGCCGGAAGCCGAAGGGCACCTCCACCGATTCGCCCGTTTCCAAGCCGCGTACAGAGGCGAAGGCGCCCGCCACGGCGAAGGTCAAGGCTCCCAAGGCCGCTCCCGTTGCCAAGGTGGCTCCGGATGTCCGGCCGCGGAACACGAAGGCAGGCAAGCCCCGCCCCGTCGTGACTGCGCGTCAGGCGGAAGAGCCCAAGGTCGCCGCTGATCCGTTTGCGAAGGTGCGTGCCCAACTCGGCACGATTCCGGACGGTGAGGCCGCCACGCTCGCCGGCGTCACGGTGGACGAGGTGAAGGCCTACCGCCGCGAGCATGGCATCGCGCCCTTCCGCAAGATTCCCCAGGCCGCCGCCGCCCCCGCCGTCGAGGCCGTGGTGGCGCCGCGCGCGAAGGGTGGCGAGGCCGACCAGGTGGTGCGTCGCCGCCGCGCGAATGCGGGCGGCGCTGTGGAAGAGGTGGTGCTCCGCGTCGTCGCGCCGGAGCCGGTTGCTCCCGCGCCCGCGCCCGCGGCCTCCGAGCCGGCAGCCAATCCGATGGAGGCGTTCCGCGACCAGCTCGGCAAGGTGGCCGACCACGTCATCGCCGGGCTCGCCAATGTCGACCGCACCCAGGTCGGTGCGTGGCGTCGCAAGTTGGGCGTGCCCGCCTATGATGGGTTCCGCCAGCGCAAGGCGCCTCCCGGATCCCCCTCGGCTTCGCAAGCCGCCTCCCCTTCTGTCGCGGCCAAGGCCCCCGCGCCCGCCCGCAAGGCTCGCGCGGCCCCCGCGCCGACCGACGCGGCGACGCGCGGCCGCCCCGGGCGGCGCTCCGCGATCGACGCGCACGTCGCGCTCCTCGGCAAGCTGACCGACGCGGAGGTCGCCGCCAAGGCCAACGTGTCGCCCGCGGCGGTCACCCAATACCGCCTCCGCCGTGGCATCGCCGCGGCCGGGCGCTCGGCCGCCCCCGCCGCGGTATCCGCAGCGGCACCCAAGCAGGCGGCTCCCGTGGCCTCGGCGCCCCCGAGCCCCGCCGCGGCGCCGGCGGCGGTCCAACGCCGCCGCTCCAAGCTCGACGCGCACGCCCACCTCATCGGGGTCCTCGGGGACGCTGAGGTCGCGATGCTCGCCAATGTCACGTCCGAGGGCGTGCGCCAGTACCGCCGTCGCCACGGCATCCCGTCGGCGGCAGGGCGTACGCGGGGGGAGGCCCCGGCGCTGTTCGTGGCGCCCACCGCGGCTCCGGCCGCCGCGCCCGTCGCGGCGGCACCCGTCGCGGCCCC
>JAUXTN010000246.1 GCA_030684355.1 Pseudomonadota bacterium
TGGACGCCGGGCGGCCCGAGGCGCGCGACGGCCCGCCCGCGCTCACCTGGCGGGTGGCGGGGATGGCGGAGACCGGCCGGGCGCCGTCGAACGTGCGTACCGAGCGCTCGCCGGAGCGGCCCTCGGCGGCGGGGCCCGACGCGCGGGGCTCGGCGCGGGTGGCCGGGCCGTCGTCGCCGTAGGGGGCGGACCGCGCGGCGCGGCCCTCGTCGGAGCGGGAGCGCTCGCCGCTGCTCGTCTCGGAGCCGCGGGTGTCGCGGCTGTCGGAGCTGGAGCCACGGGTGTCGGAGCCACGGGTGTCGGAGCCGCGGCTCTCGGAGCCCCCGCTCTCGCCGCCGCCCTTGTCCTTCCGGCCCTCGCCCTTGCTGCTCTTGCTGCCGCTCTTGGACCGCCGCGTGGAGCGGGCGGCCTCGTCAGGGGCCCGCGACAGCGCGCTGGCGCCGTCGGGAAGCGCGGCGCCAACCACCGGTTCGGCGGGGGACGCGCTCGCTACGGAGGGGGCCAGGAGGAGCGCGAGGGTGATGGGGAGCAGGGAGCGGAGCATCAGGCCCTCCAGGGTGGGGGATCGACCTTACGCTGTGGAACGCGCGAGGGCGCGCGCCATTCAACAGAAGCTGCTCAGCCGCGACCGAACGCCTTCCGCAGCTCGGTCAGGGTGGACTCGCGGAGGAGGTAGACCCCCTCGCGGTCGGACGCGCGCACCCGCACCAGGGGGCGATCCTCGGCGTCGCGCTCCGCCTGGCCGAGCTGCAACGCGACCGAACGCCCGTCCCGGAAGCGCACCTCGAAGCGGGACCCGGTGGCATCGAACCGGGTGTCCGCCGGGATCGCCGCCGCGCGCAGCGAGCCCAACGTGTTGGCCGCGAGGAGCGCCTGCTTCTGGTCGGCGTCCATGTTGGGGGGCTGGGTGATGGTCCAGGCCGCGCCGTCCCCCGACTGCTCGAGCACGACGGTGAGCCCGCGGTCGATGTAGGCCAGGGCCGCGACGTCCTCGCGCTCGAAGGAGAGGACGCGGCGATCGCGGAAGCCCTCCGCGGGCTCGGTCATCACGCGCGCGACGACCGGCGCGGTGCGGAACACCTCGTCGCGGCCGGTCACGCGCACGTAGGCGGCGCCCTCGGCCACGCGGCTGCCGAGGGTCACGACCTGCGCGGTGCCGTCTGCCAGGGTGAGGGTCGCCTGGGCGGCCGGGGCGTCGAACCCGGCGTCGTAGTCGGGGTTGTGGATCTCGGCGGCGCGGATGCGCGCGAGGGTGCGGATCGCGATGTCGATCGTCTCGGCGTCGACCGCGAAGGGGGCCCCGGGGAGGGCCCACACCCCCGCCTTCGGCTTGCCCTCGGCGTCGGTGCCGGGGGACGGCCCGCGGGTGAACCGCAGCGTCTCGGCGCCGCGCGCGAGCGTCAGGCCGACGACGCTGGCGATGTCGACCTCCAGGGCCACGCGGTCCCGCCACTCGGCGGCAGGGCGCGCGTACCGGGCCCGACCGCCCACGTCCGCGCGGTAGACATCCTCGGCGCCGGGGATCCGGACGAACGTGGAGGGCCCGGCCGCGGTCTTGCCGACCACCACCGACACCGTCGGCACGTCCTGGCCCGCGGCGTAGAGCTCGACGAGGAGGCCGTTCTGGTCGTCCACGCCGTAGTCCTCGTGGTTGCCGCCATCCACGAAGGCGTCCATCGGGAGGCCCTCGGCGAAGGTGCGCAGGACCGCAAGGAGCTGGGCGCTGTCCGCGGGGAAGTCGAGCGGCGTACGGATCCGCCAGCGGTCGAAGCCGGGGGTGCCCCTCTCGGTGGACTCGCGCTCGAGCCGGAGCTTCTCGATGGGGGTCGAGATCTGCACCACCACCACGTCGTCCGAGAGGACGGCGGGCAGGACGGGCAGGGTGTCCACGACCTCGATGCCGCCGCGGCCCCAGAGGTTGAGCACCGCCAGGACCGCGACCGCGGCGAGCATCACGAGGCTGCGTCGGGTGAGCCTCATGCCGGCCCCCCGGCGGCGCGGCGCGCGCGGCGGCGGAACCAGAGCTGGCGGGCCACCCCGAACGCGAGGAGGGCGAGCGGGCCGGCGAGCAGGTTGAAGCCCTTCCACGCGAGCTGCTCCCGCGGCGAGGTGGCCGCCAGCATCGGGAGGGTGGCGGTCTTGCTGCGGATGCCGATGAGGGACTCGTCCTGGACCAGCCAATCGCAGAGGTTCAGCATGAACGCGCGGTTGTTGGCGACGAAGTCCGCCGAGCCGCCGACCACGAGGCGGGTCGGGGCGCCCTCGACGATGAGCGCGGGCTCCTCGGGGGTGTCCTCCTCCGTCATCGGGGCCGCGTCGGGGTCCGGCGGAGGCGCGGGGCGGGTCTCGAAGAAGGAGCGCAAGGGCCCGTTGAGCGTGACGAGCACCTCGAACGGGCCCCGCTTCTCGCTGGAGAGGACCCCGGTGAGCTGGGTGGGATCGACGGTCTTCAAGTCCTGCACCGAGCCCGACGACGCCGACGTGCGCGCGAGGACCTCGGCCTCCACGCCGGGGTTCAGCGTGTCCGCGATCTTCAGCGACGACGTGAACGGGAACAGCATCCCGTCGAGCCCGCTCACGAGCACGTTGCGGCGCGAGAGGTCGGTCGCCTGGGGGATCAGGGCGTAGTTGACCTCCCGCGTGCTCTGCCGGTTGCCGACCCGCACCGGGAACCGCATGACGCCGTTCTGCACGCGGTCCATCACGATGTCGCGGTTGGTCTGCACGCCGTAGTGGCCGAGCAGGGGCTCCAGGCCGGAGCTGGTGCGCGTGGCGCGGTAGGTGCGCAGGTCGGGCCGGGTGTGGGTGACGAACACCGCCGCCGCCCCGCCGCGCATGAGGAACTGGTCGATCTGGTAGACGGCGCGGTCCGACAGGGGCTTCTGCGGGCCGATGACGAGCAGGGCGTCGACCTCCTTGGGGATGGCGCCCGCGCCGCCGAGCGCGAGCGGCTGGAGCACGAACTTGCGAGAGAGCTGCTCCATCATCTCGCGGAGCGGCCCCTCGGGCTTCACGAGGTCGGGCTCGCCGTTGCCGACGGTCCACGCGAGCACCGGGGCGTCCTTCGGCTTCTGCTTCAGGCGGTGGATGGCCGAGGCGAGGTCGTACTCCAGGGCGGAGAGGTCGGTCAGGGCCGGCAGGACCTCCTGCTTGTCGCCGTAGAGCAGCACCGCGCCGAGCCAGATCCGCCGCAATTCCGAGCGGTTGGACTCCGTGACCTTCTGCTCGAGCGGCGTGAGCCCGTACTTCTGGGCCTCGGCCAGGAGCTCGGCGTCGGTGCCGGGGTCGACCACGGAGATCTTCATCCGGCCGCCGGAGTAGGCCTGCAGCTCGTCGAGCTTGTCGCGGATGATCTGCTCGTGGTTGTTGTAGGGCGCCGAGAGGCCCTTCGAGATCCACGCCTTGACCACCAAGGGGCGATCAAGCGAGGCGACGAGCCGCTTGCTGGACTCGTCGAGGCTGTGCAAGCGGTCCTGCGTCACGTCGAGGCGACTGAAGTGCTCCGCGCCCCAGAGGTTGGCGAGCACGACGATCGCCAGGACCAGCGCGAGCTGGAGCCAGCTGTTCGCGAGGAGGTTGCCGCGGGCGGTCACGAGAGCCGCCTCCGCTCGAGGCTGAACACCGCGAGGTGCAGCGCCGCCGCCGCCACCGACCCCCAGAAGAGCAGGTTGCGGGTGTCGATCACGCCGCGCGCGAGGTTGTTGAAGTGGGTCTCGAACGCGAGGTACTGCACCAGCGGCAGGATGGAGTTCGGGACGCGCTCCAGGAAGAAGCCCATCGCGTACGGGAACATCCCCACGACCAGCGCGAGGAGGAACGCGACGATCTGGTTGCTCGTCAGCGAAGACGCCGCCGTGCCGATGGCCGCCAGCGCGCCCCCGAGCAGCAAGAGCCCCAGGTAGCCGCACAGGGCCGGGCCGAAGTCGAGGCCGGTCTCGGTGAAGACGCGCAGCAGCATGGGTGGCGCATCCGCCGCCGAGATGGCGGGCGTGCCGAGCCACGCGAGGGTCAGCGCGTACGGAATGGTCGTGGACACGGCCACCGCCACGAGCCCCATCGCGGCGAGGTACTTCCCGAAGACGAGCTCCCCCTCCGTGATCGGCAGCGTGACGAGGATCTCGAGGCTGCCCGTGCGCCGCTCCTCCGCGAAGAGCCGCATCGTGACGGCCGGGACGAGGAGCACCAGGAACACGGCGGCCCAGAAGAAGACCCCGCGCAGCGACACCGTGCCGGCGGCGAAGAGGTCATCGAACCAGAGCGCGAAGCCGCCGACGAGCACGACGTAGACGGGCACGACGAAGTACGCGAGCGGCGAGTCGAAGTAGGCTCCGAGCTCCCGGCGGGCGATGGCGAGGACGTTCGTCATGGGTCCGGGGGCTTAGCCGTTGTCGTTCGGGAATGCACCGCGGGAGACGACCAGAAACTGTCCGGGCAGCCGCGCGGAGCGCCGGGGGCGCGGGGGCCTGCCCCCGCCGGGGCGTTGCGGGGGGCAATGCCCCCTGCCCCAATCGAACCCAGCCTCGACCCCTACTTCGCGACCGCGATCGGCTCCGCGTGCGACACGGGCACGATGTCCACCGCCTCGTGCCGGGCCCATTGCTGCGCCTGCTCCCACGTCGCGGGGGACTGGATCTCGTGGGTCAGCACGGTGCGGGCGGTCTCGAAGAAGCCCTCCATCGTGCGGAACATGAAGCTCGTGTCGATCCAGCACGCGCGCATGCAGCCCTCGCAGCTACCGGCCTCGAGCATGCGCTTGCGCTCGAACTCGATGGACTTGAAGTAGGTCTCGAACTGGGGGTCGAGGATGTGCTTGTGCTGGTGCTCGGTGCGGTGGCAGATGGCGAACTGGCCGTTCGGGCTCACGCTGAAGTAGAGCCGGCCGGCGTCGCAGCCCTCGGCGGGGAAGCGCCCCGTCTTCAGGTACATGCGCGAGGCTTCGAGGTACGGCGTCGAGTTGAGGATGGGCCAACCGGCGTTCTTCATCTCGATGAGCGTGTCGTACGCCTTGTCGATGCGGGCGAGCACGACATCCGCCGAGTCGGCCGTGTTCAGGCCCATCTCCGGGCGGAAGCGGATGAACCGCGCCTCCCAGTTACGCACGCCGGCCTTCGCGTCCGCGAGGAGCTCGACCGGGAGGAAGCTGATGTGGAAGCCGAGATCGCGCGCGAACCGCACGAGGTCCGGGAGCTCTTCGAGGTTCAAGTTCGACACGACGCAGTTGATCGTCGGCATGCCGTTGGTGCCGTCGAGCAGCTTGCCGACCGTCGTCATCGACTTGACGGCCATGTCCCAGCTCCCCTCCATCTCGCAGATGTAGTCGAAGCGCGCGGGGTACAAGGAGTCGAGCGAGATCGAGAAGTTGCGGACGCCGTAGTCGACCGTCTTCCGGAGGCGCTCCGTGCTCACGCCCACGCCGTTCGTGAGCACGCGCACGTTGAGCCCCACGTCGACGAAGCGCTTGGCGGCCTCCTCGAGGTAGTCGCACGCGTAGGGCTCGCCGCCGCCGATGGAGAGCTGCACCACGCCGAGGCGGGCCATCTTCGCGGCCATCTCCTCGATCTGGGGGATCTCCAGCTCTTCCTTGCGGTTCCCGTAGCGCCAGATGCCGCACATCTTGCACGTCAGGTTGCAGCGGTGGGTGATGCCGAAGTGCGCGTACACCGGCACGCGCCGAGTGACGAAGGCTTCGGCGAGCCGGGCATATCCAGGGAGTTGGAGCTTCATGCTGCACCTCGGCGGGGAGCGCCGGTGCCCGGTGTCGTCGGGGAGCGAAGGGACTTCGCCCACTCCAGCAACGTCGGGGCGTTGAGGTTGTAGAGGTAGTTGTACTCCGTGAGCGCCGTGGAGGTACAGGCGCGGCACGGGTTGTCGCGGAGATGCTCGAAGGCCTTCAGGAATCCACCGTCGCGCACGTTGCGGCCCACGAAACCGCCCGCGAGCAGGGAGCACGGGGTGACGGTGCCGTCGGGCAGCACGGCGCAGTAGAGCTGGCCGGCCATGCAGTGGAGGTCCTCTTGCGGGGCCTTCGACGTGGGTTTCGTGTAGTCCTTCCACGCGAGCAGGTAGCGCAGGTACTTCTCGGTGGCGCCGACGCGGCGGCCGGCGATCCGGGCCTCCAGAAGCCCGCGGAGGGCCTTGCGCAGGGCGGCGTCCTCCGGGGCGAGGTCGGTGGCGCGCCCATCGGAGAGGAACGGGCGCCGCTGGAGCACCTGGAAGTCCGCGACGAACCCGTAGGTGTCGGCGAGATCGAGCACGACGTCGACCTGGTCGAGGTTGTGGCGCGTGAGCGTGGTGATCGTGTGGAGGTCGATGCCGCGGCGCGCGGCCTCGCCGATCGCCGCCATCGCCTGGGTCCAGGCGCCCGGCTCCCGGTTGGCGTCGTGCGCGGCCTCGCCGCCGTCGAGCGAGATCATCAGCCGGCCGAGGCCCGCGAGCTCGTCGGCGAGCGCGGGGTAGCGGTAGCCGTTGGTCTCCAGCGTGGTCCAGATGCCGTGGGCGGTGCAGCGGTCGACGATGGCGCCGATGTCGTCGCGCACGAGGGGCTCGCCCCCGCCGATGCCGACACGGACGCAGCCGGCGGCGGCCATGTCGTCCACCAGCGCGATCATCTGCCTGGTGTCGAGCTCGGGCTGCCGGCGCAACGGGAGCGCGCAGTAGGTGCAGAGCGCATTGCAGCGCGTGGTCACCAACAGGGTGACGGAGAGCGGCATGCGGTGCCCGGTGAGGCGGTAGCGCGCCGCGCCCACCCCGCTCTTCAGCAGCGCGCCGCCCTTGTTCACCGGCTGACCTCGAGGCAGGCCGAGCGCACGGCCTCGACCATGTGGGTGAGATCCCGCTGGTCGAGGTTGGGGTGCACCGGGAGGTGGATCTGCTCGCGCTTGACCGCCGCGGCGTTCGGGCAGAGGCGCCGGAACGAAGGGAACAGCTTGTGATCCGAGCAGTCGTTCATGTAGCCGGTCGTCGTGTCCACGCCGCGCTTCAGGAGCGCCCGCATGAGCTGGCTGCGCTTCTGGTGGTGGATCACGAAGCTCATGTAGATGGGCTCGGCACCCTGGGGGTACGTCGGCACCGTGATCCCGGGCACGTTGGCGAGGTGCTCGTCGAGGTAGCGGCCGTTGCGGATGCGCGCGCCGTTGAGCGCCTCGATGCGCTCGAGCTGCTTCATGCCGACCGCCGCCTGCACCGCGCGCGGGCGGTTGGTGCGGAAGCTCTTCGGCACCTCGTCGTAGAGGACCTCGGGCTCGCCGAAGCGGTCGTGGATGGGGTCCTTCCCGAACAGGTTCCCGAGGCGGATCGCCTGGTGGAGCGTGAAGGGGTAGACGAGCGGGTGGGTCGCCACCATCATCGCCACGCCGGTCACGGCCTCCTTCCTCGCCTTCTTGAAGTCGGCGGGGGTGGACGTGTCGATCTCGTTGCGGACGTAGGCCGCCACGGCGTCGTCGTTCGTGGTGATCATCGCGCCCGAGAGGGTCGTGATGTTCTTGGTGAGGCCGAAGGTGTAGTAGGCGGCGTCCCCGAGGTTGCCGACGCGGACGCCCTTGTAGCGGGCGCCGGTGGACTGGGCGCAGTCCTCGATGACCTTGATCCCGTGCTTCCTCGCGATGGCGTTGATGGCGTCCATGTCGCAGGGGGTGCCGTAGAGGTGCGTGGGCACCACGGCCTTGGTCTTCGGCGTGATCGCCTTCTCGAACTGCGCGGGGTCGAGCACGTGCGAGGTGAGCCCGATGTCCGCGAAGACGGGGCGCACGCCGGCGGTCACCGCCATCGACGGGATCGCGAAGTAGGTCAGGCCGGGGATGACGACCTCGTCCCCCGGGCCGATGCCCATGGCGCGGAGCAGGAGGTAGAACGCGTACCGCGCGCTCGGCGTCATGATCGCGTGCTTCGCGCCGATATAGGACGCGAACTCGCGTTCGAAGCCGCGAACCGCCGGCTCGTCTTCCGGGGGCACGGCGAGGAAGCGGGCCGCGATCACGGCCTCCGCGGGCGAGAAGCTGGGGCTGAAGCGGGGGATCCGACCGAAGTACATGGATGTCCGGGGGACGAGTGGCCGCGCCCTGTACCGGGTGGACCATCGTTCATCAAGCTACAGTACGCTGCCGCCCGTGTCGCGTAAGCGGGCGCACACCCAGGAGAGAGCGATGCGGGCGCCCACCCACGGGGCTTTGTGGCTGTTGCCCCTCGTGGTCGCCTGCACGGGCCCCGACGCGGACAAGGGCCCGCACGCGCCCTCCGTCATCGTCCTCGTGCTCGACGGGGTGCGCACCGACGAGCTCACCGCCACGGGCACCTCGGACGTGACCGGCACGAGCGGCGAGGCGTTCGCGACGCACACCTGGGACACCCTCGCGCCCGCCGGCACCGTCGTCCGCGCCATCCGCAACACCGGGATCACGATCACCGCCCCGGCCCACGCCGCGCTGGTCACCGGGCACGTCGAGACCTTCGCCAACTTCCCCGTCGACGCGACGATCGGCCCCGGCCTCTACCGCCCCACGCTCCCGACGATCTTCGAGGCCGCGCGCGACCAGCTCGGGCTCGAAGAGGCGCAGGTGCTGCTGCTCGCGAACACCGAGCTCCTCGAGCCCATCGACCGGAGCCTGTACCCGGGCGCCGGCGCCGGCGCGGAGACCTACGAGGTGTTCGACCCCGAGACCGGCCACCCCGTCGGCGAGGACGCCCCGGTCATCGAGGCCCTGCTCGAGCGCATCGACACGACGGCGCCGCGGCTGGCGGTGGTCAACCTCCACGACGTCGACCGCGCGGGCCACTACGGCGGCGGGGACGCCTACCAGGACGGCGTCGCCGCGGTGGACGAGCAGATCGCGCTCTTCTGGGACGAGGTGCAGGCGGCGCGGCCGGCCTACGCCGACAGCCTGCTGCTCATCGTCACCGCGGACCACGGGCGCCACCGCCACGACGACGACGACGGCTGGCACAACCACGGGGACTCGTGCACGGGCTGCCGCGAGGTGCCCCTGATCGTCATCGGCGGCGGGGCGGTGGCCGGGGAGATCCTCGAGGGGACCGTCACCGCGCTCGACCTCGTCCCGGGCATCGCCGCGCACCTCGGCATCACGATGCCGTGGGCGGAGGGGCTGCCGAACCTGGCGCTGTTTCCGGAGCTCGAGGGGGACACCCGCGAGGGCGACGTCGCGATCGCGGCGGACGGCGGGTTGACCGCGGTCCAGCGGTGGCTCGACGACGCCGAGCAGCGCAGCGAAGTGCGCGTGGACGACGCCATCGTCTCGACCGCAGGCGTGTTTGCCGCGGAGGCGCCGACGGTGCTCGACGCCGACGGCGGCGGGCGCGTGTGCTTCCGGGAGCAGGCGCTCGAGGCGGTCGACGAGACCTGGCCGTGGGTGGCGCGGTGCCTCGCCCGCCCGTCGTCCGGCGGCGACTGGCAGGACATCGGCTTCCCCGACCCGGAGGTGGCGCCCTTCTTCCGGGCGGCGCTGACCGAGCGCGACGGCGTGACCTGGGCGGCGTGGCCCTACAATCCGCGCGCCGCCGGCGAGCCCGGGGTCGGCGGGCGCATCGGCTTGTCCGTGGCGAGCTGGACCCCTTCTGGCGACGGCACCGAGGGCGGCTGGAGCGAGGCCGTGACCTCGCCCGGCATCTTCCCGACGGACGCCACGATCGTCCCGACGGACCTCGGTCTGATCGTCGCGTTCGGGGCCAGCTTCGGGGACCCCGACAGCCGCTACACGCGCCACGTCCGCATCGTGCCGGTCTCCCTCGCGACGGGGGCGGCGGTGCTGGAGACGGAGGTGAACCTCACGCTCGAGGCGCTGCTCGGCGAGGGCGCCCGCGTCGAGCTCCCCGCGCTCGCGGCCGACGGGGAGCGCGCACGCGTCGCGATGGTGGGCATCACCGACGCGGGGGCCACGATCGCGGCGGCGACGAGCGCGGACGCGGGCCGGACCTGGAGCGAGGCGGTCGCCCTGCCCGACGGCGGCCCCGCCCTCCCCTACCTGGCCCCGGCGTGGGACGGCCCCGAGGTGGTGTGGGGCACGCTGGTCGACGGCGCCGCGCACCTCTGCCGCGCCACCCCCGGCGACACCGACGCCGTCTGCGTCGACGTGGGCTCGCCGCGCCTCCAGAGCTTCGTCGTGGCGGACGGGGTCGCCACGGTCGTGCGGGACGCCGGGACCGGCGCGTGGGAAGCCGCGACGGTGACGTGGTGAGCGGGCTCGCGGGGGGGCGGACCGGGGCGCGCGGCGCCCCTCTCGAGGCCTGGGCGCCCGGCGCGGGGCGCGCGGTGCGCGGCGTGGCGATCGGCGTCTTCTTCGCCGCGCTCCCGCTGGTCGGCGGCTGCAAGGGCTGCACCTCGGAGCGCGCGCCGCACCCGCCCTCCGTGATGGTGCTCGTGCTCGACGGCGTACGCACCGACGAGTTCACGCGCGTGGAGACGTCCGACCTCACCGGCATGAGCGGCGAGGCCTACGCCGCGGAGACCTGGGCAACCCTCGGCGTGCGCGGCACCGTCGTGCGGGCCGCCCTCAACCAGGGGGCCACCACCACGGCCCCGGCCCACGCCGCGCTCGTGAGCGGCCGCCCCGAGACCTTCGCGAACTTCCCCGTCGACGACGCCCGCGGCCCCGGGCTCTACCGTCCCGAGCTCCCGACGATCTTCGAGGCCGCCCGCGCCTCCCTCGGCCTCGGCGAAGCCGACGTGGTGCTCCTCGGGAACACCGAGCTCCTCTCGCCGGTCACGAGCAGCCTCGCCCCCGGGTTCGGGGAGGGCGCCCGCTACGACCTCGTCATCGACCCCGAGGCCGGCGAGCCCGCCAACGACGACGCCCCGGTGATCGACGCCATCGACGCGCTCCTCGACACCCACCCGCCGCGGCTCCTCGTCGTCAACCTCCACGACGCCGACCGCGCCGGGCACAACGGCGACGGCGACGCCTACGCGAACGGCGTGCTCGCGCTCGACGGGCTCCTCGCGGACTTCTGGACGCGCCTCCAGGAGGAGCACCCCGCCTACGCCGAGAGCCTGCTCCTCATCGTGACCGCGGACCACGGGCGGCACCGCCACGACGAGGACGAGGGCTGGCACAGCCACGGCGACGCCTGCACCGGCTGCCGCGAGGTCCCGTTGATGCTGGTCGGCGGCACCCGGGCGGGCCTCGAGCTCGACGCCCCGGTGTCCCTGCTCGACATCGCGCCGACCGTCGCCGCGCACCTCGGCGTGCCGTTGCCGTGGGGCGAGGGCCTGCCGATCACGGAGGCGTTCGTCGACCTGGTCGCGACGGCGCGCGCGGGGGACATCGACCTCGTCTCCAGCGGCACGCACGCGGCGGGCCAGCGGTGGCTCGACGAGCGGACGGCGCGGAGCGAGGTGTGGCTCGACGGCGACGTCGTCTCCACGCCCGGCACCTACGCGGCGGAGGCCCCTACGCTCGTGGACGGCCCCGATGGCGCCCGGGTCTGCTTCCGCGAGCTCGATCTGCTGGCGGACGCGGGGTTTTTGCCGTGGCGGGCGCGGTGCCTCGCGGAGCCCGCCGACGGCGAGGAGGGTGCCTGGGTGGAGATGGGGTTCCTCGACGAGGAGGTGGGCCCGTTCTTCCGCGCCGCGCTGGTGGAGCGCGAGGGGCGGACGTGGGCCGCGTGGCCGACGAACCCGCACTCCAGCACGGACGTGGGCGAGGAGAGCGGCGTCGGGCTCACGCTCGCGGCCTGGGAGCCCGAAACCGGCTGGACCGACCGGTCCTGGGCGCGCGCGATCTTCCCGACGGACGTGGCGCTCGTCGCGACGACGCGGGGGCTCGTGGCGGCGGTCGGCACGAGCCTCGGAGACCCCGACTACCGCTACACCCGTCGGGTCCGCGTCGTGCCGGTGCTGCTCGGGGACGCCGTGCACGTCGAAGAAGCCGTGGACCTCACGCTCGACTCCCTGCTCGGCGCCGAGACCCGGGTCGAGCACGCCGCCCTGGCCGCCGAGGGGGACCTCGTGCGCGTCGCCATGGTGGGCCACTCGGCCGCCACCGTCGTGGTGGCCGCGAGCACCAGCGCGGACGGCGGCCGGACCTGGACGGACGCCGTGGCGCTCCCCGTCGGCGGCGCTCCCCTCCCCCACCTCGCGCCGGCGTGGGACGGCACATTCGTGGTGTGGGGCGTCGCCGGCACCGACGGGGCCGCGTTGTGTCGCGCCACCCTCGACGACACCGACCCGGCCTGCGTCGACATCGGCAGCGACCGCCTGCAATCCTTCTCCGTGCGGGACGGGGTGGCGACGGTCGTGCGGGACGACGGGGTGGGCTCCTGGGGCACGGCCGTCGTCACGTGGTGAGGCGGCGGTGAGGCCGCCTACGTGAAAGCGACGGGGCGGGAGGCTAAGATCCGCGCATGGCCGTCCTCGACATCCTCACCGTGCCGAACCCCGTCCTGACGCGCAAGTGCCGGCTCGTCGGGCCCGACGAGTTCCACGATGGGCTCCGCACCTTCATCTCCGACCTCGCCGAGACCATGTACGCCGCCCCCGGCGTCGGCCTCGCCGCGCCCCAGGTGGGGGACCTCCGCCGCATCATCGTCGCCGACCCCGGCAACGCCAAGCGCGAGGAGGACGCCAACGGGCGCCCGCGCCGGCCGCGCTTCGTCGCGATGATCAACCCGGTGATCGTCGAGGCGAGCCGCGACAAGATCACGTGGGAGGAGGGCTGCCTCTCCGTCCCCGAGTTCAACGAGGACGTCGCGCGGCCGCGCCGCGTGCTCATCAAGTGGTTCGACGAGCACGGCCGCAACCAGCAGCAGTGGTTCGAGGACTACGACGCCGTCGTGATCCAGCACGAGATGGACCACCTCGAGGGCACCGTCATCCTCGACAAGGTGTCGCGCCTGAAGAAGAGCCGCTACCTGTCGCGCCGCACGAAGGTGCGCGGTCGGGACGAGCTCCTCGTCGAGTAGGGCGTCGGTCCGGAATAGAGGGCGGCCACCATGAAGCTCGCGTTCTTCGGCACCCCCGCCTTCGCCGTCCCGACCCTCCGCGCCCTCCTCGACAGCGAGCACGAGGTCGCCCTCGTCGTGGCGCAGCCCGACAAGCCCGCGGGCCGGGGCAACGCCCTCCAGACGCCGCCGACCATCGAGCTGGCGCGCGCCCGCGGCGTCCCGACCCTCCAGCCCGCCAAGGTCAAGACGGGCGAGCTCCCCGAGACGCTCGAGGCCCTCGGCCTCGACATCGCGGTGGTCGTCGCGTACGGCCGCATCCTGACGCCGCGCCTCCTCGCCGCGCCGCGGCTCGGGTGCATCAACGTGCACGCGTCGCTGCTCCCGCGGTGGCGCGGGGCCGCGCCGATCCAGTGGTCGGTCCTCGCGGGGGACGCCACCACCGGCGTCGCCACGATGCAGATGGCGGAGGGGCTCGACACCGGCGACATCCTGCTGATGGAGGAGACCCCCATCGGCCCCGAGGAGACCGCCGCGGACCTCTTCGTCCGCCTCTCCGAGCTCGGCGCCCCGCTGCTCCTGCGCACGCTCGCCGAGCGCCCCACGCCGATCCCCCAGGACGAGCGCCACGTCACCCTCGCCCCCATGCTGACGAAGGAGCACGCCCGGATCGACTGGACCCGACCGGCCCGCGAGCTCGACTGGCAGGTGCGCGGGCTCTCGCCGTGGCCGGGCACCGTCACGACGTTCCGCGGCGAGCCCCTCAAGGTGCTGCGCGCGCGCCCGGTCGCGCTCTCGGGGCCGCTCGGGGAGCCGGGCACCTTCCTCGACGGGCCGGTCGTCGCGTGCGGCGAAGGCGCCCTCGAGCTCCTCGAGGTGCAGCTCCCCGGGAAGAAGGGCGTGCGGGGGGTCGACTTCGTCAACGGGAGCCGCGTGAAGCCGGGCGAGCGTCTCGGGTAGCCAGGCCGGCAATCGCACGGCCTGTCTGTCGTTATTTGGTCGGCGAAGCTCGACGGCGCCTGGAAGGCCGCGCGACGCGCCCCGGACACCCTCCCGATGCCGCCGGGTTGAACCGGACGCGGCACGGCACGCCGTCTCAGGCTAAGGCCCCGCGCCCGCAGGAGCGCCCATGACAATCCGCCCCCTCGTCGCCCCCAGCATCCTCTCCGCCGACTTCGGGCGCCTCGCCGCCGACATCGAGTCCGTCGAGAGCGCCGACTGGATCCACGTCGACGTGATGGACGGGCGGTTCGTCCCGAACATCACCATCGGGCCGCTCGTGGTGGAGGCCGTGCGCCGTGCGACGAAGCTGCCGCTCGACGTGCACCTGATGATCGTGGAGCCCGACCGCTACCTCGAGGACTTCCGCAAGGCCGGCGCCGACTGGATCAGCGTGCACGCGGAGGCCTGTCCGCACCTCGACCGCAGCGTCCAGGCGATCAAGCAGACCGGCGCGAAGGCGGGCGTGGTCCTCAACCCGCACACCTCGGCGGAGGCCCTCGACTACGTGCTCGACGAGCTCGACCTCGTGCTGCTCATGACGGTGAACCCGGGCTTCGGCGGCCAGTCGCTGATCGAGCGCGTCTTCCCCAAGATCGAGCGCGTGCGCGAGATGATCGAGAAGCGCGGGCTCAAGACCCTCGTGGAGGTCGACGGCGGCGTGAAGCCGTCGAACGCCCGCCGCTTCGTGGACGCCGGCGCGCATGTGCTCGTCGCCGGCTCCGCGGTGTTCGGCGCGCCCGACCGCGCCGCCGCCATCCGCGCGATCCGCGGCGAAGCGTAGCGATCACGTGCCTTCGGGGCGTTGCGGGGGCGGAGCCCCCGCCCCAGGGGAACCCGGAACAGCTCGCTACGTGATCGCCCGGCCCGCAACGGGCATCCCGCGGAACTGCCCGTGACCGTGCACGGCCGCGCCGGGATTTCCGTCCCGGGCAGAGGCGGCGGCCCGCGAATGGTCGCATAGTACGGGTCCCCCTGACCGGCGCCCCCGTGATCCCCATGCTCCTCGCCCTGCTCGCCTGCACCTCGCCCCCGGACTCCGGGTCGGATCCCACCGATCCGGCCGACGACAGCGGGCTGCCCGCGCTCGACCCCACCGACACCTTCCCGAGCTTCTACGGGGAGGTTCCGAAGAACCTGCTGGTGGTCTCCATCGACACGTTCCGGCGGGACCTGATGGCCCGCTATGGGGGCGAAGGCCTCGCGCCGTTCCTCGACGGCATGGCGGAGCAGGGCGTGACGCTCGACCAGCACCGGAGCTGCGCGAACTGGACCTTCCCGTCGGTGCTCTGCTTCAACCACGGCACCGGGAACATCGACGCCGGCTACGTCCCCGACCTCTCCGACCCCGACAACGCCTGGGCCCCCGAAGACCTCCCGACGCTGGCCACGCGCCTCTCCGACGGCGGGTGGCGCACGATGCTGGTGACCTCGAACAGCTGGTTCTCGATGGACCGGAACACGGACGTCGGGTTCGAGACCTCCGAGCGCCCGGACGACCGCCGCACCGAGAGCGTGTTCGGCATGGGGCTCGACCGCCTCGGGGAGACGGTCGAGCTGGGGTCCGACCGCTGGTACCTGCACCTGCACATCAAGGAGCCCCACCCCTCCTACAATCCGCCCGAAGCCTACCTCGCCGGGCTCGAGGGGCTCCCGCCCGTCGACTACGACCTCACCGACTCCGACGAGCAGTACGACGCCGGCGACGCCTGGCCGGCCATGAGCGAGGAGGAGCGAGCGATCCTCCTCCAGCACCTGCTCGTGCGCTACCACGGCGAGGTGCAGTGGATGAGCGACCAGCTGATCCAGGGCTTCCTGGAGCTGGAGCAGGGCGGCTACCTCGACGACACGCTTGTCGTCTTCTGGACCGACCACGGCGAGCAGTTCTGGGAGCACGGCGAGCAGACCCACGCCTACGGGCTCAACGTCGAGGAGAACGACGCCGTCGCGTTCTTCTGGGCCAAGAACATCGTGCCCGGCCAGTGGGACGGGGCGACCTCCCACATCGACCTCGCCCCCACCATCCTCTCGCTCCTCGGGGTCCCGTCGGACGCCGCGATCACGGGCTACCCGGCCGGCGAGGCCCCGGAGGACCGCGTGCTCGACGCGGTGAGCATCGCGCGGCACGGCGCCATGCAGTCGGTCGTGAAGGATGGCTGGAAGCTCGTGTACCGCTGGCAGACCGGTGAGCGCTGGCTCTACGACACCACCGACGACCCCGCCGAACTGACCGACCTCTACGACCCCGCCCACCCGCGCGCGGTCGAGCTCGAGGCGGCCCTCGCGCCGCGCATCGAGGCGCTCGTGCCGCTCACGACGCGCTACACGCCCGGCTGAACGGGGGAGGCGTGGGGGCGCGGCATCGCGACGGCGGTCGCGCACGCCCTGATGCGGCGCGCCTTCGACGAGCTCGGTGCGGACGGGGTCTCCGCGCGCACGGTACCGGACAACCGGGGGTTCCGCCGCGTGATGGAGAAGCTCGGGATGCGGTTCGCGGGCCCCTGCACGTCTCGGCCCCCGGCTTCGGCACGCTCCACATGCCCGCGCTGGGCGGGGTCCTCTACCTGCGCGGACGCGGCAGCGGGGTTGGAACCGCAACTGGGATGTAGTTGCACGGCGGGCCCCGGCGGGGCACGCTGGCGCGCCCGATGCCGACCCTCCTTCTCTCCCTGCTGGCGATGGCGCTCGCGCCCCTCGCGGACCGCGTGCTGCGTGGCCGTCCGCGCGCGGCGGGGTTCACGGACGGGCTCGTGCAGGTCGTGGTGGGCGGCATCCTGCTCGTGCACGTGGTGCCCTTCGGGCTCGCGGCGGCGGGCTGGCCCGCGCTCTTGACGCTCGGCGGCGGCGCGATGGTCGGGCTCCTTGCGCACCAGGTGCCCGGCGGCGAGCGGTCGGCCGGGGCCCTGGCGGTCTTGGCGCTGCTCCTGCACGCCGGCATCGACGGGGCCGCGCTCGCGGCGCCGGACGAGCACGGGCAGCACGCCGGCGAGGGCATGCTGGCGTGGGCGGTCGTCCTGCACACGCTCCCGGTGGGGCTCGCCACCTGGCGGATCAGCTCGCAGCGCGCGGGCCCGCGGTTCGCGGTGGGCCTGCTCGTCGCGACCGGCGCCGTGACCGTGGCGGGATGGTTCGCCGCGGACGGCCTGCTGGCCGGGGCCTCCCCCGCCGCGCTGGGCCTCGCGGAGTGCGCCGTGGCCGGGGCCCTCCTGCACGTGCTGGGGCACGCCGGCGAGGATCTGCCGCGGCGCCCCGCCGGGTGGGGCGGGCTCGTGGGCGTCGGCATCGTGGCGGTGCTCGCATACGGAGATCCGCTCCCGCCCGCCCACGCGGGCGAGCTCGACGCGGTGCGGGCGTTCACGACGCTGCTCCTGGAGATCGCGCCCGCCTTGCTGCTCGGCTACCTCGCGTCCGCCGCGCTCCGGATCGTCGGCCCCGGGTCCGTGGCCGGGTGGCTGGGCGCGCGTACCGACCGGGCGAACGCCGGCGTGGACGGGGGCGGGGGCGGGGGCGGACGTGGACTCGGAACCGGTGGCGGTGGCCCCGGCGGGCGCCTGGCCGACGCCCTGCGCGGCGTCTTCATGGGCGTCGCCGTGCCCGTGTCCTCCTGCGCGGCCCCCCCGGCCTACCGCACCGTGCTGGCCCGCGGGGCGCCCATGGCGGCCGCGCTCGCGTTCCTCGTCGCGGGCCCCGAGGTGGGCGTCGGCACCGTGTTCGTGAGCCTCCCCCTCCTCGGGATGAAGCTCACCGGCCTGCGCATCGCGGCGGCGGTCGCGGTCGCGCTGCTCGTCGCGCTCCTCCTCGCCCAGCGGAGCGGGCCCGGCCAGCCCGCTCCCCCCGCGTCGCCTCGCCCGCCGCTGTCCGCCCGCATCCGTGCCGGCGTGGCGTTCGGGCTCGTCGAGACCGTCGACCACACCGCGCCGTGGATCCTCCTCGGGCTCGGCATCGCCGCGCTCACCGAGCCCCTCCTCGCAACCGGCGCGCTCGCGGCCGTGCCCGGCCCGCTGGCCGTCGTCGTGGCCACGCTCATCGGCCTCCCCGCGTACGTGTGCGCCACGGGAGCCACCCCGCTCGTAGCGATGCTCCTCCACAAGGGGCTCTCGACGGGCGCCGCCCTCGCGTTCCTGCTCACGGGGCCCGCCACCAACCCCGCGACCTTCGCGCTGCTGCGCCGCCTGCACGGCAACGCCGTCGCCCTCCGCTTCGGCCTCGGCGTGGCGCTCGCATCCATCGCGATCGGCCTCGCGGTCGATCTCCTCCTCCCGCCCGTGGCGGTCCCGGCGCTGCACGTCGCCTCGGCGAACGAGCCGAGCTGGGTCGCGATCGGCGCCGCGATGGTGGTCCTGGCGCTCTTCGCGGCCGCGCTCGTCCGCAACGGCGCCGCGGGCTTCCTGGAACCCCTCCTCCACCCCCACGCCTACGCCCACGAGGGCACGAGGCACTCGCACGGGGCGCACTCCCACACCCACGCACACCGGATGGTGGACGAGGGGCGCGGGGAGCATGGGCATCGGCACGAGCACGGGCACGGGCGCGATCATGGGCGGGGGCACGGGCACGCGGGCGGGCGCGGCACGGAGGGTGAGAGCGAGCCTCGGCGGATGGTCGGTACCCGGGAAGCGGACGAGCACGGGGACGGGCACGCGGGCGGGGGCGGCACGGAGGGTGAGAGCGAGCCTCGGCGGATGGTCGGTACCCGGGAAGCGGACGAGCACGGGGACGGGCAGGGGCAGCACGAGCACGAGCACGAGCAGCACGAGCACGGGCACGGGCACGGGCACGGGCACGGGCACGGGCACGGGCACGGGCAGCACGAGCACGGGCACGGGCACGCGCAGGGGCACGGGCAGGAGCAGCACGAGCACGAGCACGGGCACGGGCACGGGCACGGGCAGGGGCAGGGGCACGGGCACGGGCACGGGCAGCACGAGCACGGGCAGGGGCAGGGGCACGAGCACGAGCACGAGCAGGGGCAGGGGCAGGGGCAGGGGCAGGGGCAGGGGCACGAGCAGCACGAGCACGGGCACGGGCACGTGCACGGGCACGTGGCCGAAACCGAGCGCGAGAGGGAGCCTCGGCTGATGGTCGGCACCCGGGAACCGGACGTGCGCGAGCACGTTCAGGAGCCGGTGGAGGACGAGGGGTTGAGCCCTCACGGGCCGGGGCGGCGGGAGAGCTGACGGCGGTGGGCGCGCGGCGGGAGCCGCCACGAGCGGGAGCCTCGACCGAGGCCCGGCGCGACGCAGCTCGACGACACCACGGCGACGGCGCCCGGACCGACCGCCACGGCGTCCCCTGCCATTCGACGGGGGGCCTGCGCCAGGGTTCCCCTCCAGTGGCAGGTAAACGGCCCCGAATCGGCCACTCAGGTGGGGTCCCGGGTCCAGGCCCCCCTCTGAGTGGCCGATCTCGGTCCTTCTGGCTGCCATTCGAGGGGGGGCCTGCCACAGGGCCCCCCTCGAATGGCAGCGCGGCGTCACGCGATGCGGGCGTTCGACGCGACCACGCCAGCGGCCCCCGACCGAGCTGTCGACGGTCGACAACCCGATGGCCGACAGCTCGATCCTCCAGAACCGCCCCTCCCTCCCCGAAGAGCGCGAGGGCACCGGAGGGCGCGCGGGCGCGTCAGCGACCGCGCGGTTCGGCCGCCCCGGCGCGGGCGCCGGGGGAGGCCAACGGAGGAGCGAAGCGACGACCCCGGAGGCGACCGACCCCGCGTCCGCGCGGGGGCGCGCCCAGACCCGGCCGATCTTCCCGGCGGGTGACCAAACCCAGCCGGGAACACCGGCGATCCGGAGGCGGCCCGGTTCGGGTGGCTCCGCGCTTGCGCCGGGCGCGAACGGCGCGTAGTAAACGGAGCTTCGCCGACCCGATAACGCCACAGGCCGTGCGCTAGCCGGCCTGGCTACCCCGCGGCCTCGCACCGATCGCAGCGGCCACGGAGCTGGATCGCCACCTTTCCGAGGCGGACCGCGCCCGGGAGCGGCCCCGACGGGACGGGGATGACCACGTCGGGCAGGCACGCCACGTCCCCGCAGACCGTGCAGAGGAAGTGGGGGTGATCGACGTCCTGGTGGCCCGGGGCGAGCGGCGCGGTGGCGAGCTCGTAGCGCCACACGTGGTCACCCAGGTCGGCGCGCCGCAGGATGCCGACCTCCGTGAGGTCGACGAGGTTGCGGTAGAGCGTGGCGCGATCCCAACCGTCTTCGGCGAGCGCGGCGGTGATCTCGGGGTGGCTCGACGCGGTGGCCCGGCCGCCGAGGACCCGGAGCACGGCGACCCGCGCCGCGGTCGCCCGGAGCCCTGCGGCGCGGAGGCGCTCGCGAAGGTCGGCGTCCGTCGTGGTGTCAGACATGGGGCCCCGGGCTGCTGCGACTGCAACCGCGTTGCATTAACCACACGGCGGCCGACCTGCCTACGCGCACCCGCAGCCGCGGGTGAAGTCCTTCTTCGCCGCGGCGCGCCAGCCCTCGATCCCTTCGCGGGCGATCAGCGCGGCGCGCCCGAGGGCGGCCGCGCCGGCGGCCCATCACGACGCCGGGCGAGGGTGTAGACGAGGCCGCCGGCGAACAGCACGGCGGACGGCGCTGACGACGACGGCGGGACCGTGCTGCTCGGGTGGCGCTTCCGGGGGTGGCCATCCCACCGTAGGAGGGCGGCGGCGCCCGGGCACCCGAGCGAGCCGGGGCGGACGATCGACATCGATCTTGCCCCGGCGGGTTGACGCGAAGGGGGGCCTTCGGATAACAATGCGCACGCCGGGGTGTGGCGCAGCTGGTAGCGCGCTTGGTTCGGGACCAAGAGGCCGCAAGTTCGAATCTTGTCACCCCGACCATACCGGATGGCGCAGGGTCCCACCAAGGGATTCTGCGCCATCCTCGTTTTTGGCACTCGCGAGTTCTGCAAGTGCATCGAAGGGTTTCCGGTACGTCGGCACCACGACTCCCGAGCGCAATTCGCAGTTCGAAAGAAGCAGATTGAGCAGCTTCCTCTGTTGCGACGGCTCTTTGGTGAGATACAGGTCGTACGCCGAACTTACGAGTTCTAAGACCTCCAGGGCCGTATCCATGACCTTGTGGTCGACCCGGGCGTACCGCTCGATGTCCTCGTGGGCGGACTGCATCCCTTCCTCCCACTCCAGGCGCTTGCGGGCGAAGAAGGCCTCGTCGACGCGGCCCTCGAGCTTGTCCTCGTAGGCCTTGTCGAGCATGCGGCGGAGGCGGTCGTAGCGGGCGCGTGCGTCGGCGAGGCGGATCGTGGTCTCGCGCACGACGTCGACGCGGGACGCCTTCAACGCGCGCGTGGCGAACGCGAGCTTGTCGGGGGGGAGTTGGAGCCCCTTGACCACCACGTGGGCGAACTGCTCGGTGATGCGCTCCTCGCGCACGTAGGAGGACAGCTCGCACAGCTGCGCGCAGCGGTAGTAGGTGTACTTCTTCTTCTTCATCTCGGCGGTGATGGCGGCCCCGCAGCCGCAGGTCATCAGCCCCTGGTAGACGAAGTTGCGCGGGGCGGGCCGGGTGTCGGGGAACCCGTCGAGGCGGTCCTGCACGCGCTGCCACAGCTCGCGTGTCACCAGGGTGGGATCCTTGCCCCGGTAGATGGTGCCCGCGAAGCGGAACTCGCCAGCGTAGATCGGGTTCCGGAGGATGAGGTGCAGCGCGCTGGGGTTGAGCTTGCCCCCGCGGCGCCCGGTCAGGTTGTAGTTCTTCGAGTACGCGACGAGGTCCTGGATGGAGTGCTGGCCCCGGTCGTAGAGGTCGAACAGGTTGCGCACGAGGACGGCGCGCTCGGGGTCGGGGACGATGAAGCTCTTGTCCCCGTCGCGCCGGTTCAGGTACCCGAAGGGGGCGACGCTGGGCCAGTACCCCTCCTCGGCCTTCATGAACATGCCCTTCTTGACCTCCTCGGAGAGGTTGTCGACGTAGTTCTTGGCCATCAGCACCTTGATGCCGTGCATGAATTTCTCGGAGGACCGCGAGTCCTCGGAGACGACGATGTTCTCCTTCACCAGGTGGATCTCGGTCTTCATCTCGTCGACCGTGACCCAGTCCTTCAGGTTGCGGTACAGGCGGTCGGTCTTCTCGACGAGCACGGCGGGCGGGTTCTGGTGCCGCTTGCGGACGTAGGCGAGCATCCTCTGGAAGTGGACGCGCCCCGTCCGCTTGGCGGTCTCCACGTCGATGAACTCTTCGAGGATGTGGAACCCGCGATCGGCTGCGTACTCGCGGAGCAGCTTCTGCTGGGCGGGGATGGAGAAGCCCTCGCGCTCCTGGTCGCGGGAGGAGACGCGCGCGTACAGGACGGCGGGGCGGCGAGGGGGAGCCGGGGGCTCGACGATGGTGGGCTTCGAGGGGCTGCGGTCGCGACTGCTGTAGCGCACGTTGAACTCCGGGCCCACCGTTGGGCCGGTTCAAGTTGACATAATCGGAACCGATTGGAAACCCGCCACCCGATCGTCAGGGGCCGGTTCGTGCTTTACGCCGGTTCGAAGCTATAGAGCGGCGGGTGCCCCTTGCGCGGCTCGTCGCGACGCAGGCGGTAGCGCACATCCCCCACGGGGAACGTCGTTCCGTCGAGGTATCCCGTGAAGAGCTGGCCGATGATGGTGGCCTGGGCGCGTGCCGCGCGGAGGTTCCCCTTGCCGTCCGAGAGCTTCTCGGCGAGGACGCCGCGGGCCAGAAGGGTGGCCCACTCGCCTGCCGTCTGCGGGCCTTGCTCGTGATGTGCCGCGCACACGTCAACGAGCAGATCGTAGTCGGGGTCGAATGCGTGCTCGGAGTCGGCGAAGTTGGTGAGGAAGCCGTCGAAGCCCACACCGCGCAGGATGGCATCCATCGTGGCCGCCCAGCGGCGGTTGGTGCTGTGCGTGGCCGGCTGCTCCGGCATCGGCTGACCGGCCCGAAGCCATGCCGCGACCATCCCCGCGAGCTCCGCGACGACGGCGAGCCGGGCGGCGAGGGCGTCACCCACGGGGTCGTCCGTGCGGTAGCGGTGGCGCCGGACATCGCCATCCACGAGGAGGTTGAGAGGCAGGGCGCGGCGGCGAAGATCCGCCCCCATCTGGGTGAGGTTCATCGTCACGACGAACAGCACGTCGTTCAGGGGCCGGGTGATCGCCGTGTTGCTTCCGAGCCGACGAAAGTTCAGCCGGGTGTCGGTGATGCACCGCTCGAGTACGGGGCTCTCGATGGGACGGGCGGTCTTGGCGTTGTCGATCACCACGATCCGGTCGCCCGCCTCCACACGCGTGGCGAGCTGCTTCTCGAATTCCTCCTCGTTCGGGGTGAACGAGACGGTGGTGGGCTCGGTGCCCTCGGCGACCACCCCGAGCACTCGCGCAAGGGTGCTCTTCCCGACACCCGGCTTGTTCCCGTTGATGGCGAGGAAGGGGTGTCCTCGCCCCCAGTGCGGCATGGTCAGGGAGGTGAGGAGCGCGCCGATGAAGTTCACCATGTCGATGGCGTCCTTCCACGGGAAGTCCTGCACGACGGCGAGGAGCCGCGTCACGCCGTCCACGGGCACGACCTCGGGCCCGTCGTAGAAGATGCCGCTTGCCGGGTGGAAGCCGGGCCTCCCCACGAAGGTCCACTGACGGTCGAATAGCGGGGTCCGCGCGTACATGGTGAGCATGGGCAGCTTGGCGGCGACGCGCGGTGAGTGGACGAACGCGCGAGACAGGTCCGAGGGGAGCACATCGAAGCGCTGGAACGACACGCCCTCGTCGGACGCGGAGAGGAAGCGGATCTCCACCAGCGCGGAGAGGAGCCCGGGCAGGCTGCGCTCGTCAACGGGGCGGGGCCCGAACCCGCGGCGCACGAACACGATGTCGCGCTCGAAGCGGAAGAAGCGGTTGGCAGGGGCCACCGCGGCCACCAGCGCGTCGAACAGCCCGTCGACGGTGTCGCGGTTCTCGATGAAGTCGACGACGGGCAGGCCCGGCCGGGAGGGCGGCGACGCCTGGCTGCGCTGCCTCCGAGCGTCCCGACGCGCCTCCACGAGGGCCGCCTCGAACGTCCGGGCGGTCAGACCGGCGATCGTGCGTACCTCCTCCAGCGCCGGCTCACGCGAGAGCGCAGGGAGCGTGATCAGCGCTTGGAGCGTCGCGCGCATGGCCGCAGCGCGCGCCTCCGGCCCCGCGGCTGATCCCCAGGCGTCGCGGAAGGTGGCGACCAGGGAATCGATCGGCGGAGGCCCGGGCACCGGCATTCCTGAGAGCTCAGCGACCCGGGCGGCGGCGGCCCGGAAGTCGGCCGCCTGGCCCCTGCCGATGAGGAAGTCGAACACGGAGAGCGACTCCCCCCGGACGAACGAGTGGAACGTGGCACGTTCTGCCTCGCCCGAGCCGTCCGCCACCCCTGCGGACGGATTGCGATCTCCGCTCTCGGACCAGGGATCGCGGCACTGAAGCCAGCCAGCGCCGGAGGCCTTCCCGGTGAGCAGGCCGCCGTACACGGCGGACAGGGGGAGGCGTTCGAGGGCAGCTCGCCGCCAATCCGTCCAGGCGGGCGACGGCGGTGTCGCGGGGGTGCTCGGACGTGCCGGCCGCGGCGGGGGCACCGCCGGCGCGGGGGGCACCTCCACATCGACCTCCGCGACGGCCAGCCGCTCGAACAGGTCCACGTCGTCCGGGATGGTGTCGAGGTCGATTGAGGCAAGTCGATGGGGGTGCTCCGCTGTCGGCGGTCCCTTCACCGCAACCGTCCCGTAGAGCTTGAGGATGCGCGACGGGTTGAAGGTGGACCGGTCGACCTTGGCGCCAGGCGTGGAGAAGCGGGTGTCGAGCAGGGCCAGGAGCCGGCGCGAGGCCTGCGCGTACCGCGCAACGTCGTCGCCGAACGCGGGCACCAACGGGACCAGCAGGTGGTAGCCGTTGCCGCTGTCCGCGAGCATCGGGCGGACGCCGTGCTCGTGGAACCACGCCCCGACCCGTGCCGCGACGGCGAACGCTTCGGCCTTCTCCGCGTCGGTGGCAGAGCGGTCGCGGGGCCGGCGCTCCGGGTCGATGTCGACGACCAGGAGCGAATAGGCGTGGATGTCTCGGTCCTTCGTGGCGCGGGACACCCGGCGGAGCGGGAGTCCCATCGGCCGAGCGGCCCCCAGGCCGACCGCCTGCAGGCTGAAGTAGATGCCCGCCTCGCCGCTTCGCGGGTGGTCCCCCTGCGGGACCTCGGCCCGCGGCGTGCCCGCGGCCGGACGGAGAGCGCCCATCAGGGCGTCCACGTCGCGCGGGCCGACAAAGGCGGACCACACTCCCGATGCCTTGCCCAGGATGCGGATCTCCGTGGCCCCGCCGAGCGCGGCGTTGCGGTCGAGGATCCATACGAGGAACGCCCGGAGGCAGGGCTCGCCGGCCCCCTCCTGCTTCAGCTCCGGCGGCATCTACGACGCGCTTTCGGGCGGAGTCTCGCGGACCACGGCGACGATCATCCGCGCGCCCTTCTCGTTGTAGGCGAACGAGAGCTGCGGCCCCCCGTCGCGGGCCGCTCCGACGGCCGCCCGAGAGTAGGCGGGGGCCCCCCGAATCCCGAGCTGCCGGATCGCGAAGGCGACAGCCTCCTCGGACGCCCCCGCGGCGGCGGCGATCTCCGCCGCCGAGTACCAGCGTTCGTCCGGTTGGGGCTCCGAGAGCGATGTGAACAGGAGCAGTGTGCGAACCGCGCCTCGCACCAGCCCCGACTCCAGGGCACGCTGGACCAGGTGATCGAACGCGTGCCGTCCGCGCGCTTCTGGCCGGTCGGTACGAGGGACGAGGACGACCAGGACAAGCTCGCTCCCGTCCTTGGCGGGCGCCGCACGCGGGTGCTGCGCGATGCGCGGGAGCACCCCCTCGTCGAGGACCGAGAGCAGGCGGGCGCCCGCCGGAGTCGGCGTCTTCCCGAGGACCCGGTGGAGCCCGGCGGACGTGAGGAAGAGTGGGTGAGCCGCGCGCGCCGCGCGAGGGTCGGGTCCGCCGAGCAGCTCGGCGAGCGCCTCCGCCTCGGGGATGACGTAGTCCTCGCCTTGCGTGAACTCGCGCTGCCACTCGTTCGTGACCAAGGTGCCCAGGCGGCGGCCGCGGTTCGGGTAGTCGAGGAGCTCTCCCACCTGGGTGCATCGCCAGACCGGCTTGCCATCGAGGAGGAAAGTGTCGAGGCGCCGCCCGTCGAGGAGGGAAACGAGAGCGAGGCCAGTGTAGTGATTCAAGGCATCTCCGGGGGGAACTTCCGGCCGCGGGGCCGGCGCGGGCGCTTCCCGGAGACCATCTCCGGAGGCGCCGCCACTTCCTGCTCCGGTGCCTGAACCTCCTCGACGGCGCGCGCGTCGGCACGCCACTCGCTGAGGAGCGAGAGCACGTCCGTCACGCTCCGCGTCATGCCGTGCCCCTGATCGAGCGAGAGAGGCTCGTCGTAGTGGGGCTGGAAGACCTCGATGGCGAGCATCGCGAGGTCGCCAGCGGCGTCGGCGGAAGGCGGTTCAGACCGGAGCATGGGCGGAAGGTCGCCCGGCCCGGTTGTTCGTTCACTTGTACGGGAGAGGCCCGCGCCGCGGTGCGCTCACGGACGATCCTTAGTTTTCCGGGCGTGGACGCGAACGGCCCTTCAATCGATCGAGCTCATCGTCGAATCGGAAGCCGCGGGCCCGCAGAGGGGGTCGAAGGCGAATTCCGTTCCTTCCTTGGTTCTCGATGATCGCCTCGGCGGGCGCCTTGCCGATCTCCCTGCGGAGCCGGAGAAGATGCTGTGCAATCGTGTCGGGGGTCAGGGTGCGGCTCTCGTCGAGGGCGCAGAGGTCCGTGCGCTTCGCGAATTCGGTCCACCCGTGGCTCTCCCCCCACTCCTGCAGAAGCGCGAAGAGGAGCCTGTACAAAGGCATTTGCGGGCCCAGGATCGTCACGGTCCCCAGGCGGATGCCTCCGGTGGCGTCGGGCTCCACCCAGAGGGCCTCGTCCGTGTCCGCCGGGGGGGTGGGCTCCTCGTAGGCCCGGAGAATCACCGCCACCCCGTCGGCGAGGATGTCGGCGAAGCGGATGGAGGGCAGGCCCTGCTCGTCGGTGTGGGGGTCCAGCGCAATCCACCGGCAGCGCGGGGTCCCGGCGGACCGCCACTCGGCGCCGGCCACCTCGAGCACCGCGAGCAGGTGCCGGCCGCGAGCGGGAACGCGCTTGCTGAACACACCCGGCTCATCCTCTTCCCACTGGCTGGCCGTCAGCTCTCCGCGCAGCCACGCCATCGCGGCGAGGACCAGCACCTGTACCCGGACGCGGTGGAGCCACGCGGGCCGGACGCGGTCGAGCGACCACTCGTGATCGAAGTCACACACGGCGCGAGCGCCAGGCTCCTGGGCGAACTCGTCCTCGCTGCTCACCGTGCCGAACGGCAAGGTGACCTCCGAGGGGCAGTGGAGAGAGCCCGGGGGGCGGAAGGCGGCCGGAATACGGGTGTCTCCGCAGCGGAAGACACTCTCATGGCCGACGTGGACCAAGCCACGTTCGACGAGGGCGTTGAGCTCATCCCGCTGCCACCTGGCCGGCTGGTCGATGCGCCCGGAGAGCAGGATCGCGTAGTGGTCCCCGTCGAGCCGGCGTGGGCTGTTCTCGGCGCCCTGGTGTCGCCGACGACGGCGAGCGTCCGCCACCTTGGGGTGGATCTCCACACCGAGCTCGTTGAGCATCTTCGCGCGGAAGCGGTCGACCGTGTCCTTGTTGGTGCTCGTGTCTGCGAGCGAGAGCGCCAGGTCCTTCTCCTCATCGTGGGGCTCCGGAAAGAACAGCGCCATGCGGTAGTGCTCTCCCTCGTCGGCGAAGCTGATCTTCACGCGGTCGACGTGCCGCGAGTCCCGCGCGAATCCGAAGTGGCGACGCTGCGCCTGGGCGAGCTCCTCGACCCTCCCGCGCCCGGCGCGGTGGAGGGTGATGAGCGCCGGGTCCGCGTGCCCGGCCGTGGTCCCCACGATCTCGTGCAGCAGGAAGGCGGGGTCGTCGGCGTCGAGGAGCCGCTCGAGGAAGGCGTCGAGCCGCTCGCGGTTCAGCGGGTCGCGGGCGTGCTTGTACTGGACCTCGGCACCGAAGAGGAGGGTCCCGATCGCCGAGGCCAGCGGCAGGGCGCGGTCCATGTCGCGGGTGGTGATGTCCACCCTGGCGCCGCGGGCGTGGAAGCGGAGGAAGGTGAGGTCCTCCTTGGACATCGCCCGGGCGCGGTCCTCCTCGGGATCCCACTGGACCGAAGAGGTGCCGTGCCCGCGGAAGACGAGGAGCGCGTCATCGAGCCAGTCGCGGACGAGGGCCCGTTCGAAACGGAGCCCCTCGACCGCGGATGCGGGCAGTCGGGCGTGACGCAGGCCCTCCTCCGCCAGCGTGTCCCAGGACAGCTCCGCGAGCGGCCGAGGGAGGCGTCGCTGGTGCCCCTGCAGCTTCATCGCCGCGCGTCCGCGTGGCAGCCACGCATCCCAGTAGTAGACGTCGGCGAGGCTCGCTGGCGCGTGCTGGAGAAGCCCGGCGAGCGCCGCCAGCCGGCGCTGGGCGCCCATCAGGTACGTGGCCCGTAGCGGGTCGGGCAGCGCGCGCCGGCAGGCCGACTCGATCGCTCGGAAGGACTTCTCCTCCGCGAACCACGCGAGGAGCATCAGGTGGGCGTGCCCGTGTTCGGAGCCCCACGCCTCGAGGAGCGAGCGAGCGACGGCGCGTTCCGTTGATCGGGACCAGAGGCGGTCGAACTCGGCGCCGACGGCGCCTTGGCGCACGAGACGACCGAGCTCGTTGAAGCGGCCGACGCGGAGCTCGCCGACCCAATAGTCCTCGGCGGGTGGGGCGAGCGGATTGAACGGCACAAGCACGGACGGGCTCCCCGAACCGGGGATGCGTCTTGGCGGGGAGCCGGACGGCCGCGATTCTGGTTGCCCCAACGCCGACAGTTGACGTTTATTCGCCGATTCTTCGAGGGCGCGTCGAACGTGCCCTCAGTGAGCGTGCCCCCCGTGGTCGTGCCCGCCTGCGGGCGCCGCCTCTCCGGCCGCTGGATTGAACCCTAGCGAGAAGCTCGTCTCGCCCACCTTTACATCCACCATCACGGGCCGCGTGCCGGCCCCGTCGTGCTTGCCGGAGAGCACGCCCGCCGCGGGGTCGAACGTGAGCGGGACCACGGTGTCCCCGTCCTTCAGGGAGCCGGTCACGCCCGTCACCTGCGCACGCTTGGCGTCGGTGACCCACACCCGGTGCTCGCCATCTTTGGGCGCGTACTCGAGGTGGTAGTCCCCCCACATCCCGACCTGACCGCCGTGGAGGGAGGTGTGGTCGTGCTCCTGGAGGCCCACGGACTTTGTCTCGAAGGACACGCTCTCCGCCTTCCCGCCGAACGTGAGGGTGAGGACCGCGGTGGCTGCGTCCTCCTGCGCGAGCTTCGCCGTGGCGTGGAGGTGATCCCCCATCGGCGCGAGCGTCACCGTCTCGACGCCGCTGGGGCTCTTCACGACGGCAGTGCCCGCGAAACCCTCCACGGGGAGCGGCTTCTGGGCGCTGTCGGAGACGTAGAACATGATGCCGCCGGGCATGAAGAGCGCCTCGACGTGGTGCTGGCCCACGGTCTTGACCTCGCCGCCATGGGGGCTTGCGTGGGCGTGCGCGCCGCTGGCGTGTCCGGAGGCCGCGGGCGCAGCAGGCGCCGCGGGTGCGGGGGGCGCGCTGGGTTGGGCCGGCGCGGCGGGCGCCGGTGCGGTGGGCTCGGAAGAGCAGGCGGCGACGAGGATGAGGAGCGGGAGCAGGGTGCGCATGGAGATTTTCCTGGGTGTGAGCTGGGAGGTGGGGGGCGAAGGAGTCACGGAGCCTCGAGCGGATCGACGGTTTCGGAGCTGGCCACCAGCGAACGGAGCGCGTCGCCCCCGAAGCGGAGGAACATGGTGGGAGTCACCACCATGTCCAGCAGCGTCGAGGAGAGGAGCCCACCCAGGATCACCTGGGCCACCGGGGTGAGGATCTCCTTCCCCGGCGTGCCGCCTGCGAAGGCGAGCGGGATGAGCGCGATGCCAGCGCACAGTGCTGTCATGGCGACCGGGACGAGGCGCTCGAGCGAGCCACGGATGACCATCTCCGGCCCGAAGGATTCGCCCTCGTGGCGGACGAGGTGGATGTAGTGGGAGATCATCAGGATGGTGTTGCGCGAGGCGATGCCACACAACGTGATGAACCCGACCAGCGTTGCGACCGACAGAGGCTGGCCCGAGATCCAGATCGCCGCGACCGAGCCAATCAGTGCGAGAGGAATGTTGAGGAGCACCTGGAGCGTCAGCGTGTGCGAGCGGAAGTGTGCGTAGAGCACCGCGTACATACCGGCGAGCGACAGCAGGGAGAGGAGGCCGATGGTGCGGCTTGCCGACTGCTGGCTTTCGAACTGGCCGCCGATGGTCCAGTAGTACCCTGTCGGGAGCGTCAGCCCCGCCAGGGAGGTCTGGATGTCGCCGACGACGCTCCCGACGTCCCGCCCGGCCGTGTTGGCCGAGATGGCGATGCGGCGCTGGCCGTCCTCATGGACCACCTGGTTGGGCCCGGTTCCCGCGGACACCTCCGCGAGCTGGCCCAACGTGACCGCACGCCCTTCCTCCAGCGATACCGGAGCGATCCCGATGCGGTCGATGTCCCCGCGCCACTCGGGCGCATATCGCGTCACGAGATCGAGGCTCCGCACGCCGTCGAGCACCTGTGCGACACGTACGCCGCCGAGCGCGGTCTCGAGGTCCTCCGCGAGGTGCCCCGGCGGTACGCCGAAGCGCTTGGCTGCGTCCCGGTCGATGCGCACCTGCACCTGGGGGATCAGCACCTGGCGCTCGACCTGGAGATCCACGAGCCCGGGGATGGGCGCGAGCTGCTGCTCGATGCGCGCGGCCTCGCTCCGGAGCGTGGCGAGGTCGGGCCCGAACACCTTGATGGCGATCTGCGCTCGCACGCCCGAGAGCAAGTGGTCGAGCCGGTGGCCGATCGGCTGGCCGATGTTGATGACCACGCCGGGGAGCCGCGCGAGCTTCGCGCGGATGTCGGCCAATACCTCCTCGCGCGGGCGGCCCTCCCGCTCGAAGTCGACGTCGATCTCGGTGTAGTGGACCCCCTCGGCGTGCTCGTCCATCTCCGCGCGCCCCGTGCGGCGGCCGGTGCTCTTGACCTCCGGGACCTCGAGGAGGAGCCGCTCCGCGAGGCTGCCGAGCTTGTCCGACTCGGTGAGGCTCGTGCCGGGCGTGGCGAGCAGGTTGACCGTCGCCGTGCCCTCGTTGAAGGGTGGCAGGAAGCTCGTACCCAGGAAGGGCACGCTCGCGATCGCCAGGACGACCGCCGCGGCGACGGCGAACAGGATGGTCTTCGGGCGGGGCAACGCCCAGACGAGCGCCCGACGGTCGAGGCCCTTGAGCTTGCGAACCAACCAACCGTCGGCGTGCTCCTTCGCCTGTGTCATCTTCGGGAGCAGGTAGGACGCGAGGACCGGCGTGATGGTCAGGGACACGACCATGGAGGCCAGGATCGACGCGATGTAGGCGATCCCGAGCGGCGCGAAGAGCCGGCCCTCGATGCCCGAGAGCGCGAAGAGGGGGATGAAGACCAGGATCACGAGGATCGTCGAGAAGACGATGGAGCTCCGGACCTCCACGCTTGCGTCGAGGATGACACGCAACGGAGATCGCGGGTTTGGAAGGATGCGGTTCTCCCGTAGCCGCCGATAGACGTTCTCCACGTCCACGATCGCGTCGTCTACGAGCTCGCCGATAGCGACGGCGAGGCCGCCGAGCGTCATGGTGTTGATGGTGAGACCGAAGGCCTGCAGGGCGAGCGCAGCCACGACCATCGAGAGGGGGATCGCCGTGAGGGTGATCGCCGTCGTGCGGACGTTGAGGAGGAACAGGACGAGGATGATGGTGACCAGGATCGCCCCGTCCCGGAGCGCCTCCTCGACGTTGGCGACGGAGGCCTCGATGAAGTCGGCCTGACGGAAGAGCGGCACCACGTCCACGCCCTGGGGCAGACCGCGACGGAGCTCGTCCAGCGCGTGCTCGACCTGCTCGGTCAACACGATCGTGTCGGTGCCCGGCTGCTTCTGCACTGAGAGGATGACCGCCGGCTGGCCGTTCACGCCGGCATCACCGCGCATGGTGCCGACGCCCCGGCGCACGTCCGACACGTCCGACAAGGTGATCGGGACGCCGTCCTTCGTGGCCACGACCGTGTCCCCGATCGCCGCGGGATCGGCCGTGCGGGCGAGGTTGCGGACGACGTACTCCTGGCTCTGCTGCTCCAGGAAGCCGCCCGTCGTGCTGCCCTGCGCGCCGGCGGCCGCTTCGCGCACATCCCCGAGGGTAAGCCCGCGCTGGGCGAGCCGATCAGGGTGGACCTCTACGTGGAGCTGCTCGACGCCACCGCCAATGGCGATCACCTGCGAGATCCCGCCAATCGAGAGGAGGCGCGGGCGGAGCGTCCAGTCGGCGAGCGACCGGAGCTCGGGCCCGGGGACGGTCCCCTCGGGCGACACGACGCCGATGAGGAGGATCTCTCCCATGATCGAGCTCACCGGGCCCATCGTCGGCACCACGCCTTCGGGGAGCGACTCGGCGACCTGCGCGGTGCGCTCGGCCACCTGCTGGCGCGCCCGGTAGATGTCGACGTCCCAATCGAACTCCACCCACACGACTGAGAGCCCGACCGCGGACTGGGAGCGGACTCGCTCGACGCCCGGGGCGCCGTTCATCGAGGTCTCGATGGGGCGGGTGACGAGAAGCTCGACCTCCTCCGGGGAGAGGCCGCCTGCCTCGGTGAGCAGGGTGACGGTGGGGCGATTCAGATCGGGGAACACGTCCACGGGGAGCCGGGTGGCCGTCCACCCGCCCCAGGCGAGCACGACCGCAGCCACGACGAGGACGAAGAGGCGGTTCTGGAGCGAGAAGCGGATCAGCGCGTTGAACATTGGTCAGCGCCCCGCCATGCTTCGGAGCGTGTAGGTGCCGTCGACCACGACGCGCTCGCCCGGGGCGAGCCCGCCGAGCACTTCCCAGGAACCGCCGCTGCGTCCGCCGAGGCGGAGATCCCGTGCCTCGAAGGCCTCGGGGCCTGTTTTCACGAAGGCGAGGCGCGCGCCGTTGCTGTCCACGACCGCGGCCGCGGGGACCACGAGCGCGTCCCTCGTCGCGCCCCGTCCGATCCAGGCCGTGGCGCCCATGCCGGGACGGAGACCGAGATCGCCGGCCTCCACCGCGAGCGTGATCGTCACCATGCCCGTCGCGGGATCGGCCTCCTGGCCCGCATCGAGCACGACCGCGGAGAGGGAGCGACCGGGCGCGGCCGAGGGTGTCACCATCGCAGAGGCTCCGGAGACGAGCCCGAGGGCGAGCCTCTCGGGCACGTTCGCCTCCATCCACAGGCCCACCGTATCGACCACGCGGAAGAGCGTGGCGCCAGCCGACACCTGGTCGCCCGGCCGGGCGTTGATGGCGCCGAGGCGCCCGTCCACAGGGGCGCGGATCGCCACCGTGACCCCGCCCGCGAGCGCTGCGAGCGCCCCCTCGGCCTCCCGGAGCGTGACCCGCGCGACCTCCACGGCGTTCTTGCGCTCGAGCCGCTCCCGCTCGGAGATCGAGTCGCCCAGCGTGTCGAGCGAGGAGGCGTCCCGCTCCGCGAGGGCCAGCGCACTCTTGGCTTGGGCCACGCGGGTCGCGGCACTCCCCCGCTCCTGCGCAATCGAGGCGCGGTCGGCCGTGCTTGGAACCTCCTTCAGTAGCGCGAGCGTGTCCCCGGCCTTGACCGCCTGACCGGGGCTCGGGAAGCCGCCCGGGGGCGCGACGAGCACGCCGTCGACGGGCGCACCGAGAGTGGCGGCCTCGCCGGGGCGGGCCACGAACCGGCCGAGGGCGGGGACGCGGTCGACGAACACGTCGCGGGAGAGGATGGCGGTGCGGAGGCCGACGAGGAACTGGCCGTCCATGGGGAGCGCGAGCGTCGCGCCCGCGGGTGCCGTCGGCGCCGCGGACGCCTCGCCATGGTCCTCGCCACCGTGGGCAGACACGCGCCGGCTGGCGAGGCCGACCCCGATCGCGAGCAGGGTGGCCGCCGCGGCCGCGCCCCGGCGGCGCCCGAGCAGGAACCCGAGCCCGAGGCAGACCACGGCGACCCCTCCGATGAGCGCGAGGACGCCGGCCCCCGCGAGCGCCACGGTCCCCGCGCCCATTCCGTCCCCGCTCTCGACGGAGGGCGGGTCGTAGTGCAGCCCCGAGATCGCGAGCAGATCGCTCGCCGCGGGCGCCGTGACGACGAGCGCGCCGGCGTAGTCGCCGTAGGCCGGCAACGTCAGGGTGCCGTGGTAGGCGCCGGGCGCCCCGGCGGCACCGAACTCGGCCTGTGATGCTCCCGGCCCGTTCAGCGTGAGCGAGGCGGTCGCGCCCTCCACCGGTGCGCTTGTCGCGTAGTCGGCGAGCAGGAGCGAGGCTTCCGTTGCGGTTCCCGCAGGCGCCCTGGGGACGCGGACAATGGCCTCGAACGTGCTGGACGCCGCGCTCATCGAGACAGCGTCCGCCGTCGTGGCGCTCGCGGAGGCCGCCGTGGCGACCGGGGGCCCGTGGTCGTGGTCGTCTCCCCCGCCCGCGAAGGCGAGCGAAGTAGCGAGGAGCAAGAAGATCACCGTTCCTCCAAGGGCAGTTGGCCGGCGAGCTCCCAGAGCGCGAGGCGTGCGCGCTCCAGCCGCCAGCGGGCGTCGATTGCGCCGCCGAGCGCAGCGAGGGCGAGGTCCCGCTCGGCGACGAACGCCGAAAGCGAGGCCTCGCCGACCTCGTACCGGCGCGCCGCGGCGTCGAGCGTGGCATCCAGGCCGGGGATGTCCCAAGCGGCGGCCACCCGCTCGGCGATCGCCAGCTCGGCCCGCGCGTCCGCGAGGGAAGCTCGTGCGTCGAGCATCTCCCGGGACGCGCGCGCGTCCGCGATGTCGGCCTCGGCGCGCGCGACCCGAACCTTCGATGCACCCGGGGCGAAGAGCGGGATCTCGATTGCCGCGCCATACACCGGTCCGGTCTCGCCTTCGAACGACCACCCGCCGCGAAGGTGGAGATCGGGGACCCGATCGAGCTTCTCGGCGGTCAGCCGCGCGAGGGCAGCACGGGCCTCGAGCCCCGCGGCCAGGAGGGTGGGAAGCTGGCTTGGCTCCACGGACGGCGGCTCCGGTAGCGTGGGCCATTCCCCGATCCCAGGCGCATCCTCCTGTCCGATCAGGACGCCGAGCCGACGGCGGGCAGCCTCGGCTTCCCGCTGCAGAGTCAACGCGTCATCGAGCGCGCGCGCCGCCTCCGCATGGAGCAGCGCCGACTCGACACGCGAGATGTCACCCGTCTCGGCGCGACGCACGGCCGCGTCGCGGAGTCGGACGGCCAGACCCTCGGCCGCTTCGGCGAGCTCCGCCTGTTCCCGCGCCCGGACGGCATCCAGGTAGCCCGCGCCAGCGGCGGCTCCGACGGCGGCCCGACCGGCTTCGGCGCGCAGCGACGCTGCGTCTCGCGACCGGCGCGCCGCGCTCGCCCGCGCAACCGGCTGGCCCGCGATCTCGACGGGCACGGTCACTGAAAGGGTGGTCTCCCCAGGCTGATGCTCGAAGTCCAGCTCCGGGTTGCCTTGCCAGGCGGCGTACCCACGCGCTTCGGCGCGCGCCCGATCCGCTTCCGCCGAGACGATTTGCGCGTCCGCGCCGTGTTCGACGGCCGCGCGGACCGTCGCCTCGAAGGTGAGCGGCTGGACGGGCGCATCCTGGGCGAACCCGAGGGAGACGAAGAAGTACGCGATCATGGGGCGCGGAACCTCGCGGGATCGATGCCGTGCCGCTTCAGGAGCCGGTGCATGGACTCGCGCTCCATCCCGGCCTCGGCCGCCGCGTGGGTGACGTTGCCCGACGTGCGCCGCAAGAGCTGCAGCAGGTAGTCGTGCCCCGCTGCGTCCGAAGCACGCTCACACACGGCACGAAAGCTGCCTGCGGGCGCCTGGGGCACGACGCCGCGGATGGACTCGGGGAGGTGGTAGAGCTCGACGGTCTCGTCGGGGGCGATGACGGCGGCGTGCTCCAACGCGTGGCGCAGTTCGCGCACGTTCCCGGGCCAGGGGGCAGCTTCGAGCGCGGCGAGCGCCTCCGGAGCCAGACGGCGAGCGCGCGTCCCGTACCGCGCCCCTGCCATCTTCAAGAACAGCGTGGCGAGCAAGGAGATGTCCTCCACTCGCTGACGCAAGGGCGGCAGGAAGACCTGCACGACCTTCAGCCGAAAGTAGAGATCCTGGCGAAAGGCACCCGATGCCACCATCTTCTCGAGGTCCCGGTGGGTGGCCGCGACGACGCGCGCCTCGAAGGGGCGGCTACCGGTCTCTCCCACCCGTCGGACGGACCCCTCGTCGAGCACCCGGTTGAGCTTCACCTGCAGCGGGAGCGGCATGTCGCCGATCTCGTCGAGGAGGAGCGTCCCCCCCTTCGCGGCTTCGAGCAGGCCGGGCCGGTCCGCGGCGGCGCCCGTGTAGGCCCCGCGCGCCACGCCGAACAACTCGGCCTCCAGCAGGTTCTCGGGGATGGCACCGCAGTTCAGCGCGACGAACTCGCCCTTCCCATGCACCCGATGGATCTCCCGGGCGGCGACCTCCTTCCCCGACCCGCTCTCCCCGAGGAGGAGCACCGGAGCGGGGACCCGCCCGACACGTTCAATCCATCGCCGCACCTCGACCGCGGCGGGCGAGCGCCCGACGAAGGCGCTCTCTTGTCCCGCGACCATCGCCTCGAGCTCCCGCGTGCGTCCGAGCAGCGCGTGCCGCTCCGCTGCGCGAACGGCGATCCGCAGGAGGTCGTCCGGTTCGAACGGCTTGGCGACATAGTCGTAGGCGCCGGCCCGCAGCGCTTGAACCGCCGCCGGGAGCTCCGCGTAGGCGGTCATCAACACCACCTCCGGCGGAGGATCGATTGCACGGGCGGCAGCGAGGACGACGGTTCCATCGGCACCGGGCAAGCGCACGTCGGTGATGACGAGGGCATAGCAGCCCGAACGCAGCCGCTGCAGCGCCGACTCGGCGTCCGCGACATCATCGACCTCGAACCGCTCCCCCAGGGTGCGCGCGAGCAGCTTCCGAAGGTTCTCGCGGTCTTCCACGAGCAGGAGGCGTTCAGGCATCGAGCCCTCCGAGGGTCCAAACGGCGACCGTGCCCCCGCCGTCGCGATCGAGGTGTGCGAGCGAGCCACCCTGCGCGCGCGCGATGCGTTGACACACGGCGAGGCCCAGCCCGGTGCCGTCAGGACGCCCCGTGACGAACGGCTCGTACAGCCTGGGCCGAACGTTCGCAGCGAGGCCGGGCCCCCGGTCCCGCACCTCGAAGACAGGGCCCTGCTTCAACTCGAGCTCGACAGCCGACCCGGCGCTGGACGCCTCCACCGCGTTCCGGAGCAGGTTGTCGAGGACCTGCCGCACGGCGGATGGGGAGGCGAGGACGGAGATGGGAGCGCCCGGCGAGAGCTGCACCGTCACATCCTTCAGGTCCGCCTGCGTGGCGACGCGGTCCACCGCGGCTTCTGCCGCTCGCATCAGATCGACACGGACCGCCGGCTCCTCGCCAGGGCGCGCAAATCCCAGCAGGCCCTGGACCACGCGTCGCGCGTGTTCCGCCTCCTGCCGCGCCGCGGCGAGCTCCGGGCGCTTCATCTCGGGCTCCCCCAGGATGACCGAGAGCGGATTGAGGAGCTCGTGCGCGACGGCTCCGCTCATCTCCCCAAGCGCCGCCAACCGCTCCATCTCGACGCGTCGCCGCTCGGATGCCACCACCTTGTCGACCATGCGGTTGAACGCCTTCCCGAGCTCGGAGAGCTCGTCGTCGCCCTGCTCGGGCGCGGGGACCGAGCGACCCTCGCCGAAGGCGGCCGCGGCAGTGCGAAGCTCCCCGACAGGACCGAGAATGCCCCTGGCCAATCGCCATGCGACGAGCAGGCCGAGGGCAGCTCCGCCGATCGTGAGCGCAGCAACCGACAGCCAGGCGCTCGACGTTGCCTCCGCCACGGCGGACCGCTCCCGCCCCTGCGCCGTTTCGAGCGCACCGAGCACGTCGCTGAGCCGGGCCTCGACCGCGGACGCATGAAGCTCGACCTCGTCGTGGAGGCGGGTCGCCGCTTCGGTATCGAGCTTGCCCTCCCGCGCGAGCGGAACGACCTCGGCGGCGAACCAACGGTTGGACGCCTCGATGGCGGCACGGACGCGCCCGAGATCGACCGATGCCGCTGCACCGGCCGCTTCCGTCTCGATGATCCGGGCGGTCACAGCGGCGGTGACCTCGTCCAGGTGATCGAGGTGCCCGGGCCCGCGCTCGATGAGCGTGTGGGCCTGGTGGACGTACACCTCGCGGGTGGCGACCGCGAGTCCGAGCACGGCCTCCTGCTCGCGCGCGAGCACCTGCTGAGCCTCGCCGGCCCGTTGAACCTGGGTCCAGCTCGCGAACCCCAACCCCGTACCCAGGACCTGGAGCCCGACCAGCAGGCCCGCGTTGGCGAAGACGCGACGGCGGAGCGAGGACATCAGCTACCTTCCTGGCGCCTTGCCACCGCCCGCCCCTGGCATGTTCCTGCTCGCACCACTGACCGCTCCGCGTGGCCCGGGTGCAGCAATCTTCGTGCCAGCCGCCTGGGCTCTCCGAGGCGGGTGAAACCCGTGGTTGATCCGATGGCGAGGCGCCCTCGGCCGTGACGCTGACGGTTACACCGGGGGCCCGAACGTCACGTTTCAAACAGGGCCTGCTCCGCGCGGACGCCCCCGTGACGTGTCCGGTTACTCTTCCGCTCCGGGCAGGGATTGTCTATAGGGGGCGCGCACTGGAGACCCCTGTATGTTGCGCCTGCTCCTCCCCCTGCTCCTCGCCGCCTGCACCGCGGGCAAGGCCACCGACGACACCGGCACGGCCGCGGATGACACCTCAGCCGACACCGACACCGAGCCGGCCTGCGCGACGTTGACCTCGGGAGACGACTGGGCGTGGCAGGGCGAGTGCCCGCAGATGCGCACCCCCTGCGACATCGTGGTCGATGAGTGCTCGGTCACGATCGACTACTCGGCGGACGGGGGCATGACGATGGGAATGCCGTACGTGGCGACGATCGATGGCGATACCATCACCTTCGAGGACGGCGACAGCATCATGGGCTGCGTCGGCACCATCGAGGACGCCGACACCGTCACGGGCACGTGCGACGGGGGCTGCACGTTCACGCTGCGTCGGTAGGCCGATTCGTTCGGGGGGATCCGTGGGTGTAGAGCGCCATGGCCCCCCGTTCGGCTGCTCGTGAGAGCGGCTACGGCTCCAACCGGTAGACGGCGGGCTCGGAGTTGTCGACCACCCACAGAGCGCCGTCCGGGCCGATCTCGATGCCGTAGATCGCGGTGCCCCCGCGGCCGGAGTCGAGCTCCGACACCGCTTCGCCGTCCTTCGTGAACGCATGGAGGATGCCCGTCGCGTACTCCGCGACGTACAGGTACTCGCCGTCCAACGCCAGCCCGCCGGGCTCGTCCAGCCCCTCGACGAGCACGCCCCAGTCCACGTCGACCCACTCGGAATACTCGGCAAGCGGCTCATTCCGAGCGCGAAGGGCGTCGCCGGACTCGCCCGTGGCGGTGTCGATCCACAATACGCGCCCGTTGCCGGTGTCAGCGACGTAGAGGATGCCGCTCTCGGGGTCGACCATCATGTGGCTCGGCGCCCCCTCGACCCGAGCCACCTCGAACTCGGTGAGGCGGTCCACGATGCCGTTCGCGTGGTCGTCCTGTCCGATCCCGTGGTCGCTCGCGAAGTCGTACCGGACGATGTTGTCGTTCTTGCCATCGAAGGCCCAATAGACGTTGTCCCGCTCCCACGCGATGCCGACACAGTAGGGGCTCTGGTGCAGCATGTCGAGGTGGCTGCCGAGCCCCTCGGGGTTCTGCTCCGCGAACACCTCGAGGTCGGCCGACCAGAGCACCGGGCCCATGAAGTCATTGGGGGACGCGGCATCGTCGTAGGTGTTCCGCGTCTCCCCACAGGAACCGAACTGGGAGTCGTCATCGAAGGACAGAGCCGCGGTCTCCTCCATGAAGTGGTTCGCCGCGGCGTCCTTCCGGCGTTCGTGGTCCTGCTCGGGCGTCCCAGGGTTGGAGACGATGAAGGTGCGGTCGTCCTCGCGGTTGGCGATCCACAGATTGCCCTCCGCGTCGAAGCCAAGATCCCGCGGATCCGTCAGCCGCTCCTCCTCGCCGATGATGTAGGTCCACTCGACCTCGGTGGAACCATCCACGGCGCCGAGCGCGGACTGCTCGGGCGGCGCGTCCTTGCCTTCCCCCGTGTCGTCGATACAAGCTACCAGCGGGAGAAACGTAAGGGCGAAGATGCGCATGCTCGACTCCGAGTGAGACGAGGACTGCATACACGGTACGCGGCGGCGTGGCATCTGTAACCCCGCCGGTCTGCGCTGTGACCGCGAAGGTTACACCACGCTCCTCACCGCCTGTGTCCTTCATCGGACGCGGCGAGGAGCGTCATCGACTCGTGGCGACCCCCAGGAGCCAGCGGTCCGCAAGGAGCGCACGGCGCGCCTGGATCTCGAAGCCGGCATTCTCCACCGCCGAGAACCACTCCTCCGGCTCGAAGCGGCCTTGTTCCGGGTGGTCCAGGAGGGCCCGCACCGCGGCCATCCGCGTCAGCTTACCCGTTGGCTCCTCGAAGTAGAATCGTCCGTGGGGGCGCAGGACTCGCGCGATCTCGCCGATGGCCCTCTGCCACCCGGGCACGTGGTGAAGGATCGCGAAGTCGAACACCGCATCGAAGCTCGCGTCTGGTTCGGGGATGTGCTCGGCGTCCGCGACGTACGCGCCGGTGCCCGCGAGGCGGACCATGTCGGGGTCGAGGTCGAACGCTACGATCTCGGCCGCGCCGAACTCCTCGCGGATGATGCGCATGCCTACCCCACGTCCACAGCCGACCTCCAGCGCGCGGGCGCCGTCGCAGCGCCCCCCGAGACGACGGAGTGCGGCGCCTTCTCCGTAGCGCTGGATTGCCGCCCGGATCGGGTTGTTCATCAGCGCCTTCTCGACGGGGTTGAGCAGCATCTACACCTCGCCCCGCCGGGTCACGGTGGAGGGCATCTCATCAATAGGGATACGCACCGGTGCCGTACGGGGGGTAGTACTGCCTTCGCCACCAGTTGGACTCGCCCCCGAGCAGCACGCCGAGGCTCACCTGATAGAGCGGGTGGCCAGGCCGGAGCTCGACGTCGGAGAACGCGGCCCGTGTCTCCAAGACCCCGACGAACGGACGCGCGAAGGTCACCTCCGGCAGGATGCGAACACCCCGTGCGATCCGGATGGAGCCGCCGACCGACACCCCTGCGGCGAGCAGGGTCGACCGCTTGCGCGTTGCCTGGAGGGTGCGAACGTGGGACCACCCCTGAAGCTTGGGCCCGAGCGTCAACTCGTGGGGGCCGAGGCCGAGGCCGACGAGGAGGGGGACTTGTACGTGGACGGGCCAGTGCCCGATCGGCACGGTGCTCACGGATGGCGCGACCGCGACGGCCCACGTGCGAGAGCGCTTGTTTGTCAGAGCGAACTTGCTGGACACTCCGACCCCCGCCGTTCCGAGCCGAAGACCGAGATCCCAGCGGTCGCCGAAGCCGTACCTCGCCGTGAGGTTGGCAACCGGCGCGGCGCCCGAATCCTTGACGTGCCACATGCCGGGCTCGATGCCTACCTGGAGGGACCCCTTGTCGATGGGCCGTGCGGTCTGGTGGGTGCCAAACGTGGCACAAGCCGAACACAACATCCCTATTGACGCGAACACGACCCCGCGCATTCTCCACCCTTCCGGAGAACATAGCGGTGCGGTCGGGAGGGCCTGTGAACGATTGTCGCCTCCGAGCGTGCCGCGATCCGCATCGGCGCACGACGAGCCGGCTACCGATTGCTGACCCGTACGAGCACCTCGGAGAGCGCGGGGTCATCCGCCCGTAAGGCGCCTTCGGAGGACCAGACGAGCGTACCTGACGCGTCGTACAGGAACGTGCGCGGGAGTGCGCTGACGCCGAGGCGCGCGGCGAGGTTGTCTCCATCCGGATGGAGGACGGTCAAGCTGGGTGCCCACGCCTCGGTCATCTTCCGCACGGTCGGGCCCGCGCCGTCGCCGTCCACGGAGAGCGCGAGCACCCGCACGTCCGGGTGCTCTCGCTGAAGCTCCGCGAGGACGGGCAGTTCCTCTCGGCAGGGCCCGCACCAGGTGGCCCACACGTTGAGGAGCACCGCCGCGCCCCGCAGATCTTCGCCACGAACTGCAGCGCCCGACAGGTCGCGAGCTTCGAACGGGGGGAGTGCCGGAGGTGAGGCTGCGGCGGTCGTGGGCTCGGTGGCGTCTTCGACCTCTCGAACGAGCGTCGGGTCGAACGAGACGGCGATGTTCCCTCGATCCGGACTCGTCCAGGACACGACGACCTGCGATCCGTGTCGTGCCAGGCGCGGGAACCCCGACGCTCGCGCGGTCGCGCTCTGACCCAGTGCCAGGGAGGGGCCGACCCGCCCGTCTCGGGTGACGCGCCGCACGCGCACCTGGCCGTCCTCGTCCTCCGCGGAGAGCCAGACTACGAGCGCGGTGCCGTCGGGCTCGAGCAGGACGTCCACGCGCCCCAGAGGGCGGGTGTCCGCCGCGGCGTCGACCACGCCGACCGCCGCTCCAAACGTCGCACCGGCGTCGCTGGAAAAGGCGACACGCACGGCCTGGCGATCGCCCGCCCCCGTGAACCACGCAGTGACGACCGTGTTTTCGCTGGCGTCCGCGGCCGGCCCGTTGACGGGGCAGCCGTGGATCACCCAGCCGTCGGACCCGAGCGGAGTGCCCGCGAACCGGCCTCCCGAGCCCGCGGAGGCGGCGGCGATGTCACGCCGCTCTCCCTCGTCACGGTCACGGTAGACCACCACGCCGCGTCCGTTGGCGAGGACCGCGTCGGTTGCACAGCAATCGCACGTCCGAGCATCCACCACCTCGTCGGGGAGGAACCCGGCCGACCCGAGTCGCGCCGAGCGAAGCGCCGTCGCGCCGGCGTGGGCGCCGTGGTGGCCGCCGGTGATGTCGCGCCCGTCGAGCCAGTAGACGCGAAGCCCGTCAGGCTCGGGGGTGTAGGAGACGAACCCGCGCTCGCCGGCGAGCCCCGCCGGGAAGGGAGCCTGGAGCGGCGTCCACGTGGCCCCGTGGTCGACCGAGCGCGTCATCGCGAACTCGTAGGCGTCGGGGGTGGCGCGGAACCAGTGCGCGACGAGCGCGCCGTCCGCGGCGACCCCCACCGACGGGAAGTCCGCCCAGTTCGCGAGGATGTCCGTACCCCGTGCGAGGTCGATGGGAACGGACCAGGTGCCGGCGTGCCTCCGGGAGAAGCGGACGCGCCATGCCTCCGTCTCTTCCGGTGCCGCCGCCGCTCCGTCCGGCTCTTGCCAGACGTAGAGGAGGTCGTCGCCGTCCACGGTGAAGCTCGGCGTGATCGATCCCGCCCCCGACGGGAGCACGAAGGGAACCGGGCTCGCCGGCTCTGGCGCCGTCGACGCGGCGGGAGCCGGGGCGGTGGGCGCCGATGCCGTGTCGGAGCATCCAGCGAACAAGATCAGGACGGCGATGGCGGGATGCAGCAAGGAGGCTGACCGGGGCGAAGGGGGCCGTTCAGCATAGCGCGTGCCCATGGGCCGACAGTACCGAAGCGGTGTGACTGGCTGGGTTACATGCGTCGCGTCCTGTCACACCCGCAAGGTGGCTCCGCGCGCGAACGACACTCCGGATCAAACGGCACGATCGCTCGAAGTCAGGTTGACGTGGCGGGCCCATGGGGTGCCATGGTAAGGGCGCACGACGGAGGCTCAGCTGCCCATCGCACTCCAGGTAGTTGTCCCCCTCGCGGCTTGGTGAAGAATGCTGGGTCTGCTATTGATCGCGGGTTGTGTGGCGGAGTCGGACGCCCGGCTGCGCCGCCCGCCCCCGGCGCGCCCCGGGGGCGAGGAAGATTCCGCCGTGTTCGACACGGCCCCTGACGACAGCCACCTGGAGGAGACGGGAGACTCGAGCTCCGAGCTGGAGACCGGGGACTCCGGGGACGGGTCCGCGGTCGAGGCCTGCTACCTCGGACCTGGTCGGGACGGGTCGATTTGCCTCCCCGTGGTCGCCTACGACGTGAGTTGGGGAGAGGACTACTACTATCCCGATCCCTACGAGGGTTCCGCCCAGTACCTGCCACCGGTCCGTTTCGTGGATCTGGATGACGCGGATCCAATGCTGGAAGTCGCGCCCAACTTCGCACTCGAAGAGTACATGGCTGCCTGGAAGGGACGCTGGGGCGTCCTCCAGCCGCATGTCGTCGAGCGGGTGCAGGATGTTCGCGACGAGGTCGGTGCCCCGGTGGCGGTCAACAGTGGGTATCGGAGCCCGGCCTACAACGCAGAGGTGGGGGGAGTGACCTACTCGCGACATCAGTACGGTGACGCCGCGGACCTCGATGTGGAGGGGATGTCGGCGGACGAGCTTGCCGACATCTGCGCGGCCCACGGCGCTGACTACGTGGCCACCTACGAAACGGGCCATACCCACTGCGATTGGCGCGACCACCCCCTGGATCCCGCCTTTTATGACGTTTCGGCGGCACGGGCGGTGGCACGAGGGGCGCGGCCCCTCCACGCCGCCATCCTCGAACGAGACGCGCGCGGGTGGACCGCGCCCGCCGACGGGTTCGACGAGGGAGAGCCGTTGCGGCGCTGGAGCGCGTTCGACAAGGACGGAAACGTCTTGGAAACCATGGAGGGCCGCCGTTATTCGCCCCCACCCCGAGCCCATCGGATCCGCGTCGATGTCGGGCGTCAGGTCGTGCTCGAGGCCGAACTTGGGCCACTGTGACTACGCGCGGGTGCGCATGACCGACCGCGCGGCCGACTTTTCCCAGCGACTCCCTGCGCGGTACACACGGTTCGACCCGGCGTCACCTGTAACATCAGTGGTCTTGGCTGTGATATCGTAGGTTACACGCCACAAAGAGCATGGCGCGAAACGCCACCCGACAGGGGCATTTCGCACACGAGCTGTTCGCTTTCATCCCATGTAACGTGCGAACATCCATGTAACCCCAGCGATCACGCTCCATCTAAGCCGGCGTATACCCATGCCTTTCGTCCGAGCGCCCCCGGAAGCGGCGGACGGGCCGGGCGGCACGGTCCTTGCTTTCGGGTAGGTCACTCACAGAGGTTCGAATGCTCTTCGCCTTTCTGCTCGCAGGCTGCACGGGTTCCAGCGTCCTCGGCGCACAAACCCTCGACCAGCTCGACACGGTCCAGGCCCTGCTCGACGCGCACACCGAGGCGGTGTCCGCGGCGACGTCCATGGACGACGTCACGACGCTGGAGGCCGACCACTCCACCGCCATGGGGGTCGCGATGGAGGACATGGGCGGCATGATGTCCGACATGATGGCCTGCGACATGGGCTCGATGATGGATTCGATGGCCGACGCGGACTCGCACATGCAGGAGATGATGAGCGTCCCGGGCGCGCACGCGGGCGCCCACTCGGAGCACGGCACGATGGACGACTGCCGCGTCGAGGAGGATGACTACTCGGTCCGGATGGGCGATCACCTCGACGCGATGAAGGCGGACATGATGGGCTTCGACGCCGAGGCGTCCTGCTCGTCCGGCGGTGGGATGATGTAGCGGGAGCGGCGGGCACACTGTGACATCTCCAGCCACAGTGTCCGTTTGTCCACGAGCGCGCACGTAGAGGGGACCAGGAGGCGCGCGTGCTCAACCTCGTCGACGTCGGCCCCCGATCCCTCGAGAGCTACCGGGGAATCGCGCCGGAGGGCCTGATCGAGGCGCTCCGAGCCGCGGCGGCCCCGCTTCAGGGCGCGCGCGTGCTCCACGTGAACGCCACTCCGTACGGCGGCGGCGTGTCCGAGCTTCTCCGCTCCACCGTGCCGCTGCTCCGGGACCTCGGCTTGGTCGCGCACTGGCGCATCATCAGCGGGGACGAAGCGTTCTTCCGCGTGACCAAGGCCATGCACAACGGCCTCCAGGGCGCCACGCCCGACCTCATGCCAGACCAGCAGACGGCGTGGCTGGCGACCGCCGAGGCCAACGCCCGGGCCTTCGAGGAGAGCTACGACTTCGTGTTCGTGCACGACCCGCAGCCAGCGGGGCTCCTATCGCTCGGAGGCGCGGGAGGCGCCCGCTGGATCTGGCGATGCCACATCGACACGTCGCATCCCAACCCGTCGATTTGGAGTTTCCTGCGGCCCTACCTGGCCCCGTACGACGCGGCTGTATTCACGATGGCCGAATTCGTGCCCGCCGGGTTCCCGATCTCCCGGGTCGAGATCGTGCCGCCCGCGATCGACCCCTTGAGCCCGAAGAACCTTGCGCTTCCTCGTGCGACCGCTCGGCAGGTGCTCGATTGGATCGGCGTGCGCACCGACCGGCCCCTCATCACCCAGGTGTCGCGCTTCGACCCGTGGAAGGACCCGCTCGGCGTCATAGCGGCCTACCGCGCGGCCCGGCGGGAGGTGCCCGATCTCCAGCTGGCCCTCGTCGGCTCCATGGCGCTGGACGACCCCGAAGGGGCGGAGATCTACCGGCAGATCCTGGACGAGACGGGCGGCGACCCCCTCGTGCACGTCTTCACCAACCTCGTCGGCGTCGGAAACATCGAGGTCAACGCGTTCCAGATGCTCTCGGACGTCGTTGTGCAGAAGTCCATCCGCGAGGGGTTCGGGCTCGTCGTGTCGGAGACCCTCTGGAAGGGCACTCCCGTGGTCGCCGGCCGCGCCGGGGGCATCCCGCTCCAGATGGCGGACGGCGTCGGCGGGGTGCTGGTCGACAGCGTGGATGCGTGCGCCGAGGCGATCGTGGCACTCCTCCGCGACCCCGAGCGGGCGCGTGCGTTGGGCGCGGCCGGGCGGGAGCGGGTCCGCGAGCACTTCCTGACGCCCCGGCTGGTGCTGAACGACCTGCGTCTGATGCAGGCCCTCCTCGACAAGCAACCGATCGTGCGGCCTCCCGATTGGGACGCGCACCGGGATCCCGTGTGCGGCATGGTCCTGGAGGGGGCGCCCGTCGTCACCCTCGTGGACGCCGGCCGGACGTGGGAGTTCTGCTCCCAACGCTGCCGCGCGGCGTTCGCCGATGACCCCGAGCTTTACGGGCGCCAGGCGCGGTTGGGGCTGGCTCCTGCCTGAACATTCGCTGGCGGAGTCAGTGGGGAGCCAGTGGGGACCCCGCGCACCACCCGAGAGGACGATTCGATGAAGACCACGACACTCGCGCTGCTTGGCCTGCTGCCCCTCCTGGCTTGTGCGCCGAAAGGCAGCCGGCCGCACGACTTGAGCGAGGCGCAACACGAGGCCGAAGCGGCGCGGCAGGAGAACGCCGCGGCCGCGCACGCCGAGGAGTACGACCCGACCGCGGAGGCCGCGGTGACGCGGTGCAATCCGTCATGGAGCGGGCACAGCTACCCGATCTGCTGGACCTCGGTGACCAATCCGACGCAGGAACATCTTCGTGCGGCGGAGCGGGCACGCAAGGCCGCGTCGGCTCACCGTGCCGCGTCCTCGGCGCTCGCCGCCGCCGAGGCACAGGCGTGCCGGGGCATCGCGCCGGACGACCGCGACATCAGCCCGTTCGACCACACTGCGGACATCGCAAGCGTGGAGAGCCACACGCTGAGCCGGGGCGGTAAGGGAGGCGTTTCCTCCCTGGTCGACGGGGCCACGATCACCTTCCTCGCGGTGCCCGGCCTGACCGCCGAGTGGCTCCAGCGTGTCGTCGACTGCCACCTTGCCCGCAACGCGGCGCTCGGCCACGATGTGCTCGAGATGCCCGACTGCCCCCTCGTCCCGAAAGGCGCGCAGGCCCAGGTGAAGTCGACGGGCAGCGGCTTCGCCGTCACCGTCACGTCCACCGAGCCGCACGCCGGCCCGGAGATCCTCTCGCGCGCCCGCCGGCTGGTGCCTTCGGCGGCGGCCCGGTAGGCGCCCGATGTCCCGGGTGTCGAGCTCCACAAGCACCTGAGAAGGGCGGGACGAGCGAGTTCACGGGGAGGCTCCCGGAAGGATGAGTTCCACCGAGAGGTGCGCTTGCGAGAGGCGCGCCAAAGCAGGAACGAGCAGGCGGCGCGACTCCAAAGGGACGCCGACAGGGCCCGAGCCGGCCACCTGTGACGCTCGCCGCCACAGTTCCCTGCTCCTCGCGGGCGCCTACCTACGAGTGGAGGTCGACATGCCAACGGTCAAGGTTCGCGTTGCGGTCAACGGTTACGGTGTCATCGGAAAGCGCGTGGCGGACGCCGTGGTTGCGCAGGACGACATGGAGCTGGTTGGCGTGGCGGACATCGCTCCCGACTACCGCCTGCGCGTGGCGGCCGAGCGGGGCTACCCGATCTTTGCCTCCGTCGAGGACCGGCGCGCTGCCTTGGAGGCCGCAGGCTTGCAAGTTTGTGGATCGTTCGACGACCTGCTGGGGGCGGCCGACATCGTGGTGGATTGCACCCCCAAGAAGGTCGGAGCGAGCAACAAACCCCGATACGAGCAGGCGGGAGTGCGCGCGATCTTTCAGGGAGGGGAAAGCCACGAGCTGGCGGGCTTCTCCTTCGTTGCGCAGGTGAACTACGCCGAAGCCATCGGACGGCCGTTCGCACGGGTGGTCTCTTGCAACACGACGGCTCTGTGCCGTGTGGTCCACGCATTCTCGAGCAGGGGTTGGAGCAGGCGAGCCCGCGCCGTGCTCATGCGGCGAGCCACTGATCCCTGGGAGAGCCACGTCAACGGGATGATCAACACCGCGATCCCGGAGACTAAGGTGCCAAGCCACCAGGGACCCGACGCGCAGACGGTCATCCCCGGGCTGGACATCGTCACGATGGCAGGGTCGGGTCCCTACAACCTCAGCCACCTCCACTTTCTGATGGTGGAAACCACCCGTCCGGTCGGCCTGGACGAGCTGCGAGACGCCCTGTGGCAGGAGCCGCGTTTGGCGTTCGTCCGCGCAACGGACGGGCTCGGGGCTCTAAACTCGGTGATGGAGCTGATGCGGGACCTGCGCCGCCCACGCGGCGACATGTGGGAGGTCGCCATCTGGGAGGACTCCCTCGCGAGCGACGGCCGGGAGCTGTACCTCACCATGCAGGTCCACAACGAGTCCATTGTCATCCCCGAGAGCATCGACGCCATTCGAGCACTGACCGGAATCGAACATGACAGCGGCCGGTCGATGGAGAAGACCGACGCCTCGCTTGGCATCGTCAAATCGTTCTTGCCGACCACCAGCCCCGCGCCGACTGCCCTGCCGGCGCCCGGACGCGAGAAGGTAGAGGCAAAGTAGCGGCGGGAAGGCGCCGTCGCCTGCAGGCACTCGACGCAGGTGGGGCCTGGCTCCCGCCATACCGCGTGGTCGGATCCCCGCGTCGCATCCACTGTGACCATGAAGGCCACAGTGAAACCCGCGGAGTCGCTGGGTTGTCCCGCCCGATTGCGTGTGTATGAGCACACAGCCACGCGACGACGACGCCCCCTCGTCGTCGTTCGTCCGCCGCTCCTGACGGTGGCACACCGATTGCCTGGAAACGACTCATGGTGTTGTTCGCCCTCGTCGCCCGCGCCCTGGCGGAGGCCCCCGCGGACCTCGAGGGGCTCGTCGGCCTCGCGCTGGAACGTGATCCGGAGGCGGCCGCGGCCGAGCTCGACGCCCGTGCCGCCGCGGAAGACGCGCGGGCCGCCGGGCGCCCGATGAACCCGATGTTGATGGTGGGTGGCGACTCTCTCGGCGCGATGCCCGAGGATCCGGACCCGACGATGTACATGGTCGGCGTCGAGCAGATGCTGCGTGGGTGGGGTGAGGCCCGCGCTTCGGCGGATCGCGCCCGCGTGGACGTGACGCGCGCCGAGGCCGACCGCGCCCGCGTCGCCGCTGACCTGCGCCTCCGGCTCTCCCAGGCGGCCGCGCGGATTCGTGCGTTCCAGGCGGAGCGCGCGTTGTTGGACGAGCAGATCCGCGCGGCGGAGACCCTCTGGCAGGCCGGCGTGCGGCGCTGGGGCGCGGGTGCGGGACGCCCGGGGATGGGCGGCATGGGCGCGTCCGGGATGGACGAAGGCATGGAGGCCGGTCCCTCCTCCACACCTCCGGCGGTGAAAGGCGGGGGCGGCGGAGGGATGGGGATGCCCGGTATGGGCGGCGGAGCGGGGGGCGGTGGCCGCGTCCAGGCGCCGGCGGGCGGAATGGAGGGCGACACGGGGATGGGGGGCGGCGGGACCGGCGGCATGGACCCTGGCGCCGGCGGCATGGGGGGTGGGTCCACCCTGCCCGATCTGTTGCGGGTGGAGGCCGAGGTGGCGCGGCTTCGCGCGGATCGGGTAGCGCTCGATGCGCGGCTCGTCGGGGAGACCGCGGTCCTCACCCGCTTCGTCGGCGACGAGGCGGCGGCCGCCGTGCACGCGGTACCCGAGGCCTACCTGGAGGTGCCGTCCTCGACGCCCAGCCGCCCACCCGAGATCGATCTCGCCTCCGCCGACCGAGCCGCCGCCGAGGCGGACCTCCGTGTCGCGCGAACGCGGCTTGCCCCGGACGTGGAGCTGGGTGCCAGCGTCGGCATCATGCCCGACGGGATGGTGCAGGGCGTGAACGTGATGGTCGGCGTGGAGATGCCGCTCTGGGGCGCGAACGCCCGCTCGCGGGACGCCGCCTCGGCACGCGTGGAGGCCGCCACCCGGCGCGCGGACACCATCGACCGCGACCTCGCTGCGGCGACGGACGCAGCTCGGGCGGCCGAGGCTGCGGCGACCGCGCGATCCGGTGTGCTTCGGGACGTCGCGGTGCCGCGCGCGGAGTCGGCATGGAAGGCCGCGCTCGCGAGGTACGCCGCGGGGCAGACCGGTGTGGAGGAGGCCCTCCGCGCCTGGGAGGGGCTCCTGGCCGCGCAGCGCGACCTGGTGGCAGCCGAGCGGGATCAGGCGTTGCGGGCGGCCGAACGTGCGCGCGTGGAGGTTCGATGAAGACGCTCCCCTGGGTGAGCCTGCTGCTGGCGGCCGCGTGCGCCCGGAACGATCCGCATGCCGGGCATGCCGAAGCTCCCGCGAGATCCCCCGCCGCGGCCCCCGCTTCTGCTCCGACGGACGAACATGCCGGCCATACAAAGCCCGTGGCTCGGGCGCCCCCCGCCGACGAACACGCGGGCCACACGATGCCCGCCGCGCCGGGAGCCCCCGCCCCCGATGCAGACATGGCCATGCCCGTGACCGTCAGCCCCGCCGCTGCTGCCGCGATCGGCGTCCGCACCGTCCCCGCCCGCGCCGGTGCAGCCGCGACGCGGCACCGCGCCCCCGCCTCCGCCACCTTCGACCCCTCGCGCACCCGCCGCGTCACCGTCACCGCGGGTGGCCAGCTCCGAGAGGAGCGCGTCCCCCGCGTCGGTGAGGCTGTCCGTGCGGGCCAGGTGCTCGCTCGGATCTGGCTCCCGGAGGTGCGCGCGGCCTTCGAGGAGCAGAACGTCGCCCGTCCGCTCGGCGAGCCGTGGGCCAGCGCAGCTCGGTCCCGCCTCCTCGCGTTGGGCGTGCCCGCCGCGGACATCGACGCCGCTGGCGACACCGTGCCCGACACCTGGACCGTTCGCGCGCCGGTGTCCGGCATCGTCGTCTCCCGACCCGCTCGAGAGGGCAGTTGGCTCGGGGCGGGCGGGCTCGTCGCCGAAATCGCCTCGACCGACGCGCGCGTGGTGGAGATGGTCACCGTCGTCCCTCCTCCCGTCGGCACGAACGTGACGCTCACGGACGGGTCGAACACCTGGGAGGCCACCGTCTCCGAGATCCTCCCCACCGCGGGACCGGCCGGGCGCAGCGTCCGGCTCCTCCCCAAGGGCGACATCGGCGTGGGTCGTCCGCTCACCGCAACCTGGAACGGAGGCGAAACCGAGGGCGTCTGGGTGCCTCGAGGCGCTGTGGTCGACACGGGGACCCGGCAGCTCGTCTTCGTCGCAGGCGCGGACGGCTACACGCCGCGCCCCGTCTCGCTCGGCGTGCGGACCGCCGACGAGGTGCAGGTGACAACGGGCCTCGCGCCCGGCGAGCAGGTCGTGGCCGCCGGCACGTTCCTGTTCGACTCCGAGACGCAGATGCAGGGCGGCGGGCACGCCGGGCACGGAGGCTGAATGCTGGCCCGCATCATCGACTGGAGCGGACGGAACCGCTTCCTCGTGATCCTCGCCTCGCTCCTCGCGACCGGCGCCGGCCTGCTGGCCGCGCTCCGGAGCCCGATCGACGCCATCCCCGACCTGTCCGATCCGCAGGTCATCGTGTTCTCCGAGTGGATGGGCCGCTCGCCGCAGCTCGTCGAGGACCAGGTCACCTACCCGCTCGTGACGGGGCTCCAGGCGCTCCCCGGCGTCAAGGCCGTCCGCGGCTTCACGATGTTCGGCATGTCGTTCACGTACGTGCTGCTCCAGGAGGGCGTGGATCCCTACTGGGCGCGGACGCGCGTGAGCGAGCGGCTGGACGTGCTGAAGCCCCGCCTCCCCCCCGACGTGGAGGTCTCCCTCGGGCCCGACGCCTCCGCCGTCGGCTGGGTGTACCAGTACGTCCTCGTCGACCGGACGGGGAAGCTCTCCGTGGCGGACCTGCGTACGCTGCAGGACTGGACCCTCCGGTTCGCGCTGGAGGGCGTCGACGGCGTCGCGGAGGTCGCGACGCTGGGCGGCTTCGAGAAGCAGTACCAGGCGGTCCTCGACCCCGAGCGCATGCGGGCCGCGGGCATCACCACGAGCGACGTCACCTCGGCGCTCGCACGGAACAACCGCGACGTCGGCGGCCGCGTGATCGAGGAGGCCGGCCGCGAGCTCTACGTGCAGGGACGAGGCCTCGTCGGGGACCTCGCCGACCTCGACCGCGTTCACGTCGGGCTGGACCCACGGGGCACCCCCGTCGCGCTCGGCAGCGTGGCCAGCGTGGAGATCGGGCCCGACATCCGCCGGGGGATCGCGGACCTCGACGGCAAGGGCGAGGCCGTCGGCGGGCTGGTCGTCGCGCGGCAGGGGGAGAACGCGCTCGCCGTCATCGACGCGGTCAAGGCGCGGCTCGCAGAGGTTCCACTCCCCGACGGCGTGGAGATCGTCCCCGTCTACGACCGCTCCGACCTCATCCGGGGCTCCGTCGCGACGCTGTTCGAGTCTATCGGCGAGGAGATCCTGATCATCGCCCTCCTCCTCGGCGTCTTCCTCCTCCACGCCCGCTCGGTGCTCGTCCCGATCCTCGTCCTCCCGTGCGCCATCGCCGTCGCGTTCATCCCCATGTACTTCATGGGGTTGACCATCAACATCATGTCGCTCGCAGGCATCATCATCGCGATCGGCGACATGGTCGACGCGGTCGTGCTGCTCGTCGAGAACGCGGCGCGCCGCATCGAGGACCACCCGGAGGAGGACCGCACCGAGGTCGTCCTCGCGGCCTCCAAGGAGCTCGGCGGGCCGCTCGTCTCCTCGCTTCTCCTCATCGCGGTCAGCTTCCTGCCCATCTTCGCGCTCGAGGCGCAGGAGGGGCGGCTGTTCACGCCGCTGGCGTGGACCAAGACCTTCGCCATGCTCGCCGCGGCGCTGTTCACCCTCACGCTCGCCCCGGCCCTCGCCGTGACGCTCCTTCGCGGTAAAATGCCGCGCGAGGCCGCCAACCCGGTGAATCGCGCGCTGCGGGCGCTCTACCGGCCGATCGTCGGCCTCGCGACCCGCCACCCCTGGCCCTTCATCGCGATCGCGGCAATCGCCACGGCGATCACCGTCCCCGTCTACAACGGGCTCGGCCGCGAGTTCATGCCGCCGTTGTACGAGGGCTCGCTCCTCTACATGCCGATCACCGTGCCCGGCATCTCCGCGGAGCAGGCCCGCACGCTCTTGCAGGCCCAGGATGCCTTCCTGGTGAGCATCCCGGAGGTCGAGCGCGTCATCGGCAAGGCGGGCCGCGCCGAGACCGCCACGGACCCCGCACCGCTCTCGATGTTCGAGACGATCATCACGCTGAAGCCGCGCGACGAGTGGCGTCCCGGCGTCACGGTGGACGACATCATCGCCGAGATGGAGGCCGGGATGGACTACCCCGGCGTCCAGAACGCCTTCACCATGCCGATCAAGGCACGCGTGGACATGCTCACGACGGGCATCCGCACGCCCGTCGGCGTGAAGGTGCTGGGCGACGATCTGCAGACCATCAACGACGCCGGCGAACGCATCGAGGCCGCCCTCCGCGAGGTGCAGGGCACGCGGAGCGTCTACGCCGAGCGCCAGCTCGCGGCGGTGTTCGTGGAGGTGGTCCCCCGCCGCGACGACGTGCTCCGCTACGGCGCCTCCACCGACGACGTGCTCGACGTCGTCGAGATGGGCCTCGGGGGCATGCCCGTGGGGCGCATCTTCGACGGCCGGGAGCGCTACTCGCTCATCGCGCGCTTCGGCCGTGACTTCCGGGCCGACGAGGAGGGCATCCGCAGCCTCCCGGTGTCGACGGCACTCGGCGTGGTGCCGCTCGGAACGCTCGCCGACGTGAACCGGGTGCCCGGTCCCGCGATGCTCATCGACGAAGGGGGGCGCCTCGCGGGGTACATCTACATCGACCCCGGCCAGCGCGACCTCGGCGGCTACGTGGACGAGGCCCGCAAGGTGGTCGAAGGCCTTGGCCTCGACCCCTCGCTCCAGATCCAGTGGACCGGCCAGTACGAGTTCCTCGAGCGCGCCCAGGAGCGCCTCGCGATCATGGCGCCGATCACCATCGTGCTCGTGTTCTTGCTGGTCTACCTCTCCTTCCGGACCATCGGAGAGACGAGCATCGTGCTCCTCACGCTGCCCTTCTCCGTACTCGGCAGCATCTGGTTCCTCGCGGCGGCCGGCTACGACCTCTCGATCGCCTCCTGGGTCGCGATGATCGCGCTCATCGGGGTGGGGGCGGAGGTGGGGATGGTCCTCGCCGTGTACCTCGACCTCGGGGTGAAGCGGGCCTTGGAGAAGGGAGAGGTGCTCACCCCCGCGCGGCTCGCCGAGGTGGCCGCGGACAGTGCCGCCGGCCGCATGCGGGGCATGGTCCTCGCCATCGCGATGAACCTCTTCGGGCTGCTCCCCGTCCTGTTCAGCCAGGGCGTCGGCTCCGACATGGCCCGCCGCATGGCCGGGCCGATGTTCGGCGGCCTCGTCACCCTCACGTTCATGACCGCGCTGGTGCTCCCGGCAATGTGGGTGCTCTGGCGCACGCGGCAGCTCAAGAAAGGCACGCTCGCGGCCTCGTTGGCGGTGTCGAAGGCGCAAGAAGGGTGACGAGCAACGGTCTCCCCACCCCCCACGGACTCACTGGCGCCGACGCCGCCGCGCGGCTCGCCGAGCACGGCCCGAACGAGATCCGCCGGGAGGCCCGCACGCCTCTCTGGCGCATCCTCGCCCGGCAGTTCGCGAGCCCGATGATCGCGCTCCTTGCCGTCGCCGCCGGCGTGGCGTTCGCGCTCGGCGAGACGGTCGACGCCGTCGCGATCCTCGTGATCGTCGTGTTGAACGGCCTCGTTGGCTTCTTCCAGGAGCACCGCGCGGAGAACGCCGTCCTGGCGCTGCGAGCGATGACGGCCCCGCGCGCCCGCGTGCTCCGCGACGGACACGCCGTGGTCGTCCCCGCGCGCGACATCGTCGTGGGGGACGTGCTCCTTCTCGAGGCCGGGGACCTCGTGGCCGCGGACGCCCGCCTCGTCGAGGCGCACGCCCTCGGGGTGAACGAGGCCCCGCTCACCGGCGAGAGCGTGCCCGTCGAGAAGGATCCGACGCCGCTCCCCGAGGACGCCCCCCTGGCAGACCGTAAGGACCGCGTGTTCACCGGCACCGCGGTCGTCGCCGGCACCGGCCTGGCCGAGGTCTTCGCGACCGGCATGGACACGCAGCTCGGTCACATCGCCCACCTGCTGGAGACCGCCGAGGAGCAGGCGACGCCGCTCCAGGCACGGCTCGAGGTCGTCTCGCGCACGCTCATCAAGCTCTGCCTCGGAATCGTCCTGCTCGTGGCCATCCTCGGCTTCGCGCGGGGGATGAGCTGGCTCGAGGTGCTCCTCTCCTCCGTCTCGCTCGCCGTCGCGGCGGTGCCCGAGGGCCTCCCGGCGGTCGTGACCATCGCGCTCGCCGTGGGCGTGCAGCGGATGGCGGCGCGGAACGTCCTCGTGCGCCGCCTGCCCGCCGTGGAGACGCTGGGATCGGCCACTGTCGTCTGCACCGACAAGACCGGGACACTGACCACCGGGCAGATGACGGTACGCGAGCTCTGGGGCGAGAATCACGCGGCGCTCCTCTTCGCGGCAGCCGCCAACAACGACGCCGACCTTCCCGCCGGCACGGGCGACCCGACGGAGCTCGCTCTGCTCGAAGCAGCGCACGAACGGGGCGTAGAGCGAGAGGACATCGAGCGTGAGCGCCCCCGCGTGCACGTGAACCCCTTCGACTCCGAGCGAAAGCGCATGTCCGTCCGGCGGACGGACGGCGTGCTCTACGTGAAGGGCGCGCCGGACCTCACCATCCCGCTGTGCACGCGAGGCACGGCGGGCGCGTTGGAGGCGAACGCCGAGATGGCCGCGCGCGGGCTCCGGGTGCTCGCGGTCGCCACGGGAGCCGGGGACACTGAAGCCGACCTCACGCTCCTCGGCCTCGTCGGCATCGCGGACCCGCCCCGCACCGAGGCGATCGAGGCGGTCGCCAATGCGCGCGCCGCCGGCATCACGACGGTGATGATCACGGGCGACCATCCCGTCACCGCGCAGGCCATCGCCCGGGAGCTCGGCATCCTGCGGCCCGGCGAGCTCGCGGACGAGCGCGTCCACGCCCGGGTGACCCCCGAGGAGAAGCTCCGCATCGTGCGCGCGCTGAAGGCGAAGGGCGAGATCGTCGCGATGACGGGAGACGGCGTGAACGACGCCCCTGCGCTCCGCGAGGCGCACATCGGCATCGCGATGGGGAAGGCCGGCACCGAGGTGACGCGCGAGGCCGCGGACATGGTCCTCGCCGACGACAACTTCGCGAGCGTCATCGCGGCGGTGAGCGAGGGACGCGGGATCTTCGACAACATCCGCAAGACGCTCGTGTACCTGCTCTCCGGGAACGCCGGAGAGCTGCTCGTGATGCTCGGCGCCGCCATCGCGGGACTGCCCCTCCCACTCCTCCCGATCCAGCTCCTCTGGATCAACCTGGTGACCGACGGACTCCCGGCGCTCGCGCTGGTCGTCGACCCAACGGACGCGGACGTGCTCAAGCGTCCGCCCCGGAAGCCGGACGAGCCGATGCTCGGCCGCCCAGAGTGGACGACCGTGGCGTTCACCGGTCTGCTCCAGGCCGTCGTCGCGCTGGGAGTTTTCGCCTGGGTGCTGCGGGAGGAAGGGCTCGCCGAGGCACGCAACATGGCGTTCACCACGCTGGTGTTCGGTGAGCTGTTCCGTGCTTTCGCGGCGCGGAGCCGGACGAAGCTGTTCTGGGAGGTCGGGGCGTTCAGCAACATGCGCCTCCTCGGCATCGTGACGTTCTCGGCCGCCCTCCAGATCGCCATGCACCACGTCCCCGTCGCGCAGGAGATCTTCGGGCTCACGCCCATCTCCCTTCGGGACTGCCTGCTCTCGATCGTGCTGGGGCTCATCCCCGTGAGCGTGCTCGAGCTCTCGAAGTTCTATGGGAGGCGCGCGTGAACCAAGCGTTCCTCTCGCGCTTCGGCTGCTGCGGCCCGGACCACGTCCGAGGCGTCGTCCGGGAGCTCCTCGCCCACGGCGTGGCGCGCACGGCGCACGGCCACGGGGTGCGCCTCGTCGCGTTCGGCGCGTCGGGAGTCGTGCCGGGCGTCCTGACGATCCACTTCGGCCACGTCATCGACTTCCTCCGGACCTACGTCCGGGAGAACTGGGAGGAGATCATGGCCGGTCGAACGAAGGATCCGGCGCTCGACTGGATCGTCATCGAGGAGAAGGCGCGGAGGGGTCGTGACCGGGACGAATGACACAGTCCGGGTCGCGGTCGTCGGGGCGGGCCATGTGGGCGCGACCTTCGCGTTCGCGCTCGTGCTCTCCGGGCTCGCCTCCGACATCGTGCTCGTGGACGCCGACATGGCCCGGGCCGAGGGCGAAGCCATGGACCTCGACCACGCGATCCCCTACGGGCGCCCCGCGCGCGTCCACGCCGGGGGCCTCGACGCGTGTGCGGGTGCCGACGTGGTGGTGCTCACCGCGGGCGCGGGCCAACGGCCTGGCGAGACGCGCCTGGACCTCGCTGCGAAGAACGCCGCCATCTTCCGTGGGCTGGTCCCGGAGATCGCGCGCCACGCGCCCGACGCGGTCCTCGTCGTCGCGACCAACCCCGTCGATATCCTGACGCTCGGCACCCTGCGCATGTCCGGGTTCCCCCCAGCCCGGGTCATCGGCTCCGGGACGATCCTCGACACCGCCCGCCTCCGCTTCCTCCTCGGCCGCCACTTCGGCGTGGAGGCGCGGAGCGTGCACGCCCACGTGGTCGGGGAGCACGGCGACAGCGAGGTCGTCGTGTGGTCGACCGCCAACATCGCGGGCGTTCCGCTCGACGAGCTGTGTCGCGCCGGTACCCTCGCATGCGGCCCGGACGAGCGCGCGGAGATCGAACGCCAGACGCGCGTGGCCGCCTACGAGATCATCCGCCGGAAGGGCCACACGGCCTACGCGATCGGCGCCGGCCTCGTGCGCCTCGTAGAGGCCATCGTCCGCGACCAGAAGACGGTGCTCTCGGTGTCGACCCTCCAGGAGGGGCCCTACGGGCTGTCGGGCGTGTGCCTGAGCTTTCCGACGGTCATCGGGCGAAGCGGCGCCGAGCGCGTGCTCCCCCTGCCGCTCTCGTCGGACGAGCAGGCCGCCCTGCTCCGCTCCGCGGAGACCATCCGGGAGGCGGGCATCGCCGTGGGGTTCGCGTGAGGATCGCGGTCCTCACGAGCGGCGGCGACGCGCCGGGGATGAACGCGGCGATCCGGGCCGTCGTCCGCACCGTGGACGGCGCGGGAGGCGAGGCCGTCGGCGTCCGACACGGCTTCGCGGGGCTCCTGGCGGCAGACTGGCTGCCCCTCGGGGCGCGGGATGTGGGCGGCATCGTCGACCGCGGCGGCACGATGCTCGGCAGCGCACGTTGCCCAGAGTTCCGCACTGCCGACGCCCAGCGGCGCGCAGCCGCCAACCTCAACGCAGCGGGCATCGACGGCGTCGTGGTCATCGGCGGCAACGGCAGCCAGACCGGCGCAAACGCGCTCGGGCGCCTCGGGTTGGCGGTGAACGGCGTGGCCTCGACCATCGACAACGACCTCGAGGGGACGGACATCACCCTCGGGGTCGACACCGCGTTGAACGTGGCCTTGGAATCGGTGGACCGCCTGCGCACGACAGCGGCGTCGCACGACCGAGCCTTCCTCGTCGAGGTGATGGGCCGCGACTGCGGCTACCTCGCGGTCGCGGCGGCGATCACCGGTGGCGCCGAGGCGGTGGTCACGCCGGAGCTCCCCACTACCCCGGACGAGCTGGCTGCTACGCTCGCGGCCTCGCGCGCACGGGGGAAGCGGCACGCCATCGTGGTCGTCGCCGAAGGGGTTCCCGGCGGCGCGATGGGGTTCGCGCGCGCGTTCGCGGACCGCCCTGACCTCGGGCTCGACCTGAGAGTGACCATTCTCGGGCACGTGCTACGCGGCGCCCGGCCCGGCGCGTTCGACCGCCTTCTCGGCACGCGTCTCGGGAACGCCGCCGCCACCGCGCTCCTGGAAGGGCGGCACGGATTCCTGTTCGGGCTCTCCGAGGAGACGATCCGCGCGGTGCCGCTGGCGCAGGTGGCGGGCCGCACACGTCCGCTCGATCCCGCGCTCCTCCGCCTGGCGGAGGTGTTGGCCCGGTAAGCTCCGACCCTACTTCTGGGTGGGCGACGCCTGCTTGTCGACGTAGCTGCGTGGATTCTCGTCGAAGCTGCCGGCGCACACGTTCGAACAGAAGTAGTACGTGCGGCCCTCGAACTCCCGACGAGCCGCCGCCTTGCGTGGCTCCACGTCCATCCCGCAAACGGGGTCCTTCACGGTCTCCAACGTCTCGATGGGCATCAGGGCTCTCCTCCACTCGGAATGCGCGCGCCCCTGCCCGTTGGCAACCCACGAATCGTTGCGAGGTCCGCGCAACCTACGCACGTCTGGCCCCGTAAGCGTGATGTCGACGGATACACGGTGACCGTCGGAGTGCCACCGCTCGGACGCCTCAGCGACCGAAATACCGCCCTCCAAGGACATCTTGGCGACCCACCGGACGCGGCACAGTCCGTGCATACCCCGAGGGGATTCGCGGAATTCTCATGCCCCCGTCTCCCCCTGCGCCGACTCTCGAACGCACATCGGATCCCGTCTGCGGCATGCAGGTGGACCCCGCGAAAGCCGCCGCCACCGCCGAGTACGGCGGGGCCACCTGGCATTTCTGCAGCAAGGGCTGCCACGCGAAATTCCAGGCCGATCCGGCGCGCTACACCGGGACGGGACTCGCCTCAAGCGCGGAGGCCGCTCCGTCCGGTGGCCACGGGACGCATGGACATCACGACGTCCAGCCCCCCGCTGCTCGGGCGCCTCACGAGCCCGTATCGTTGAAGGCGGGCAAGTGGACCTGCCCCATGCACCCCCAGATCGTGCGGGACGGTCCCGGGTCGTGCCCGATCTGCGGCATGGCGCTCGAACCGATGGAGGTGACGGCCGAGGAGACGGGCCCCTCGCCCGAGCTCGTGGACATGACCCGTCGTCTCGTCGGCAGCGCGATCCTGACCGTTCCCGTCCTGCTCCTGGTGATGTCCGAGATGCTTCCCGGGCAGCCCGTCCAGCGGTTCATCCCGGCACAGGTGGACGCCTGGATTCAGCTCGCGCTCGCCACCCCCGTCGTGCTCTGGGGTGGCTGGCCCTTCTTCGTGCGCGGCGCGGCCTCGGTGAAGAACCGCTCGCCCAACATGTTCACGCTCATCGCTCTCGGGATCGGCGTGGCGTGGGCGTACAGCGTGTTCGCCACGTTGTTCCCCGGCGCGCTCCCCGAGGCCTTCCGGGGCCACCACGGGCGGGTGCCGCTCTACTTCGAAGCCGCCGCGGTCATCACCACCCTCGTGCTCGTCGGACAGGTGTTGGAGCTCCGCGCACGCAGCCAGACGAGCGACGCCATCAAGAAGCTCCTCTCGCTGGCCCCGCCGAGCGCCCGCATCGTCCGCGACGACGGGCGTGAAGAGGACGTGCCCGTCGAGCAGGTCCAGGTCGGCGACAAGCTCCGTGTGCGTCCGGGCGAGAAGGTCCCCGTCGACGGCACCCTCCTCGAAGGGGAGAGCCACGTCGACGAGTCGATGGTCACCGGCGAGCCGCTACCTGTGGCGAAAGGCACAGGCGACCGGGTCATCGGCGCCACCGTGAACACCGCCGGCGGCTTCCTCATGCGGGCCGAGCGCGTGGGCCGCGACACCCTCCTCGCACAGATCGTCCGGATGGTCGGCGAGGCCCAGCGCAGCCGCGCGCCCATCCAGCGCCTCGCCGACACGGTCTCGGCATGGTTCGTGCCACTCGTCATGCTCATCGCCGTCGCGACCTTCATCGTCTGGGCGCTGATCGGCCCCGAGCCGCGCTTCTCGTACGCGCTGCTCAACGCCGTGGCGGTGCTCATCATCGCGTGTCCTTGCGCGCTCGGACTCGCTACTCCGATGGCCATCATGGTCGGCACCGGGCGCGGGGCCACCGCGGGCGTCCTCGTCCGAGACGCCGAAGCGCTCGAGAACCTCGAGAAGGTCGACACGCTCGTCGTCGACAAGACAGGCACCCTGACGGAGGGGCGCCCAACGCTCGGTGCGGTCGAGGTTGTTTCATGGGGCGGGGGGCAGGCCCCCCGCAACGCCCCCCAGAACCCGCTGGATGTCGACACCCTCCTCCGCCTCGTCGCCAGCGTGGAGCGCGGCAGCGAACACCCGCTCGCCACCGCGATCGTGAAGGGCGCCGAGGCGCGGGGGCTGACGCTCGCGCCGCCGCAGGGCTTCAAGTCGCTCACCGGGCGGGGCGTGGAGGGCCAGGTGGATGGACGCACCGTCCTCGCCGGCAACGCACGCCTGATGGAGGAACATGGGGTCGACGCCACCGCGCTGATCGCGCGTGCCGAGGCCCTACGCGCCGAGGGCCAGATCGCGATGCTCGTCGCCATCGACGGACTTCCCGCCGGCGTCGTCGCGGTCACGGACCCCATCAAGGAGTCGACGCCCGACACCATCCGGATGCTCCGCGCAGAAGGGCTGCGCGTCGTCATGCTCACCGGCGACAGCCGCACCACCGCCCTCGCGGTCGCCCGCAAGCTCGGCATCGACGAGGTCGAAGCCGAGGTACTCCCCGAGCAGAAGGCGGAGGTGATCCGACGCTTGAAAGCCGAGGGCCGGGTCGTGGCCATGGCGGGGGACGGCATCAACGACGCGCCCGCGCTCGCGTCCGCGGACGTTGGCATCGCGATGGGGACCGGCACCGACGTGGCGATGGAGAGCGCCGGCGTGACGTTGGTGAAGGGAGACCTGCGCGGCCTGGTCCGGGCCAGGCGGCTCTCGCGCGCAACGATGCGCGGCATCCGTCAGAACCTGGTGTTCGCGTTCGGCTACAACGCGCTGGGCGTGCCGATCGCGGCGGGGCTGCTCTTCCCCATCTTCGGCTGGCTGCTCTCGCCGATGATCGCCAGCGCAGCGATGAGCTTGAGCTCGGTGTCCGTGATCGCGAACTCGTTGCGCTTGCGGAAGGTGGAGCTGTAGGCCGGCGCTCGGGCACCGGAGCCACCGGCGCCCCTCCGTGCAACCTCGCCTCCGCACCGCGCAGCGGGTGCCCCGTTCCTGCTACTCGATCTGGAGGGTGATCGCGGTCGTCGCGGCGTTCCCGTCTCCGTCGGTACCCGTCAACGTGATGGTGTGCGAGCCGACCGACAAGGGCGCTTCGAAGCGGTCGCCGGTCCCGAACACGCCGTCGAGGCTGCTGGACCAGACCAGGCTGCCCGCCACGAGCGTCCCGTCCTCCGGGTCGAGGCCGTTCCCGATCCACGGAATCTCGCTGCCGGCCGCGCGGGTCTCGCCGTCGCTCGGGTGCCAGATCTCGACCACAGGCACGGCGCCGATGATGTCGGTATCAGTGTCGGTGTCGGTGTCGGTGTCGGTGTCGGTGTCGGTGTCCGTGTCCGTGTCCGTGTCCGCCTCACCGGAGGTGTCCAGGGCGACGCCATCATCGGTGTCGTCTCCGAGCACGACCTTGCCGGTGTCGCACGCGAGGAGGAAGAGGATCATCGAACACCTCGCCGGAGAGTCTACCGCCGAGTGGGCTGCTCAGGGGGTGGTGGACGACGCGGCGGGCGCGAGCCGCTTCGCCCGCGCGAGGATGTCCTCAGCGGCGGCGGAGTCGTCCGAACGGATGGCGACCGCGAACCCCGTTCCCGTGGAGGACACGGTCGCGGTGGCGCCCTTCGGCACCAGCGGGCAGCTCGGCATCTCGGGCATGTCGTGCCCGACCGCCGCGTTCCGCGCGACGTGACAGTCCACCACGCGCTGGAGCCACTCGGCCGTCAGCCCCTCGACCGCGCGCACGGTGACCGTTGCGCCCACGATCCGGTGCTCGGGCGTCTTCCCGCCGCGATGCACGACGAGCGGCTCGACGCTGGCGATGTCCGCGCTGTATTGCTCGAAGGGGCTCAGGTCGACGTCGGCGGGGTCGAGACCCACGCAGGCGCTCGCTTCCGCCTCACGGAGGGCCTCGGAAGCCGCGCGATGGTCGGCGGCCATCCGCCGGTGCTGCTCGGACTCGCGAAGATGAGCCTCCGTGGGGTTCGTCCAACACGGGCGCCGGCCCTTCCCGGCGCCGCAGAGGTCCTTCTCCAGCGGCGCGTTGGGGTCGAACTGCTCGGCGTGGGTCGTCGCCGCCTGCTCGTGCGTGCCGGCCTCGGCTTCGTGCTGGGTCTCGCCCATGTCGTGCGGCTTCGCGCCCGGGGTGCGGGCGGCGCAGGCGGCCAGCGCGAGGGGAAGGAGCAGGACCAGAGCAAGACGGACGGTCATTCGGATCTCCGGGGAACGAGTGGGACCTATGCACGACACGTGCCACGTCGAACGGCAGGGCCGGCTGTGACCCTGGCGATCGGCGTGTGACCTCGGATGTCACATCCCGTCGTCCATCCCGTCCTCCACCATCAGCATGCCAGCCATGCCTAGCTCCGCGTGCTCGAGGATGTGGCAGTGGTACATCCAGTCCCCCGGGTTGTCCATCTCGCTCGCCAGGGTGACCGAGGCGTAGGGCGGGATGTCGAAGGTGTCCTTCCAACCTGACAAGGCGGGCGGGATGCCGTCGACGTCGAGCACCTGGAACCGGTTTCCATGGATGTGGAAGGGGTGGTGCATCTCGGAGTCGTTCTGGACCACGAACGTCGCGGCAACGTCGGCGGACGCCTGCACTTCCGGCACGTCCGGGTAGGAGAAGCCATCGACGGTGACGATGCCGTTCTCCATGTCCTCGTCGAGAACCCAGGTGTGCACCAGGGGCTCCTCGCCGGTGAAGGACGGGAGGTCGTCCGAAGGGAGCGTCATGGGCGTGGGCGTGCCCGCCTCGTCGCCGATCACGAAGGTCATCACGGGGTTCTCGCCCTCGCCCATCGGGTCGTACTCGACCATGTGGGCGTCTTCAGCGTGGAGCTGGAAGCGGGCGCTCATGAGCCGCAGCTCGTCGCCCGGGGCGCCGACCCAATCGACCGCCACGATGTACCGCTCGCCCGGCGAGACCACGAGGTGGTCCACGGGCACCTCCTCGCCGAGCCAGCCGCCGTCGGTCCCCACGACCCGCATCTGCTGGCCTTCGAGGGTGAGATCGAAGTGGCGCGCGTTCGCCGCGTTCACGAGCCGGAGCAGCATCGTTTCGCCGGCCTTCACCTCGACGCGGCGGTCCGAGCGGCCGTTCGCCAGGATCAGGTTCCCGAGGCGGCCCATGAGCTGCATGTGCTCGGTGTCCTTCGGGGCGATCTGCATCGTGTCCTCGTCGAGGAGGATGTCGTCGAGCACCACGGGGAGGTCGCAGTCGACCCGGGGCTCGTCCGGGTGGTGCACGATGATGCGGCCGTATAGCCCGCGCTCGAGGTCCTGCTCCGTCGCCATGTGAGGGTGGTACCAGTAGAAGCCGGCATCCACCATCGGGATCTCGTAGGTGAACGAGCCGCCGGCGGGGACCATGTCGATCATGCGCGCGGCCCCGTCCATGGCGTCCGGCGCGCGGAAACCGTGCCAGTGGACCGTGGAGTCGTACTCGAGCCCGTTCGTGAACTCGGCGCGCAGCGTCTGGCCCAGGTCGAGCTCCAGTACCGGCCCAGGGATCTCGGCGTTGTAGGCGAGGCCGTCCGTCAGCATCGTGCCCGTACCGGGGTCCCACTCGAAGGGAGCCTGGGCGAGGTCGACCGCGACCACATCGTCGGCGGGGTCGAGGTCGGTTGCGGGCGTGTACCCGCAGCGCTCCGTGGGGAGGGGCAAGGGGTCGCCGGTGTCGTCGTCGCCCGCAGAGTCCGCGGGGCTGTCCGAAGTCTTGTTCCCGGTGCAGGCGGGGAGGAGGAGGGCGAGGAGCGGGAGGAGCATGGGGGCCTCGGTGTGACGGGGCGGGTCACGGACCGGCCGGTCGCGGCGGGTCCACAGACACCCTTAGCAAGACGCGGACCAGCGCGGTTGCCCCCGCTCCCTTGCCCCTCGAGTCCCTCGGCCCGCCTACTGCACCGGCGTGCGTCCCTTCTGCCAGCGCTGAAGCGTCTCGATCTCCTTCGTCTGGTCGTCGATCACCTTCTGGGCGACCGCCCGCAGCTCAGGGTCCGTCCCGTACTGGAGCTCCACGTTCGCCATGTCGATCGCGCCCTGGTGGTGAGCGATCATCATGCTCGCGAAGTCCTCGTCCGCGTTGCCGACCATGGGCTTCGCCATCATCCCGCGGTTCATCTTCTCCGCCGCCTGCATGAACGCCTGCTCGGCTGACTGCGCGGTGGCATCCGGCCCTCCGCTCGGCGCGGCACCGAGCAGGAGTCCGAGGCTGACGACGGCGGCTCCCAGAAACGTGCGACTGAACGGCATTTCGCCTCCCTACGTCCTAAGTAAGCGCGTGGGCCACTCCAACCGCGGCCAGCTGACTTCCGTGCTGGACGCGCATGACCTGGCAGACCTCGGCGGACCTGGTTTGACGGGGGTGTATGCAGATATTGTTCAGGTCGAACGCTCACAATAGGACGCCGCCATACCTGGTGGACCTCTTTGGGCCACTCCTGCAGACACGAAGCTTTTCCCACGGCCACGTCGAGGAAGAGGTACTCTTTTGAGTAGACAGCGGTAGAAGGTCTACCAAGTCCGCCACTCCGCCAAAGTGTAGGAGATTCGTGTGGAATCGGTGGCAGACAAGGTCCAGATCATAGGTCCGCCGAGGTCCGCCAGGTCTGCCTCGGCAGGAGATGACTCAGGGAACGTCTACCTCGACATAGCAGGCATCCTTGGATGAAGATCGACGAACGGTCTCGGCTACGCTGCCTCCACCCCAATCTCCCCGAAACGCCCCAACGGCACCGCCTTCCGCATCCCCGGCCGAAGCCGCACGGCGAACTCCGCCACCGTCCCTCCGCTCGCCCCCGAGGTGAACCGCGGCCCGAGCGCATCGCCCGCGGCGAGCTCGGCGGCGAGCTGCGCCCGGAGCACGTCGACGGCGGCCGGCGGCACGATGAGGACGAGCGCGCCGTGGTGATTGTAGAAGCCGATCTCGCCCATGAGCTTCACCGGGATGGAGAGCCCCTCGCCGTCGGGGATGGCGAGCGGGTACACGTCGACCGGGCCGGCGGTGCCCGACCGCTGGTACCGCGAGCCGATCATCAGCGGGGCGAGCGCCTCGGCGAGGTCCATGCCGACGAGGGCCTTGAGCCCGTCGAAGGAGAACGGGCCGAGCCGCACGGCCGTGGTCGGCGCGGTGAGGTTGACCCGCAGCGCCGAGCGGTCCTCGCGAAGAGCCGGGTTCACGCGCCCTCCGTCGCGTCCGCGGCGGGACGCCGCGCGTTGGCGGGGAGCACCTCGGGCACGAGGGCGTCCCCGTTGCCGTGGTCCTCCTCCTCCACCTCCATCGCGTCCTCGAGGTCGGTGTCCTCGTCACCCTCGTCCCCGTCGTCGGCGGGGTCCTCATCGGCATCGTCGTCACCCTCACGCCCGCGGGCCGCGCCCTCGAGCAGGTCGAGCATCTCGTCCTGCCCCTTGGCGATGACGACCAGCGCCTTGCGGATGCCGGGGAGGTGCCGCAGGGCGGTGAGCGCCTTCGGGTCGAGCCCGCCGAGCGCGGCCTGGATGCCCTTGAGCGTGGCGTGGATGTCCGCGAGCGCCTGGACCTGGCGGAAGGTGAGGTGCGCCTGGTGGAACGCCTGCTCCTCGGGCTCCATCTCTGCGAAGGCCTCGGCGGACTCGAGGAGCGCCTCCTTCGTGCGGCCGTCGAAGCTGTCGGCGTAGAAGCGGTCGATCACATCGGCCCACTCGGGCTTCTTCTCGGTGCGGATGCGGGGCAGACGGGTAGCGCGGGTCTCCGACATGGAGCCTCCTGGGGGGTGGACGGTTGGGAGAGCGGGTCAGGCCGCGGCGGGCTGGTCCTGCGGCGAAGCGTTCGGGGGCGCGGCGGAGCGAGCGGCCATCATCAGCAGCTCGGCGAGCTCCTTCCGCGTTTTCTCGTCCCGGAGCATCTTGCGGACCTCCGGGTTCTTCATCGCGTCCAACAGCTCGGGCGACGCGTTGACGATCTCGGCGAGCTCCATCAGCTCGGGCGCCATGCCGAACTTGGCGGAGGCGAAGACGCGGCCGAAGGTCCCGAGCTCTGAGATGAACTGCTTGCCGAGCTCCTCGCGCATGCGGCTCGCGTCCACGTCCTCGCGGCGCGTGGTGTCCGCCTCCGCGACGCCGACGCGCATCTTGACCACCTCGCCCATCAGCTCCTCGAGCACCCGCTGGAGCCGCAGGATCTGCGTGTTCTGGTTCGAGATGGTGGTGTTCTGGAGCGTGGCGAGGTGGGCGTAGGACTTCTGGAGGAGCTCGATGAGGTGGGTGTAGCCGCCCCCCAGCGCGCCCCAGACACGGGCCTCGGGCAGGGATTCGAGCGAGGGGTGCGCGGGCGCGGCGGCCACCGTGGGGGCGGGGAAGGACGAAGCCGGGAGCGCGGTGGATGCGGGCACCGACGGCGCGACCGGCGCGTCCGGATCGAACGTCGGATCCATGCAACCGAAGCGCGCCGAGAACAGGATCTGTTCGCCCTTCGGGCGCCACACGAACACGCGGAACCGGCACTCGGCCCGACCCGGCATGTTCTGGGAGGCCGTCTCCCGGATCCAACGACACACTCCCTCGGCGAGGCGCAGCGCGGGGTCGTCTAGCGTGGCCGCGTCACCGAGCTCCCCGAGCTCGCCCGCCTCCTCGAACTCGACCGGAGGCGCGGGGTCGAACGCATACGGCGCGAGGTCCGTCTCCGTGAAGTCGACACGGCCGATCCCCTCGATGTGGTGGCGGTCCACCACCTCGGAGACGGAGACGTAGCCGATGTCCGCGCGCACCTGGCGGATGCGGCGCTCGATCGTTTCCAGGGAGTCGTACACGTATCGCGACATCGGTCGATTTCCGGGGGCCAGCGAGGTCGCCAACCGTGCTGGAACCGTATCTCAGCACCGCTTCCACGGGCGGAAAAACCGCTTACCGCCTCCTACCGCGCTTACCGCGTACGCCTACCGCGCCCGGCCGATTCCTTACCGCAGTGGTTTCCGCGGCTTGGAATTGACTTACCGCGCGCCCAAGCGTCGTCTACCGCGCCACGATCGGTTTCGAGGTGCGCTTACCGCGGCCTCAGGGTGCGCCTACCGCGCGGCGCGCACGCTTTCCACGCGACCCTCATCGTCTACCGCGGCGGGGGTGGCACTTACCGCCAGGATGTCGATGGGGCGCGGTAGGAAGCGGTAAGCGGAAGTCCCTTCCTGTGCCGGTTCGGGGCTCATAGTTGGTTTGTGTCGGCCGGGTTGTGCCGGCCCCCCACTCTGACCGGCACGGCTGGTCCCATCCCCGAGGAAGTCACCCCCATGAGCACCGCTCTCTCCAAGGCCGTCGCAGGCGAGAAGGTTCCCGACAGCAAGAAGAACGGCGTCCTCTCCGAGGCGCTCGACAAGGTCAAGAGCCTGGGCGGGCGCATCTCGAAGGCCAAGGAGATGTCGGAGACGCTCGCGGACGCCGTGATCGCCACCGCGGAGACGCAGGGCACCGTGTTCGCGGCCTCGTTCGCCGAGGGGTACTTCGGCGAGGAGAAGATGGACGTGGGCCCGGTCGACCTGCGGCTCGGCGGCGGTCTCGTCGTCGGCGGCTACGGCCTGTACAAGACGATGACCGGCAAGGGCGGAAGCCACGCGCTCGCTATCGGGAACGGCCTCCTCGCGACCGGTATCGGGCGCATCGGCCGCAGCGCCGGCAAGGCGCTCGCCGAGAAGAAGGGAGGCGCCGCCAACACCCCGGCGCCCGCGGTCGCGCCCGCCCCGGCCGTCGCGCCGGCCCCCGCTCCCGCGCAACTCAAGGGCGACGACATCGGCGAGATCGCCCGCATGGTCCGCATGACGCCGGGCACCGAGGGCGAGGACGTCGCCGGGCGCCGCCGCCGCCACGAAGGTCGCGAAGGCCGCTCTGACCGCTTCATCCGCGCCCGCGCCTGATCTCCCACCCCCTCCAACTCCGCTCCCGAATCACCCACCCAAGGAACACCAACATGGCACCCATCTGGGCCCTCGTGACCTTCACCGCCGACGGGGAATGCCTCGTCGACCGCACCTCCCTCCGTGCCTCGATGCGCATGGACGGAGATCCCACCTTCGGCGCCGACTTCGACGGTGACGACGACTTCGGCGACGACGACTTCGGCGACGACGACTTCGGCGACGACGACCTCGGCGACGACGACCTCGGCGACGACGACCTCGGCGACGACGATTTCGGCGACGACGACCTCGGCGACGACGACCTCGGCGACGACGACCTCGGCGACGACGTCGGCGCGGCCCGGAAGCGGCGCCGCCGCCGGGCGCGCCCGGGGGCCCGTCGTGCCCGCGCGGGGAGCGGACGTGCCAGCCGCCTCGCGCGCAAGAACAAGCAGCTCGAGGGCCGCCTGAAGAAGGCGAAGAAGGGGAAGGTCGTGGAGCGCAACGTCACCGTCACCGGCTCGGTCGCCACCTCGGTCGGCCAGGCGATGAGCATGACGCTCACCCCGCGTACCAGCCTCCACCTGTCGAAGATCTTCGCGACGGGTGACACCGCCGCGACCATCAACACCATCATCTCGGGCGACGACCCGGTGGTGCTCGACAACCTCGACGCGGCGCTGATCTCCCCCTCCGCGTACCACGGGCCCTCGTTCGGCGGGCGCGTGCTCCGGGCCGGCGTGCCGGTCACCATCAACTACTCGGCCGGCTCGACCACCGCGGCCCTGAAGCTCAGCTTCTACGGCAAGGCGCGCGTCAAGAACCCGAGCTGCTGATCGGGGGGTGAGTCGTGGGCGCCTGCAAGCTCTCCCGCCGCTCCGGCAACGCGAAGCTCCCAGCTTCGTTGGTTGCCGGCTCGGCCGGGCCCGAGGTGGAGGTGCTCACGGCCCACTCGCTCGGCCAGGGCGACGGCGACTGGCGCATCGTCGACCTCTGGTCGGACGAGGGCACGCCCTGGGAGGCGCGGCTCGTCTGGTCTGGCGGCGGCGGTGCACAGCGGTCGGCGCTCCTCGACGTGCCACGTTGTACGCGGGTGTGCGTCCACGCCACGATGCTGCAGGTGTTCGGGTCGAACCTCTCGACCTCAACCAACATCAGCGCCGTGGTCGCCATCGCCGACGGGCAATGTGACACCGAGAACCAATGGACCGTCCGGGGGACCGGCGTACAGGACAGCGCGGGCGGCGCGGGCAACGTGAACGTGGTGCCGCCTCCCTGGGCGAAGTTCGTCCGGCTGGAGCTCTCCGACAGCGCCCTCCTCTCCACCTCCTTCGTCGAGCTCGTCGACGTGAACGGCACCGCTCGCGGGCGGTACGC
>JAUXTN010000255.1 GCA_030684355.1 Pseudomonadota bacterium
CGGCGGCCAGCGCGCGCGCCGCGTCGAGGAGGCCCACGGCGCCGGCGTCCGCGCTCGCGGCGAGGAGGATCGCCTCCGCGCGCACGACCTCGGCGCGCGGCACGTCCGCGGCGGCCACGCCGTCGAGATCGGCGCGCGCGCGCTCCGTGAGGCCCCCGCGCGCCGCCAGGGCGGCTCGACGCACGCGGAGGAGCGGGGCGGTCACGCCGTCGAGGAGCCGCAGCCCCGCGGTGACGTCGCCCGCCACGTCGAGGACCGTGGCCGCCACGAGGAGCGCCTCGGGGGTGCCGATGGCGGCGAGCTCGGGGAGCCAGCGGCGCAGCGTGGCGAGGGCCCCCGGCGCGGGCCGCAGCGGCAGGCTCGCGACGAGGGGCCGCAGCGTCGGGAGCAGGGTGGCGGCGAGCCGCGCGAGGGCGGCCGCGCGCGCTTCGTGTTCGCGCGTCGCGAGCCAGGCGCGGAGGCTCTCCCCGAGGGAGAACCCGCCCTCGCCCGCCCCGACGAGCGCGTGCGCGAGCAGGCGCTCGAGCGCCGCGCCCACCCACACGTCCCCGGCTCGCTCGACGGGCTCCGCCACCCCCTCGGCGTCCGTGAGCAAGAACGGCCCGGAGAAGACCGAGAGCGCGACGAGGGCCCGGCGATCGGGCGCGGCGAGCTGCTCCCAGGACCACGCGAACATCGCGTCGAGGTCCGGCAGCGCGGCGAAGCGCGTGTCCAGGCGCGGGAGCAGCACCTCGGGCGGGAGTACGAGCGCCCGCGCCGCCGCAAGCTCGATGGCGCCGGGGTTGTGGTCGAGCCGGGCGACGAGCGCGCGCACCGCCGCCGTGTCCGCGACGACCGCGCCGGTGCGGGCCGCGCGGTCCCGGTACAAGCTTGCTGCCTCCTCGGCGGAGAGCGGCGCCACGGGCAGCACCCGCTCCTCCGCGAGGCCGAGCGTGCATCGGGAGGTCACGACGATGCGCAGCGCGGGGGCCCGCTCCAGCCAGCCCGGGACGAGCCCGCGGAGCGCCTCGACGGCCACCTCCGCCCCGTCGAGCACGACCGGCTCCGCACACGCCGCGAGCCCGGCCGCGACGGCGCCGCCGCCTGAGTGGCCGAGCGCGGTGGCGACGCACTCCTCGACGGGCACCCCCGCACGCAGCTGCACGTGCAGCGCCGGGAGCCGCGCCGCGAGCCAGCTCTTGCCGATGCCCGCGGGCCCGTGGAGCGTGACCACGCGATGGTGCACGAGCGCGCCCTGCAGCGCCGTCAGGCGGGGGTCCACCACCTCGTCGAATCGGCGGACGTGCGCCCTGAATCGGTATCCCCGCCTGGGCACGGTCTCGACGAACCGGGGCGCCGCCTCGTCGTCCCCGAGGGCGGTCCGCAGCTTCCGCATCGTCTGGGTGAGCGCCGACTCGCTGACCGCCACGCCCCAGACCTCCCGCAGGAGCCGCGCACGCTCCAGGAGCTCGCCCGGGTGGGCCACGAGGTGGTGGAGCAGCTCGAGCACCTTCGGCTGCGCCGGAACGTCTACCGCCGCTCGGGTCAGGCGCCACTGGCGGGTGTCGAGCTCGTACTCGCCGAAGTGGTAGCGCATGCCGGAGGGGGAAGGGCCGCGGAGTCTATCATCGCGGGCCGCGCGAACGTTCGACGCGCGGGGGCTCCAGCGGGTTGAGCCGCACCCCCCCGCGCGCTATACGGCGCGGCCCGTGGGGCCTCCCCCACTCGGTCCGCATTTCCCCGAACGCTCCTGGGGGTCCCGTGCACGTGCTCCTCGCCTTCTCCGGCGGCCTCGATACGTCCTACCTGCTCCGCCGCTTCGTCAAGGAAGGGCACCGGGTCACCGCGATCACGGTCGACACCGGCGGCCTCACCCCCGACGAGCGGATCGCCATCGCGACGCGCGCGCAGAAGCTCGGCGCGGCCGACTTCCGCATGATCGACGCGCGGCAACGCGTCTACGACCAGCACATCGCCTGGCTCATCAAGGCGAACGTGCGCCGCGGCGGGGTCTACCCCCTCTGCGTGGGCGCCGAGCGCGTCGTGCAGGCCCAGGTGGTCGCGGAGTCCGCAGGCGCCATCGGGGCGGACGCCGTGTGCCACGGCTCGACCGGCGCCGGGAACGACCAGATCCGGTTCGACGTCGCGATCCGCACGCTGCTCCCGGGCGCGCGCATCCTCACGCCGATCCGCGACGAGCGGATCACCCGCGCCACGTCGGCCGCCTTCCTCACCGAGGAGGGCTTCCCGATCTCGGCCGAGAAGCGCGACTACTCGATCAACGCCGGCCTCTGGGGCGTCACCATCGGCGGCCGCGAGACGCATGACCCGTGGCAGGTCCCGCCCGAGGCGGCCTACCCCACCACGAAGACCCCCGCGCTCGCGCCCGCGGCGGGCCACGACCTGCTCCTCCGCTTCGAGAACGGCCTCGTCGAGGGCGGCCTCGACACCGTCGAGGCGCTCAACGCCATCGGCGCCGCGCACGGCGTCGGCCGCGGCATGCACCTCGGGGACACCATCCTCGGCATCAAGGGCCGCATCGCGTTCGAGGCCCCGGCCGCCGCGATCCTGCTCGACGCCCACCGCGAGCTCGAGAAGCTCGTGCTCACGCGCTGGCAGCTCGTGCAGAAGGAGCAACTCGGCTCCTTCTACGGGCAGATGCTGCACGAGGGCCAGTGGTTCGACCCCGTCATGCGCGACATCGAGGCCTTCCTCGACTCGTCCCAGCGCGTCGTCACCGGGGACGTGAAGGTGCACCTCGAGCAGGGCCGGGTCGAGGTGCGTGGCGTGCGCAGCCCCTACTCGCTCGTCGACGAGGCCGCCGGCCGCTACGGCGAGGAGAACGGCCTCTGGACCGCCCAGGACGCCCGCGGCTTCTCCGCGGTCTACGGGCTCCAGGGCGTGCTCGCCGCCCGCGCGCGCGCCCGGGCCGCATCCTCTGACCAGAACCAGTCGTAAGGGGTCGAGATGAAGGTCCTCCTCAACAAGATCGCCTCCGGCACCCGCAACGCCCGCCTCCCGCGCGAGGTCACCCTCTCGGACACCATCGTGGCCGAGGAGGGCTCGATCGTCTGCGTGCGCGCGCTCGACCGCAAGAACACGTACAACGAGCTCGAGGACGAGCACGGTCGCATGGCGACGGTGAACCAGGGAGACATCATCGCCGGCGTGCTCGGCGAGCGGCGTGCCCTCCACGGCTACACGGGGATCATCCCCGAGAAGATCGCCGTGGGCGACATCCTCCACCTCCTGAACCTCGGCGGCGTGGTCGGGCTGTGCACCTCCGGCAACCCCGACGTGGGCCCGCCGTGCCGCGCCGAGGTGCTCGGCCAGGTGCTCTCGTTCCCCCACCTCGGCGAGCGCCGCGGCACCCCCGCGAGCATCCGCACCAACGCGCTCCCGCAGTTCGATCACCTCAGCGGCTCCGTCCCCATCGTGTACGTGAGCGGCACGTGCATGAACGCCGGCAAGACGTTCGCGGCGTGCGAGATCATCCGCGGCCTCACCCACCGCGGCCTCCGCGTCGGCGCCGGCAAGCTCACGGGCGTGAGCCTGCGTCGCGACACGTTGAAGATGGAGGACGTGGGGGCCATCCGCGCGCTCAACTTCAACGACCTCGGCATCGTCACCACGCGCCCGCAGAGCGCCCCGCCGGTCGCGCGCGGCCTCATCCACGCCCTGAACGACCCCATGCTCGGCCTGAAGCTCGACTGCATCGTGCTCGAGCTCGGGGACGGCATCATGGGCGAGTACGGCGTCTTCGAGATCCTCTCCTCGCCCGACCTGATGGCGCCCGCCCGGGCCCACGTCATGTGCGCGAACGATCCCGTCGGGGCGTGGGGCGCCGCCGAGTGGCTGAAGAGCGAGCTCGGCATCGGCATCACCGTCATCACCGGCCCGACCACGGACAACTCCGTCGGGCGCGACTTCGTGACCAAGAAGCTCGGGTTGCCCGCGGTGAACGCGCGGACGGAGGGCGACAAGCTCGCCGGCGTGGTGGCGGATGCGCTCCGCTGAAGCGCCCATCGAAGGGACGGGCGCCATGACCGCCGAGGTGACCGCGCGGGTGCTCGGCGCGTCCGGGTACACCGGCGCCGAGACGCTGCGGTGGCTGTTCGGCCACCCGCGCGTGCGCGTCGTGGGCGCGACCGCCAACAAGCACGCCGGCAAGCGGCTCGACACCTTGTGGCCGCAGTTCGCCGGCGCGACCGACCTCGTGCTCGGCACCGAAGCGCCGCCCGCGGACGTGACCTTCCTGTGCCTGCCCCACGGCGAGGCGAGCAAGCTCGCGCCGACGCTCACCGGCACGGTGATCGACCTCTCCGGCGATCACCGGCTCCCGGAGCCCGCCCACTCCGCGGCGTACGGCTTCCCCCGGCAGACCGACCCCTGGATCTACGGCCTCCCCGAGCTCGGCCACGCCCGGATGCGCGGCGCCACCCGCGTCGCGAACCCGGGGTGCTTCGCCACGGCCCTCGCGCTCGCGCTGCTGCCGATGCAGGGCGCCCTCCCGTCGGTCGTGAGCGCCGTCGGCCTCACCGGCTCGACCGGCAGCGGCGCCACCCCCACGGCGACCACCCACCACCCCGCGCGCGCCGAGAACCTCCGCCCCTACAAGGTCCTGGAGCACCAGCACGTCCCCGAGGTCGTGGCGGCCTGTGGCGGCGGCTTCACCCTCGACTTCGTGCCGATGTCCGCGCCGCTGCGCCGCGGCATCCTCGTCACCGTGCCGCTCCCCGCGCTCGCAGGAGGGGGCGCGACGTTCGAGCGCTACCGCGCCTTCTACGAGGGGAACCCGCTGGTGCGCGTCCTGTCGGCGCCGCCCGATCTCCACGGCGTCCTCGGCTCCGCCCGCGCGGACCTCGGCGTCGTCGAGAAGGACGGCCGCGCCGTCGTCTTCTGCGCGATCGACAACCTCTGTCGCGGCGCCGGCAGCCAGGCCGTCGCGAACCTCAACCTCGTGATGGGGTGGCCGGTCGACCTGGGCCTGCGCACGCTCCCCCCGGTGCCCTGATGGATCTCTCCCCGCTCGAAGCGTCGGCCCTTCTCGACGAGTGGACCGCCTCCGGCCATGGCGACCGCGAGGCCGACTGGCAGCTCGCCACCTACGACAAGCTCCCGCTGACGCTCGTGCGCGGCGAGGGCGCGCGCGTGCAGGACGCCGAGGGCCGCTGGTACTGGGACCTCTACGGGGGCCACGCCGTCGCGCTCGTCGGGCACTCCCACCCGCTCTGGGCCGCGATCGTGGGCGAGCAGGCGAGGCGCCTCGCCTTCTACTCGAACGTCGTCTACCAGCCGCTGCGCACCGCCGCGTGCCGCACGATCGTCGAGTTCGCACCGAAGAACCTCACCCGCGTGTTCCTGTCGAACTCGGGCGCCGAGGCCAACGAGGTCGCGCTGAAGATGGCGCGCCACCACACCGGCCGCAAGACCGTCATCGCCTTCGAGGGCGCGTTCCACGGCCGCACCGCCGCCGCGCTCGCCGTGACCTGGTCGGAGAAGTACCGCAGCTACTCCCAGCCGGGCCTCGGCTACACCCGGTTCGCGCGGTGGGGCGAGATCCCCGAGCTCGACGACGACGTCGCCGCGATCATCCTCGAGCCGATCCAGTCCCTCGCCGGCATGCGCACGGCGACCCGCGAGTGGCTCCACGCCCTGCGCGCGGCCTGCGATCGCAACGGCACCCTGCTGATCCTCGACGAGGTGCAGACCGCCTGGGGCCGCCTCGGCACGCACTTCGCGGCCGACCTCTACGATGTCCGCGCCGACTTCATCACCAGCGCCAAGAGCGCCGGCGGCGGCTTCCCGGTGGGCGTCACCCTCGTGGACGACGCCGTGGCGCAGCAGGCCAAGAACGGCGACCAGGGCTCGACCTTCGGGGCCGGGCCGCTCGCCTGCGCCGCCATCCTCGCGACCCACCACGTGCTGCGCACCGAGGGCCTCGTCGACCGCGCCCGCCGCCTCGGCGAACACGCCCGCGCCGTGCTCACCGCCGCCCTGCCGACCTGCGAGATCCGCGGCGCCGGCTGCCTCCTCGGCGTCAAGCTCGACCGCCCGGTCAAGCCTCTTTTGCCGCTCCTGCGCGATCGTGGCTTCATCGTCGGTGGTAGCGACGAGCCCACGGTGTTGCGGCTCATGCCGCCCCTCACCCTCCCCTTCGAAACGCTGGACGCCTTCGCCCAGGCCCTCCGGAGCCTCCCATGAGCAACACCCTCGAGTCCCGCCTCTTCGCCGCCGTCGCCCGTGTCCGCGAGAACTGGCGCGGCACCCGCTTCATCGACGGCCTGGAGCCCGGCCCCGCCGGCACGAACGCCCTGCTCGACGTGGCCCGGCTCTACCGCGCCAACCGCCTGGAGATCGGCCGCCTGCGCCTCCTCGGCGGCCGCGCCGTCGCCGGCCTCTTCTTCGACCCCTCGCTCCGCACCCACACGTCGATGGAGGTCGCCACCGGCCGCCTCGGCGCGCACTTCGTCTACCTCCAGGCGGGGCAGGGCGGCGGCGGCACCTGGAACATGGAGTTCGAGGACGGCGTCGTGATGAACGGCGGCGCCCAGGAGCACGTCCGCGAGGCCGCGCCGGTGCTCTCGTCGTACGCCGACGTGCTCGCCGTGCGCGCCTTCCCCAAGGGCGAGGCCCACGACCGCGAGGAGCGCGTCATCCGCGCGTTCTCGGCCCACGCCGGCTCGCCGCTCATCAACCTCGAGAGCGCGCTCGCCCACCCCTGCCAGGGCCTCGCGGACCAGCTCACCCTCTCCGACCTCGGCGGCGGCACGTTCGCCCGGCGCAAGGTGTGCCTCACCTGGGCGCCGCACCCAAAACCCCTCCCGCAGGCCGTTCCGCTGTCCGTCGTGCGCGCGGCCGTGCTCGGCGGCGCCGACCTGCACGTCGCCGCGCCCGAGGGCTTCGACCTCGACGGCGAGGAGATGGAGCGGGCCCGCAGCTTCTGCGCCGACACCGGCGCGAGCATCACGATGACCCGCGATCCCGACGCCGCCGCGGACGGCGCGCTCGCCGTCTACGCGAAGGGCTGGGGCGCCGAGAGCCGCGACCAGCACACGGAGCGCGTCGCCGGGCTCGGCAACTGGACCGTGGGCGCCGCGCGCATGAAGTCGGCGACCGCGTTCCTCCACTGCCTGCCCGTCCGCCGCAACGTCATCGTGACCGACGAGGTGCTCGACGGCCCGAAGAGCCGCGTCATCCCGCAGGCCGCGAACCGTGAGCCGGTGCAGGCCGCGTTGCTGCTGGCCTGGCTGCTCTGAGCCGCGCGGCGCAACGCGCCCCCTCGAAGGCTCTCGCGCCCTGGCGAGAGACTTCGGGGCAGCGGCACTAGCGCGGCTACTCCCCGTTCGTGACGCCCGGGGTCGACGTGGCGCCCGCGACCCAGGTCGCCGCGCCGTCGGGCACGCGCGCGGAGCTGACGCCGCTGGGCTGGAATCCGTAGTCGACCCAGTCCACCAGCACCCCGGTCGCCGAGTCCCGCAGCTCCAACGAGCCGTCCTGGCGCCCGATACGGAACGAGGCGTGGAGCAGGCCATCGCCTTCGACGTACCCCTCGTCGCAGATGACGACGAGATACCCGCCCGGGGCGAGGGTCGACCCGTCGGGGAACCGCCAGGGAAGCTGATCGGTACCGTCGTCCGCCCACAACCACAGGCCCGACAGGTCGACCGTGGCGGGGGCGGCGTTGTAGAGCTCGACCCAGTCCTCGCCGCCCGCGTACCCGTACGAGAAGCCGTAGGCGAGGAACTCGTTGAGCACGAGGCCCGTCGCGTCGGTGGCGAGGGCCGTGTCCGCGGCGGGCGAGTCCCCGTCGCGGACACCGGAGTCGTTCGTGACGTCGGGGGCGGTACAGGCGAGCAGGAGGGAAAGCATGAGGCGCTCCGCGGTCTCGGCACTCAGTGTCCCGAGGCCCGACCTCGTCACGTCGGCCCGCACGAAACATCGGTGGGCGCCGGCCCGCCTCCCGACGACCGGTTGGCGGGCCCACACAATTCCTCGCACGCGGGCCCCGTAGCGACCCGTGCACCCCCGCCCCCAATGGGCTAAACGGCCGGCCCGTCAGGACCGCCACATGAACCGCATCGCTCCCCTCCTCGGCGCCCACCCCTACATCCGGCTGTTCCGCGGTCGCACCTTCGTCATCAAGGTGTCGGGCGCGATCCTCGCCGACGAGCGCGCGCGCGGCTCGATCGCCGAGGACGTGGCCCTCCTCCACCACGTCGGCATCCGCGTGGTCCTGGTGCACGGCGGCGGCCCGCAGCTCGACGCGATGTGCGAGAAGATGGACGTGAAGCGCGAGGTCGTCGCCGGCCGCCGCGTCACCGACGCCCGCACCCAGGAGCTCGCGCGGATGGTGTTCCGCGGCCAGCTCAACACCGAGCTCGTGAGCGCGATCGCCGCCCAGGGCGTGCGCGCCGTGGGCCTCTCCGGGGGGGACGGCGCGACGATCATCGCCCACCGCCGCCTGCCCCGCACCGTGCGCGACCCGTCGACGGGCACCGAGCAGCTCGTGGACTTCGGTTTTGTCGGCGACATCGACGCCGTCGATCCCAAGCTCCCGAAGATGCTCCTCGACAACGACATGATGCCGGTCTTCTGCTCGCTCGCCGCGATGACGGACGGCACGCTGCTCAACGTGAACGCGGACACCATCGCGTCGCAGGTGGCGGTCGCGCTCGGCGCCGAGAAGCTCATCGTCTGCACCTCGGTCCCCGGCCTGCTCGAGGACAAGGCGGACCCCCGCCGGCTCGTCTCCTACGGGGACCTCGGCACCGTCGAGGAGCTCGTCCGCTCCGGCGCGGTCAGCGGCGGCATGCTGCCGAAGCTCGCGGCGGTGTCCGACGCCCTCCGCGGCGGCGTCCCCCGCGTCCACATCATCGACGGCACGCGCCCCCACAGCCTCCTCCAGGAGGTGTTCACGAACGAGGGCTGCGGGACCATGCTCGTCCTCCGTCGGGACGACGAGTGATGGTCGCGGTCCGGCGCTTCATGGGGCGGGGCTCTGCCCCGCAACGCCCCGCCAGGGGGCCGGGCCCCCTGGACCCCCGAACCACCCCATGACCGACCCCGTCGCCCTCCTCCACGACCTCGTCGCCGCGCGCTCCCCCTCCCGCGAGGAGGGGCCTGCCGTCGAGGTGATGGAGGCGTGGCTACGGGCCCGCGCGCCGGACGCCGAGCGCATCCGGGCCGACCGCAACCTCGCGGCCGTCAAGGACAGCGGGGTGCCGGGGCCGACGCTCCTGCTCGTCTCCCACCTCGACACCGTGCCGGCGACCGCCGCGTGGACCCGCGATCCGTGGGCCCCGACCATCGAGGGCGGGCGCATGTACGGACTCGGCGCGAACGACGCGAAGGGCTGCGTGTCCGCGATGGCGCACGCGTTCGCCGCGGCGCGGCCGAAGCGCGGCAAGCTCGTGCTCGCGACGGTCTGCGAGGAAGAAGTCGGCCGCGGGGGTCTCGAGATCTTCCTCCCCTCGCTGCCGCGGGCCGACCACGCCATCGTCGGCGAGCCCACCGGGCTCCACGTCGCGGTGGCGCAGAACGGGCTCCTCATCCTCGACTGTGACGCGAAGGGCCGCGCCGGGCACGCCGCCCGCCCGCACCTCGCCGACAACGCCATCTACAAGGCCGCGCGCGACATCCTCGCCCTCGAGGGCCTCGTGCTCGACCGGGTGCACCCCGCCGCCGGCCGCACCACCCACGCCGTCACCGTCGTGACCGGCGGGGACCGCCACAACGTCATCCCCGACCGCGTGCGCTACACCGTCGACCTCCGCACGACCCCGTCGTACACCCACGCCGAGCTCGCGGACCTCGTCCGGGGCGTCGTCGGCGCCGAGGTGACCGTGCGCTCCGACCGCTTCCGCCCGGTCGAGACCCCCGGCGACGCCCCGGTCCTCGCCGCCGCCCTCCGCGCGCGCCCGGACGCGCACACCTTCGCCTCCCCCACCCTCTCCGACTGGGCGCACCTCGTGGGCGTCGCGGCGATCAAGTGGGGCCCCGGTCTCTCCGAGGTGAGCCACACCGCCGACGAGTGGGTGGAGCTCGCGATGGTCGAGGCCGCGGTCGGCGCGTACGGGGCGGTCGTCGCGGAGATGCTCGGGTGATAGGCCCCGGCCCCGCCTGGGCGGGACCACGCGAGGCACCACGATGAAGCTCTGGGACAAAGGCGAGCCGCTCGACACCCTCGTCGCCGCGTTCACCGTCGGGGAGGACCCCGTCACCGACCTCGCGTGGGCGTGGCACGACGTGGTGGGCTCGGCCGCGCACGTGCGCGCGCAACACGCCGCGGGGATGCTCGATCGCGCCGACGTCGACGCGCTCCTCGCGGGCCTCGCCCAGGTCGCGGCCGACATCGAGCGGGGCGAGTTCACCATCGCGCAGGAGCAGGAGGACGTGCACACCGCCGTCGAGTCGCTGCTCTCCGCTCGGCTCGGGCCCGTGGCGGGCAAGCTCCACACGGGGCGCTCGCGCAACGACCAGGTGCTCACGGACCTGCGCCTCTGGCTGCTCGAGGAGCTCGATGCCGCCGAGCTCGAGTGGCGCGCCCTCGCGGACGCCTGGCTCGCCTTCGCCGAGCGCCACGGGGACCTCCCCGTGCCCGGCTACACCCACCTGCAGCGCGCGATGCCATCGAGCTGGGGCCTCTGGGCCGCCGGGTTCGCGGGCGCCCTGCTCGACGCCCTCCCGCTCCTCGACGCCGCCCGCGCCATGGCCGGGCGCAATCCGCTCGGCTCGGCCGCCGGGTACGGGTCGCCCCTCCCCCTCGATCGCGCGCTCACCGCCCGCCTCCTCGGTTTTGACGGCGTCGTCGAGCCCGTCACCGCCGCGCAGTTGGAGCGGGGCCTCGTCGAGGGCGCCGCGCTCTCCGCCCTCGCCGCGGCGTGCCACGTCGTGGGCCGCTGGGCGGGAGACCTCTGCCTCTACGCGACCGCCGAGTTCAACCTCGTGAAGCTGCCGCCCGCGTTCACGACCGGCTCGTCGATCATGCCGCAGAAGCGCAACCCCGACGTGGCCGAGCTCCTCCGCGGGCAGGCCCGCCGCGTGCGCGCCGCCCAGCGCGAGATCGAGGACCTCGCCGGGGCCCTGCCCTCCGGCTACCACCGCGACCTCCAACACACCAAGGCGCCGCTCCTCCGCGGGGTGCGCACCGCCCGGCTCACGCTGCGCGTGGCGGCCCACCTCGCGGCCGCCGTGGAGCCGCGCGCCCCGACGCTCGACCCCGAGCTCTTCGCCGCAGCCGAGGCGTTCCGACGCGCGCAGGCCGAGGGCCGCCCGTTCCGGGAGGTCTACAAGGACGTGGGCGCCGAGGTCTTCGCCGGCACGTTCGCGCCGCTCGAGCGCGCCCCGGCCCCCACGCCGGACCTCGCGTCCCTCCGCGCCCGCGCGACCGCCCACGCGCGCCCCGACCGCCGCGTCGGCTGGCGCGCGCTGCTCGGGCCGACGGGCAGCGCCTCCGAAGGCTAGTCCCGGAGCTAGTCCGGGAGCCAATCCAGCTCGAAGGCGACGTGCTCGGTGATGACGTGGCACTCGTCGGCCTCGACGTGTACGCCCACCATCTCGCCCGCGTGCCCGCCCGCCTCGGCGTAGATCTCCAGGTCACCGGCGACCTCCGCGCCGCACGCCCACTCGCCGTCGCCCCGCTCGTCGCACGGCTGCGGTGCCATCTCGGCGTCGCGGTAGCCCCAGCTCACCGCCACGTCGGAGAGGGCCTCGCCGCTCGAGCCGGCGACCGTCGCGATGACGGAGGGGACCTCCTCGGCGGTGCAATCGACGCCGTCGGCCAAGAGGAGGAGATCCACGTGCTGGGGGATGACGTGGCACTCGCCCTGCTCGATGAACACGGCCTCCTCGACGGTGGCGTAGCCCACGGCCTCCGCGCGCACGACGAGGTTGCCGGCGGCCTCCCAGCCGCAGGAGTACTCGCCGTCCCCCGGGAAGGCGTCGCAGGGCTGGAACGGCCCGCCCTCCACCGAGAAGGTCACGACCGCGTCGGCGATGTCGCCGCCGTCGTCGGCGGAGAGCGTCACCGCGACCGAGGACGCGGCGCTCGTGTCGCACGCCTTGCCGCCGCCGAGGACGAAGACGCAGCCGGGGAGCGAGACGAAGAGGGAGAGGAAGGCGATGGAGCGGAGCATGGGCACCTCTGGCAACCGATGAAGCAAGGGGTATGCCAGGGAACGTACACCCTCGCCGGGGCCTACGCGCGGCCTACGCGCGGCATCGCCAAACTGGCGCCACCCACGCATCCACCCACGCGTTAGCCGGGCGCATGCGTCCCATCGCCCATGTCGCCGCCGAGCTGGGGCTCGCCCCGGAGCACGTCCACCCCTGGGGCCCCGGCCGGGCCAAGATCGCGCTGGAGGCGGCGGGGCCGTCGAAGGGGCGGCTCGTGCTCGTGTCCGCCATCACGCCCACGCCGGCCGGCGAGGGGAAGACCACGATGGCGATCTCGCTCGCCCTCGGCCTGCGCCAGCGCGGCGCCTCGGTGGCCGTGGCGCTCCGGGAGCCGTCGATCGGGCCGGTGTTCGGCAAGAAGGGCGGCGGGACCGGCGGCGGGCGCGCCACGCTCGAGCCCGCGAACGCCATCAACCTGCACAACACGGGGGACCTCCACGCGATCGCCGCGGCGCACAACCTGCTCGCCGCGATGGTCGACAACGCGCTCCACTTCCGCGCGGCCGGCCTCGACGCCCGCAAGACGCGCTGGCGGCGCGTGATCGACATGAACGATCGGGCCCTCCGCAGCGTGATCGTGGGGCTGGGCAGCGCCGTGCGCGAGTCGGGCTTCGACATCACCGCGGCGAGCGAGGTCATGGCCGCGCTGTGCCTCGCGGAGGACCGCGCGGACCTCGAGTCCCGCCTCGGCCGCCTCATCGTGGGCGAGGACACCGGGGGCCGGCCCATCACCGCGAACGACCTCGGCGCCACCGGCGCGATGTCCGCGCTGCTCGCCGAGGCGGTGATGCCGACCCTCGTGCAGACCAGCGAGGGCGGCGCCGCCTTCGTGCACGGCGGCCCGTTCGCGAACATCGCGCACGGCTGCAACTCCCGCATCGCGACGCGCATGGCGCTCGCCCACGCCGACATCGTGCTCACCGAGGCCGGCTTCGCCTTCGACCTCGGCGGCGAGAAGTTCCTCGACATCAAGGCGCGCGCCCCCGGGCTGTGGCCCTCGATGGTCGCGCTCGTGGTGACCCGCCGGGCGCTCCTCTGGCATGGCGAAGGCGAGCTGGAGCAGGGGCTGCGCTTGCTCGACCACCACCTGGGCGCGGTGGCCCGCTTCGGCCTCCCCGCGATGGTCGTGCTCAACCGCTTCCCCGACGACACCCCCGCCGACATCGACCGCATCCGCGCCTTCTGCGACCGCCGCGGCGCCGCGTTCGCCCCCTGCGACGGCTACGCCCACGGCGGCGAGGGCGCGCACGAGGCCGCGGACACCCTCCAAGCCGTACTCGGGGCCCCGGGGAGCAAGGCGGCGCCGACGCCGCGGTGGCTCTACCCGCTCGACGCTCCGCTGGTCCAGAAGCTGGAGGCCGTAGCGACCACGATGTACGCGGCGAGCGGCGTGACCCTCGACGACGGCGCCCGCAAGGACCTCGCCCGCATCGAGGCCCTCGGTGGCGGGAGCCTGCCGGTGTGCATCGCGAAGACCCCCCTGTCGCTCACCGACGACTCCACGCGCAAGGGCCTGCCCGGCGCCCACACGCTGCGCGTGCGCGAATTGCGGCTGTACGCCGGCGCGGGGTTCGTCGTGGCGCTCGCGGGCGACGTGCAGACGATGCCCGGCCTGCCGAAGACGCCCGCCGCCGCGAAGGTGCGGGTCGAGCCGGACGGCCGCATCCGCGGGCTGATGCAGGAGGATTGAGGGGCCGGCGACCCGGGCGCGCCCGGCCTACGGCAGTCCGTCCCCGTTGCAGATGACCGGCCCCTTCTGCGGGTAGATCATCGCGACGGCGACGCACATCTCGTGCGGGAAGACGAGCGCCGCGTCCGTGTCGTTGTACCACTCGCAGGTCGTGCGGAACGTGGAGCCCGCGGGCAGGGTCATCTCGCCCGCCGCCCACGTCTGCACCACCGGCTCGTCCCGGTAGGCGGGGTCCCACTCGTCGACCTCGTAGAACGGGGACGCGACGCCGTCGGCCATCCGCTCGACCGTGAAGCGGGTCCCCCACTCGTGCATGTGGCCGAGGAGCGAGTGGAGCTGCCACTTCTGGTCGGTCTCGCACCGGAAGCTCGTGGTGGAGGCTTCCCCCGGCGGCAGCGAGAAGTCCTGGCGCGAGAAGATGAGCGGCGCGGCCCAGGTGGTGACCTCCTCCGTCGGGACCGTGGCGAGCACGGCCAGGTCCCGCACCCGCATGGGCTCGTCCCCGTAGTTGATGTAGTGCGACTGGAGCACCCAGCGCTGGCCCGCTTCGAGCTCGACGGCCATGCCCGGGGCGAGGCCCATGCCGAGCGCCGTCGCCACGCCGTCCACGGTCGTCTCCTCGGCGATGATGAGCGGCTCGAGGTCCGCCATCGAGAAGCTCCCGCCCTCGCCGGTGCAGTCCGCGACGGTGCCGTCGGGCACGTCCAGCGCGGGCACGGTGGTCCCGAGGAGCTGGAGGTGGTGCCCGCCGGCGGCCTGCCAGGTGCGGACGGCGTGCAGCCCCACGTCCGGGCCGGTCCACGTGCCGAAGCCGCAGGTCATGCGCTCCTCGCCGGGCTCCAGCACCGCGTCGGGCCCCTCCAACAGGGCCTCGCCGGGCGCGAGGGGTCCGACATCCGCGGGGTCCACACGGGCGTCGGCCGGGAGGTCGGGGCTCGCGCCCGGTTCTTCGAACGGGTCGGCGCAGGCGGAGAGTAGCAACAACATCGGCACCTCAGCAGGGATGGAGAAGGTCCATCGACACGGTGATGGGCGTCTCGGCGGCGGCCTCGACGCGGACCTTGTTGGCGTTCGGGAGGGTGACCGGGTCGCCGCACTCGCAGCCGTTGCCATCGCCGTCGAGGCACGCGAGGAGCCAGACGACGCCAGGGCTAAGCGGCGGCGTGGTGGCAGCGACCCCGGTGGGAGCGCCGTCGGCGAGGTCGAGGGCCGCGGTGACGAAGTCGTAGAGGGGCACCGCGCCGTCGACGGGGCCGGTCACGGTGGCGTCGGCCTCCGCGTACACGGCGCCGAGGACCGCGCCGATGGGCGCCTCGGTCATCTGGGGGACGAGGTCGCCGTCGATCTGGAAGGCGAGCGCGAGGGTCCCCGGGGTCGCGAGGACGGCCTCGGAGCCCGCGGAATCCTCGGCACCCAGGTCCGCGGTATCCGCGGTGACACCGGCGCACGCAAACAGCACGAACACGACCATCCCGGCCCCCGACGGCGCGAGCCAAGGTCGGCGGTTCCCCCCGTTCGACCTCCCGCTTCCATGATCGGGATAGTCCCCGGCCGGGCCCGCGGCGCCCCCCTCCGCCCGCGTTAGCGGGGGAGGTGCCGATCGATCCCCTCCGCCTCCACCTCCCCCCCGATCTCTCTCCCGAGCGGATCGTGCCGCGCCCCGCCTCCACGGACGGGGGCGGTGAGTTCGTCCTCTATTGGATGCAGTCGACCTTCCGCGCGCACCACAACTTCGCGCTCCACCACGCGGTCGACGTGGCGAACGCGCTCCGGGTCCCCGTGCTCGTCTACCACGGGCTGCGTCACGACTACCCGTGGGCCAACGATCGCCTCCACACCTTCATCCTGGAGTCCGTGGTCGACCTGGCCGCCGCCTTCGCCGCGCGTGGCATCCAATACACGTTCTGGCTCGACGAGAGCGACGCCCCGGGTGCCACCTGGCCGGCCGAAGCCGAACGTCGCCCCGCGGCGGCGCCGCGCCCCCCCTCCGCGCTCCAAATCCTGGCAGACCGCGCCGCGCTCGTGGTGACGGACTTCCTCCCCACCTTCATCCACCCCCGCCAGCTCCGCGGCCTGCGTCGCAAGACGAAGACGCCCGTCGTCGCCGTGGACAGCGCCACCGTCGTGCCGATGCGGTTCCACGACAAGGCGCACCTGTCCGCGCGCGGGATCCGCCCGGTGCTGATGAACGCGCTCCCGCGGTTCCTCGTGGCTCCGGAGGAGCCGGTGCTCGACGTGCGGCGCACGATCGAGGTGCCGTTCACGCCCACGGTGCCGACGCTGGAGACCATCCCCGCGCTGGTGGCCCGCTGTGCCATCGACCACACGGTCCCGCCGGTGGAGGCCATCCGCGGCGGAACCGTGGCCGGCCAGGCGCGGCTGCGCGACTTCCTCGTGACCGGGCTCCCCCGCTACGCCGCCGAGCGCGGCGATCCGAACGCACCGGTGACGAGCCGGCTCTCGCCGTACCTGCACTTCGGGAACGTGTCACCCCACGAGGTGCTCCTGGCCGTGCGCGCAGCGGACATCCCCGGTGACACGGGCTCATCCGGTGAGAACGCCGAGAAGTTCGTGGACGAGGCGCTGGTCTGGCGCGAGCTGGCCCACAACTTCTGCTTCTTCGATCCCAGGCACCGGACCCCCGCGGCGATCCCGAGCTGGGCGCAGGTGGAGCTGGAGAAGCACCGGGAGGATCCCCGGCCGGCGCTCTACACGGACGCCCAGATCGAGGCCGCGGACACCGGGGAGCCGCTCTGGAACGCGGCGCAGCGGCAGTACCTGCGCGACGGCTTCATGCACAACTACCTGCGGATGTTGTGGGGCAAGGCCGTGCTCCAGTGGACGACCGACGCCGCGACCGCGCTGCGCATCCTCGAGCACAACAACAACAAGTACAGCCTCGACGGCCGCGACGCGAGCACGTACAGCGGCCTCCATTGGATCTTCGGCAAGTTCGACCGACCCTTCTACCGCCACCCAATCTACGGCACGGTGCGGTACATGTCGCTGAAGACCGCCAAGGACAAGTTCGACGTGGCGGCGTTGCTGCGGCGCTAGCCGTTCTTGCAGCGCGTTCCCAAGGCCGTGCGCTAGCCGGCCTGGCTACGCGAGGTAGCGCCGTAGCCCCGCGCCCGAGGTACCGTACGGCACCCGAGAGCTGCCCATGTCGACCCCCGCGCGCACCCTCCTCCTCCACCTGCTCCCCGCCGTCGGCCTCGCCGGCTGCGCGATCGGCACCGAGAAGACGACCGCGTGCATGGAGGTCGAGCTCGACGCCACCTCCTGCGCGGCGGCGGAGGACGTGAACCCCGAGGAACTGTTCGGGAGCTGCGGCGCCACGATCACGAAGATCACCGGCGAGGGGACGCTCTCCGAGGGCCAGGTGGGTGACGTGTTCGACACCGCGGGCGGGCAGGTGTGCTGCTACCCCGTGGTGGAGACGCCGAGCACCTGCGACTACGGCCGGCCCTACCTGGAGAGCGGGGCGCCACGCGTCGCGCCCGTGGGCGGACGGCGACGCGGGGGGTGGGTCGCGAACCTGCGCCCCGACCTCGCGGGGCTTGACGCGGTGGCGCTCGCCGCGCTCGCCGAGCGGTGGACCGTCGCGGCCCAGGACGAGCACGCGGCGGTCGCGGCGTTCAGTCGCGTTGCGTTGGAGCTGCTCGCGGTCGGCGCACCCGCGTCGCTGGTGGACGCCACCCACCGCGCGGCCCGCGACGAGGTCCGCCACGCCCGGATGGGCTTTGGCCTGGCCTCCGCCTACGCCGGCCGGGTCGTGGCGCCCGGGCGCTTCCCCTTCGCGGCGCCCGTGATGCCCTCGGGGGACCTCGTCGCGCTCGCGGCCGCCGCCGCCCGGGAAGGCTGCGTCGGGGAGACCGTCTCCACGCTGCTCGCGCTCGAAGCCCTGCGCCGCGCCACGGACCCCGCCGCCCGCGGCGTCCTCGCGGCGATCGGCCGCGACGAGACCCGCCACGCCGCGCTCGCGTGGCGCACGGTCCGCTGGGCGATGCACGCGGGGGGCGCGCCGGTCCGGGCGGCGGTCGCCGAGGTCTTCGCGCAAGCCGCGCGCGACGGCGTGGATGTGCCCCTCCGCGGCGACTTCGACGATCCCGCCGTCCTCGCGCGCCACGGGCTCCTCGACCGCGCGAGCACCCGCGCCACCGCGGACGAGGCGCTCCAGCGCGTCATCCTGCCGTGCGCGCGCGGGCTCCTCGACGGGCGGGCCGCCTTCGTCCGGGCCTACGGCGCGGATTCCCTCGCGGTGTAGCTACAGGTCCACCACGATGGGCGCCTGCACGGGCTCGTACTCGAGGTCGCAGGAGCACGCGTTCACGAAGACCGTGCCGTCCTGCTCCTCGCGGCCGTACGCCTCGTGGATGTGCCCGAACACGTGCAGCCGCGGCCGCACCCGCGCGACCGCCGCCCGGAGCTCCTCGCAGCCGACTCGGCTGCCGTCCCACGTGCGGTCGAGCACGCCGTTGGGAGGGCCGTGGGTGAGCAACACCTCCGTGTCACTTGGGATGCGGTCCCACTTCTCCCGGAGCGGGGCGCCCCGGTCGAGGTTGAACGCCCAATCGAAGAAGCGCGGTTGCCAGGGGCTTCCCCACACGCGCAGGCCGGCGACGACACACCCCTCGTCTTGCAGGTAGGTCGCTTGGGTGATCCAACTGCGCGCATCGGGGACGCGCTCGAAGCAGAAGTCGTGGTTGCCCGCGATGACGACCTTGTGCGGATGGGGGAGGCTCCCCAGCCACGCGTCGAACGCGCGCACGTCCTCCCGCGAGCCGCGCCGCGTGAGATCGCCGGCGTGCACGAGCACGTCCCCCTCCGGGATGCTGAGCTGGTCGTGCAGCGTGTGGGTGTCGCTGATGCAGACCACCCGCACCGGGGAGCGCGCGACGCTCATGTCGACGACGGCTCGCGGAAGACGCCCGCGTCGTGATCGTAGACGTGCAGCCCACCCTTGAGGTCATAGACCCACCCGTGCAGGGTCAGGGTCTTCGCGGCGAGCCGGTCGCGGACGCAGGGGTAGCTGGGCAGGTTGGCGAGCTGGTCGAGGACGTTCTCCTCGACGGCGTCGCGCCACTGCTCTTCGGAGTCGGCCGTCCGCTCGCGGGCGGCGGCGTTCGCGAGGGTCGCCTCCGAGAGCCAGGACTTCAGCTCCGGCATGGACGGCGCGACCCCCTCGATCATGGCCTTCACCCCGCCGCAACCGTAGTGGCCGCAGACGACGATGTGGGAGACGTGCAGCGCCTGGATGGCGTACTCCAGCGCCGCGCCGACCGAGCTGTGCGCGTGGTCGGCCGGCGGCACGAGGTTCGCGACGTTGCGAACCACGAAGAGCTCGCCGGGGGCGGATGTCGTGAGGAGCTCGGGGATGACCCGGCTGTCGGCGCAGCCGATGTACAGGGTATCGGGCGACTGGTGCTCGGAGGCGAGCTGGTCCAGGAAGGCCCGGCTATGGGCCACGAATTCGCGGCGGAAGGTCGCGTGACCGACGAGGAGCTTGTGCATGCGCGAACGTAAACGGGATCCGGCGGACCCGCAGCCTCCCGCGGGGCGGAGGACGAGGGAGAACGCGGATCCGGGCCCGCTCCTCCGCGCCCTGAAGTTCACGCGCATCCCCGGGAACACGATCGCGGAGGCCTGCGCCCGGTACGGGGTGAGCCCCGGGGCCTACCGGGCGGCGAAGCGCGCGCACGGGACGCCGCCCTACACCGACCACGAGCGGCTGCTCACCGCGGTCGCGTGGTTCGCCGGGCGCGCCGACTGGAAGCAGGTCCTCGGCTTCCTGGAGTGGATCAACGAGGCGCCCGAGTCCGAGGCCGCCGTGCGCGCCGGCCTGGACGCCCTGGTCGCCGCCGGGACGCTCCACCTCGACGCCCCGGACGTGTGGGCGCTCGCGGCGGACTGGCCGTGAGCTCGCGGAGGCACCGGCGGGCGTGGGAGAACCCGTCCATCCGCCGCGCAGCCGGTTAGCCGGCCGCGCATGTCGCTCGTCCTCGCCCTCCTCGCCTGTATCCAGACCCCGCTCGCGGTGTCCCACCCGGCACCCGCATCGAGCCCCGCCGCCTACGGGCCCGCGCGGCCGGCACCGGCGCAGGCGAGCGACGCCGTGCTCACGCCGGTCGCGGCCGACATCGCGGTCGACCCCGGCACGCCCGCCCTCGGCCCCGCGGACGCGGCGGTGGTCGTCGTCACCTACTCCGACTTCGCCTGCCCGTACTGCGCGCACTTCTTCCCGCTGCTCGTGGCGCTAAGCGGGCGGCGTCCGGACATCCGGTTCGTGTTCGGCAGCTTCCCGCTCGACTCGGACTGCAACGCCATCATCAGCCGGCCCATGCATCGCTACGCCTGCGAGGCGTCGGTCGCCGCGTCCTGCGCGGACGACCAGGGGAAGTACGTCCAGCTCGCGGCGCTTCTCTACGAGTACCCCGAGCACATCACGCCTCCGGAGCTCCCCGCCTTCGCCGACCGCGCCGGCCTCGACCGCGCCGCGTTCGACGCCTGCTTCGCGGCTCCGGACGCCCGCGCCGCGCTCACCGCCCACGTGGACCGCGCGATCGCGCTCGGCGTCGACGCGACGCCCACGGTGTTCGCGCGCGGCCTCTCGGGGCAGCCGGGGTGGGTGCAGGTCTCCGGCGAGGCCGGGGCGATGCTGGCCGCGGTGGAGGCGGCGCCCCGGCGGTGAGCGGCGCGGCCACCGCCAGAACTACTCATCGTGCAGGGCCGCTCGGCGCCTACTTCGCGGGCCAGCGCCCGTCGCGCCGCCCCGGGCCCCCCTCCTTGCGATCGCCCTCGTAGACGGCCTCCGTGTGGTCCCACTGCTCGAGCAGGGCGCGGCCAGCCATCACGGCCCACCCGACGAGCAGGGCCACCCCCACGAGGTACATCGCGAGGAGCGCCCGGCGGCTCACGGGCGGCCGAGACCGTCGGTGCGAGCCGACTCGGGGCTCACGCCCGCGGAACCCAGCCGAGCTGGGCGAGCAGGTCGTCGGTCATGCCGGCGAGGTCCCAGCGCGGCTGCCAGCCCCAGTCGGTGCGGGCGGGCGCGTCGTCGAGCGCGCGCGGCCAGGAGTCCAGGATCGCCTGCCGGAAGTCGGGCACGTAGCGCACGTCGAACGGGCCCACGCGCGCGGCCAGCGCCGCGGCGATGTCCGCCGCCGAAGGGGACATCGCGGCGACGTTGTAGGTGCGACGGGACAAGCGCGCCGCCGGCGCCTCCGCGAGCTCGATGATCGCGCGGATGGCGTCGGGCATGTACATGAACGGGATGGTCGTGTCGGGCCGGCAGAAGACCTCGACCTCGCGCTGACCCGCGGCCGCCGCGAAGTACATGAGGTTCGCGAAGTCGGACGAGCCGCCGCCCGGGGGCGCCGTGTTGAGCAGGCCGGGGAAGCGCAGGCCGCGGAAGTCGACGCCCTGCTTGGCCGCGGCGTACGCCCCGAGGAGCTCGCCCACGACCTTCGTGATGCCGTACATCGAGGTCGGGAGCATCGGGTAGAGGTCGGGGGTGACCGCGGGGGTCTCCGTCTGGCCCGGGAGCGGGCCGAACGCCGCGATGGACGAGGGCACGATGAGCCGCGGCGCCGTGGCCGCCCCGAGCTTGGAGAGCGTGCTCATCACCGTGCGCGTCGTCTCGACGTTCACGCGCCAGCAGAGGTCAGGGTCCTTCTCGCCGGTCGCCGAGAGCAGCGCCGCGAGGTGGTAGGTCGTGTCGGGGCGCATCTCCCGGATGAGGCCGGTCAGCGCGGGGGTGTCGAGCACGTCGAGCCGGTGCCAGCGGCGACGGACGCCGTCCTCGCCCATTCCCTTGGTCAGCACGTCCCAACCGGCGGTCTCCTCCGGAGGCAGCCGGTCGGCGAGCACGACCTCGTGCCCCTGCTCGACCAGGGCCGGGCCCAGCTCCGACCCGATCTGCCCTACTCCGATGACCAGGATTCGCGCCATGAACGCCTCCGTGCCGCGCGCCATCCGCTGTGGAGCCGGGCCCCGGCCGTCTAGCCGTTCGGACGCGGGCTGACCACGCCTCCGACACAGGTCGGCACGAGGTCGTAAGAGGATCGGCGGCGCCAGAGCAGCCCGACGGCGAGCGCCCACGCCCAGACGCCTGCCCCATCGCTGGTTTGTGCACATCCGCACCCACCGTCATCTGCGGGCGGGTCTTCGGGGTCGGTCGGGGCGCCGCCGGTGTCGAGGGCGCCGCCGGTGTCCGACCCGTCCTCCCACGGGTAGGCGATCCCCTCCCCGTCGAGCACCACGGCCGCCGCGACCGCCTGGAGGTACGCGGCGTCGGGCACCGCCTCGGGGGCGGCGAGCCCCACCGGGGAGCTGCCGGTGACGCTGGCGTAGACGACGCACGCGGCGAGGTAGCTGCCGCGCTCCGAGGGGTGGCTGCCGTCCGCCACGTAGAGCCCCGCGAACGGGCTGGTCGGATCGAGCGGATCGAGGCCCGCGGCCACGAGGTCGTCGTAGACGCGCGCCCAGGCGAGGCCCGCCGGCGCGACCCACGCGGGGGTGCCGTCCTCGGACGCGCGCGCCGCGTAGTCGAGGTAGCCGGCCGCGAGCGCCGCCTGCATCGTCGGGTAGTCGGGGTACAGCTCGGGGTTCTGCTCGTCGCCGTCGCGCCGACCCCACGTCATCAGGAACAGCGTCTGCGCGCCCGTCGCCGCCGCGAGGGTGTCGAGCGTCACCGCGGCCTCCTGGCTCGCCACGAGATCCGCCTGGCCCGCGGGGAAGCCCGGGATCTGGCTCTGATCCTGCAGCACCACCCAGGCCTGCGGCTCGGCGAACGCGAGGCTCCACGCGCTCCCGTCGGTCTCGATCGCCTCCACGTGCTGGGGGAGGCGCCAACCGGGCTCGGCGAGCCGCGCGGCGCTCACCTCCTCGCCGGCCGCGGCGAACACGGCCTCCACGGCTTCGTCGAGGGGGCCCTGGAGCGTGTAGGAATTGCCGAGGAAGAGCATCGCGCCAGCATGGCCGAGCGTTCGGCGGGTGTCGAGGGCTACGTCAGGCGCTCCAGCCAGGAGCCGATCGCGCCGGCGAGCGGCCCGGCCATCCGCGCGGCGTGCGCGGCGGAGATCCGCATCTCCACGAACGGATCCCAGGGGTCCGCCAACAGGTCGCGCCGCACCTCCACGCAGAGGGTGCGCAGGGGCCAGTGCGCGGCGTGGTGGAAGCCCCAGGTGCTCGGGTGGAGCGGGTAGGTCTCGCCGTTCGCGACGTGGACCCCGAGCGCCGCGTACCCGGCGTGGAGATCGTCGAGGAGCGTGGGGTCGACGAGGAGCTCGCCCTCGAGGGAGCGGCCGATCACGTCGACGGGGGGGCGCAGGGGCCAGGAGCCGACGGTCTCGGGCCGGTAGGCGGCGTGCAGGCTGGCGACGATGTGCTCGTCGACCTCGACGCCCACGGAGCGGGGCGCGTAGGTGTGGAGCAGGAGCGCCGCGCCGCCGGCGCCACACACGCCGTCGATCGCGGCGCGCGCCGCCACGACGTAGGCCTCGTGCATCTCGCGGAGGAGCTCGAGGTCGCGCGGGTCGCGCACCCAGGGCGGCACGCCGGGGGTGACCTTGCCCTCGCGGAAGGCCGCGGCGGGCGCGTCGATGACGCGGTTGCAGTCGATGAACGTCCGCGGGATGCGGCTCTGGAGGATGCCGACGGCGCGCGTCGGGTGCGCGGCCACGAGCGCCGCGGCGAGGTCGTCCGCCAGCTCGGGCGAGCCGATGTCCGTGTTGACGTGGAAGAAGTCGACGAGGTCGTCGTCGTAGGTGCCGTGGAGGCGCGCGCGGAGTCGGTCGTAGTCGGCGGTGCGGGTCGCGCCGTGGGGCAGCTCGATCAGGAGATCGGGCGTGCTCGCGGGGTCGGCCGCCGCGCCGCGGACGAGCCGGACGGTGCAGACGCCGTCGAGGGAAGCGGGCAGGGGCATCCCGGGGACGTACCGGGTGCTCGGCGGTTCGACAAGGCGGGAGGCCCGTCCGCGGCCCCCAGGAGCGGGCCCCGGAGCTCGTCCTCTATGGTGACACGCCCTATTGTATCGCCCCGAGGATCGGCTCGGCCGAGGTGTAGAGCCCGGGATCCACGTCCGCCATCGCGAGCAGCGTGGCCCCGAGGTGCGCGGCGGTCAGCGCGGTGCCGCCGCCGTCGAGCTCGCCGGTCGCGAGGTCGGTCGGCGCGCCGAGGAGGCTGTCGTCGTAGCCGCCGACGACGCGGCCGCCCGCCACCCCCGCGCCGAGGAGCATCGCGGAGGTGTAGGTCCAGTGGTCCTTGCCGCCCGTGCCGTTGAGCTTCGGCGTCCGCCCCATCTCCGAGAGCACCACGACCGTGACCTCGTCGGAGAGCCGCCCTCCGCCGGGCCCCGTGCGTGCATCGAGCTCCGTCACGAGCGCGGCGAGATCGCGGAACAGGAGCTCGAAGTTCGTGGACTGGAGCTCGATGTCGGAGTGGGTGTCCCAGCCGAGGTCGCAGAAGCCGCCGTGCTGGACGATGGCGGACCGGGAGTACCCGCGCTCCAGGCACGCGAGCGCCGGTCCCAGGGTGTCCGATACATCGATACATGCCTCCGATGTATCGGGGACCAGGTCGACCTCGCCGGAGATGGCCTGCACCAGCGCCGCCTGGTCGAGCGCCGCGCCGTAGGCGTCGAGGAAGGTCCGCGCGCGCCCGGCCGTCGCGGAGGGCGTGAGCGCCTCGACCCGCGCCCGCACCCGCGCCGCCACGAGGTCGTTGACGGAGGCCGGGAGGCCCACGAGCGGCACGTCCGCGCGCTCGAAGACGGTCCCGTCGAGGAGCTCGCCGAGCTGGCCGCTCGATCCGACCCGCACCGCGGCGCTGCCGAACGTCGAGGTGTAGGAGGGCCCCGAGAGGACGAGGTGCGGGAGCAGGTAGGTCCCGGTCGCGGCGGCGGCGATGGAGGGCCAGTCGTCGGCGTCCGCCCCGCTCGAGCCCGTGAACAGGATGCGCCGGCACCGCTCGTGTGTCACGGAGCGTACCTCCAGGCCGTTGAGGACACAGGTACGGTCGGCGTACGCCCCGAGGAACGACCGGACCGCGGGCCGGTTGGCGGCGTCCACGAAGTCGATGCCACCGACGTTCGCCGCCACGGAGCCCGCGGCCATGTCGACCGTGTCGAGCCCGAACTTGGGCGCGAACACCACCGTCGGATCCCACCCCCCGACGCAATACACGAACAGGAACTTCCGATGTATCACCGGCGGCGCGGCGAGGCTCCGGCGCGGGAGGAGCAGGCCGCCGAGGGCCCCGCCCAGCGCCAGGGCCCCGAGCGAGGCGAACGCGCGGCGCGAGACCATCAGTAGCTCCCGAAGGTGGGATCGCGGAGCCACGCGGAGATCAGCGCCGCCCAGGCGGTCGATGTATCACCGGTATCGGCCACGACCGCGGCGAACAGCGCGGCGTCCTCCGTGAGGTCCGTGTCGGTGGGGCGCTCCGCGAGCAGGCGCCAACGCGCGGCCCCGACCTGCGCCGAGAAGGCCGCGGTGGTGGAGTCGTCCGCGGCGATCACCCGGTCGAGGAGCCAGGGGGTATCGGCCCCCTCCCCGAGATCGTGGGTGGCGATCGCGACGCCCGCGGCCTCCGCGACGCGCGCGAGCACGATGGTCCACGTGAGCCCGGGGAGGCGCTGGGCGCGGCTCACGTAGGTGCCGTCCACGCCGCCGCCGAGGATGCGGTAGCCCCACGTGTCGTTGCGGAGCTGGTCGTAGCCGTTCCAGGTCCAGTCGAACCCGGCGAGGTCGTCGAGGACCGACGCGAGCAGGGTCACGTCCATCATCCGCGCGGTGTTCTCGTCCGTGCCGCCGTCCGCGACACCGGAGGCGGTCGCCGCGGCCTCGGTGAGCCCGCCCGCGCGGTACGCCGCGCTGTCCGTGGCGGCCACGACGACGTCCTTGAACCGCGCGCCGCCGTCGACGTAGGCGAGCCGCAGTTGCTCGACGCGATCGAAGTCGTCGACGGTCACCTCGCGCCGCCAATACATCTCGGCCACGGATTGCGCGGTGCAGCGCGCGAACCGCGGGTCCGCGGCGACGTGCTGGCCGAGGTCCGCGAGCCCGGCGAGCGGCGCGCCGTACCACGCGGCCTCGACGCCGAGGAGCGACTCGCCCAAGAGCTCGCGCTCGGGGTGGTAGGTCACGTTCTCGACGCCGCTGTACTCCTGGGGCGTCCAGAACCCGAAGAGCCCGGCGGCGACGGGGTCCAGCGAGGCGTGGCAGCCCTGGCAATACGGGTTCGTGCGCAGGGCCTCGGCGGTCCCGTCCGCGTCTGTGGCGGGCGGCGCGAGCGACACCGAGCCGGAGAAGGTCACCGGGCGGGAGAGGTAGTCCACGCACAACAGGAGCTTCGCGAGCGCGCTCACGCGCATGCGGTTGTAGTTCGAGAACGTCGTGTAGTAGCGCCACCACAGGCCGTTCGTGGCGAGGACCCCCGCCGCCGGCCGCCCGTCGGTGTACGACACCTCCTGCCAGCCCGTCTCGCCCGTCGGGTAGTCCACCGGCCAGGTCTGCCCCAACACCTCGTTCGCCATCGTGGTGTCGGCGGTCACGATGTCGGTCCACGGCCGATCCTCGGCGGCCACCCGCGCCATGAGCCGCAGGGGCTCCTCGCCCACGGCGCGCTCGAAGGGGTACTCGTTCGTGGGGTCGAGCCCGATGGCGGGGAACTCGCGGTACTCGATGAGGAACTCGTCGACCGTGGTGAGCCATCGCTCCGCCAGGAGCTCGACGAGGCGGCCCTCGAAGCGCGCGTCGGCCACGTAGGCGTCCCGCAGGCCGTCGAGCGCGGTGGCGTCGGCCTCGACGGCGTCGAGCTCCGCGGCGGTCGGCAGCGTGCCGCGCAGATCGAGGCTCATGCGGCGGAGGAGGCGCGGGACGGGGAGCGGGACGAGCCGGGCGTCCTGATCCGCAACGGGGGTCCAGGCGCGGGCATGGGTGCCCGGCCGGACCGTGCCCTCGCGGGGGGCCGGGGCGCACGCGAGCAGCGCGAGGAGGATCATCCGTCCTCCGGGGGAGGAGCCAACGTCGCGTCCGCCAGCGCGGCGAGCACGGCGCCGAGCGGCACGCAGGCGCGGCCGAGGTCGGTGTCGACGTAGCGGAGGGCGCCGCAGCCGCCGCAGTCCGCATCGAGCACGAGCGTGTACCACCAGCCGCCGGGGTCGCGGATCGCGAGCTCGCCGGCGCCCTCGGGGCAGGTCGCGGCGTCCCAGGTCACCTCGGAGAGGTAGATCGCGGCGCCGTCGAGGCTCACCCCGCCCGTGAGCGCCACCGACGCGGCGTCGCCCGTCGCCCATACGGCCACGCTCGGCCCCGCTCCGGTCCAGTCGTCGTGCCCCGCGCCGCCCCACGTGCCGCTCACCGCGGCGTCGAAGGCCCCCGCCTCCGTGATGGTCAGCGACGCCTTCCCCGCCGCCACGAACGTGGCGCCGTCGGCATCGGTGACGCTCGCGTCCGCCTCCAGGAGCACGTCGATCTTCTCGGCGTCCCCCTCGGTGTAGACGGCGTAGCCCGCCCAGATGCGGCCATCTTCGGCGAGGCACCCGGAGAACGGCGCCACGATGCTGAAGGGGCCGGTGATGCCGGGGCACCCCGGCGTGGTGCCGAGGAAGAGGTCGCGCCAGTCCTGGAGCACGTCGGCGGCGTTCGGCAGCCCCGCGAGCAGCGTGGCGGCCTCCGCCTCGACCCCCGCGGCGTCGAGCGAGGGCGGCGGGGGCACGCTCGGGTCGACCGTGGCGGTGTCGGTGGTGACCGAGGTGTCGAGCGAGGCGGTGTCGAGCGAGGCGGGCGCGACCGGCTCCGGGGCGCAGCCGAGCAGCACCACCCCCATCAACCCGGCGCTCACCCCGGCGCTTAGCGCGCGCATGTGAGCAGCACCTCGAGCAGCGCGAGCTCGTCCGGATCGAGCCCGCCGCCCACCGGCATCGTGCCCTCCTCCAGCACCCGCGCACGGACGCGCGCCGACGAAGCGGTCACCCCCGCCCAGGTGTCGAAGTCGACGCCCGCCGGCGCGCCGCGGCGATCCGGCGTGTCGGCGGCATGGCACGCGTTGCAGTAGGTGCGGAAGAAGCCCTCGCCCCAGCTCTCCCACGTCACCGCGGGCGCGCCGACGCAGGCCGCGGGCACCTCGTCGACGGGATCCGTCGCGACGGGAGGGACCGGGTCGGCGTCGCAGGCCGCGGCGAGCAGGAGCAGCATCGCGCCCACGATACGCGACTCTCCGGCGACCTCCTACGAGGCGCCGTCCTCGTCCGACGCGGTGAGGGTCCCGGCGAGCCACGCCAGCCGGGTGGCCGCGCGGCGCACCTTGCCGCTGCTGGTGCGCGGGATGCCCCCGGCGGGGAGCAGCACGACGGCGTGCACGCTCGCGTCGAACGCCTGCGCGATCGCGACGATTACGGCGTCCGTGATGGCGGTCGGCTCGGGGACCCGCCGGGCGTCGACCTCGAGGACGAGGACGAGGCGCTCCTCGCCGTCGACCTCCACCCCGAAGGCCGCGCTGGAGTTCCCGCGCAGGTCGGTGTGCGCGGCCTCGGCCGCGACCTCGAGATCTTGCGGGTAGAGGTTGCGCCCGCGCAGCAGGACGAGATCCTTCTGGCGCCCGGTCACGAAGAGCTCGTGGCGGGCGAGGAAGCCGAGGTCTCCGGTGCGCAGCCAGCCGTCGGGGAAAGCCTCCGCGGTCGCCTCGGGGCGGCCCCAGTAGCCGGCCGCGACGCCGGGCCCGCGCACCTGGATCTCGCCCACGTGGCCCTCGCCGAGCACGGCGCCGGTCTCCGGGTGGGTGATCCGCAGCTCGGTGTCGAGCGCGGCGGGGCCGCAGCTCACGATCTCGGTGTCCCCGGGCTCGACCTGCATGCGCGCGAGCGCCTCCGCCGACACCCGCGCCATGGTCGCGCCCTTCCGGTCGGCGACGCCGCTCACGATGAGCGTGCCCTCGGCGAGCCCGTAGCAGGGCAGGAACGAGCCGGGCCGGAAGCCGCACGGCGCGAAGGTCTCGACGAACTTCGCCAGGGTGGCGGGCCGCACGGGCTCCGCGCCCGTGAACGCGACGTCCCAGGCGGAGAGATCGAGCGTCGCCCGCACCGCCTCGGAGACCCGCCGCGTGGCCAGCGCCCACGCGAAGTCCGGCCCGCCGCTCACGGTGGCCTGCTCCCGCGACACCGCCGTGAGCCACGCCGAAGGCCGCACCAGGAACGTGGTCGGGGCCATCAGGGTGCACGGGAACAGCGCCGCCATCGGGGCGAGGATGCCGCCGATGAGGCCCATGTCGTGGAAGGGCGGGAGCCAGATCACGCCGCGGCTGTGCGGGCCGAGGCGGAAGCGCTCGATGATCGCGGCGAGGTTCGCTAGCAGGTTGGCGTGCGTCACCATGACGCCCTTCGGCGTGCCGGTGGATCCCGACGTGTATTGCAGGAACGCGACGGTCTCCGGGGCGACCCGCACGGGCGTGAACGGGCCCGCGGTGTCGGGGGCGTCCTCCGCGACCCACCGCAGGCCCGCGAGCTCGGGCTCGGGCGAGAGCCGGGCGGCCATGGCGGCGGTGCTCACGGCCACGGACGCGCCAGCGTCCGCCATGATCGCCTGGATGCGCTCCAGGTTCCGGTTCATGCGCGGCGGGTAGGCGGGCACGGGCACCGCGCCGGCCAGGAGGCAGCCGAAGAAGGCGGCGATGTAGCCGTTACCGGGCGGATGGAGGATCAGGACGCGGTCCCCCGGGGCCACGTCGAGGCGCGCCGCGAGCGCGGAGGCGCGGGCGTGGAGGGCGGCGGCGGAGACATCGTCCGCGTCGCCGTCACGGGCCCCGAGGAAGCGGAAGGCGCGGGCGTCGGGCGCGCGCTCGGCCCGGACGTGCAGGAGGTCGGCGACTGTGGACACGCGGGTCACGGCATAGGCTCCGGCGTGCGCGGCCCTAACCCGAAGCGCGGACGGACGGCTCCCCGGCGACCTCCAGGAATCCGGTGGCCCATCAGCAGGGAGAGGCCATCGGCACCGTGTCGCTGTCCCCGCACCCGCCCCCGATCTCGATCTCGGGCCAGCGGTCCGGCAGGGCGTACCACAGGTCCGGATCCTCGAGCGTCGACAGCCCGGGCCCCGCTTCGACGAGGCAGGCCTTCGCCTGCTCGGAGAGGGTGCGCGCGCGGTCGACCGCGACGCTCACCTGCCGCACGTCGAGCGCCATCGCGGCGGTGTCGCCCGCGGCGAGGTGGTCGCCGAGCGCCAGCGACGCGCCCGCGGCCACGACCGCGTAGGTGGTGAGCGGCGTGAGCTTGGCGCGCAGGCACATGCGCTCGTCCACGTCCTCGCGGCGCTCCGCGGCGGCGAGCCAGCCCTCCACCTCGTCGACGGCGGCCTCGATCTCGCGGCGCGCGCCGTCGGTGTAGACGACCGCGGGCGGCGGCGGGGGGTCCCCCGCGAAGGCGGGGGCCGTGGAGACGAGGAGGCTCGAGAGGAGCAGGTTCATGGTGGCCTCTCATCGAGTGATACACGTGCCGGGGCGCGCGATGCAAGTCAATGTTTCAGCAGGTCGGGCAGCGGGCGACGGTCGTCACGGATCGAGCGCGAAGCGGAGCACCTTCCGGTCCGACATCTCCCACATCGTGAGGCCCCCGGCGCCGTCGTCGCCGAGGCGGGCGTACCAGGCGTCGCCCGGTACGGGCCAGCTCCAGAGCGCCGCGCCGGTCTCGGGGGCGAGCGCCACGAGCTCTCCGTGGCCCTCGGCGCGGAGCGCCCAGACGACGCCGCGCACGGGATCGGCGAGGAGGGATTGCCACCGGTCGGGCGGCACCGCCCGCGGCGCAGCCCCCTCGGGCGTGGCCACCAGCAGCGACGCGTAGTTGGTCACGGCGAGCGCGCCCGCCCGCGTCGCGACGAGGTCCTTGACGGCGAGCGGCATGGCGCCGTCCTCGGTGGGGAGCGGTTGGCACCGGGGCGCGGCCTCGCGGGCGCGGTCGAGCCGGCAGAGGTCGGCCCCGGCCCACCAGATCGTCTCGTCCGTGGTGTCGCGCCAGGCGGAGAGCGTGTCGACCGGGCTCGTCACCGGGACGCGGCTCCAGCCGGTGCCGTCCCACACCGCCAGTGCCTCGGTGCCGCCGACGTAGAGGCGGTCGCCCACCCGATCGAGGGCGCGCGCCTCGCCGACGGGGGGTGCCATCGCCTCGACGGTCTCCGCGCCCACGGCGCCCCCGCCGCGCAGGACCGCGCCGAGCCCGGTGAGGCCGACCCAGTCGTCGCAGTCGCCGAAGAGCGTCACGAAGCCGGCGGGGTGGGCGGGCTGGCCGCAGACGCGCGTGCCGTCGGCGAGGAACGCGCTCTCCGCGGCGGGGATGCCGCGCCCGCGCACGAACGGACGCAAGAAGGGGTAGCGCTCCACGTACCTCGGCACGAAGGCCAGCTCGCCCGGCCGCGCGCGGGCGACCGCGCCCGTGGCTGCGTCGTACGTGAACGTGGTGGGGTCGCCCTCGGCGGGGAGCGCGTCGAGCACGAGATCCCGCGCATCGCCGCGCAGGCGCCAGAGCCGGGTGCCGCCCGCCCAGACCGTCCCGTCGGGCGCCGTGTGCAGCGCCATGGTGCCGTCGAGGCCCGGGATGGGCGTCCATTCGCCGCTCGTCAGGCGCCCCACCTGCCCGTCGACGAGCGTGTAGAGGCCTTCGGGCGCCCACGCCGCGCCCCGTACGCCGGTGTTGCGCCACGGCCGATACGGGAGCGCCGCCGTGCGGGTGAAGCGGGCTCCGGGCTCCTCCTCCAGCGTCGCGAGCGAGAGCGTGACGACGACGTAGGGCGCATCCGGGTCGAGGCTCCCCTTGGGCGTGCCCAGGGCCGCGCGGAACACCGGCGCGTACACGACGAAGACCCGGCCGCCGCCGACCTCGACGAAGGTGGCGCTCATCTTCGGGGCGGGCAACGACACCTGGCCGCGCCGCACGACCCCGTCCTGACGCACGATCACTTGCCCCGTACCGTCTGCCCACGCCTGCGTGGCCCCGTCCACGCGGCTCCGGGGCCAGTCCCGCGTCACGCCGGCGGGCGGGTCGGGTGCGTCGAAGTCCACGTCCGTCCGCCGGGTGCGGAGGTCGTACGCAGTGTTGCCGTGGGGGTCCTCCACGAAGATCCGGCCGAGATCGTCCGCCTCGGACGCCCACCCCGGGAGGGCGTGGCGCTCCACGCCGCCGTCCCCGCGCAGGAGCACCGCGGGGGTCCCGTGGACGAGCAGGCCAAGCGGCGTGTCGAGGAAGTCCCAGCCCGTGCTGCCCATCCACTGGTCGCCGCTCGGGCGGTGCAGCGGCGCGAGGAGCCGCACCCGGGAGGGCAGCGCGGGCGACGCCGGCTCGGCGCACGACGCGAGGCAGCAGAGCAAGCCGACGATCGCGCTCCCCCGCGCGAGGCGCCTGGAAGGCGGACGCGCCCCGCGCGGCCGGTCCGTCCGGGCGCCGCGACCGGACGACCGCGGCCCCCGGCCGCGCCTGGAAGGGGCCGACCCCGGCGTCCTCGCCGGGGACGCGCCCCCCGGATCCATCCCTACAGGCGGGTCCAGATCCAAGCGGCCGCCCCCGTGCACATCACGAACCCGCCGCTCACCATCGCGAACAGCGCCCCCACGATGTACCGCGGCTGGAAGAACGTCCCCGCGTTGTAACGGAACAGCGCCTGGCGCATCTGCTGGATCGGCCCGAACCGCATCATCTCGACCTCGGCCATGCGCTGCGCCTCGTCGGCGATGGCGCCCGCGGTGGGCGGACCGCGCCGGGGCCCCGAGGGGGTGCGCCGGGCGGGTGCCTGCGGGCCGGAGATCGTGGGGCGGGCCCGCGCGGGGCGGCTCGCCGGGCGGCTCGTGGTGCTCGCGGAGGCCTGCGCCGCGGGGCTCGTCGTGCCGCCGACGACGAAGGTCACGCCCTCACGGGTGGCGAGCGAGAAGCTGTCCCCCGCCGCGAGGTCCGTCGGCCCGGTGACCGGCGCGCCCCGGCCGCCCTTCTTGACGAACAGCACCGCGCCGGGGGCGCCCGGGTGAAGGGTCCACCCGCCGGCCCGCTCGGTGACCCACGCGTGGATCGGCAGCACGCCGAGCTCGGCGCTGACGAGCACCTGGCACTGGGCGTCGCTCCCGATGGAGACGTTTCCGGTGGTGAAGGGGCCGAAGCGGCCGCCGCCGAACGCGGGCGCGAGGGTGAGGACGGTAGGCACGATGGCTGGTATCCCGATGGCGGTGTCCGTCAGGGGACGCGGAGGACGGCGACCTCGTACCGGGTGATCAGGGTGTCGTGTGTCACGATGGTCAGTCCCTCGGCGGCCGCCTGGGCGACCAGCATCCGGTCGAACGGATCCTTGTGGTGCATGGGAAGCTCCACCGCCAGGCGCGTGTGCCGGAAGGTCATGGGCAGCTCCCGGAACCCCGCGGTGCGAACGCCATCCTCCACGGCCTCGGGCAGCCGCAGCTTGCCGAGGTTGATCTTCAGACCCAGCTCCCAGGTCGTCGCGGCGCTCACGTAGACGACGGCCGCCGTGCCGATGGCGTCGACAACGGCCGGTGTGAGCCGCGGATCGGCCGACTTCCACCAGAGGAAGACGTAGCTGTCGAGTAGGAGGTTCACTCCTCGGACGCGGGGTCGGACATCAGGGCCGCGATCTCTTCGTCCGCGGCGTCGAAGTCCGGCGCGAGCCAGACCTTGCCCTCCCACCCGCCAGGGCGGCGAACGACGGCTCGCTCGAGCGGTACGAGCCGCGCCACCGGCTTGCCGTTCCGCGCGATCAAGATCTCCTCGCCCTCGCTCGCCCGCTGCACGAGCTCGGAGAGGTGGGTCTTTGCGTCGTAGATGTTGATGGGGTCCATGTCCTGCCCGGGTCTGGTGTCCGCCATCCTCGAACATAGAACGATCGACCAGGTTGGTCAACCTTGGGCCCCAGCCGGGCCCCCGACCCGATAAAGATAGACAGGCCGTGCGTTAGCCGGCCTGGCTACCCCGCCACCACCCGCCACACCGGGTACTCCTCGCCCGAAGCCGGCGCCGGGACGAGGCCGTTCTCCACGGCGCCGTCGTCGCTCTCGGGCTCGCACAGATAGACCGCGATGGCCCCGAGCGGCTGCTCCGTCACGATGAGCGACCACCCCGCCGGCGCCACGCGCGTGCTCCGCGCCCAGGCCACCTGGAGCTCGCCGACCTTGGCGGCTTCGAGGATCTTGCGCCCGCCCTCGGTGGCCTGGCCCTGGACCATCGCGACCTCGACCTCGTAGGGGCCGGCCGCCTCCGCGACGAGGAGGCCGTGGCGGCGCAGGTGCTCGGCGACCTCGGGCGGCACGAGGTAGGCGGCGGGCCGGTCGACGACGGTCGTGCCGACGAAGCGCGCGAAGTAGGGCAGCGTCACGGCGGTGGGCTCGCCCTCGAGCGTGCGGGGCGTGCGTGTGAGGATCTCGACGGGATCGGGCAGGGTGTCGAGCCGGTAGCGCACGGCGATGCGGGCGCGTGGGGTGCGGCTCGCGGCGACGGTCTCCAGGACCTCGGCGCCATGGGCCGCGACGTAGCGGAGCGTCTCCAGGACGAACGCGTACGCGGTGCGGACGCGCTCGGCGAACGGGATGTAGGAGTAGCACTCCAGGAGCAGGTCCATGCGGCTGGTGAGCCCGCGGTAGTTGCTCCCGAAGCGCGGGTGGTGCGGGTAGGTCATCCACCCCTCGCGCACGGTACTCGTGGGGTCGGCCTCGCCCCGGGCGTCGAGCACGCGCTCGTCCTCGACGAAGTTGCCGTACCAGCCCGCGTCGATCCCGTGGTTGCGCTTCATCGCGGCGGTGACCGGCGGCAGGAGCCGCTCGCGCACGTAGCGGACGGGCTCCTCGCGGCCGCTCTCGACGGTGTGGGGCACGTCGTAGGTCATCGAGAAGCGGTGCACCGAGCCGTTCGTCGCGTGGTTGTCGATGGTGAGCTCGGGCTCCCACACCTGCACCACCCGCGACTGGAGGAGGCGCATCTCCAGGGCCTCCTGGCGCATGTAGTCGCGGTTGAGGTTCACCCCCGACGCGTTCACCCGCGTGCCGACGCCGGTGGGCGGCCCGATCTGGCCCTCGAGCTTCGGGAGGTTCAGGCGGCGGTTGCCGGGATCGATGGCGTCGTTGCCGTCGGGGTTGAACAGCGGGACGACGAGGAGCGTGACCTTCTCGAGCAGGTCGGGGTCCAAGCCGGGCTTGCCGTCGAGGAGGTCGCGCACGAGCATGAGGCTCGCCTCCTTGCCCTCGACCTCGCCGGCGTGGATGCCGTTGAGCACGAGCACCACGGGGAGGCCGAGGCGGCGGGACTCCTCGGCGGTGCGGACGCCGCGGGCGGAGAGGACGAGCAGCTGGAGGTGCCGGCCCTGGGGGCTCGTGCCGAAGGAGGAGACGGTCAAGCGCGGGTCGTCTCGCGACGCCAACGCGTCGACGAACGCCATGACGTCGGCGTGACGGGAGGTCTCCTCGTACTCGGTGGACTCGGCGCGGGTGAGCAGGGACATGGCTCGAACTCCAGGTAGAAGCGGACCCCGGACCTATCCTGGCTCGACCCCGGCCGGGCCGGCTACCGCAAGCCGTCGAGGTCCGCCCACCGCCCCGCCGGCACCGGCGTGTCCTCGCCGCACGGCCCCAGCCCGGGGAGCGCGCGCCGCTCCAACGTGCCGCGCATCGTGTTCGCGACGAGGAGTTCGCCGTCGACCACGCGGACGCGCAGCGGCCCCAACGTGCCGTCGATGCCGCGCCACGGAGGCACCCGCAGCCCCTCGATCGCGAGCCGGCCGGCCTCCACCAGGGTGTCGCCGTCCACCACGACGAGGTCCTCGCCATCGACCGCCACGATCCACCCCTCCCCCGCCGCCTGGGCGACGAGCCCCTCGGGCAGCCGCGCGACCTCCGCGAGCCCGGCGTCCCGCGCGATGCCGCCGACCCACACGCGGTCGCCGTCGGGGACCAGCGCGAAGGTGGCGGTGGGGGTGTCGACCGGGAGGGTCGAGTCGACGGCGTCGGTGACCCGGTAGAGCGTCGGGACGCGCGGCTCGAAGGCGACGACCCCTCCGGCCAGCGCGGCGACGTCGAAGTGACGGAGCGCCCCGGGCACGGGGAAGTCGCCCAGCTCGACGACGCGGCCGTCGGTCCAGCGGAGGCTGCCGGCGTGGGGGTCGGAGTAGACGACGGTGTCGTTGCCGTCGGTGCCGGTCACGGCGGCCGCGGCGAGGAGCGTGTCGTGGCCGGTGCAGAGCCCCTCGGCGCACACGGGGAAGAGGGTCTCGGAGCGGTCCTCGGCGGCGCGGACCTCGAGCGTGGCGGGGTCGAGCGTCCACACCTCGCCGTCCTCCTGGCAGGGCACGACGAGCCCGGCGGACACCGGCACCCCGAGGAAGGGCCACCCGCACACGGTCGCGGCGGTGGAGGCGCCGTCCGGCCCCACGCGCCACAGCTCGTCGGTGAGGTGGCTGCCGAAGAACACGGCGCCGTCGGCCTCGGCGAGGTGGTCGATCGTGAGTCCGAGGGGCTCGGTGCGCAGCGTCTCCACACCCGCGACGGGGTCGATGGCGGAGAGCCGCAGGGCATCCTCGTTCGCGGCCCAGAGGCGGGCGCCGTCCCAGGCGAGGAAGTGGATGGTCTTGTCGAGGGAGACGGTCCAGCGGCGCGCGAGGCCGGCGTCGAACGCGGTGACGAGCGAGGGATCGCCCTCGTAGGCGCCAGAGGCCGGGAGCGCGGCGCCCTGGCGGTTGGTGACGAGGAGGAGATCCCCGAGGCGGTCGACCGCGAAGGTGTCGGAGCCGGTGTGCACACGGTCGACCTCGGCGCCGAGGCCCTCGGCGGTGGCCGCGAGCGCGATGACGTCGCCGCCGACGCGTTCGGTCACGAACACGCGCCCGTCGAGCAGGGCGATGTCGTTGAGCGCGCGGCCCCGCACGTCGGCCTCCCAGGCGATCGTGCCGTCGCGGTCGAGCACGGCGACGCGCTCGTCGGGGCCCATCAGGAGCGCGAAGGTGCCGCCGTCCATGTCCAGGGCGCTGGCCCAGCCGGGCGCGGGGAGGGTCTCGACGAAGCCGGTGCCGTCGTGACGCAGGAGCGCGGCCTCCGTCGCCACCCAGAGGTCGCTCCCGCTGACGACGAGCCCCCCGCCGAGCCCGGGGACGTCGACGGGCTCGAGCCAAGCGGCCGCGTCGAGGTCGTAGCGGCAGAGGCGCTCGTCCTCCTGGTCGGTCACCCACAACACGCGCCCCGCGACGAGGAGCCGCGGGAAGAAGGCGCGCTCCGCGCAGCCCTCGCGCAGGTCGACGGCGTCGATCCACGCGCCGGTCGCGGCGTCGACGACGGTGAGGAACGGCACGTGGAGGTTCGAGACGTAGACGAGGCCGTCGCCGGGGGGCGCGGCGATGCCGTAGATGCCGACGGAGGGCGACGGGGGGCCGAGGCGGAGGACGCCGGGGCGCTCGGGAACGGGCGCGGCGGGGGGCGTGGCCGGAGGGGGACGGCAGGCGGCGAGCGCGAGCGCGAGGAGGACCGACCGGGGGCATCCCGTGGCGACGCGACGACGGCTGCGCATGACCATGGAATGTATCCGTGCGCTGCCGCGGGCGGCGCGGGGTCAGGTCGAGGCCAGCATCTCCGTCGGGCCGCCGTCCTCGGCGGTGTCGGGCGGCGCGGGCTCGCAGGCCCGGTCTCCGAAGGCCTGGCGCTCGGCGGCCGCGGCGTCGTCCTCGCACACCACGTCCACCACGCGCTCGATCGCGACCCGGCGCGTCAGGAGCCCGACGTGGCCGATGTCCGGGAGGTCGATGGTGCGCGCGCCGGGCAGGTGGCAGGTGTCCTGCGGGTAGACGATGAGGTCGTGGCGCGCGGACACCGTCGTGAGCGTGGCGCTGCTCGGGAAGCCGGGGAGGTCCCGCAGGAGCGCCGAGCGTCGGCCCAGGAGCCGCACGGATCCGCCGAGCGGGAGGCCACGGCCGCTCGCCGTGCCCGCGTGGGGGCTGCCGAGCGTCACGACGCGGCGGAGGTGGGGCGCGAGGTCGGGGTGCCCGGCGAGCATCATGCGCAAGACGACGCCGCCCATCGAGTGGGCCACGACGTCGACGCGGCCGTCGGGAGAGGCCGCGACCAGCTCGCGGAAAGCGCGCTCCAGCGGCGGCACGTAGGCGGTCAGCGGGCGGCCGAAGAGGCCGAGGGAGACCGCGCGGGTGGCGCGACCCCGGCGCCCGAGGGCGCGCCGGATGCCCCAGAGGTTGGTGCCGTTCTGGGTGATGCCGTGGACGCACAGCACCGGCGGGCCGGTGACCGGGCCGGTCGGCGCGCGCGGACCGTCGGAGAGGGCTGCGCGGGCCCGCCACCAGAGGAGGGTCAACATCGAGATCCCCTCGCGCAGCGCGTACTGCGCGAAGGCGAGGTTCGAGAGCGGCGGCGGCTCCATCCCCTTGTAGCGGAAGTAGGCGCGGCGGCGCAGGGACATGAACAGGAGCCACGCGCCGATCCCCCACACGGGGGCGAGCGCCAGGAGCGCGGCGGCCAGGATCAGGAGGCCCGGGTAAGTCGGCTGCACATCGCGAAGGATAAGCGCAGTCCCCGCGGCGGTGGACACGAATCGTCAAACCCGCGCGCCACGCGGGGGCCCGACCCGGCCGGACGCCCCGGTCGGAGCGGACGCGAGCGCGTTAGCTCCGCCGGATGCCCGACACCCTCTACGACGCCCTCGGCGGCGACCCCGTCGTGCGCCGTCTCGTCGACCGCTTCTACGACCACATGGACGTGCTCGACGAGGCCCGCACCATCCGCGCGATGCACCCCGCGGACCTCGGCGAGAGCCGCGACAAGCTCTACTGGTTCCTCTCCGGGTGGCTCGGCGGCCCCTCGCTCTACATCGAGCGGAAGGGCCACCCCCGGCTGCGCGCGCGCCACCTCCCGTTCGCGGTCGACACCGCCGCGCGGGACGCCTGGATGCGGTGCATGGACCTCGCGCTGGCCGAGGTCGTGGCGGACCCCCAGCTCCGCGCGGGCCTCTCCGAGGCGCTCGGGAACGTCGCCACCCACATGCAGAACCGGGGGTAGCGCATGGCCGAGCCCCTGAAGGCGTTCTTCAACGCCGAGCGCGTGCGGATCATCGGCGCGATGCTCCACGCGGTCGAGCCCGCCTTCCCGCTCGCCTCGTTCGTGGCGGAGGCCAGCGATGGCCTCGACACCAAGGAGCTCCTCGGCCGGGGCCAGCACATCGCCGACGCGATGGCACGCGCCCTCCCGGCGGACCGCCTGCGCGCGCTCGAGCTCGTGGTCCGCTCGCTCGGGGCGCCGCTCGACGAGCGCGGCACGTTCACCGGGATGAGCGCCTTCGTGTACCTGCCGCACACGATGTTCGTGGCCACGCACGGCCTGGAGCACCCCGAGGCCGCGCTCGACGCGCAGCGCACGCTCACCACGCGGTTCACCTGCGAGTTCTCGATCCGCGCCTACATCGAGCGCTGGCCGGAGCTCACGCTCGCGCGGCTCCACGTGTGGGTCTCCGATCCCGACGCGCACGTCCGCCGCCTCGTCTCCGAGGGGACACGCCCCCGCCTGCCCTGGGGCCGGCGTCTACGCGCGCTCCAGGCGGATCCCGGGCCGATCCTGCCGCTCCTCGCCGCGCTCCGGGACGACCCCTCCGAGTACGTCCGCCGCTCGGTCGCCAACAACCTCAACGACATCGGGAAGGACCACCCGGACGTGCTCCTCGCGGTGTGCCGCGCGTGGCTCGTCGACGCCCCCGCCGAGCGCGTGGCGCTGGTCCGCCACGCCCTCCGCGACCGCGTGAAGAAGGGCGATCTGGGCGCCATCGCGCTGCTCGGGGCCGGCGGCGGGACCTTCGACGTACGGGCGGACCTCCCCGCCACCGCCGCGCTCGGGGGCACGCTCCCCGTGGTCGTGCACGTCCAGAACACCGGCACCGCGGCCTCCCGCGCGGTGGTCGACCTCGTCGTCGGCTTCCCCGGCCGCAGCGCGGCGGGGCGGCGCAAGGTGTTCAAGCTCCGCACCGTGGACCTCGCGCCGGGCGAGCGCGTCGTGTTGCGCAAGTCCATCTCGCTGCGCGACCACACCACGCGCGCGGCCATGGCGGGCACGCACCTGCTCGCCGCGCAGATCGACGGGGTGGCGACGCCGCTGGGGACGGTCGAGGTGGCCTAGCGCCGCCGCAGCATTCCGCGCCGCCGCAGCCCCGCCGCGCTCCTCAGGCCCGCCGCACCGCCGGCCCCCGCTCGTCGGAGCGGAGGGCCTCGCCGAGCTGCTCGACGTCGTGCCGGAGGGTCTCGCCCAGGCTCTCGACGTCGTGGCGCAGGGCCTCGCCGAGCTGCTCGACGTCCCGCCGCACGTGCTCGCCGATGGCCTCGACGTCGCGCAGCACGACGCTGCCCATGGCCTCGACATCGCGGCACACGGCGCCGAGCGGGTCGGGGCGCGGCGCGAGCGCCGTCAGCGGGTGCAACAGCCCGTCCGCCACCTCGTACATGCGGAGCGGCGCCACGTTGTCCGCCACCGCGAAGGGCGAGAAGATGCGGAGCGGCCCGCCGGCGTAGAGCCCGCGCTCCTTGCGACGGTGGATGTGCCCGTGGAGCACGGACACGTTGTCCCGCGCCTCGAGGAGCCCCGTGACCGCCTCGTGGTTGAGGAGCCCGTGCACCCACTGGTGCATCACCGCGTAGGGCGGGTGGTGCTGCGCGATGACGACGGGGCGGCCGGGCTCGCGCGAGGCGATGGCCCCGACGTGGTCGAGCGCGTGGCCCCCGATGCGGCCGGACGAGCGGAGGAAGGTCTGCGGGATCGCGCTCGACACCGGCACGATGACGCAGTCGTCCAACCAGGCGGCGCCGCCCTCGCGGCTCGTGTCGGCCCAGCGCGCGAGCGGGCCGGCGATCGCGAGGTCCCAGGGCATCGCGGTGCCGTAGGCGTCGTGGTTGCCGGGCAGGAGCGTGATCTTCTCGGCGGGGATCCCGCTCGCCTCGAGCACGTCGGCGAGGACCTCGTACTGGACGAGCGCGCCGTCCTCCGTGAGGTCACCCGTGATGACCAGGTGGTCGAACCCATGTTCCCAGGCCGCGCGCAGTGCCTGCTCCGCTCGCGCCCGCCGGGACACGTAGTCCAACGAGCGCTTGAGGCTCAGGTAGTGGACGCGGAACCAGTCCTTCCCGCGGCGCGTGCCGACAGCGGGCTCGAGCAGGTGCAGGTCGGACAGGTGGGCGATGCGGGTCATGGGACGTCTCCCTACCCGCAGTTTGTCGCGGGCGTGTCACGGGCGCGCGGAACTTCGGATCACCGCACGAGCGACGCGATCCATCCCACAAACGCGGCCACGAGCAGGAGCTTCATCACCCCCGCGTCGTACCGGAACACCGCGACGCCCGCTCCGATGCCGACGACGATGGCGAGCAGGTCCGGCGCCGCGCCGGTGCCGTGCGGAAAGATGGCGTGCACGGCGAAGAACACGGCGAGGTTCACGATCACGCCCACCACCGCGGCCGTGACCCCCGCGAGCGGCGCGGAGAGCCGCGGCATGTCCCGCGTGGCCTCGACCAGCGGGCCGCCCGCCAGGATGAAGAGGAACGAGGGGAGGAACGTGTAGAACGTCGCGACGAGCGCCGCCGCCACGGCCGAGAGCGCCACCGGCCACCCGGGCACCGGCACCTGCCACCCACCGAGGAAGCCCACCCAGGTCACGACCATGATGAGCGGCCCGGGGGTCGCCTCGCCGAGCGCGAGGCCGTCCATCATCTGCGGGCCCTGGAGCCAGCCGTGGGTGTCCACCGCGCCCTGGTAGACGTAGGGCAGCACGGCGTACGCGCCCCCGAACGTCAGCAGCGCGGCCTGCGTGAAGAACCTCGCCATCCGCGCGAGCGTGCTCTCGCCGCCGCCCGCCGCGGCCAGGAGCCCCCCGTAGGCGACGCCCCACATCGCCAGGGCGGTCGCCCCCTGCATCGCCAGCCGCGCGGGCGAGAACCGGGCCCATGCCGGGAGCGGCGTGTCGTGGTCGAGCACCGCGGCCCCGCCCGGGCCCCCCGTCACGGGCGCGTGCCCCCCGCCGACCGCGAAGGCCCCTGGTGCCAGCCGCCCGCCGACCGCCCCGACGAGCGCGGCGCCGAGCACGATCCAGGGGAACGGCACGTCGAAGACGTAGATGCCGACGAACGCGGCGACCGCGAGCGCCACGAGCGCGGGGTGGCGGAGCGTGCGCTTGCCGATGCGCCACGCGGCGCCGAGCACCACCGCGACGACGGCGGGGCGCACCCCGGAGAGGACCGCGGTGACGACGGGGAGGTCTCCGTGGGCCACGTAGAGCCACGCGAGCCCGATGAGCATGCCGAGGGACGGCAGGACGAACAGCGCACCCGCGGCGATCCCCCCGATCGTGCCGTGCAGGAGCCACCCGATGTAGGTCGCGAGCTGCTGCGCCTCCGGGCCCGGCAGCACCATGCAGTACTGGAGGGCGTGCAGGAAGCGCTTCTCGCTGATCCACCGCCGACCGTCGACCAGCTCGCGGTGCATCACGGCGATCTGGCCGGCGGGCCCGCCGAAGCTCACGAACCCGAGCCAGGTCCAGAACCGGAGGGCCTCGCGGAGGGTGGGCGTGACGGGGAGCTCGGCGGGCAGGGCACCCTCGGAGGTCACGGGGGGGCGTTGCGGGGGGGCGGAGCCCCCCTGCCCCAAGCGCGTCACGCCCTTCGATCGTACCAGGCTAGACCGTGCCCCACTTGCCGATCCCCACGCTCGGCACGGCCTTCATGATCGAGCTCTTCAGGATCTCGGAGAGCACGGTCACGCCGCCGAGCATCTCCATGAGCTCCTCGCGGCCCTCGGACTTCGACAGCTTGCGCCGGATGAGGTCCGGACGCAGGTAGAAGTTCATGTACGCCTTCGTGCGGTACTGGCGGAGGCGCTCGGCGGTGAAGGTCTCGGTCTCGAGCTGCGGGATGGGGCCGCCGCCGTTGATCGTGTAGCGGCGCCAGAAGTCGCCGTCGACGTAGCCGCGCTCCTGGGCGATCCGGTAGAGGTCGGTCGCGGGCAGGGCCGTCGCGACGGAGTAGCTCGCCCAGTCGAGCCCGATGCTCGACGAGAAGCGGATCATCTCCTCGACGTCCTCGGGGGTGGCGTCGTAGTAGCCGACCATGAAGTAGCCGCGGGTCTCGATGCCGACCTCACGCGCGATGCGGAACGCCCGCACGGTCTGCTCGCGGGTGATCTGCTTGTTCATGATCTTGAGGACGCGGTCGGTGCCGGCCTCGACGCCCATGTGGATGCTCTTCAAGCCCGCGCGCTTGAGCAGCGTGAGGGTCTCGCGGTCCACCGTGTCGACGCGGGCGCGGATGTTGAACTTCACCTTCAGGTTGCGCCGGAGGATCTCCTCGGAGAGCTTCCGCATGCGCTTCTTGCCGATGGTGAACGTCTCGTCGAACATGACGATCTCGCGCACCCCGTAGGTCTTCTCGAGGTGCTCCATCTCGTCGACCACGAGCATCGGGTCGCGGAAGCGGAGCTTCTCGCTGTAGACCTGCGAGCAGTAGCCGCAGTGCCAGGGGCAGCCGCGCGTCGTCACCATGGTGGCGAACGGCTTGAGCAGCGTCAGGCAGTTGTAGCTGCTGACCGGGAGGAGGTCCCACGCGGGCATCGGGTAGCGGTCGATGTCCTTCGGGACGGGGCGGCTCGGGTTCTGGACGATCTCGCCGTCCTTCGTGCGGACGACCGTGCCGGGGATCTTGTCGAGGTCGGACCCGCTCTCCACGTGATCGCAGATGTCGACCATGGTCTCTTCGCCGTCGCCGACGACGCCCATGTCGAAGCAGTCCCAGGTGAGGGACTCCTTGGGGTAGATCGACATGTGCGGCCCGCCCACCACGACGAGCGCGCGGGGGTATTCGGCCTTGACCATCTGCGCGATCTCGATGACCGCGGGCCAGCCGAGGGTCTTCGAGGTGAGGGCGACGATGTCGGGCGCGAAGTCGCGGACGCGGCCGCCGGCGTCCTTCGGGTAGAGGTTCTCGGCGTGCAGGTCGATGAGGCCGACCTGGTACCCGTGGTGGCGGCACCAGGCCGCGAGCTGGGCGAGCGCCAAGGAAGGGAAGATCCCGAGCTTCTCCGCGGCCTTCTTGCTCAGCGGCTGCTGATCCGCGGCCTCGTGGTACTTGATGAAGAGGATCTTCGTCTTCTTCTGGGACACGCACACCTCAGCTGGGGAAGGTCCGATCCTACCACCGTACTCCGAGCGGGGGAGCGCCAACCCGCCCGTGAACTGCGGTCCCGGCTACCGAGCGTGGGGTACGGTGCTACACTACTGCCATGCGAACGTCGCGGGGTCGTCGGACCGGCGTGGCGCCCGCCCCGATGTCCGGCGCAGGTTTCCGCGGGCCACCCGCGCGCCTACCAGGAAAGCCATAGCTCGTCCCACCTCCTGCTCCACCGACACGGTCGAGCCCGAACGGAGTCCTCCGCGATGCCCCTCCTGCTCCCCCTCCTCCTGGCCTGCGCCGGCACCAACGACATCGCCGTGGGCGACGACACCTCGGGTGACACCGACACGAACACGTCCTCGTTGACCCGGCCCACCGTGGTGATCAACGAGTTCCTCGCAGTGAACGACACCACCGTCGCCGATAGCGCCGGCGAGTACGACGACTGGATCGAGCTCTACAACACCGGCACGGCGATCGTGCAGTTCGAAGGGTTGTACCTGTCCGATGACCCCGGCGTGCCCCTGAAGTGGGCGCTCCCGAGCGGCCAGGGCATCGACGCCGCCGGCTTCGCGCTCTTCTGGTGCGACGACGACGACGGCGAGGGCGACTCCGGCGCGCCCAGCCAGGGCGACCGCCACACGAGCTTCAACCTCTCCAGCGGCGGCGAGACCCTCGTGCTGACCTACGCGGTCGGCGGCGAATCCGTCATGGTCGACGCCATCGAGTACGGGAGCCAGCAGCCCGACATCTCGGCGGCCCGCATTCCCGACGGCAACGAAGGCGCGGACGCGATGCAGTACGGCACGCCCACGCCCGACGCGTCGAACGGAAGCTGATCATCGGCGTTCGCCTCCGGTTCCCGTCCGCGATGGGGCTCCTCTCCCTCGCGGCATGCACGCCCCCGGCCGGCGCCCCCGCGGTCGCGCCCGGCGGCGGTGACACGCTGATCATCGGCGTCCCCGCGGATGTGAAGGACTTCCTCCCGGTCCTCTACCAGTCCCCGGCGGACGGCGCGGTCGTCGAGGCGCTGCACACGCCGCTGCTGCAGACCGACTTCGACTGCGAGCTGCGCTTCAAGCCGGCCTGGGCGAAGACCTGGAGCTTCTCCGAGGACGGGCGGACCATCCGCATGGAGCTCGACGACGGGCTGACGTGGCAGGACGGCACGCCGGTCACCGCGGAGGATCTGCGGTTCACCTACAAGCTCGTGGCGGACCCCGACGTGAGGAGCCCGCACGTCGAGAACCTCGCGCGGGTGCAGCCCGGCGCGGCCCCGCGCATCGTGAGCCCCAACACCATCGAGTGGGAGTTCACCGAGGCCTACGACCGCACGCGCATGCTGGCGAACATCGGGAAGCTGCCCGCCACGCCCAAGCACCTCCTGGACAATCGTTCGGTCGATCGCCGCTCGTTGCGGGACCACCCGCTCGACACGCAGACCCCGATGGGGAACGGGCCGTGGAAGGTCGCGGCGTGGGAGAAGGGCGCCCGCCTCGTGCTGGAGCCCAACGAGCGCTTCACGGGGGCGCCGGAGCTACGGCCCCACCTCGACCGGGTGATCCTCCAGGTGCTCCCCGACTACGCGGCGCGGCTCGACGCCCTCCGCGCGGGGACGATCGACCTGATGGCGGACGTGCTCGTCGCCGACGCCGACACCCTGGCCGCGAACCCGGAGATCGCGATCCGGCGCCGCGGGTGGCGCACCATGGACTACGTGGCCTGGAACGAGGTGGATCGCGCGGGCGCACCCCACCCGCTCTTCGCCGACCGCGAGATCCGGCGCGCGCTCGCGATGGGGATCGACACCGACGCCCTCATCCGCGACCTGCTCACCTCCGCCACGAGCGGCGAGGTGTACGGGCGCCCCGCGGTCGGCACCGTCACCCCCGCCCTCTGCGGCGTCCACAACGACGCCATCAAGCGCATCCCCTACGGCCCCGACGACGCCCGCGCGCGCCTCGGGGAGCTCGGCTGGGCCGACACGAACGCCGACGGGTGGCTCGACAAGGGGGGCCAGCCCTTCCGCTTCACGCTCCTGTACAACGACGACAACCCGCGCCGCACGGGGGCCGCCGAGCGCGTGGCCGCGAACCTCCGCGCCATCGGCGTGGACGTGCAGCTCCAGCCGCTGGACGGCGCCATCTTCTTCGCGCGCCTGAAGAGCGGCGACTACGACGCCGCCTTGTCGGGTTGGTCGGCGTCGCTCTACGTCGACCCCTCTGTCATCTGGGGCGCGGAGAGCGAGTACAACTTCACCCACTATCGAAACCCCGAGGTTACACGCCTGCTCCGCGAGGGGCTCGCCGAGCCCGACGGCGCCCGCTCGGCGCTGATCTGGCGGGACCTGCAGGCCATCCTCTACGAGGACCAACCCTACGCGTTTCTGTATTGGACGGACGAGATCGTGGCGGTGCACGAACGCTTCTCGGATGCGAAGATCGACGTGCTCTCCGCGTGGCGCGACCTCGCCTCCTGGCACGTCGAGCCCGGCGCCGTGAAGTACAAGGAGGCCCCTTCGCCCCCGAACGATCCGTAGGCGCCTCCGAGCGAGCCGTAGAACCACCCGGCCGCCTCCGTCATTTGTCCGCCTCTGCTTTCACCCCGACAGACCGAGCTATTCCCGAAACCCTTACACCCGGCGCCCCGTAGACGTTAAACGACGGCGTTTGGAGGTGCCCGTGGCATCCGCAAGCTTCAAGTCCGTGGTCGAGATGTTCCACCACCGCGTGCGTTCGACCCCCGACACCGAGGCCATCCACTTCCGCAAGGAAGGTGCCTGGCACGTGATCAATTGGAAGGAGGTCGGCGCCCGCTCCCGGAACATCGCGTGCGGCCTGCGCGCGGCGGCCCTCGGGGCCGAGCAGCGCGTGGCGATCCTCGCCGCGACCCGCATGGAGTGGATCCTCGTCGACATGGGGATCCTGTGCGCCGGCGGCGCGACGACCACCATCTATCCGTCGAACACCCCGGAAGAGTGCTCCTACATCCTGATCGACTCGGGATGCCGCTTCGTGTTCGCCGAGAACCAGAAGCAGGTCGACAAGCTCTCCTCCGTGCGCCACGAGCTCCCGAACATCGAGCGCGTCTACATCATCGACGGCAAGGCCAGCGCGGACGGCTGGGTGATGTCGCTCGCCGAGCTGGAGAAGATCGGCCACGCCTGGGATGCCGCGAACCCCGGCGCGTACGACGCCGTGGCGGACGCCGTGGGCCCCGACCACCTCGCCACGCTCATCTACACCTCGGGCACGACCGGCAAGCCGAAGGGCGTGATGCTGACCCACGACAACTGGGTCTACGAGGGCGAGGCCATCGACAACCTCGGCATCATCACCCCCGCCGACAAGCAGTTCCTCTTCCTCCCGCTCGCCCACTCCTTCGCCAAGGTGCTGGAGCTCGCGTTCATCCGCATCGGCGTGCCGACCGCGGTGGACGGCGACATCGACTCCCTCGTCGACAACCTCGGCGTCGTGAAGCCGACCTTCATGGGCGCCGTGCCGCGGATCTTCGAGAAGGTCTACAACAAGGTCGTCAGCGGCGCGCGCGAAGGCGGCGGGGTCAAGCTGAAGATCTTCACGTGGGCGATGAGCGTCGGCAAGGAGGTCTCCGCGCTGCGCCAGAAGAAGCAGGAGCCCTCGGGTTGGCTCTCGGTGAAGCTCTCGTTGGCGGACAAGCTGGTGTTCTCGAAGCTCAAGGCACGCTTCGGCGGGCGCATCCGCTTCTTCATCTCGGGCGGCGCGCCGCTCTCCCGCGAGATCGCCGAGTTCTTCCACGCCGCCGACCTCCTCGTGCTCGAGGGCTACGGGCTCACCGAGTCGAGCGCGGGCACCTTCATGAACCGGCTGGACGAGTACAAATTCGGCACCGTCGGGCCGCCGGTGCCCAGCACCCAGGTCAAGTTCGCGGAGGACGGCGAGATCCTCATCAAGGGCCGCGGCGTCATGCGCGGCTACTACAACCTCCCGGCCGACACCGCGGAGGCCCTCGACGCCGACGGATGGCTCCACACCGGGGACATCGGCGAGCTGCGCGACGGCAACTTCCTCGCCATCACCGACCGCAAGAAGGATCTCATCAAGACCTCGGGCGGCAAGTACGTGGCGCCCCAGTCGATCGAGAACAAGCTCAAGGCCCGCTCGCCGCTCATCTCGCAGGTGCTGGTCCACGGGGACAACCGCAACTACTGCACGGTGCTCATCGCCGTGAGCGAGGACACCACGAAGAGCTGGCTCGCGCAGCAGGGAATCACGGTGTCGAGCTACGCCGAGCTCGCGGCGCACCCCAAGGTCAACGAGGAGATCGCCCGGGTCATCGACGAGTGCAACCGCGAGTTCGCCAGCTACGAGTCGCTGAAGAAGTTCGCGATCCTCCCGAAGGACCTCAGCCTCGAGGACGGGGACCTCACGCCGAAGCTGAGCGTCAAGCGGAAGGTCGTCGAGAAGAAGTACAAGGACGTCCTCGACCGCTTCTACGAGGGCACGGTCGCGTCGCTCTCCGGCTGACGATCGCGGCCCGCGGGGCTTTGCGGGCGGGGGCCCCGTGAGCGGCGAACGCGCACGGGTTACCAGCCGCCGATGTCGTCTCGCATCCCCGGCTTCTACCGCCTGACCCCCGAGGCCCGCCTCGCGGCGATCGTGGCAAAAGTGGGTCTCTCGCCGGCCGAACAGACCGCTTTTGCCGACGGCGGCCTGACGCTCACCCGCGCCGACGCGATGATCGAGAACGTGGTCGGGCTCCTCGCGCTGCCGTGCGGGATCGCGGTCAACCTCCTGGTCAACGGGAAGGACCGCCTCGTCCCGATGGCCGTCGAGGAGCCGAGCGTCGTCGCCGCGGTCTCCAACATGGCGCGCGTGGCGCGGCCGAGCGGCGGGATCTTCGCCGACGCCGACAAGAGCGAGATGATCGGGCAGGTCCAGGTGGTGGACCCCGCGCCCGGCGCCGCCACGCGCCTGCGCGCCGCGATCCCGCGCCTGATCGAGCGCTGCCGCGGCGTGCACGTCCAGCTCGAGGAGCTCGGCGGCGGCATCCGCGGCATGGAGGTGCGCGAGGTCCGCTACGACGAGCCCGGCGAGGCCCCCGAGGACATGGTGGTCCTCCACTTCTGGCTCGACTGTGTCGACGCCATGGGCGCCAACATGGTCAACACGCTGGCGGAGCGGCTCGCCCCGGACGTGGCGGCGATCTGCGGCGGCACCGTCGGCCTGCGCATCCTGTCGAACCTCGCGGAGCGCCGCCTCGCGCGGGCGTCGGTGCGCCTCCGCCCCGAGCACCTCGACCCCAAGGACGGCGAGGAGATGGCCCGTGGCATCGCGGCCGCGTACCGCTTCGCCTACGCCGACCCCTACCGCGCCGCGACCCACAACAAGGGCATCATGAACGGCATCGACGCCGTGGCCATCGCGACCGGCAACGACTGGCGCGCGATCGAGGCCGGCGCCCACGCCTGGGCCGCGCGCGGCGGGCGCTACGCCCCCCTCTCCTCCTGGAAGATCGACGCGGAGGGCACGCTCGTCGGGCAGCTCACCCTCCCGCTGCAGGTCGGCACGGTCGGCGGCCCGATCCGGGTCCACCCCACGGTGCAGGCGAACCTGAAGGTCGCGGGCGTGACCGGCGCGGCGGACCTCGCCTGCCTCATGGCCGCCGTGGGCCTCGTCCAGAACCTCGGGGCGCTCCGCGCGCTCGCCACCGAGGGCATCCAGGAGGGGCACATGCGGATGCACGCCCGCACCGTGGCGATCGGCGCCGGCGCCGAGCCGACCGAGGTGGCGGGCGTGGTGCAGGCGCTGGTCGCCGCCCACGAGTTCACCTCCGAGCGCGCCCGCGTCGAGCTCGCGCGGCTCCGGGCGTCGTAGCCGCCGTGCTGTCTCCCTCCGCCGGCGAGCCGGGCCCGTGGGTGGGGGTCGCCCCCGGGAAGCTCATCCTCTCCGGCGAGCACGCCGTCGTGTACGGCTACCGCGCGGTCGCCGCGGCGGTGTCGCTCCGCACCACCGTCACCCTCCGCGCCCGGCCGGGCCCGTCGGGCATCGACGCCAGCGCCATCCGGGACGACCGCGTGTGGCCTGCCCTCGCGACGATCCTCCCGCCGGAGGGCCTGGGCGTCACGATCGTGTCCGACCTCCCCGTCGGCTGCGGCATGGGGTCGAGCGCGGCGCTCGCCATCGCGACCCTCCGCGCGTTGGCCGCCCGCGAAGGCCGCACCGTAGGCTTTGACGAGTGCTTCGAGCGCGGCTTCCTGCCCGAGCGCGTGCTCCACGGGAACCCCTCCGGGGTGGACCACGCCGTGAGCGCGCTCGATTGCGTCGTGCTCTACCGCCGCGAGGGCCCCGAGATCGTCCCCATCGAGCTCCCCGTGCCGCTGCGCCTCGTGGTGGCCGACACCGGCACCCCCGGAGACACCGCCGCGATGGTCGCCGGCGTGCGCGAGCGCGCTCCCCACGCCGAGCTGCGCCGCATCGGGGCCGTCGCGGAGATGGTGTCCGCGCGGCTCCAGCGCGGCGAGGATCCCGGGGCCCTGTTCACCGAGAACCACCTGCTCCTGCGCCGCATCGGCGTGTCGACGCCGCGGCTCGACCACGCGTGCGCCGTGATGCTCGAGGCGGGCGCCACCGGGGCCAAGCTCGCGGGCGCGGGCGGCGGCGGGGTGGCGTTCGGCGTGGTGACCGCCACGACGGAGGCCGCGGTGCTCGCGGCGGTGACGGCGGCGGGGTTTCGGGGGTTCGGGGTGACGGTCGGGGGGTGACGGTGGCGGGGGTGACAGTCGGGGGGGGAGGGCGCATCGCCACGCGATCCCGGGGGCGTTGCGGGGGGCGGCCCCCGCACGAGGCTCCGCGTGCGAAGCGCGCGGGGCCGCCCTGGGATCCGAGCCCGCTACGGCACCCCGAGCGCCGTCTTCAGCCCGCGCAGCTCCACCACGCCGGTCGCGACGTTGATCCCGTATTCCATCGTGTGGTGCTCGCTCTCCACCGCGCGCACGATCCAATTCGTGTCGACCACGTTGGTGTAGAGCATCCGCCGCACCAGCGTGGCACCGTCGCGCGCCTCCAACTGCCACGACCACCGCGAGCCGCCGAGCGCGCCCGATACCCACTCGGCTTGGATCGTGTGGGTGGTGGGGTCGAGCGTGAGCTTCTGGCGGAAGTTCACGTTGGGGCCGACCACGGCGATGGAGAAGTCGGCCACCACGACGTTTCCGGCGGTCGAGACCACCGTGGAGTCCGCCACTTGCGGCATCCAGGTCTCGTAGGCGGCGAGGTTGGTGAGCTTTGCCCACACCACGTCGATGGGCGCGCGCACGAGCCCCATGGCGGTGACCTGGCGGAGCCGGCCGTCCGGCTTGGTCTCCAGGAGGGTCAGCTCGCCGCGCGCGAGCAGATCGTCGAGCGTCTCGGCGGCGACCGGGCGGCTCGCGAGCAGGAGGGCGGCGACGAGCGGGATCCGGCGGGTGCCGCGGGAGTACCCGTTCGAGGAGAGGCGCATCGGGAGGCTCCGGGGGCGACGTAGCCTGGATCCCGGGCGGGGCACCACAAAGCCGACGGTGGAGCGGGCTACAACCACCGCGGCGGCGCCACGACGAGCGAGCCCGTCCCGAGGGCGGCCGCGATAGGAGCCGCGCGTGACCATCGCCACCGCCATCGCCCACCCGAACATCGCGCTCTGCAAGTACTGGGGCAAGCGCGATCGCGCCTTGAACCTGCCGGCGACGCCGAGCCTGTCGCTCACGCTCGCGCCCTACGCGACCCGCACGACGGTGAACTGGGGCGCCGAGGCCGACGAAGCCTGGCTCAACGGGAAGCTGCTCGACGGGAAGGAGGCGCGCCGCGTCTTCATGAACCTCGACCTGCTCGACCCGTGGCGCCCGCGCTGCGTCGTGACCAGCGAGAACAATTTTCCCACGGCGGCGGGGCTGGCGTCGTCCTCGTCGGGCTTCGCCGCGCTCGTGCTCGCGGCCAGCGCCGCGTCGGGCCGGCAGCGCTCGATCGAGGAGCTCGCGGTGTTCGCGCGCCGCGGCTCCGGGAGCGCCACGCGCAGCCTCTACGGCGGCTGGGTGGAGTGGCCGATGGGCACCCGCGCGGACGGCACCGACAGCCACGGCATCCCGCTCGCGCCGCAGGACCATTGGGACGTGCGGATGCTCGTCGCGGTGCTCGTGTCGGGGCCGAAGGGCACGTCGTCGACGGACGGGATGGTGCACACCCAGCAGACCTCGCCGTACTTCCCGGTGTGGACCGAGTGCGCGCCGCGCGACGTGGTGGAGGCCCGCGCGGCCGTGAAGAGCCGCGACCTGGAGGCGCTCGGCGCCATCGTCGAGCGCTCCGCGATGAGGATGCACGCGAGCATGATGGCCGCGGATCCGCCGCTCTGCTACTGGCGGTCGGGCACCCTCGCGGCGATCGAGGCGGTGAAGTCGCTGCGCGCGTCCGGCGTGGGCGCGTGGTACACGATGGACGCCGGGCCCAACGTGAAGGTGCTGACCGCGGCCGCGGACGCCGAGAAGGTGCGCGCCGCGCTCGCCGCGGTGGCCGATCGGGTGGAGCTGCTCGCGCCGGGCGGGCCGGCACGGGTGGAATGAGGGGGATCCGGGCGCGCCCCCGCCCGCGGCGGGCGGGGCCGGTGCCCT
>JAUXTN010000164.1 GCA_030684355.1 Pseudomonadota bacterium
CATGGCCAAGGCAAAGTTCGAGCGCAACAAGCCGCACGTGAACATCGGGACGATCGGTCACGTCGACCACGGCAAGACGTCGTTGACGGCCGCGATCACCAAGGTGCTCGCGAAGACGGGCGGCGCGACGTTCATGGCCTACGACCAGATCGACAAGGCTCCCGAGGAGAAGGCTCGCGGGATCACGATCAACACGGCGCACGTCGAGTACGAGACGCAGAACCGTCACTACGCGCACGTCGATTGTCCGGGTCACGCGGACTACATCAAGAACATGATCACGGGCGCCGCGCAGATGGACGGCGCGATCCTGGTGGTGTCCGCGGCCGACGGCCCGATGCCCCAGACGAAGGAGCACGTCCTGCTCGCGAAGCAGGTCAACGTCCCCTACATCGTCGTGTTCATGAACAAGTGCGACATGCTGGACGACGCGGAGCTGCTGGACCTGGTCGAGATGGAGGTGCGCGAGCTCCTGTCCGCCTACGACTTCCCCGGTGACAGCCTCCCCGTGATCCGCGGTTCGGCGCTCAAGGCGCTCGAAGGCGACCAGAGCGAGATCGGCGAGCCGGCGATCCTGAAGCTGATGGCGGCGGTGGATGCGTCCATCCCCCAGCCCATCCGCGAGACGGAGAAGCCGTTCCTGATGCCGGTCGAGGACGTGTTCACGATCTCGGGTCGTGGCACGGTTGCGACGGGCCGCATCGAGCGCGGGATCGTGAAGGTCGGCGAGTCGGTGGAGATCGTGGGCTTCAAGGACACGGTGACCACGACGGTCACGGGCGTCGAGATGTTCCGCAAGCTCCTCGACGAGGGGCAGGCTGGCGACAACGTCGGCCTCCTGCTCCGCGGCGTGAAGCGCGAAGACATCGAGCGCGGGCAGGTGCTGTCGAAGCCGAAGTCGGTCATGCCGCACACGAAGTTCAAGGCGGAAGCCTACATCCTGAAGAAGGACGAGGGTGGCCGTCACAAGCCGTTCTTCGACGGATACCGTCCCCAGTTCTACTTCCGCACGACGGACGTCACGGGCGTCATCAAGCTGAAGGAAGGCGTGGAGATGGTCATGCCGGGTGACCGCGTGGAGATGGAGATCGAGCTCATCACGCCGATCGCCATCGAGAAGACCCTCCGTTTCGCGATTCGCGAAGGTGGCCGTACCGTCGGCGCCGGCGTCGTCTCCGAGATCATCAAGTA
>JAUXTN010000256.1 GCA_030684355.1 Pseudomonadota bacterium
TCCAGGGGGTCCGGCGTTGCAGCGCCGGACCCCCACCTCCGGGGACCGGATCTGTCTACCGCGAGCCCCTGTTCGCTGGCCAGGGTGGCGGCTTCAGGCGCTGCTCGCCGCAATCACGCGGGTTTGGGTCGCCGTTGACACGCGGGAACAGAAGCCCCTCGCGGACGCCCAGCCGGCCATCTCCTCGACGAGGGCAGGGTGGAGGGGGAAGACACGGGCACGGCCTTCTTCGCGCCCCGGACACGCGCGCGGACGCGCAGGAGCCCCCCCCCCCTCGAGGTCAACGTCCCGCCAGTCCATGCCGGACGCCTGCGAGGCCCGGAGGCCCGTGTAGCGCATGACCAGCGCGATGCGGACGTGCCACGGGATGAGGAGCTTGCCGACGAAGGCGTCCACGTCCGCGAAGGTCGGGGCCGCGACCGCGACGACGGGCGGAGGGGCACGGAGCTTGTCGCTCTCGCCGCTCCCGGCCGTGTACCGGCGGGGCACGGGGACGCCGGGGTACTGCTCCGGCCGGTCGTGGGCCCACCGCCACATCTGCTCCACGAGGAGCACCCTCCTGTGCCGCGTGCTCGTCTGCCGCCCCTCGGCGGGGAGCGACCGGGAGTAGCCCTCGAGGAGGGTGAGGGTGAGCGCCGAGGCGGGCTTGTCCTCACCCGCGAAGGTGAGCCACGTGGCGAGCATCGACGAACGGTAACGCCGGGTCGCGAGCGGGACCCCCGACTCCACGGCCGCCCGGACGTAGCCGAGGGCGATGGTCTTGAGAGTGACGACCGGGGCCTCCCGCTTGTCGACGAACCGCTCCCCCTTCGCGGCGGCGATGGCCACCTCGCGGCTGAACTCCGTGGCGGACCGCTCGGTCGGGAAGGTCTGCCCCCTGGTCTTCCACTCCCGGTGGTCGACCCCGTGCTCGTCGCGGGTGACCACCAGCTCCTTCCACTGGACGTACCAGCCATCGCCGCGCTGCTTCAGGGGCGAGCACAACGATTCTGCGATGGGCTTTCTACCACCACTTTAGCAGGCCGCCGCACTGCATCTCGGCGACACGGCTTCGCATCCTGCGCAGCCCCGGAGACTCGACGAAGCGGTCTGGGGGTACGGTATCCTAGCTCCTCCTAGCCGAACGACCCATCGACGGAGCGCTGACCTCCTCAAACCCGGACACGCATCGGACACTGAGGGCCCCCGAGAGCCCCCGAAATGGCCCGCCGGTCGTCCCGCGCCAGCTCAGCGAAAGCAGCTGCACCGCTGCACCCGCCGCTTTTCGTACGAGGAACTCCCGCGCGTTGACAACACGTGGAACACGGCTGCGCAAGGCTTTCGACGCGCGCATTCGCACGGGCGTCACAGGCAAACGGGGACACGCCATTGGGTGGAGGGGCAACCCCGCCCCCAAGGAGTACCCGATGCACAACATCCTCATCGCACTGCTGGCGCTCACGACCCCCAGCGCCTTCGCCGACAGCAAGGTGATCCCGGGCTCGATGTGTCGCCCCACGACCTCGACCTACGCCAGCTCCTTCGCCATCAACTCGAGCGGGATGGCCTACAACACCTCGTCGGCCAGCGACATCTACGTCCAGTGCCCCTTCCTGGATGACGGGCCGACCTCGACCGACTCGGTCACGCTCTACACCGTGGACTACAACTCCAGCTACGCGGTGGAGTGCACGCTCTACAGCCGGACGTTGTCCTCGATGGGCACGTACGACTACTCGTCCGACGCCTCGGTCGGGAGCTCGTCGACCGTCCAGACGCTCTCGATGACGAGCGTGTCCTCCACGCACGGCACCCACTACGAGTACCTGTATTGCAAGATTCCCCGGGCCTCGGGGAGCAACTACTCGGGCACCGTCGCGTACCGCACGAACGAGAGCTGACGATGCGGCACCTCCCGATCATCGTGAGCGTCGTGGCGTTGGCAATCTCCGTGGGGGGCGGGCGTGCTCGAGGTGCCCGGCCCGACGGGCCCGCGGGGTCCGCACCCTCGATCACGCCCCCGGTCGTCCGGACCGTCGTTGTGCACGAGACTTCCGGCGGAGCGCTAGCGGCTCCGTACGATGCGCCCGCCGCCGCTGACGAACGAGGTCAAACCCCTCCGGAAGCGGTCGCGGTTCGGCTTGACGAAGCGCTCGACGCGGAGCCCGTGGATCCGGCCTGGGCGGGCGAGGCGGAAGCGTTCCTGGACGCCGCGCTGGAGGAGGTGGCGGGCGGATCGGTCGAGCTCCTCGATGTGGAGTGCCGCACCTCGATGTGCTGGGCCCAGGTGCGCGGCGCCACCCGCGGCGACCTGGAGGCCACCCTGGATGCCCTCCCGTTCACCTCGCCGTGGAACACCCAGGGACACGTGGAGCTCGACGTGGACGACCCGCTGGCCGTGCAGATCTGGGTGGCGCGGGAAGGGCGTGTGCTCGCGACGCGGGGGGACGGCTAACCGACACCGCCGCTGGGCCCGGGGTTCGGGCGTGGACCCCCGGCCCCCTTCCTACCCCTCCGCCAACCGCGACAACGCCGCCTTCCCCGGCAGGAACAGGTACGCCCCGCCGCGCACCCGGACCGTGAACGGCACCGCGTGCAGGCGGCAGCGCACGGGCGCCTCCGGGATGGTGTAGCGCCGCTCGTCCGCGGTGATCGCCTGCCCCGACGCGATGGGATCGACCTCGTCGAAGAGGCCGTCGTGCTTCGGGTTGTTGAGCCACGTCTGCTGGATGAGCTCGAACTGCCGGGAGAGGTCCGCGCACAGGCACGCGAAGAGGAGCCCGCGATCGTCCTCGAGGGCGCCGGTGCCGGCCCTGGCGGTCACGGTCACGCCGGCCGGAAAGACCGAGGCGGGCGCGGGGAGCCCATAGCAGCGGCCGCGTCGGAGGATGCGGTGGCGCTTCACGTTCTCTTCGCTGCCGAGGGCGTCGCGGGGGTTCGCCCGGCGGACGTGGGCGCCGCGCGGGCACCCGAGGCCCTGCGGATCGGCACCGTAGGCGAGCTCCCCGCCGTTCGGGAGCGTCCCGCCCGGCGGGAGCTCCGGCTGCGGCCCGACCGGACCGGGGGCGAGCGGCATCCCGTTCGGCCAGCGCCCCATCATCTTCGCGGCCAACCACACCGCATGCTGCTCGTCCGGGCCGGCGCGCCGACGGATGTCCTGCCAGAAGGCCGGAACATCCTCTTGAAGCTGGCGGAGCACCAGGTAGGAGCCGTCCTGGCGGGTGGCCTCCCCGGCGTCGGCGGCCGTCGGGGCAGGCTGGTCGGCGAGGTCACGGTGGCCGAGGACGAACTCGCCGAGGGGGAGGGCGTCGGGCGGCGAAGCCGGGCCGTCGTCGGTGGCCAGGGCGAGCTTCGGCTGGGCGATCCCGTCGTGAAAGCCGAAGTGTTCGCGATTCGCGTCGAGCGTGACGGTGTCGAGCATGCGGACGACCTGCCACCCCGCAAGGCGCGCCGCGGTGGCCTCGGTGTACGCGTCGAGCTCGGGGCCCTTCGCGTAGACGAACAGGACGGCGTGGAGGTCCCGCTGCCGCCACGCCCAGTGCTCGGGGGCGTTGTCGCCCTCGTCGCCGAGGACGCGCTTGCGGTGCTCGGTCTCGATGCCCTCGACGAAGGGCCGCTCGAAGGTCTGGAGCACGTCCTCGGTCACGCCGAGGGTGCGCAGGCCGTCGGCGGAGAACGCGATCTGCAGGGCCGTGTGCCAGCGGTCCTCGCGGGTGCCCTTCCCGAACCGGAGCCCGTGCTCGACGAGCCGGCCGAGGCTGGCGCGGGCGGCGGGGGGGTCCACCACGCGGAGGAGCAGGAACCGCGCGGCGTCCAGCGACGCGAAGCCGGTGAACACGAGCGACTGGATCCCGTCGGTACCGTTCGTCATCGTCAGAGCTCCTGGAGCCACGCGCGGGCGTCGTCCGGCGAGAGCTGCTCGGCGTAGAGGCCCTCCCGGAGCCGCGCGTTGGCGAGCATGTTGGAGAGGCTCAGCTTGGGGAAGGCGCTGTACCAGACCTGCACGGGCACCTGGTCGTGGCGCGTCATGGCGAGGAAGCGGCGGCCGAAGCCCGGCGTCGTCTCGAACGCGTAGCGGGTCGGGGCGCAGCCTTGCAGGTGGGTCCAGATCGGCACGACGGCGACGCTCCCCGACGTGAGGAAGTCCCCGAGGTAGCGCTCCCAGCTCCCGTCGTAGTCGGAGAGGAACAACATCCGGCGGCCGTCGTCGATGTGGAGGAAGCGGGCGTAGTGGATGGTGTCGATGCCGGCGAGGCGCCCGGTCTTCCAGAGGTGGCGGGCCGCCTTGTCCGCGCTCGCGAGCACGCGGCTGAACACGAAGGTGCGCAGCCAGCCGTCGCGCACGGTGGAGAACATCGTGAGCGGGTTCTGGATCTGGTGGTCCTCGCGGGTCAGGAGCCGCTGGAGCTGCTCCGGCGAGGGCTCCAGGTGGGTGTCGTCCTGCGTGTACTCGAGGTAGCGGAAGATGCCCCTGGAGATCCACACCGGGACGAGCGTGTAGAGCCAGTGCGCCCAGAGCCCCACCTCGCGCAGGCGGCGCTGGCCCGGGGTGAAGCGGTTGCCCGGCGGCAACGCCCAGGCGCGGATCTCGCGGTTGAGCATGCCCGACGCGGGGTCGGCGAAGAAGAGGACGCGGTCGAGGCGCTCGCTGCGCCGGTCGTCCGGCGGCGGCGCGGGACGCCGCTCCGTTGGGACCTCGGTGTTGGCGAGCGCGCGCACGTGGTCGCGGATCTCGGCGCGGATGGCCTCGGGCGGCGTGGTCGGACCCCACGCCGACCGCCGCGTGTCCACGAAGTCCGCGACGACCTTGCGCAGGGCGACCTCGGCGCGGATGGTGTCCGCGGAGGCGCCCGCGCGCCCGCGGTGGATGGTCTTCTCGGCGACGACGAAGGTCAGGAGCCAGTCGCGGAGCCCGGCGGGACGCTCGCACGGGCAGCCGCTGTGGCGGCGAAAGAGGTCGAGGAGCCAATCGCCCCAATGCTGGAGCAGCTCGTCGAGATGCGCGGCGGCGCTGTCGTCGTGCACGAGGTTGACGAGCACGCGGGGGGGCGACCCCTCGCGCGCCCCCGGCAGCACTTGCATGCGCAGGAAATGGAGGGTCCGCACGTGGGCGAGCACGGAGGCCGACATCGTGTCGCCGTGGGCATGCAGCGCCGCTGTCAGCCCCTCGGCGTCGTGCTCGATTGGCACGAGCAGGGAGAGGCTGCTGGGGCTCAACCAGGACGGGGCCGCCGTGCCCGCTCGGCCCGCGACCCGGCGGGCGGGTGCCGAGGAGGGTGTCGCGGAGGTGTCGGGGGCGCGCAGGGGCACGGACATCCGCGCCTTCTACCGCCCTCGCCGGCCCAAGGTCAACCGCTCCGGATGCGCGCACGCGGAGGGCCTCCGTGGTAGCGTCGCCCGATGCGCTACGACCAGCTCCCGACCCCCACCGAGTCCGCCCTCCACACGCTGGTGAGCTTCGCCACCGACCCCATCCACGAGGTGCTGGCAGATTGGGCCGAGCGCTACGGCGATCGCGTCGTGTTCACCGTCCTGGGGCGCACGCGGCTGTTCCTCAACGAGCCGGCGTTGGTCGGCCAGGTGCTCGATACCGACGCCGACCGCTACTACAAGCACTCCCCGGTGGAGGAGATGCGCCCCCACGTGCGCCAGAGCGTGTTCATCGCCAACGGCGCGGAGTGGAAGCCCAAGCGCCACGCCCACCCGTTCGAGTCGCCCTGGATGGAGCCGTGGTTCCAGGCGGTGCTCCCCGAGGTCCAGCGCATGATGCGCGAGCGCCTCCTCCCGCTCGCCGGCCCCGAGCTCGACCTCACGTCCATCACCCGGCGCCTGTCCTTCGACGTGTTCTGTTGGGCGGTGTTCGGAAAATGCCTGGACGACCGGCTCTACCGCGCGTTCAAGTCCCTCTACGACGACGCTGCGTTGCGCATGCAGCTCGGCATCGTCGCGAGCCCTGTCACGCTCGACCCGTTCGCCGCCAGCCAGCGGGAGGCGTGGTGGGAGGCGGTGACGGCGCTCGTCGAGGACCGTGCCAACGCACCGGAGCCCTCGCTGCTCGCGTACCTCGCGCGGCGCGGCACGACGTTGGAGGCGTCCCTGCTCGTCGACGAGGTGAGCACGATCCTGTTCGCCGGTGTCGGCCCCGTCGGTGTCACGATGGCGAGCCTGCTCTACGAATTGGGACGCCGCCCGGAGGTCCTCGCCGGGCTCCGGGACGCCGGCCGGAGCGCCGCCACCACCGCCGACCTCGCCACCGGCCCCATCGCCCGCACCGTCTCGGAGACCCTCCGCGTGTGGCCGACGGTGTCGGTGCTCTCCCGCACCCCCTCCCAAGCCGGGCTCATCGGGGACATCGAGGTGGACGCCGACATCGACATCTTCCTCTCCCCGTGGGCGCTCCACCGCTCGCCGCGCGTGTGGGAGGACCCGCTCCGGTTCTCCCCGGACCGGTTCCAGACCGCGCCCCACCCGTGGACGTTCATGCCGTTTGGCACCGGCCCGCGCACCTGTGTCGGACAGCCCTGGGGGCTCTTCCTGCTCCGCCTGTTCACGGCAACGGTCGCCGCCGGGTGGGAGGTCGAGGTGCCCCAGGACACCCCCTACCGACTCAGCTACTACTCGGGGTTCGCGCGGCCCACCCATGCGTTGCACGGGCGGATCCGGGCGCTGTGATCCGATTGGGCTAGCCCCAGCGCGGTGACAGCCCGGGTACCAACTGGCACCCGGGCGACCGCATGGGTGCTACGACGCTGGCGCCGCGCCCTCGACCCGACCCAACACCGACCCCACCCGCTCCGCGCACAGGTGGGCCAGCGCCATGATCGTCCACTGCGGGTTGATGCCGGAGGCCGACGGGAACAGGCTCGCGTCGCAGATCCACAGGTTCTCGACGCCGCGCATGCGGAAGTCGGCGTCGACCACGCCGCGCTCGGGCAACGTGCTGATCGCGCTGCCGCCCTGGGGGTGCCCCGTTCCCATGTTGAGCTGCTCGACGCGCTCCAACGTGGCAAGGAAGGTGTCGACCTCGTCCATCGAGCGGACCTCCACGCCGGCGCGGCTGTTGATGACGACACAGTCGGGGCGGACGCCCTCGACGGAGCCCTCCAGGAGCGCCTCCAACGTGACACGGAGGCCCGCCTTCAGGCGGTCGAGCTCGGGCTGGCCCATGGGAATGTCGACGCGGGGGCGACCGTGCTCCAGGCGCACCGTGCCCGGGATGACCGACGCGATGAGCGGCGCGAACGTGACCATCGACCGGTAGCGCATCATGCGGGCGTGGTGCTCGTCCTGGAGGCCCGGCACCGCCATCGCCTGCATGCCGGGCGGGTTCCACCAGGTCTCCATCACGAAGCCGGCCTCCGCGTCGGGGGGCAGCACGTAGAACGCCACCTGGAAGCTCCCGCCCTCGTGGACGGGCTTCTCGTAGAGCGCGTGACACACGCACCCCGCGTTGACCGACACGTTCTCTCCGACGGGCAGGCCGTTCTTGCGTGCGTGCTCGGCGAGCCAGGGCGTGTTGAGCACGACCCCGGTGGTGCCGATCGCGCTGGCACACAACAACACGTTGCGCGCGCGGACGTGGACCTCGCCGCGCCCCGCCACCTGCACGGTGAGCCCGGAGACCGAGGCGCCGTCGCCCTTCTGGAGGGACACCACGCGCGCTTCGGGCACGAGCACCGCGCCGTTGGCGATCGCTCTTGGCAGGTACACGTGCAGGGCGTTGCGCTTGCGCCCGTAGGCGCAGCCCTGGCCGCACCACCCGCAGCCGACACAGTCCTCGCCGTTGACCATGCATTGGAAGAAGCCGGGCGTCGGCTCGTCCTCGGGGCGGATGATACCGGGGGTCCCAAATCGGCGGGACAGGTACTCCCACGCGGGGTTGACCTTGCCGCCGCCGGTGAGGGCCTCGCTGACCGGCCGCACTCCCAGCTCCCGGCCGGTCACCTCGAAGGCCCGCGCCATCGTCGGGGCGTCGAACGGGAAGCCCTGGGCACGCCACGCGTCGAGCTGGTACTGCGGCAGCTTGAAGCAGATGAGGTTGTTGATCATCCCGCCGCCGCCGACGCAGTGGCCCTGGAGGATGGAGATGCTCCCCGCGGCGTCACGCGACGCGCCGTCGGGGTTGGCCATCTGCGCGGCGGTGTCCTTGTAGAGCCGCGTCATCGAGTAGAGCTCGTCGACGGGGAGGGTGTGCTCGGGGACGTACGGGCCGGCCTCGAGGACGAGCACCTTGCGGCCGGGCTGGGCGAGGCGCGCGGCGAGGACGGAGCCCGCGGGGCCGGAGCCGACGATGACGAGGTCCCAGAGCTCCTCGGGGATGGCGGTGTGCACGGCGAGGGTGGGGCCGGTGGCGCCGCTCCGCGCGGGGCGCTGGTAGCCGAGGAGGGTGTCCGCCCGGGGGTGGCTGTAGTACGGGAAGATCGTGGTGCGCTGGAGCTGCTGGAGCGTTGCCCACTCGGCGGCGTCGGGGTTCTTGCCCGTCTTGGCCACCCAGTCGCGGAGCCAGCGCCCGTACGGCAGGCCGGTCGGCAGGAGCACGCCGAGCACGTCGAGCGAGGTGCGGAGCTGGTCGAGGAGCGGGCCCGTGCCGTGGCGCACGAGGAGCTCGATGCGGCCGACGGTGTCCTCGAGGGTGGGGCCGTCGGCGGGGAGCGGGTCGGGGAGGAGCGCGCGGACGACGCCGTTCAGGAGCGCCCACTGGCGGTTGGTGAGGAAGGCGTCGGAGGGGAAGACCTGGGGGAGGGAGGTGAACACCCGGCCGAGGATCACATTGTGGAAGCCCTTGAGGGTCGCGGCGACCTCGTGGTCGAGCGCGGCGTCGGCGGGCGGCTCGCCGGCGGGGACCGTGGCGGTGGCGCTGCCCACCTCGTCGAGGAACGCGAAGATCCCCGTGTCGAGGCGCACCGTTGCGCCCCGCGCACCGTCCGCCGCGGCGAGGCGGACGTCCACGCCGAGGTCGTTGGGGAGGTCCCACCCGGGGTCGTCGTGGAGGGTGCGGACGATCTCGAGCGCGCTGCCGTCGTCCAACGTCACGCGGAGGCGCGTGCGGACGGTGTCGGCGCCGTCGGACTCGAAGAGCACGCCCTCGCCCCCGACGATGCGCCGCGTCTCGTCGCCGCGCACGAGGCTCCCGGCCACGACGGCCACCCGGTAGGGCGGGGCGTCGAAGCAGGCGAGGAGCGGACCGGTCTCCAGGGTGAGGTGGAGGCGCGCGGGGCGGCCGTCCCAGTCCCCCGAGTACGCGTGGGAGAAGCGGGCTCCGGCCCAGGTGGGAAGGGTCATGGGGCTCCGAGGAACGTGAGGAGGCGGTCGTTGACGAAGTCGGGGGCCTCGTGCGGGATCCAGTGCCCGGCACCCGGGATGATCTCGACGGTGGCATCGGCGCACAGGGCGGCGCTCGCGTGGGCGAGCTCGGTGCCGAGCGCGGCGTCGGCCACGCCCCAGAGCACGAGCGTGCGGGGCTGGATCGGGCCCGGCGGGGGCGGCGCGTTGTCCTGTTGCAGGAACGCTCGGTACCAGTTGAGCATCGCGGTCACCGTGCCGGGCTGGGCCCAGTGGGCGCGGAACACGTCGAGGTCCGCCTCGGGGTACTTCACGAGCCCGGTCTGGACGACGTACTCCAGCGTCCGGAGCGTCCGGTTCCCGACCGCCCAGTCAGGGAGCCAGGGGAGCTGGAAGTAGTAGATGTACCAGCTCTTGAACACCTGCGGCGGCCGGCGCATCGCGTGCAGGAACGGCGTCGGGTGCGGCGCCGAGAGGATGACCTGACGCTCGACGCGCGCGGGCTGCGTGTGGGCGAACCACCAGGCCACGAGGCCGCCCCAGTCGTGCGCGACGACCCGCACCCGGTCGATCCCCAGCGCGTCGAGGAGCCCCACGAGGTCGGCCACGAGCACGTCGAGGCGGTAGCTCGCGATGCCGGCGGGCTTGTCGCTCGCCCCGTAGCCGCGCTGGTTCGGGAGGATGAGCCGGTAGCCGGCGGCGACGAGCGGCTCGACCTGCTGCCGCCACGCCCACCAGCACTGGGGGAACCCGTGCAGGCACAACACCGGCGGCCCGTCGACGGGGCCGGCGAACCGCACCTCGAGGGTCACGTCTCCGACGGCGATCCGGCGGACCTCGATGGGGGTGGGCAGCGCGGACGGATCGGGGACGGCGGACGCGGCGAACATCCGGAAAGGGTACACCAAGGCGGACAGATAGGGTGCCGACGACCGGTCGCGCGGGTGTGGCGGCGGGGGCCCGGGCGGATCCGAGGTGGCAGAACCGTGTCATCCGGGCGAAGCTCTCGCGACGCGGAGGTCGTCGTGGAGCGGGAGGTCCGAACGTGGTGGAGCCCCACGGTGGGGCGCGAGATGGGGGTGGCCCGGTACGGCCACTACGGCAAGCCGGTCGTGTTCTTCCCGACGGGGGGGGGCGACTACCTCGATTGCGAGCGCTTCCTGATGGTCAAGGCGCTCGCGCCGCTCATCGACGCCGGGCGGATCAAGCTCTACGCGGTCGACAGCGCCAACCAGCAGTCGTGGATGAACGCGGACGTGGCGCCCACCGCCAAGAGCGCGATGCAGGCGCGCTACGACGCGTGGCTGACCGACGAGCTCGCGCCGTTCATCCGCTCCGACTGCGGCGGCACGGACCAGCGCTTCGCGGCCTGCGGCGCCTCGATCGGCGGGTACCACGCCCTCAACGTCACGTGCAAGCACCCCGACGTCTTCGACACGATGGTCGGCATGAGCGGCACCTACGTGATGGAGCGGCGCATGGCCGGCCAGTGGGACGAGAACTGGTACTACAACGACCCCGTCCAGTTCGTGCCGAACCTCTCCGCGGAGGACCGCGCCCGGCTCGGCGGCGCCCGCTTCGTCTTCGGCCTGGGGCAGGCCCACGAGAACCCGGCCTACACCTGGCGCGTCGCGAACCTGCTCGGCGCGGGCGGCTACTGGAACCGGGTCGAGGTCTGGGGCGAGGGCAGCGGGCACGACTGGCCCACGTGGCGGACGATGCTGCCGATGTTCCTGGATCGGCTCGTCTAGTCGCGCTCCGGGTTTAGCTTGCCGCCCACGCGCGGCGGCGGCCCTGGGGCGGCCGGCCGGCCCAGGAGGACGACATGGATTTTCGGCGTCTCGGCGCGTCGGGCCTGCGTGTGCCCGTGCTCAGCTTCGGCACGGCCACCTTCGGCGGCGGCAACGACTTCTTTCGGGCGTGGGGCTCGACCGACGCCGGCGGCGCCGCGCGGCTCATCGACACCTGCCTGGACCAGGGCGTGTCGATGTTCGACAGCGCCGACGTCTACTCGGACGGCCTCGCCGAGCAGATCCTCGGGCAGGCCATCCAGGGCAAGCGCAACCGGCTCCTGATCTCGACGAAGGCGACCTTCCCGAGCGGCCACGGCCCCAACGACTTCGGCTCGTCGCGCCAGCACCTCATCCAGGCGGTGGACCGGGCGCTGGAGCGCCTCGGCACCGACCACATCGACCTGTTCCAGCTTCACGGCCAGGACTACAATACGCCGGTCGAGGAGACGCTCGCGACGCTCGACCAGCTCGTGCGAGACGGGAAGGTCCGCTACATCGGGGCGTCGAACTTCTCCGGCTGGCACCTGATGAAGTCGCTCGCGGTCTCCGACCGCCACGGCTACCCCCGCCACGTGGCGCACCAGGCGTACTACTCGCTGCTCAACCGCGACTACGAGTGGGAGCTTTTGCCGCTCGGGCGCGATCAGGGCGTCGGCGCCGTGGTCTGGAGCCCGCTCGGCTGGGGGAAGCTCACCGGCAAGATCCGCCGCGGCCAGCCCGCCCAGCCCGGCACGCGCGCGCACGACATCGCCGGCACCGGCCCGCACTACGAGGAGGAGCGCCTCTTCCGCATCGTCGACGCGCTCGACGCGGTCGGCGCCGAGACCGGCAAGACGATCCCGCAGGTGGCGCTCAACTGGCTCCTCCAGCGGCCGACCGTCGCCAACGTCATCATCGGGGCGCGCAACGAGGCACAGCTCGTCGAGAACATCGGGGCCGTCGGCTGGACGCTGACCGCGGAGCAGGTCGCGCGGCTCGACACGGCGAGCGAGGCGCCGGCGGCCTACCCGGTGTGGCACCAGCGGGGGTTTCCGATGCTGAACGAGGCGGGGTTGGCGGGGTGGGGGGCGTTCGCCGGAGCGGCGAGGCGCGACCTCGCATAGACTTGCGGCCATGAGCTTGAGCCGCGCCCGATCTGCTCTGCCAGTGACCGCCGTCACCGCGTTCGACGCGTGGATCGCCGGGCTTCGGCTGCATCGGGACACGGTGCTGGCGCTGACGCTGGAGTTCGACCTCGCGAACGAGGCGCGGCTCGCGGTGAACGACTTCGCGGGGTTCCTCGACGCGCTCGGCGTGCACTTCGGCACCCACGGCGACGTCGACACCGCGTGGCGCGCCGCGTGCGCGGCGTTCGCGTTGCGGGGCCCGGTCGCGCCTGTGGGAACGCCGGTCGTCCGCGTGTTCGTGCGCACCAAGCTCGCGGGCTACCTCGCGACGGTCATGGGTTTCCCGGCGAGCCACGGCGAGGTGCTCGTCGACGATCTGCTGGCCAGCCAGGACCCCGCGGCGCTCGGGGGGCTTAGACTGGGGGGCGGTGCGCCGATCTGGGGCGGCCTGGATCCCGCGCACCCCTCCGCGCACCCGTGCGACCGCCACCCCACCCACCGCCTCCTCGATCTCCTTGGCCTCGACCCGACCTTCTACCCGCGTAGTGGTGAGCGCTTCGTGATCCTGCGGTACGTACCCCCCGATCCTCGCATCCCCACGGTCCCGGACGCCGGCCCCGACAACCCGTACTGGATGCCGGCTCCCGCCACCGAAGCGTGGGGGCGCGCGCGCGACATCACGGGGCTCTCGCGCGGCGACCTCGCGGCCGCACCGCGGATCGCTGGGCTCGGCGAGGTGGTGCACGACAACTGTCGCGCCGCGGATGTCGTCGTGCCCGGCACATTCGCTCGGGAGAGCGCATGACCTGGCGCACGACCCTCCGGCCGGACGCGCAGGTCGTGTGGGCGAACGCGCGGCTCCTCACGGACGCGGAGAATGAAGCGTGGATTACGGACGAGATCGAGGGCCGCGGCCTCTCGGCCGGGCGGGATCCGGTCGAGCCCGTCGACGTGTTCCGGGAGGCGTGGGCGGCGGGCGGAGCACCGTTCCAGGCGCGTTTCGGAGCGGCGATCGTCGCGCACTTCGTGAGGCGCTTCGATGCCGCGGGCGACCCTTTGGGGTTGGCCGGCGACGGGCGGCGCGCGCTTCATCTCCTCACGGACGCCGTGGCGGGTCTCGGGCTCATCGAGCAAGTAAAGGGCCGATTTGAGCGCGGCATCTACGCGGAGTGGGCCGGCGCCGAGACTCCGGGGCTCGTCGCTCCCCACCCCCTGCGGCAGGCCTTTGCGGCGGCGGTCTTGAAGCACCTTCGGCCTCGGGGCGCGCCGCTGCGGCGCCTTCTCGCGGACCCGGCGCTCGTGAACCTAGCGTTCGGTAGCCTGTCCGCGGACCTTTCGGTCTCGATCCAGTATCTCCCCGTCGCGCTGCCGACACTCCTCGCGATGAAGGGCGCTCGGGCCCTACGTACGCACCTCGTCGTGTTGAAGGAGGGGTTCGGCGCGCTGGCGGTGGAGAACGCCCTTCAAGCTGTGGTTGTCGAGGCGGAGCCACGGCGGTTCCTGGAGCAAGCCATGGAGGCTGCCGGGTTGCGGTCTTCGTTGCCCATCCTGCTCGATCCCGAGCGTAGCCGACGCGTGCTTGGTGGTACGGGTGGCACCGGGGCCGCGGACCGCCTTCCGGTCAGCGTCCTGGCGGGTGGTAAGAAGTGATCACCACCTTCTTTTCATGGAAGGGCGGCAGCGGCCGCACTACCGCGGTGGCCAATTGTGCGCTCGAGCTAGCCCGTGAGGGAGCCAAAGTCCTCATCGTCGACTTCGACCTCCAAGCGCCTGGGGTACACCGCTTCTTCGGCCTCACCGACGCGGACACCCACAAGCGTGGCAAGCTCGGGGTCGTGGACCTGACACATGCCTATGTCGACAGCGTGTCCACTGGCAAAGAGGGGGCATTTCCAGGGTTGAAGGAAGAGCACCTCCTCGCACCAATGTGGACGAATCTGACCACCGTGACGGGGGAGACCGTCACCAAGGCGGCGGTCGAGCGGTTCGCCTTGGATCCGACCGACGGGGAGAAGCGCTGGTTGAAGCTGCTCCCCGCCGGACGGCTGGACGAGGGCTACGCCGCGAAGGAGGAGGCGCTCGACTGGGGCGCGCTCTACGAGCAGGAGGCCTTCCGTGCGTACGTCGCGTGGCTGCGCGCGCGGCTCTCCAAGCTCGCCGACATCGTGCTGATCGACGCGCGGGCCGGGGCAACGGACGTAGGCAGCGTGTGCTCCGCGGCCCTCGCCGACCGCATCGTGCTCGTGACCCCGCCGACCCACCAGGGCTTCGATGGCGTCTTGTCGTTTGCGCGCCGCTGCGCGAAGGCACGCGCGGACCGGGCGGAAGGGCGGTGCCTGCTGCTGGCGAGCCGCGTCTCGCGGGAGGCCGACGCGCGCCACCTCAAGCTGTGGCGGGACCACGTGCGCGCGAAGGTGGCCGAGAACGTGGACCTCTGGCTGCCTGGACGTGGGCGGGAGGGGGACGCGCGCCTTGCGGCCGTCCGAGAGATGGTCGAGCGCTTCGAGATCCCCGAGACGCCCCAGCACGCCGTCGGGGAGCCGCTCCTGAGGGTGCGGATGCTGGAGGTGGGGACCCAGCGGGACACGCTCCTCGAGGCGTACGAGCCGCTGCTCGGCGTGCTCCGCGAGGGCGTCCCGCAACAGCCCCTGAAGGCGCTGGAAGTGCGCGTCTGGCAGGAACGGGTCGACGCGGCGGTCGAGAAGGGTGCGGTCGAACGGCTACCCTCCCTCTACGTCTCGCTGTGTTGGGCATTGTTCAACCGCGCGGAGGAGCTTCGCAGCGCACCGGAGCTCGCGACGCGCCTCGCCGACACCGCGCTCAAGGGCATCGCCGTGAGCGAATTGCGGCGAGACATGGCCGCCCTGGGGAACCTGTACGACGCGCGCGCTCGTGCGCTCGCGTGGTTGGGGCGGGAAGAGGAGGCGGAGGCCCTGTTCCGGCAGGCGCTGGAATGGGAGGAGAACACGGGCGACTGGCATGGCGCCGTGGTGGTCGCCCTCCAACTCTCGCGCCTGACCGGCGCCCGTTCGATGGTCGTGGCGAGGGAGTGGGCGGACCGAGCGTTGCGGATCGGGCATGAGCACGCGTCCGACCAACCGAAACTGAGCTACTGGGCCCTCGCCGAACTGGCGTTGCTCGCCCACAACGCCGAAGAGCACGGCGTCGCGATGATGCACCTCGCTGAGGCGGACACGCTCGCACCCGGAGCGGACCCCGAGGATCTGCTCTTCAGGGGTTGGATGCGCCGCTTGTGGGGCCGCGTCCGGAGAGAGAGCGGGGACCTGTCGGGCGCCGAGCTGGACTTCGTCGCGGCACTGACGGCCTACCGTGCCGCCGAACATCCCAATCACGAGGAGCTCGGCCTGACGTTGGGCGGGCTGGCGCTGGTGAAGCGGCGTTCGGGCGAGGAGCCAGCCGCCAGCCTGCTCTTCGCAGAGACGGTACGAGAATTCCTCCTGCACGAACGGCCCGATTTTCCGCTGGTCGGGCAGGAGGTCAACGAGCTCCCCCCCGGCCCGCATCCCCCCGCCGTGCAAGCCCTCCTGCAGGACGCCCTCGCGCTCGCGCAGGAAAAGCAAGCCCCGGCCGAGCTGATCGCCGCCCTCGAAGCCCACCTCCGCGACTGAGCCCGCGCGAGGCGACCGCAAGGCGGCCCGCGTCCGCGCGGGCCGGTCCGGCGGCCGCCCCGGCCGCCGACCGAGCGGCTTTGCCGCGAGCCTGAAGGGTGCCGGCCCCGCCGTCCGCGGCGGGGACGCGCCCGGATCGAGCCGACCCGCTACCCCTCGGTGTCCTCGACCACGACCTTGCCGTAGCCCTCCTCGCGCACCCAGCGGGCCACGCGGTCGGCCTCGGAGCCGAAGAAGAAGCGCGAGAGGAAGGTCTTGTCGGAGCGGGAGAGGAAGATCACGTCGTACTGGCCGGTCGACGCCGCCGCGCGCACCTCGGCCTCGTAGTGGCCGGTGACGTGGCGCTCGGTGGTCTTGTAGCCGCGCTCCTCGACGGCGCGCCGGGCCTCCTCGATGCGCTTCGCGGCCACCCGGAGGTGCTCCTGGAGGAGCAGGCTCGTGATCTCGGCCTGGGGCCGCGTGCCGAGGAAGCCGGACTCGCCCACGGAGCGGTAGACGCGGTCGAGGTCGTCCTGCTCGATGATGTAGAGGACGTCGAGCTCGACGGTGGCCCCGCGGGCGTCCGCGGCGACGGCCTCGGCGATGGCGTGCTCGGTGAGCGCGTGGCTCCAGTGGGTCGTGCCCATGACGAGGAGGATGCGGTACGACGAGGTGGTCACGGGGCCCCCGAGAAGACGACGATGCCCAGGAGCGGCCAGACGTAGAGCACCAGACCGAACAGGGCCACGGAGCCGAGGAACGTCAAGAGGACTCCGGGAACGAACGAGTCCTGCGTGCGGAGGTACCCGGTGCCGAAGATCATCGCCATCGCCGGCGTGGCCATGGGAAACGCGAACGCGAGCCCGGCCGCGGCGGGGAGGAGGAACACGAGCGCGCGCGCCTCGATGCCCACCTGCGGGGCGATGACCATGCACATGGGCAGGAGCAGCGCGATGACCGCGGCGTTGGATACGAACTCGGTGAGCACGGCCGCGGAGAGGGCCAGCACGAGCACGACGAGCGCGGGCGAGAGCTGTGCCAGCGGGAACCAGGTCTCGACGATGATCTCGACGGCGCGGGTCTCCTCCAGCCCCGCCGCGACCGCGATCGCGCCGCCGTAGAGGAGGGCGACGCCCCAGTTCACGAAGGTCTCGGCGTCCTCCCAGCGGATGATCTGCGCCACGAACAGGACCGCCGCCGCGCAGAGCGCGATGGTGCCGAGGCCGTAGGTGGGGCCGAACAGCACGAGCGCCACGACCATCGCGACGACGGTGGCCCCGGTGAACATCTCCTTCCGGCTGATGGGGCCCATGGCCTTGGCCTTCTCCGCCAACTGCTGCACCGCGGGCGCCATGTCGAGGCCCTCCGGCTTGTGGTACGCGCGGAGGATCACGTACGCGAGCAGGCAGGTGATCAGGGCGATCCCGGCGGTCGCGCTGGAGTATTCGAAGAAGCCGATCGGCGACGCCGCGACCCCGTGCGACGCGTTCCACGACTCGAACATGCCGAGGGCGAGCGACGCGCGGGCGCTCGAGAGCAGCGTGAGGTTCGAGCCGCAGATGGTGCCCCACGCCATCGAGAGGAGCATGCGCCGGGCGAAGCGGGAGCCGGGCTCCAGGCCGAGCGCGCGGAGGGTCTCCATCATGATGGGGAGGAGGAGCGCGGCGACGGCGTGGCTCACGACGACCGAGGTCAGCAGCGTCGCGACGAGCAGGATGGAGCCGGCGAGGATGTCCTCCGAGCGCGCGAGGCGACGGAGCGCCCACAGCGTGATGCGCGTGGAGAGGCCGGTGCGGATGGTGACCGCCGCGATGATGAACGCGGCGATGACGAAGAAGACGGCCTGGTTCCCGAAGAGGGCGACGGCCTTGTTCTTGTCGAGCACGCCGAGCAGGGGGAGCAGCGCCATGCCGAGCAGCGAGGTGATCGGCATCGCGACGGGCGAGGTGAGCCACCACACCATGCACAGCGCCATGACCGCGAGGGCGCGCTGCGGCGGCCCGGCGAGGACCTCGGGGAGGGGCCCGAACGCGAGCACCAGGAAGACGGCCGGACCAAGCACGAGCCCGACGCGGCCTGCGCCGGTCATGGCAACCCGTCCTGGCCGTGCGCGCTCATGGCCGCGTGGTCTACCGCGGACAGCGCCCGCGCGTAAGCGCGCGTAATGGAAACGTAGGCGCGACGGGACTCGAACGATGGTATCGGTGCGACCCGAGGAGGGCGGATGGCGGTGCAACGCGCGGACAGCGAGCGGTTGAGGGACAGCTTCGCGGACGTGCTGCGAACCCAGGCGCTGGAGGTCAGCCAGCTCGCGAGCCTCGCGGGCGAGGATCCCGACGTGCGCGACGCCGTCGCGGAGATGCTCGAGCGGGTCCAGAAGACGGCACGGTCGCTGAACCTCGAGCAGATCGAGGAGGTCGCGGCCGACGCCGCGCGGGCGATGGAGGGCGGGGCCGGCGGGGAGGCGCTGCTGCCGCTGCTCGAGGCCTGCCGTGCGCTCGATCCGACGGCCGAGGCGCTGCGGCGGATCCTGGTGGTGGGCGCACCCGCGGGGCCGACGGCCGGCGATCCGCTCCTGAAGCTCGTGCCGACCGTCGCGGCCGCGCTCGAAGAGGCCCGCCAGGAGACCCCCCTCGCGGTCATCCTCCCCATCTCCGCGTTCGAGGCGGGGGACACCCGCGGCTTCGGCGACGTGCCGCGCTACGCCTGGGGCGACGGCGACGACCTCGCCTGCCGCCTCGCCGCCGCGCGCACCGGCGCGCTCGCCTACTTCGCCGCGCCGCTCGATCTGCGCACCCTCGCTGCGCGCGTGCGCGCCCGGGCCCTGTCCTCCCGTGACCCCGATCGCGTCCTGCTCGTCGGGCCCTCGGAGCGGGTGGTGGCGAACTGGGTGCGCGCCCTGGCGGACCTCCCCGTCGAGCTGACCGTGCTCCGCGCGCGCGATCGGATGCTCGCGACGCTGGAGGAGCTCGACCCCGCCCTCGTCGTCCTCGCGGACCCCCGCGCGCCCGAGCTGGCGATGGTCCTGCGCGGCCACCCCGACTGGTGGGACCTCCCGCGCGTCGTCGTGGCGGACGAGCCGCCGCTGGGCCTCGTGGAGCTGACGTTGTCCTCGACGCTCCCGATGGACCGCCTCCGCGCCCAGGGGATGGCGCTCCTGGAGCGTGCCCGCCAGGACACGGAGCTCCGTGCCGTCGAGCGCACCACCGGCGTCCTGCCACGCGTGGCGCTGCTCCGCGCGGCCGAGCGCGAAGCCGCCATCGCCCGGCGCACCCGGCAGGCCCTCGCCGTCGCGCGCATCGACATCGACGAGCCCGCCTCGCTGCGCCGCACCCACGGCAACGCGGCCGTGAGCGCGGCCGTCCGCCTCCTCGCCCGCGCGTTGGGGGACGCCCTGCGCAACACCGACATCGTCGGCCGCGTGGGGGAGCACGGCTTCGGCGTGCTGCTCCCGGGCACCTCGGCCGCCGCCGTGCGGCCGCGCCTGCACGAGGTGGAGCGGCGCTTCCTCGCCCGCATCGCGAGCGATCCCCGGCTCGCCGGGGTGACCGCGAGCGCGGGCCTCGCGGACCTCGACGACGGCCCCGAGGGCATCTTCCAGCGCGCCGACCTGGACCGGGTACGGGCGCGCCGGGGGACGTAGCCGAGCGGCTCGCGCCGACGCCCGGTGCGTAGCGAGGCCGGGCCCGTCCGCTCCGTCGGCATGTCCGGTTAAGCGACGGAGATGGCTCATGCGTCCCCGCCGAACCCGTCCGTCGTCCGACGGGCGCTCCTGTGGTGGTTCGCGTGGCCGAGCAACCCGTACGTCACGGTCAACTTCGCGGTCGAGTTCTCCGGCGCGCTCGCCTACCTGGAGCGCCTCGGCGAGCCGCGGGTGTCGATCGGGGCGCTGGTCGCGGCGACGATCGGGCGGGTGCTCCACGAGTACCCCGAGGCGAACGCGCGCATCGTCGGGAACCGCATCGTGACCCAGGAGCACGTCGGCATCGCGATGCCGGTGAACCTCCTCGGGCACGCCGGCGGGGAGCGCCGCGAGATCGGCATGGCGCTCGTCGAGCGGGTGGAGACGCTCTCGCTGCGGGGGGTCGCGGCGGCCTCGCGGGCCACGGTGCGCGCGGAGCGGTCGGGGGTGCCGCAGAACTTGTTCTTGAAGCAGCTGCTCGGCATCGTGGATGGGACGCCCCAGCGCGTCGTGGACGCGACGCTCGCGACGCTCGACCGCGCCATGGACCGCTCCGCGCTCGCCGACCGCATCTACGCGCGGTTCCCAATCACGACGGCGCTCTCCAACGCCGGCGCCGCCATCGCCAAGACGCCGGGCATGGTCTTCCGCGGCGCGGACATCGCCATCCCGCTGCGGCTCGTGCACATCGGCACGTTCTGGGGGGTCACGGCGCTGCAGGACGAGGTCGTCGCGGTCGACGGCGCCCCCGCGGTGCGGCCGATGCTGCCGGTGCTCTTCCTGTTCGATCACCGCCTGGTCGACGGCGTGCTCGGCTCCCGCATCGCGGCCCGCTTCGGCGCCATCCTGCGGGACCCCGCCGTGGAATTCGGCGCCGATGGCGAGCGGCGGCTGGCGTAGCCCCGCCGATGCCGCGCCCTCCCCGCCCTTCGCGCGCCAAGCGGCTCCCCGACGACCCCCCCGCGGCCGCGGGCGACACCCCCGGTCCGGTGTCCCCGGCCTCGGCGTGCCCCGCGCCCACCCGGCCGGGCCGCGCCCTGCTCGTCGAGGACGACTGCCTGCGCGCCCTCCGCCACATCCCGAGCGGCGCCGTCCAGCTCATCCTCTGCGACCTCCCCTACGGCACCACCCGCAACCCCTGGGACAGCGTCCTGCCGCTCGAGGCGCTGTGGGCCGAGTACCGCCGCGTCCTGGCGCCGCGGGGGGTCGTCGTCCTGACCGCCCAGGGGCCGTTCACCGCGCGCGTGATCCTCTCGCAAGAGGCGCTCTTCCGCTTCAAGCTCGTGTGGGTGAAGTCGAAGTCGACCAACTTCCTCAACGCCAAGCGCCAGCCGCTGCGGCGGCACGAGGACGTGTGCGTCTTCTACAAGTCGCAGCCGGCCTACACGCCGCAGATGCACGAGGGCGCGGCGTACGACAAGGGCGTGCGCAAGGACCAGCTCACGGGGTCCTACGGGGACTTCCGGCCGGTCCAGGTGCGGAGCGAAGGGGGGCGCTACCCGACGGACGTCCTTTACTTCAAGACCGCGGAGGCCGAGGGGCCCGTGTGGCACCCGACGCAGAAGCCCGTGGCGTTGGGCCGGTACCTGGTGCGCACGTGGTCGGCGCCGGGTGACCTCGTGCTCGACAACGCCTTCGGGGCCGGGAGCTTCGTCGTCGCGGCGGTGGCGGAGGGGCGTCGCGCGCTCGGCATCGAGCTGAACGAGGGCGGGCAGGCGTTCAAGCGCGGGGACGTCGACCTCGTGGGGGTCACCGCGGCGCGGCTCGCGGCGGACTGCCCGACGGCGCCGGTGGAGGTGCTCCGCCGGGGGGGGGAGGACGCGGAGCGGATCGGGCGGTGGATCGCGGCGGGGTGAGCGGGCGGTGGACGGGGTGAGCGATCCCGTCGTGGCGCCGAGCGCACTTGGGCCCGGAACCCGGGCCTCGCCCCTCGCGATGTCGCCCGCGCCGGGCCTGCCGGATGGGCTCCTGGTGCGCACGTTCGGCGGGGAGCGCGACGCTGCGGGCCTGGGGAGGCCCCTCCTCCTCGCGCGCGCCGGAGCGCCCGTGACGCCGTTGTTGACTTGGATCGGCCTGACCGCGTGCCATGGGGGCGTCGACTGGGTCCCGGTGGAAGACTCCGGCGAAGACGACGTGCCGTACGTCGGCGACATCGAGACCATCGGCGATCTCGACCCGGTCCCCAGCGAGCTCCAGCGAGACCCGAAGTTCGAGGGCCTCTTCGACCTGACCCACGTGGTGGAGGTCGCCGTGACGCTGTCCGACGCCTCGCTCGCCGCCCTCGCCCTGGATCCGCGCACCTACACCCCGGCGGACGTCGAGATCGAGGGCGAGGTGCTGACCAACGTGGGCCTCCACTTCAAGGGCAGCTCAAGCTTCCAGAACCTCACCGGGAAGCCGAGCCTGAAGCTGCACTTCAACGAGTTCGTCCCGACGCAGCGATACGGGGAGATGAACCGGCTGACCCTCAACAACATGGTCCAGGACCCGAGCCAGGCGCGCGAGATCCTCACGTACTGGCTGTTGAACGAGGGGGGCGGGCTGGCGCCGCGGGCGTCGTACGCGCACGTCACCATCAACGGCGCGGACTACGGGCTGTATCTGTGCCTCGAGCCCATGGACCACGACTTCCTCGCGCGGCGGTTCCCCTTCCCGGACGGCGACTTGTGGGAGGGCGCCAACGGCGCGGACCTCACGGCGGTGGGGGTGGCGGGCTTCGAGTTGAAGTCCGGCCTCGGCGACACCGCGCGGCTCCGCGAGGTGGCCACGGCGGTCGCAACACCGTCCGCCGACTACTACGCGAACGCCGATCGCTACGTCGTGATGGACCAGGCGCTCGACTTCTGGGCGTGGCAGATGGTGACCGCCGACATCGACGGCTACCCCTACCACCTCAACGATTGGTTCATGTACGGCGATCCCGGCCGGGAAGGCCGCTTCGTCCTCTCGCCGTGGGGCGTGGACGAGGCGTGGAACTCCACGTTCCAGTTCCAGTGGGGCCAGGGCGCGCTGCTCTTCAACTGCGCGGCGGACCGCGCGTGCCTGGAGCGGGTCTACACGCACACGGAGACCGCCATCGCGTTCATGGAGAACGCCGACGTGCCGAACCAGCTCGAGGCCTTCTACGACCTCGGCGGCGCCTACATGGAGAGCGATCCGCGCCGCGGCTGGACGGACGCGGACGTGGCGTTCGCCCAGTCCGAGCTCCTCGAGTTCACCCGGGTCTGGCCGGGGCAGCTCCGGGCGCAGATCGAAGCGGCGCGGTGAGGGTGGCGGGGTGAGGGTGGCGGGGCGGATGGCGTCGAACCCCGCGCCCCCCACTACACCAGCTCGAACGCCTTGACCTTGACGGTGCCCTTCAGGATCTCCGTGCGGCAGGAGAGGCGCTGGCCGGCCGGGTGCCCGGACTCCCGCAGCGTGCCGCGCTCGCGGGCCGTCGGCTCGGAGAGGTTGTCGGCGCCCTCGAGGATCTCGACGTGGCAGGTGCCGCAGGTGCTGTCGGAGCAGCCCGACGCGATCGGGTGGCGCAGTTGGCCCGAGGCGCCGAGGATGGTCGAGCCGGCGTAGGTGGTGACGCTCTGCTCGTCGCCCTTGGGGCCGAGGATGTGGAGCGTGATCTTCTCGGGCTCCACTTCGGGCTCGGCCGACTTCTTCGCTTCGATGCCGAGGAGGCGCTTGATGCGACGACGGATTCCGAACGGGCTGGGCATGACGTGGCTCCTGGGCTCGGCCGGCCCGATAACATGCACGCCCGGTGGACGAACGCCCGTGAGCCCGAGCCAATGCCCGTGATCGACCTCGTCGCGCTCGCCCGCACCTGGCACGGCCACGTCGGGGTGCTCGCCGCCATCGCGCTGCTCCACCCCGCGATCACGCTGCGACCGGCCTCCGCGCGCGGAGCGGCGGGCGGGAGCGGAGCGGCCGTCGGCGCCCGGCTCCGCGCGGGCACCCGCTGGAGCGTCGCGTTGGCGACCGCGCTCGTCACCCTCACGACGTTTGCCGGCTGGTGGCTCTACCCGGGGTACCGCGCGACGGAGAAGCCCCGGCTGCTCCAAGAGGCCTTCCCGGTGGCGCTCCTGTTCGAGACCAAGGAGCACCTCGCCTTCTACGCGCTGGTGCTCGCGTGGGCGGGGTGCGCGCTCGTGTTCGGGCCAGCCGGGGCGGCGTCCCGTCGCATCGCGCGCCTGTGTTTCGGGGCGTCGGCGGGGCTGGTGATCGTGGTCGGGGTGCTGGGAACGGTGGTGGGGAGCGCGGACCTGGGGTGACGTCCAGAGGGGTCGTCCAGAGGGGTCAGACCCTGCAGTTTGACACCTACGGTCCAGAGGGGTCAGACCCTGCAGTTTGACACCTACGGCGCGGTCGGTCGGTCGGTCGGTGGGTCGGTTGCTCGCCCGCCGAGCCGGCGTCAGCCGGCGTGGAGCGCCACCATCGCCGCCGCCCAGGTCAAGACGAGCGCCATCGTGCCGATCATCGCCGCGGTGACGCCGCGTGGGGGCGGCCGGTCCGACGTGACCTGGTCGCGGAGGACGAGCGCGCACGCCGCCCCGGCCAGCAGCCCGCCGACGTGCGCGCGGTTGTCGATGAACGGGAGGAGCAGGCCGATGCCGAGGTTGACCAGGATCCACGGCCAGAGCTGCTCGATGAACACCGCGCTGAGCCGCGGCGACAAGCGGCGCCGCCGGGAGACCCCGAACGCCACCAGCGCCCCGAGCAGCCCGAACACCCCGCCGCTCGCGCCGGCGGACACGACCTGCGCGCCCGCGGTCTGGGAGAAGAGGCCCCCGCCGAGCACGCTCACCAGGAAGATCCAGTAGAAGCGCACCGGCCCGAACACGGTCTCGCACAGGCGCCCCAGGCCCCAGAGCGCGAGGCCGTTCATGAACAGGTGGGAGAGGTCCCAGTGCAGGAACCCGTGGCTGACGAGGCGCCACACCTCTCCGGCGGCGACGAGGCTGCCGTCGCGGGCGCCAAACTCCACCATCGTCTCCCGGGAGCGGCTGCCGAAGATCTGCTGCCAGACGCCGGTTCCGGGTGCGCTCGCGACCCCCGTCGCGACGTGCAGGGCGACGAGGACCGCGAGGAGCGCGACGGTGGCGCGGGGCGGTCGAGCGACCCGTGCGACGAAGCGCCGCTCGGCCTCCCGCCAGGCCAAGGCGGTGGCCGGGTCGGGCGCGGGCGCGCCGGGAGGCGTGCTTGGCGGGTCGGCGGGGCTCATGCCTCCCCGGATGTAGGCGCGGACCTCGCCCTCGGCCGAGCGCCGGTGCCGCGTTGCTCGGCTTTGCGGCGGAGCGGCGAGGCGGCCGGGCCTAGGGGGGGCCCTGTGCGGAAGGGGGGCCTCCGGTGGCCGGCCCGCGGGGGCCGCCGATGGCCGCCCCGCGGTCATGGACGGGGGACCTTGGCGGAAGGGGGGCCTCCGATGGCCGCCACGCGGTCATGGACGGGCCACCTTGGCGGAAGGGGGGCCTCCGGTGGCCGGCCCGCGGTCATGGACGGGGGACCTTGGCGGAAAGGGGGGCCTCCGGTGGACGGCCCGCGGTCATGGACGGGGGACCTTGGCGGAAGGGGGGCCTCCGGTGGCCGCCACGCGGTCATGGACGGGGAACCTTGGCGGAAGGGGGGCCTCCGGTGGCCGGCCCGCGGTCATGGACGGGGGACCTTGGCGGAAGGGGGGCCCTCCATGGCCGCCAGGATGGACCGGGGACCTCGGCGGCAGGGGCCCGCCCCTACGTCGCGCCCCCCTACGTCAAAACCGCGCCCCCACCATCCCCGCCGCCCACGTCAGCACCACGGTCATCGTCAACGCCATCGCGACGGTGGCGGCGGCGCGGGGGGCGTGGTTGTCGGTGATGCGGTCGCCGAGGAGGAGGGCGCAGAGCGCGCCGGCGAGGAGCCCGCCGATGTGGGCGCGGTTGTCGAGCGACGGGCCCGCTCCGAAGTCGACGCGCGCCGGGAGCCCGCGCGCCAGCGTGCCGAGCGCGGGGACGACGTGGACGTAGGCCATGGCGAGGAGCCCGGTGACGCCCTGGTAGAGCACGGGGAGCAGCAGCCCCACCGCCAGGTTGAGGACGAGCCAGGGCGCGAGGCGACGGACGAACAGGTCCGCGAGCGAGGGCCCCATCTTGGCGCGGCGGGCGAGCCCGAAGGTCACGAGCGCGCCGAAGAGCCCGAACAGCCCACCGCTGGCGCCCGCGGAGACCACGCCGACCCCCGCGGTCTGCGAGAGGAGCCCACCGCCGACCACGCTCACGACGAAGAGCCAGTAGAACCGCACCGGGCCGTACACGACCTCGGCGAGGCGGCCGAGGCCGTAGAGCGCGAGGCCGTTCACGAGCAGGTGGATGACGTCCCAGTGGAGGAACCCGTAGCTCACGAACCGCCACAGCTCGCCGTCGGCCACCTCGGCGCCGCCCCGCGCGCCCCAGCGCAACATGCGGCCCTCGGCGCGCGGCCCGAACAGGCGGAACCACCACGCGAACCGGGCGGGCCCCAGCGCGCCGACGGCGAGGTGGATCGCGACCAGCGCACCGAGGAGGACGTACGTCGCGCGGGGGCGGCGCTCCACGTGGAAGTCGAAGCGGTCCTCCGCGCGGTCCCAGGGGCCGGGGGCGGCACGGCCAGGGGCGGCAGGGCCGGGCGGGGGCGACGGAGGCGGCATCGGGACGCCGGGTTGTAGCCGGCGCGCGGCACGGGCGGGAGGGTCCGACCCGGACCGAGGGCCGACGGGACCGGGTGCGGCGGCCCGGGAGCCAGGCGGCGAGGGCACGGCCTGTCGCACAGGATCGGGTTTACCACCACCCGCGCGAGGTGCCGGACGGGCGCGCGGGCGCGTGAGCGACCGCGCGGCTCCGTGCCCGCGGCGCCCCGCCGCCGCACGAGCGGAGGCCGGAGGCCGACCCCGGGAGGGACCGACCCCGAGCGCAGCGAGCGGGGCGCGCCCCGAGGGCCCGCCCTTGCGCCCGCGGCCCAGGCCGAACGCGGCGCCGCTCGTCGATCGCATGCCGAAACGCAGGCGCTCGTTCCGCCCCCCCCCCCCCGCGGCCCAGGCCCGCCCCCGTGCCCCAGGCGATTTCACGGCCGACCCGAAGCTCGGCCGCGACACGCCCTGACTCCGCGGCCGCCAAGCGGATACTGCGCGGAGAACGCGCGCAGGCCCGAAATGCTCGTCCCCGCGGATCCCCCCGCCGAAGCTGCGCATCGCGCCGAAGCGCTGCTCGCCGAGGCGCGCCGCTACTTCGTGGAGGGTCGGTACGCAGAGACGCTCGCGTTCTGCGACGAGGCCGCCGTGCTCTTCGCCGTGGCGGAAGACGCGAGGGGGGCCGGTGTGGCCGCGAACCTCGCCGGATCGGTCTTCCTGGAGCGCGCGGCCTACGAGGAGGCCCTGGGGCGCTTCCTGATTGCCCACGAGCGGGGCGAGGAGGCCGGGGACCTCGACGGCGTCGCGCGGTCGCGGACGAACCTCGGCCTCGTGCACTGGCGGCTCGGAGACCTCCCGCGCGCCCGCGCCGACTTCGATGCCGCGCTCCGCTACTTCGAGGGCACCGATGACGGCCGCGCCTTCGGCAACATCCTGAATTGCATGGGGCTCGTGGCGGAGGACGAGGGCAAGCCGGACGAGGCGCGGGCCTGGTACCACCGCGCGCGCGTGGCGCTGGAGGCCGCCGACGATCCCGTGTTCCTCGCGAACGTCCTCGCGAACCTCGCCGACCTGCACGAGACCGGCGGGGACACCGCCACGGCGTGGGCCTACGCGGAGGCGTCCCTGGCGCTGCGCACGGCGAACGGGCACGCGCGCGGCGTGGTGGGGTCGCGCGTGTCGTTGGCACGGCTCGCCCTGGCGCGGGGCGACGCGGCCCGCGCGGCGCGGGAGGTGGCGGCGGGCCTCGAGGGCGCGGTGGGGCTGGGCCTCCGCAAGCAGCACGCCGATCTGCTGGAGCTCGGGGCGCGCATCGTGGCCGCGGCGGGGGCGTGGGAACGGGCCTACCGCCTGCGTGGGGAGGGGGCGGAGTTGCGGCAGTCGCTCGTCGGGGAGGAGCTGGCCCGGCGCGTCGCCGAGCAGCGGGCCCGGCTCGACGTGCGCGAGGCCCGGCGGCTCGTGGAGGTGCGCGACCGCGAGAACGACCTCCTCCGCGCCGCCAACGCGGCGGCCGAGGCGGCGTCGCGCGCCAAGTCGACCTTCGTCGCGGTCATGAGCCACGAGATCCGCACGCCGCTGACGACGACCCTCGGCGCGATGGAGCTCCTCCGCGCCACGACGCTCGCGCCCCGCCAACGGGAGCTGGTGGACGCCGCCCAGGGGAGCGCGCGCACGCTGCTCGCGCTGGTGGAGGACGTCCTCGACCTCTCGCGCATCGAGGCGGGCCGTCTCGACCTCGACATCCGCCCGATGGACCTCTCCGCGCTCCTCGAGCCGCTCGTGGCCGGGGTGCGCGTCAGCACCGAGGAGAAGGGGCTCCGCTTCGTGGTCGCGCGCGCGCCGGACCTGCGGGTGCGGGGCCTCGGAGACCCCGAGCGGCTGGTCCAGGTGCTGCTCAACCTGCTGACGAACGCCGTGAAGTTCACCGCGCAGGGCGAGGTGCGCCTCGAGGTGGACAACGGCGGAGCGACCGGCGACGACGACGCCACCGTCCGCTTCACCGTGGCCGACACCGGCATCGGCATCGTCCCGGAGATGGTGGAGCGCATCTTCGAACCGTTCGTCCAGGCGGACTCGTCGATGACCCGCCGCTACGGCGGCACGGGCCTCGGGCTCTCGATCGCGCGGCGGCTCACGGAGGCGATGGGCGGCACGCTCGACGTGGTGTCGGCGAGCGGGGCGGGCGCCACCTTCACGTTCACCGTGCCGTTCCCCCGCGACCCGGCCCCCCTCGACGCGCTCACGGAGGCGGCACCGCCGACACCCCGGGCGCCGCCGGGCCTGCGCGTGCTGTTCGTGGAGGACGACGATCTCGTCGCCGAGATCCTCGGCGCCATGCTGCTGCACCTCGGATGCGTCGCGACCCGCGCCACGTGCGGCGCCGACGCCCTCGCCCGGGTGGACGCCACGCCGTTCCCGCTCGTGTTCATGGACGTGCACATGCCCGGGATGGACGGCTTCGCGCTCGCCACGGAGCTCCGGGCCCGCCACGGCGCCGCGATGCGCCTCGTCGGGCTCTCCGGCGCGGCGACCCCCTCCGACGGGGCGCGCGCGCGGGGCGCCGGCATGGACGACTACCTCACCAAGCCCGTGACCCTCGACCGGCTGCGCGCGGCGCTCGCGGCCCATGGGCCGGGGGCTCGCTCCGGAACGGGCGCGGACGGGGCCCCGGGCGGGCCGGCAAACGAAGCCCCGCGGACGAGGTGCGCGGACTACTGGTTGGCGGTTGCGGGCGCCGTCGACGCTCTCCCGGGCGCCGCGAGCGGTTCCACCGGCGGTTCCCCCGGCGCGAGCGGCGCAGGCGGCGTCGA
>JAUXTN010000257.1 GCA_030684355.1 Pseudomonadota bacterium
TCCAGGGGGTCCGGCGTTGCAGCGCCGGACCCCCACCTCCGGGGACCGGATCTGTCTACCGCGAGCCCCTGTTCGCTGGCCAGGGTGGCGGCTTCAGGCGCTGCTCGCCGCAATCACGCGGGTTTGGGTCGCCGTTGACACCGCCACGCCGCCACGCCGCCACGCCGCCACGCCGCCACGCCGCCCGCCGCCACGCCGCCACGCCGTCGGCCTTGCCGAGCCGCGGCCATGGAAGGCCCCCCTGACGGCAAGGTCCCCCGCCCATGACCGCCACGCGGCCATGGAAGGCCCCCCTGACGGCAAGGTCCCCCGCCCATGACCGCCACGCCCACGGGATCCGCATCCGTCAAGTACCGCTTGAAAGGGCCATCTGTGCGCGACACGGCGGGGCCGACGCCCGGTCCTGCGGAGTCGAGTCGAAAGACCGCTCGGTGCGGCGCAGCCCCTTCGAAAGACCGCGGTCGGCGAGGCTTATGCGTCGGGACGGCCCCTGCATTGCACGGCCAAACGGACAAACGCCCGTTTCTCATGGGTGAAGCGCCCGGAGCGGGGGTCGCAATCGTGGGAGGAGGCAAGATCGGGGCTGGCCCGGTCTTTCGAGTGGGCTGCGCCCCAGGGATCGGTCTTTCGAGCGGACTACGCTTACGACGCAGCAGGGTCTTGCGAGCTCACGACTTCCGGACCACGGGCTCTCCCCCGGGCCATCAACGGGAACGTGGCCGTAGAACCTCTACAACGCGGATCCGCATCCCGTGGGCCGCGCGGCCATGGAAGGCCCCCCCTGACGGCAAGGTCCCCTGCCCACGACCGCCTCGCACCGCCGGTCCACAAGCGCCACGGGCACCAGCGGGTGTTCGACCGGGCGATGGGGTCCGATCGTACGTCGGGTGGCTCGCGGTGGAACTGGGCGATCCGCCGCGCCATCGGCCACCGGATCGTGCGAGCCCTCGACCGCGACATCGACCGCGACATCGACCGCGGCGGCAGCATCGAACCGAGGCATCGCCCCAGGCCCGATGCCTGACGCCCATTGCCCCATGCCGACACCGATCCCAAACCGCCCAACCCAGCCTCCACCACCCGCGCGAGGTGCCCGAAAGGGCGACCGCGCGCTCGGGCGCGGTCGGTCCGTCCGGGCCGCCGCGGCCCGGACGACCGAGGCGCCCCGCGCCGAGCCCTGAAGGGGACCGGTTCCCCGGCGTCCTCGCCGGGGAACGCGCCCCGGTCCCGCCGACGAGGCCGCAAAAACGACGAAGCCCCCGCCGCTTGCGCGACGAGGGCTTCGGGATGCGGTGGCGCCGTGAAGCGCCGCCCGCGTCAGATCATCTGGCTGTAGTACTCGACGATCTTCTGGGGCTCGCACTCGAACGGGATGTCCTCGCGCTCGGGCGCGACGACCATCTTGCCCGACATGGTGGCCGGATCGAACTCGAGGAAGCTCGGGCGGACGCGGCCGGCCGCGTGCTCGAGGATCGAGGCGAAGAACGGGGTCGCCTTGCTCTTCGGGTGGAGGGCGATGACATCGCCCGCCTTGACCTGGAAGCTCGGACGGTCCGTGCGGACGCCGTTGATGGTGACGTGACCGTGCACGACGAGCTGACGCGCGGCGGGGATGGTCGCGCCGAGGCCGAGGCGCCAGACGACGCTGTCGAGACGGCTCTCGAGGAGGGTCGCGAGGATGCGGCCGGTCGGGCCGCGGCGGCGAGAGGCCTCGGTGACGTAGCGCCGGAACTGCTTCTCGAGGATGCCGTAGTGGAAGCGCATCTTCTGCTTCTCCACCATGCGTTCCTTGAAGTCCGACTGCTTGCCCTTGCGGCGTGTGCCGTGCTGTCCCGGGGGGAACGGGCGCTTGAGGACGCCCTTGTTCGTAAGGCCGGGAAGCACCACGCCCACCTGCCGGCACTTCTTCAGCCGGGGTCCACGATAACGTGCCATGTGTATGGCTCCTTGGGGTGCGAAAATGCCCTTGCGGGCATGGAGTCGTTACCGGGGGATTCGAGAGGAAACTCGTGGGCCGGGAACGGCGCCCGGGGCGATCCCGGGCAGCCCGCGCTGTTAATCGATCCCGTCGAGACCGCCAAGGTGGATCCGGAAACGCTGCGGCAGAAGCGGCGGCGGACCTCGCTTCGAGTCGTGGGTACGGGCCTACTCCACCAGCTCGAGCGCGTGCCGGGAATGCCGCCGCGCGTTGAGCGTGGAGAGCTCGGCGGGGGTCAGCGGCGTGTCGGAGCGCTGGACAACGGCGGTCAGGAATTGCTCGACGACGGTGCGCGCGGCGTCGCCTTCGGCGGTGTCGGTCCGGCTGTCCCAGTAGTCGAACAGTCGCGCGTGCCGTTCGGTGGCGGAGAGGCCCGCCTTCTCCCAGATGCCGTGGAGCTCGGCGGGGATCTCGACCCCCAGGCGGTCGGCCGAGGACCGCGCCGCCACGGCGTCGTTCATGGCCCGCACGGCGTCCTGGGTCGCGCTGTACACGTCGGCCTTCACCCGTTCGACGGGCTTGCCCTTGCGGCCCCAGCCCACGAGGATCCAGCCGTCGTCATGCAGCAACACCTTCGGCTGCCAACCGCCGGAGGTGTAGACCGTGAACTCGCCCCTCCGGCGGGCGGGGGTGTAGCCCTCGGCCTCGAGCGCCAGCTCGACCGCCGCGCGGGCCTTCTTGAGGCTGAGCACCCGCTGAACCACGATCTCCTCGCCGGCCACGGGTGGGCCCTCGGCCGCAGGGGGCTGGCGCGCGGCCTCGATGGGAGGGGCCGGCGGCGCCGCGGGGGCCACGTCGGGCTCGCCCGCGAGGGCCCCGGTCACAAGGAGGAGGAGGAGCTTCACCGGCCGATTCTATCCCCGGACCAGCTGGTGTCGCCTCGTTCGGCGGGGGCCCTCCGCGCAGGGCGGGCGCCTCGGCAGGGGTCGGAGACCGGGCGTGGCGATCCGCGGGGCGGTCGCGGGTTACCACACCCCACCTCCGGGAATCGATTGGACCATCTCCGCAATGCGCTCCAGGGCGCGCTCGGCCAGCCGGTGACCCCCGCGCCGGCCGCCTCCGCCGCCGAGGCACCCGGGCTCCCGGATCCGCTGAAGAGCGACTGGGTCGCGCTGATGCGGCAGCTCGGCGCCGAGGTCCCGAAGGACGCGACGATGGGCCAGCTCACGACGCGCTCGGACACCCGGGCGAAGGCCCTCGCGGACGCCGGGCGGGGCCGGGACGCCGCCGCGCTCAAGAAGGCGCGCGAGGAGTTCGTACGGGACCGGGACAAGCGCGCCTGGGCGCTCGTCAAGGACCGGTTCGCCGCGCTGGAGCTCCCGGAGAAGGCCTACCGTTCGTTCAAGCAGGAGGACGCCGATCCGGTGAAGCTGCTCGCGAAGCTGACGAGCAAGCGCGCCGAGGAGCTCCGCGGCATGGGCGCCGCGCGGCTTCGGGACGAGCTCGGGCCGGCGGTCGGCGTCGGGAAGAAGTAGCGACGGCCGGGCGCGGGTGGACCCACGCGGACGGGCGCCGTCGGGGGCCGGAAGGGCGTATACTGCGGCGGTGGAGGTCCCATGCCCCTCGGGCAGGCACGCCGACAGCGCCGGGGCGGCGTCACGCTGGTGGAGATCGCGATTGTCATCGCGATCATCGGCATCCTCGCGGCGGTGGCCGGGACGCTCCTCAACGACACCCTGCCGAGCTGGCGAACCCGCCGCGCGTCCCGTGAGCTCTCCGCGGCGCTGAACCAGTGCCGGCAGCTCGCGATTGCGCAGGGCGTTGAGTACCGCGTGCGCATGGCCGACTCCGACCCGGACCTGAACGGGTCGAGCGAGAGCGTCGGCTCCTACTTCATCGAGCGGGGCAACGCTGCGACGGGCAGCACCGCTTGGGACATCCTCCCGTGGGACATGGACGGGTCCGGCACCGAGACGGGGGAGGGGACCGTGGTCCTCACCGAGGGCGGCGAGGACGCCCAGCGCGGCGTGAGCATCGCGCCGTGGAACCCGATCTCGGGGGTCGACGGGGACGACATCGTGTTCAGCCCCCGGGGCTGGCTGGTGAACCCGGTGAGCGACTTCAACGCCGACGGGTACGTCGAGATCACGTTCGTGAACAAGCGGGCCCGCGCGAACGGCCAGACCGACGACTGGACCGTGATGGTCTCGCGCGGCGGCCTCGTGCGACTCGAGTCGAACCGCCAGACGCCGGTGGGGGCGCCGAGCGGCACGCCCTCGGCGTCGGAGTGGACCACGAGCGGGGCGACGGGGCACGCACCGTAGGGTGGGGGCTTGGGGGGCTGGCGGGACGGGCGCGACGCCTTCGATGCTCCGCGGCGCCCGCGACGCCCGCGACGCCCGCGACGCCCTCGACGCCCGCGACGCCCTCGGCGCCCGCGATGCTCCGCGGCGCCC
>JAUXTN010000258.1 GCA_030684355.1 Pseudomonadota bacterium
GCCAGGGCCGCCCGCCGGGCCTCGCCGCCCACGCCGTCTCCCGGACCGCGCCCGCGCGTCGCGAGCGCCGCGTACAGGGCGTAGCGCCCGGCGGTCCACGCCGGCATCGACAGCAGCGCGGTGATCGGCAGGCTCCGCACCGCGGCGCGCACCCGGTTCCGCTCGATGGCGTGCAGCTTCTCGGCGCTCGCTCGGCCCCAGGTGGCGCCGAGGTGATGGTGCACGCGCGCCTCCGGCACCGGCGTGATCGCGATGCCGCGGCGCAGGAGCCGCAGCGAGAGGTCCACGTCCTCCCCGAAGCTCCCGAACCGCGGGTCGAAGCCCCCGAGGGCGTCCCACGTCGCGCGCGCGAAGAGCACCGCGGCGCCCGAGAACCCGCCCGGCGCCCCGTCCACGGCGACGTCCGGCCCGTTGCGCCCGCGCGCCCACACCGCCCCGTCGGGAAAGAGCCCGTGGCCGACGTTGTCGAGGCGCCCGCTCCCGTCCGCGAGCACGATCCGCGGCTGGTAGACGCCCGGCCCCCGGAACGCCGCCTCCAGCGCCGCGAGGCACCCCGGCTCGAGCCGCGTGTCGTCGTTGAGCAGGAGCGGCTCCCCCGCGGTGGCCGCGATCCCGGCGTTCGCCGCCCGCGCGTACCCCACGTTCGCCCGCAATTGCAGCGCGGCCGCCCCCTCGACCGGCACCACCCCGTCCCGGCTCACGACCACCAGCACCTGGTCCGGCGGCCGCGTCTGCCGCGCCAACGAAGCGAGACACTCCTCCAGCAGCCGCCCGCCGACATGCGTGACGATCACCGCCGAGATGCGCATGCGCGCGATCTATGCCGACGGGCGGGGCTGTCGACCTGCCCCGACGCCGACGCCGATCGGCGCTACCCGTGCACCCAGACCCCGCCCCCTCGCCCGTCCACCGTCACCTCCACCCCGTCCGCCAACCGCGTCGTCGCCCCGGGGATGTTCACCACGCCGGGCAACCGGTACTCCCGCGCGACGACGGCGCCGTGGGAGAGCATGCCGCCGAGCTCCAGGATCAAGCCGCCCGCCCGCGCGAACAGCGGGGTCCAGCCGGGGTCGGTGGCGCGGGCGACGAGGATCTCGCCGGGCTGGAGGCGGTCGCCCTCCGCGGGGCTCCGGATGATGCGCACCCGCCCCCGCACGACGCCGGGCGAGATGCCGAGCCCCTGGAGGCGGTGGGCGTCGCCGGCGGCCACGGCGAGGGCCTCGTCGCCGTCGAGGAAGTCGGGCGGCGCGCGATCGACGGGCTCCGCGGCGCGGCGGACGACGGTCCGACGCAGCTCCTCCACGCCCAGGGCGCCGTCGAGCTCGGCGACGGTGAGGAACCGCACGTCCTCGGGATCGTCGAACCACTGCGCGCCGAGCGCCACGAGCTTCCGCTTGAGCGCGAACAGCACGCGGTCGAGGTGGTAGCGCTGCTCCTCGCGCAGGCGCAGGTAGGTCTGGGTCAGGCCGACCGCGTAGCGCAGGGGGGCGTCGGTCAACGCGGCGAGCGCGGCGTGGGTCTCGGCCTCCTCCCGCGCCAGGCGCAGGCGCGGATCGGGGCCCTCGGCGGCAAGGCGCGCGAGCCGCAGCACCCCGTCGGGATCCTCGGACCACCGGCGCGCGAAGACCTCCCAGCTCGCGGACGAGCGGTGGCCGTGCGCGGCGAGGAACGGCTCGAGCCGGCTCGGATCGTGCCCGAGGGACCAGAGCTCGGCGTTCACGCGGGCGGTGATCGTGCCGGACGGCGCGCGCAGCAGCGCGGGGCGCGCGGCCTCGGGGAGCAGCGGCCCCACGATCTCGTAGGCCATGTTCGCGAACAAGAGCGAGGTGATGTGCACCTTCACGTAGTCGCGCACGAGCGGGGTCGCGATGGCGAGGGCGTCCGCGGGGGCGGCGGCCTCCAGCGCGGCGAGGCGGGGCGGCAGCTCGTCGAGGAAGGCGTCCCACGCCCGCCAGTTGCCGAGCGGGTTCCACCGGAACCGCCGCCACCGGCGCTCGCGGAACGTCTCCCCGAGGATCGCGGCGTAGACGCGTAGATCGGGCGGGGCGGCCGAGCGGCGCACCCACGTCCGCTCCTCCTCCGGCGGGAAGAAATCCAGCATGAACCGGGGCGGTGGCCCGCCCGGGAGCTTGAACGCGAGGTGACGGAACACCGTCACGTTGACGTACGGGTGGCCGCCGACGAGCCGGAGCGGCGGATCGCCGCCGAGGAACCGCGCGGAGGTGCCCGGATACGCCACGAAGTGCTCCAGCACCGGCGCGATGATCGACCAGCCGAGCGGCGTGGCGCCCTCGGGCCAGCGCTCCCCGATGAAGCGGCGCGTCCACAACGTGCGGCCGCCGCGGGGCAGCTCCTGCCGCGTCGTGATCGGGCGCGACTGCACGACCCAGAACCGGCCGGCCCGATCCTGCACCCACTCGACGTCCTGGGGGCCGCCCTGCACGGTCTCGGCGCGGAGGCCCAGCCGGCACAGCGCGAAGAGCTCGGCGCGCGGCAGCTTCCGGGCGAAGGGGGCCTCGGCCGCGCCGTCCACGAGCCCGCCGCCTTGCAGGACGAGCTGCCGATCCTGGCGCGCGACGGTCTCGCTCGTGAGCTCCAGCCGCGTGCGGGCGAGGATCGCCTGGACGGGCCCGGGGGTGCGGCGGGGGCGGCGCACGAGGTAGCGGTCGGGCACGACGTTGCCGCCCACGAGCGGCTCGCCGAGGCCCCAGACGGCCTCCACCGCCATCTCGCGCCAGCTCCCGGTCACCGGGTTCACCGTGAACAGGACGCCGGCGGTGCGGGCGTCGATCATCTCCTGGACGAGGAGCGCCATCGCGCCGGGCGTCACCTTGCCGTTGCGGTAGGCCACCGCGCGGGGCCCGTGGTAGCTCGCCCAGCAGCGGCGCACGGCCTCGCGGAGCCCCGCGGCCTCGACCCCGAGCACGCTCTCGTACTGCCCGGCGTGGGAGTGGGCCTTCCCGTCCTCCTCCAGCGCGCTCGACCGCACCGCCATGCGCGTGGCGACCCCCTCGAAGGACGGCATCTCGGCTTCGAGGATGCGCGCGTGGACCGCCGCGTGGTCGCCGCGCTCGGCGAGCGCCCAGAGCCCCGCCTGCCGCAGGAAGTCGCGGAAGACGTCGGGGGGGAGGACCCACGTCGCGGGCACGGGCACGCCGTGTTGCGCGAGCCGCCAGAGGGCCGCGCCTTTTCCTCCCGCCACGCGCGGCCCGGCTTCAGACAAGGGAATCAGCACGGGCGGCGAGTAACCTGCCGCTTGGTGCGGGGGTCGTCACGGGTTGCAGCGGATCTCGGGCGCCGAACCGGATAGAACGCGCCCATGACCAACGGCATCTCCCGTGTCCCCCGTCCCGTCAACGAACCCGTCCGCGCCTACGCCCCGGGCTCGGCCGAGCGTGCCTCGCTCGAGGTGGAGCTCGCGCGCCAGGCGGGCGAGGTGGTCGAGATCCCCTGCGTCGTCGGCGGGATGGACGTGTATACGGGCCGCACGCGGGACATCACCATGCCCTGCGCGCACGGCCACGCGATCGCGCGCGTGCACCTCGCCGGCCCGGCCGAGATCGACCGCGCCGTGCGCGCCGCGGAGGAGGCCCGCCCCGCCTGGGCCGCGCTCCCCTGGGAGGCCCGCGCCGCCGTGCTCCTCCGCGCCGCCGACCTCCTGACCGGCCCCTGGCGCAACCGCGTCAACGCCGCCACGATGCTCGGCCAGGCGAAGACCGTGCACCAGTCCGAGATCGACGCCGCGTGCGAGCTCATCGACTTCTGGCGTTTCAACGTCTCCTACTACCGCGACATCCTCGCGGAGCAGCCGCCGGAGAACGCCCCGGGCACGTGGAACCGCACGGACCATCGCCCGCTCGACGGCTTCGTGTTCGCCGTCACCCCGTTCAACTTCTCGTCAATCGCCGCGAACCTGCCGACCGCCCCCGCGCTCGTCGGCAACACCGTGGTGTGGAAGCCCGCCACGACCTCGGCGGCGTCGTGCTGGCAGCTCTACTCGCTCCTGCGCGCGGCGGGCCTGCCGGACGGCGTGGTCAACCTCCTCCACGGGGACGGCCCCGATGTCGGCGGCGCGATCCTCGCCCGCCCCGAGCTCGGCGGCGTGCACTTCACCGGCTCCACCGGCGTGTTCCACTGGATGTGGAAGACGATCGGCGAGAACATCGGCCGCTACCGCCAATATCCGCGCATCGTCGGCGAGACCGGCGGCAAGGACTTCATCCTCGCCCACGCCTCGGCGGATCCCCAGGCGCTCGCCGTGGCGATCGTCCGCGGCGGGTTCGAGTACCAGGGCCAGAAGTGCTCCGCCGCGAGCCGCGTCTACGTGCCGGACGGGCTCTGGCCCGAGGTCTCCGAGCGCGCCGCCGCGATGATGGCGGAGATGAAGCAGGGCGACGTCCGCGACTTCTCCAACTTCGTCGCCGCGGTCATCGACGAGCGCGCCTTCCGGAAGCACGAGAGCTACCTGGCGCTCGCCAACGCCGAGGAGATCGTCTCGGGCGGCACCGCCGACGGGAAGGTCGGCTGGTACGTGAAGCCCACCCTCGTCCGCGTGCGCGATCCGCGCCACCGCCTCCTCGAGGAGGAGATCTTCGGGCCCATCGTGACCGCGTACGTCTACCCCGAGTCCGAGTGGACGGAGACGCTCGCGCTCGTCGACAGCACGAGCCCGTACGCGCTCACCGGCGCCGTCTTCGCGCGGGATCGCGCGCCCATCGAGTCCGCGCTGGCCGGGCTGCGCCACGCGGCGGGGAACTTCTACATCAACGACAAGCCTACGGGCGCGGTCGTAGGGCAGCAACCGTTCGGAGGCGGGCGTGCCAGCGGGACGAACGACAAGGCGGGCGCCCCCCAGAACCTCCTGCGCTGGATCTCGCCGCGCACGATCAAGGAGACCTTCGTTCCCCCCGTCGAATGGCGCTATCCGTTCCTCGGATAGCCGTCGGCGCGGCATTCGTGTCCCCTCTCGGTTGACATTCGCGAGAAAGCGCGTAAGGTGAGAGACAGATCCCCGGGTTGCGGACTCCTCCGGCCCGGGATCGAGAGGGGCCCCCAGGCGGCGACCATGCCGTCTCCCGGTGGCCAAGGCATCGTGCGCGTCCCGTGCACGCGATGTCTTCGCGGAAGGTCCGTCGGCCCGCCTTGGCGCGCTCAGCACGGCAAACCACCGCGATGAGGACCGAGATCTGCCGTCCGGGAGGACGCGACTACATGACTGATGCACGTCAGGCCTGACAATCCCCTGATCGTTCAGGGCGATGGCAAGGTCCTGCTCGAAACGAAGCATTCCCGCTACGAAGAAGTGCGCGACTTCCTGTCCCGCTTCGCCGAGCTGGAAACCTCGCCCGAGCATCTGCACACCTACCGCATCAACCCGCTGTCGCTGTGGAACGCAGCCAGCAGTGGCATGCGTCGGGACGAGATCGTCGACGGGCTCCGCAGCCACTCGAAGTTCGACGTGCCGCCCGGGGTGCTCACGCAGATCGGCGAGACCATCGAGCGCTACGGCCTCGTGAAGCTCGTCGCGCACCCGGACCAGCCGGGGAAGCTCCTGCGGCTCGAATTCGCCACCGCCTACGTCGCCAAGCTCATCGGCAACGAGAAGTCGGTCCAGGAGCTCCTGCTGGAGGACGGCAAGCGGTACTTCGCCATCCAGGCGGGGCACCGCGGCATCTTCAAGCAGCGCATGCTCCAGGCCGGTTGGCCGGTGGAGGACCTCGCGGGCTTCCTCGACGGCGACCCCCTCGAGATCCACCTCCGCAGCACCTTGCGTAGCAACAACCAGCCCTTCGGGCTGCGCGACTACCAGGTCCAGTCGGCGGACAAGTGGTACCAGGGCGGCAAGCCCTCGGGTGGCCACGGCGTCATCGTGCTGCCGTGCGGCGCGGGCAAGACCATCGTGGCGATCAAGGCGATGAGCCTCGTGAACCAGCACACGCTGATCCTCGCGACGAACGGCGCGGCGGTGCACCAGTGGGTGCGGGAGATCCTCGACAAGACGGACCTCCGCCCCGACCAGGTGGGCGCCTACACGGGCGACGTGAAGGAGATCCGGCCGGTCACGGTCGCGACCTACCAGATCCTCACCTGGCGCTCCTCGAAAGAGGCGAAGTTCGCCCACCTCCACCTCTTCGAGGACCACAACTGGGGCCTCATCGTCTACGACGAGGTCCACCTCCTCCCCGCCCCGGTGTTCGGCGCCACCGCCGATCTCCAGGGCCGCCGCCGCCTCGGCCTCACCGCCACGCTCGTGCGAGAGGACGGTCGCGAGGGCGACGTGTTCAGCCTCGTCGGGCCCAAGCGGTTCGACCTCGGCTGGCAGACGCTCGAGGAGAAGGGCTGGATCGCCGAGGCGAAGTGCTACGAGGTGCGCGTGGGCTTCGGCAACGCCCTCGCCGAGCAGTACGAGCGGGTGCGGGAAGGCGAGAAGTTCCGGCTCGCCGCCACGAACCCCGCGAAGCTCCGCGTCCTGGACGACCTGGTGAAGAAGCACCAGGACGACAACGTGCTGATCATCGGCACCTACCTCGACCAGCTGAAGGACATCGCCCGGCGCTTCAAGGCCCCGCTGATCACCGGCGAGACCCCCGGCGCCCAGCGCGAGGACCTCTTCGCGAAGTTCCGCGACGGTCGGATCAAGCTCCTCGTCGTGAGCAAGGTCGCGAACTTCTCCATCGACCTTCCCGACGCCAACGTCGCGATCCAGGTCTCCGGATCGTTCGGCTCCCGGCAGGAAGAGGCCCAGCGGCTCGGTCGCATCCTCCGCCCCAAGAAGGACGGCGCGTCGTTCTACAGCGTCGTCACGCGTGACTCCAAGGAACAGGAGTTCGCCATGAAGCGACAGCTGTTCCTGACCGAGCAGGGCTACCGCTACTACATCCAGGAGACCACCTCGTCCTGACGGGGGGGCACAAGGAAGGTCGATGTCGAACGAACGGACGGAGCCCACGGGTGGGCCGGATGATGCGGGTGGTGGACGGCGCAGGCGCCGGCGGAGAAGGCGTCGTAGCGGCGGCGAAGGCCCCGTGGAGGGCGCGCCCGCCGAGGTGACCACCGCCGAGCGCGCGGAGCGCCCGCCCCGTGCGGAGCGTCCGGAGCGACCCGATCGACCGGAGCGTCCCCGCGCCGAGCGGAGTGACCGTGGCGATCGCGGCCCCGCGCCCGTGCGCACGGAGCGGGGCGGCGAACGCGATCGGAGCGATCGCGGCGGCGAGCGGGATCGTGCCGATCGCGGCGGCGAGCGGGACCGCGGCGGCGAGCGCGTCGCCCGCGACGTCGAGCCCGCCGAACGCGGTGACTTCCAGGACCGCGATCGCGGCGAGGAGGACGGCCGTCCGCGGCGCGGCCGCCGGCTCGTGCGCGGTGACGAGGGCGAGGGCCCCGGCGTCGTGCTCCCGAGCACCGGCAAGCTCCCGGCGCGCCCGCGGATCCACCGCAAGCGCTGGAAGCCCGTGGCGGGCGTCGTGCGGCGCCGCCGCATGTCGCGCGTCGAGCTCGACGATCTCGTCCAGTACTTCTCGCGCCTGCCGGAGAGCCTGCTCGGCGCGCTCTACCGCGCGATGGGCGGCCAGCCCTCCCGGGTGCCCGACATCGACCGGATGACGCAGCTCACCGTGCGCGCCATCGCGCAGGGGAACCGCCTCTCCGGGCTCCTCGCGCAGATGCACCAGCGCGACCGCCAGGCCCTCGCCGCGCTCGTGCAGTGCGGCGGGCTCGCCCACGCGGAGGAGTTCCACCGCGAGCTCGTCCTCATGCTCGGCGGCCGCGAGAGCGACTGGGCCCGCACCATGCAGATGGTGTCGGATCGCGGGCTCGTCTTCGCGTCGGACTCCGTCGAGGACGGCTTCTACTACCTCGTGCCCGAGCCGCTCGTCGATCACCTCGTCGAGCACCTGGAGAGCGAACTCTCGCTCCCGACGTTCCAGCACGAGGACATCCGGATCGTCGACCAGCGGCCGTTCTGCCCGCCGCTCGACTTCTCGTTGGCGACCCTCGCGACCTACCTCGACCAGCGCCCGCCGCGGCTGACCCAGCGCCAGGAGGTCTTCAAGGCCCACAAGGACGAGCTGGATCGCTTCTTCGCGCAGGTGTGGAGCCCGGACAGCGAGCTGTTCAACCTCCACTACGACTTCCTGATGATGCACGGCATGATCGAGCTCCGCGGAGACCGCGTGGCCGTCAACCGTGACGTCGTCGAGGAGTGGCTGCACCTCGAGCCCGAAGACCAGCGGGACCTCGTGTTCCGTGCGCTGGAGAAGCGCCTGCCGCTCGCCGAGTGGGTGTTGTGGGCCGTCGCGTCCGCGAAGGACGAGTGGATCCCCGAGGCCCCGCTCCAGGCCCTCTACCGGCGCTGGAAGCGCGGCGAGGACTGGCGCGAGCGCTACCACAAGGGCCAGTACCACTCGCCCCGCGGCACCGAGCGCGAGGGCTACAGCTTCACCGCGCTGGTCGCCTGCGGGATGTTGGAGCTCGGCCTCTGGGGCCAGCAGAAGTTCTACAAGCTCACGCCGCGCGCGGCGAAGCTCCTCGATCCCCCTGAGGACGAGGGCTTCAGCCAGTTCTACCTGACGCCCAGCTACGAGATCATGGCGCCCGCGGGCCTCGCGCCCATCCTGCTGTTCCGCGTCGGCGAGCTCGCCGAGCTGACCGGCTGCGACCGCGCCAACACCTACAAGATCACCGAGGTGACGATCGAGCAGGCCCTCCGCAAGGGCTGGCGCCGCGAGGAGGTGTTCGACTTCCTGCGCGAGAACAGCCAGATCGGCCTGCCCGAGAACGTCGAGAACACGCTCCGCGCGTGGATGGGCCAGGAGGCCGACGTCGAGTTCCACGAGATCGTGGCGCTCACCGTGCACCGCTCGGCGGTCCGGCGGATGGAGGGGCTGCGGCAGTTGAAGCCGTACCTCCTGCACCGCTTCGCGCCGGGGCTCTACGCGGTGGACCGCCGCCGCATCCCCGAGCTCGTCGCGGAGCTCCAGGCCTCCGGGTTCAACCCCGCGAAGGAGCTGCGCCGCTACCCCGCCGACGAGGACGCCGCCGAGGCGCGCGAGCGCCTGCACCACCTGCTCGCCGAGGCCCGGGAGCTGCGGGACGACCCGCTCGCCCGCGCGCATTCCGCCGACACCCAGCCGGAGGATCTGCGCCCGGTGCCCGGAAGCACCGCCGCCCAGGGTGCGCAGCGCCAGAAGCGGAAGCAGGAAGGCCCGGTACGTGTTTCGCCCGCCGAGGTGCGTGCGATCATCGAGCGCGCCATCAACCAGGGGCTGTGGCTCGAGATGGTGTACTTCTCCGCGAAGGATCAATCGCGCCGCACGCTGACCGTGGCCCCCGAGCGCATCACGCTCAACCGGGAGGGCGCGCAGGTGCTCGTCGCTACGGACATCGCGCAGAACGTGCGGCTCACCTACTCGCTCGCGCAGATCGAGCGGGCGCGGTCCGCCGAGCCCCGCGCGAGCGCCAAGTGAGCCAGGGTAGCGATCCGCGCAGCTTCGAGGCCGCGCTCGGCGAGCTCGAGGCGCGCGTGGCGAAGCTGGAGCGCGGCGACCTCGCCCTGGAAGAGGCCCTGCGCCTCTTCGAGGAAGGCGTGGGGCTCGTCCGGGAGTGCCATGAGCGACTCGACGCCGCGGACGCCCGGATCATCGCGCTCACCGCGGGCGCCGAGGGGGTCCGCGAGGCACCCTTCGGAGATCACGGCGAAGACACTCGCTCGTAACCTCTTGTTGACACGGGGCGGGTGACCGAAGCGTTACACTGCCGCGGCTTTCGCCCGGGGAGCGTGGATGTTCGACAGTGTGGGCCGGAATCAGCAGCGCCAGGCCAAGCGCCAGGTCGGTGCGTTCCTGCTCTCCTTGGCGCTGAACGGTTCCTTCCTCGGCGCCCTCGTCTGGGCGGGCACGAAGGTGATCGAGGAGGTCAAGGAGGACACCGTCGTCGAGGTCGCCGTCGATCTCACCGCGCCTCCGCCTCCCCCTCCGCCCCCGCCCCCCGCGGGCGGGAGCAAGAAGCCGAAGACGGAGAAGAAGCCCGACGAGGTCAAGCCCGTCGAGGAGATCCCCACCGACGTCGTGCCGCTCGAGGTCGTCCCGGAGGACGCCCCGGTGGTCGAGGCCGAAGAAGAAGGCGTCGAAGGCGGCGTCGAGGGTGGGGTCGAGGGTGGGGTGGTCGGTGGCGTCGTGGGTGGCGTCATCGGTGGCACGCTCGGCGGCCAGCTCGGCGGCACGGGCGTGAAGGTCGTCCACTGGTCCGAGGCCGAGGTCAAGGTGCGCGCCCAGGTGCGCGAATCGGACTACCCCGAGGCCGCCATCGCGCTCCGTCTGCCCGACGAGCGCTGCATCGTCCGCATCAACATCGACGAGAAGGGCGTCCCCTACGAGGTCATCCCCAAGACCTGCGCCGAGATCTTCCGGTCGGCCGCCCGGGATGTGTCGATGCGCTACCGCTTCTACCCGGTCAAGGACGGCGGCAAGCCGGTCAAGGCGGGGTTCGACCTCACCATCAACTTCAAGGCCCCCTAGCAGGCGGCCGCAGCCGGCATCGCCGGAGGACGTACCACATGGATCTCTCCCCCCAGCATCTCTGGGCCGTCATGGGCCTGCCGGCCAAGACCATCTTCGCGGTGCTCCTGGTCATGCTGATCTGGAGCTCGTACGTCGGCATCGAGCGCCTCGTCATGTTCATCCGCGCGCGCGCCCAGTCCCGCGCGCTCGCCGAGGCGATCGCGAAGCCCCTCGCCTCGGGCGACATGGACGCCTCGCTGAAGCTCGTCGGCGCGGACGAGTACAAGCTCGCCTACCTCGGCGCGATCGTGAAGGCCGGCCTCGGTGAGTACCGCGCCCGCCCCGACCGCCACGGCATCGAGTCCGCCAAGCGCGGCCTCGAGCGCATGGCGATGAACGAGGCCGCCGCGCTCCGCAAGGGGATGAACATCCTCGCCACGACCGGCTCCACCGCCCCGTTCGTCGGGCTGGTCGGCACCATCTTCGGCATCATCAACGCCTTCTCGAAGATGAGCTCGGAGGGCGGCGCGGACCTCACCGCGATCTCCGGCGGCATCGCCGAGGCGCTCGTCTCGACCGCGTTCGGCATCGCCGTCGCGATCGTCGCCATCTGGCTCTACAACTACTTCAACGCCGTGATCGACGACATCTCGAAGGACATGACCACGTCCATCGGGGAGCTCGTGGACTGGGCGGAGAAGGACGTGTTGCGCCGTTCCGAAAGCCAGGCCGCGAAGTAGCGGCGCGGCGGAGGCACGAACATGGGCGCGAAGGTCGGTGGAAAAAAGGGCGGCGCGATGGCGGACATCAACGTCACGCCCCTCGTCGACGTCGTGCTGGTGTTGCTCATCATCTTCATGGTGGTCACCCCGATGTTGTCCTCCGGGGTCGACGTCGACCTCCCCAAGGCGAAGACCGCCGAGGAGGAGAAGGACATGGGCCAGCACCTCGTCATCTCCGTGAAGGGGGACGGCACGGTCTACGTCGACCGCACCCAGGTCGCGCTCGACGACCTGGCGCAGCTCGTCGACAAGGAGCGGGCAAACCGCCCGATGCTCCTCAAGGGCGACCAGACCGCAACGTACAAGCAGGTGCGCGACGTCATGGACAAGCTCCATGAGCTCCCGGGCACCGACACCATGCTCCTCGCGGCCGAGAAGCTGAAGGAGTAGCGATGTCGATCAAGGTCCCGACGAGCAGCCAGGGGGGAATGGACGAGATCAACGTGACGCCGCTCATCGACGTCGTGCTGGTCCTCCTCATCATCTTCATGGTCATGACGCCGGTGACGGTGCGGAAGATGGCGAGCAACCTGCCGCCGCCCGACACCGAAGAACCGCCGCCGCCGCCGCCCGACACCCCGCCGGACCAGCTCATGGTCGCGGTGTACGACGACGGCAAGATCTCCTTGAACCTCAAGGAAGGGTCCGACGAGGACCTCATGAAGGAGATCAACCAGCGGCTCCGCTCCAAGGCGAAGAAGACCGTGTTCATCGACGCCTCGCCCGCCGCCAACTACGGCCGGGTGGTGCAGGTGATGGACCTCGTGCGCACCGCTGGCGCCGAGACCGTGGGCCTCGCCGAGCTCAAGGAGGAAGGGCCCGCACGCCTCCTCCCCGGGCAGGCGCTCCCCGTGCCGGGTGACCCCGCAGCCGCGGGTGCGGCGCCCGCGCCCACCCCGCCGGGATGACCCCCTTCGAGCGCGCGGGCGGCGAGCCCGTGGTGCGCGCCATCGTGGACCGCTTCGTCGATCGCCAGTTCGACGATTCGATCATCGGGTTCCTCTTCGCGGGCAAGGACCGCGACGCGGTGAAGCTCCACGAGTACGAGCACGCCGCCGCCTCGCTCGGCGCGCCGGTGACCTACACGGGCCGGCCCATCCCGGCCCTCCACCGGCCGATGCGCATCAACAGCGGGCAGTTCCGACGCCGCCTCGCGCTGCTCCGCCAGGAGATCGAGCGCGCCGGCGTCCCCGCCGACATCGCGGAGGCCTGGCTCCTTTCCCAGCGCCGGATGGAGCGCATGATCACCGACGGCACGGACTGTGCTCCCCCGGCTGGTCCCCCCCCGGAGAACGATGCTTCAGGCCGGTGATCTCGCCCCCGCGTTCCGGGTCCAGCCCGTGTTCGGGCTCCCCGTGCAGACCAGCGGCCGGCCGCTCGTCGTGCTGTTCCTGCGGTCGCTGTCCGGCGGGCTCGCTCGCGCCGCGGTCGCCCAGGCCCAGCGCGCGCTGCCCACCCTCGACGCCGCCGGGGTCGGCATGGTGGCGTTCACCCGCTGCGACCTGACGATGGCGCGCGACTACGTGCCCCGCGAGCACGTGCTCTTCCCGATCGTCGTCGAGCCCGACGGCGCGCGCTTCGAGGCGTGGGGCGTCGGCCGGGACAAGGGCTTCGTGCGCTCCCTGACCGGGCTCCGCCCCGCCACCGTGCGTACCGCCTTCGCGTCGCTCGGCCTCGCTCGGGCGCGCCCCGAGGGCGGGGTCGACCAGCTCCCGGCCGAGTTCCTCGTCGGCGCGGACGGTCACCTCCGCTACGCGCACTACGGCCGCACGATCTTCGACCTCCCCGACGTCGAGGCCCTCTGCGCCGCCTTGCCCTGATCGCGCTCGTGGCCCTCGCGGGCTGCGGGCAGTTCGCGCCGTCGCGCCGAGCGGTGTTGCCGAGCGAGCTCTCGATCCTGGCGGAACGATCGGACGGCACGCCGCTCTCCCTGCTCCTCGGGTTGCGGCGGAACAGCCGCGACCAGCTCGACGTCCGCATCGCGGACGGCGCCCAGGTCTACGACGGGCGGCGCGTCTGGAGCATCGAGGCGGGCACCGACGGCATCGGCGTGGTCGACCGCGTCTCGGGGGACCGCGTGCGGTTCAGCGCCGACCCGTCCGCCACGCTGCTCGCCCTCCACCAGCGGACGGTGTGGCTGCGCGTGCCCGGCGAGCGGGGCGCCACCGTGCAGGCCTGCAGCATGAAGGACGGGCGCTGCGGCGCGCGGGAGGCCCCTGAGCTCCCGCTGGACCACCCGGGGCCCGGCACCGGCTTCCGGCTGGCCCTGGAGCACGGCACGGTGCGCCTCTACCTGCCCCAGGAGCACGCCCCCGAGGGCGTCACGCTGGCCTCCGGCATCACCCGGCTCCTCGGCGTCTACTGGGTGCGCGGCGGCACCGGCGAGGCCGACGCCGTGGTGAACCGCACCTTCCGCGGCCGCGCGCAGGTCCATGCCCTCGCGCGCGCGGTCACGCCCGACGGCGACCTCACGGACTGGCCGGGCGCCGCCCCGCTGGTAGTCGAGGCCCCCTGGCAGCTCCAATCTGGCGCCGACGGCTGGCAGGGCGCGCGGGACGGGAGCTTCAGCGTCGCGGCGACGTGGACCGCCGAGCGCCTGTGCGTCGCCGGTCGCATCCGCGACGACGCGCGGACCGCCGACGACCGGCTCACGATCCGCATCGACGGCGTCTCCCGCACCCTCCCGGTCACCGGGGCGACCGCAGGCGCCTCGGCCGCGGAGACCGCCCTCCACCAGGGCTGGCTCGGCGCGGCCTACGAGGTGTGCGTGCCGAGCGCGGCCGTGCGCGCGTCGGACCAGCTCCCGTTCGCGGTCGTGTACACGGACGCCGACCCCGGCGAGCCCACCACCGTGCTCGCATCCGCCCCCGAGGCCGATGGCGCCCCGCTGGGCGAGCTCCTGCTGCTCGCGCCGCCGTAGCCGCGGACGAGCCCCCGCAGCGGTCAGGGCGCGGCCGTGCGCTCCACGGGCGCCGCGGCGCGATCCACGGACGCGGCGCCCGGATGGCGGTCCGAGCGGGGTGCCACCCCGAGGACGGCGACCGCCACGATCAGGTAGAGCACGCACGTGAGCAGGATCGGCCGATCGCGCAGGAGGGTCTCGTCCGGCGCCGCGCCTTCGCCCTTCTGATCCATCAGGTAGATGTACCGGAAGATGCCGAAGAGCACGAAGGGCAACGTGAGCAGCAGCCAGTCGGTCGGCGAGCCGAGCACGGTGTAGAGCGCGTAGCTGATGATCGTCCCGCTCGTCGTGATCGCCTGGAACTCCGAGAGCATCGCCGGGCTGTACTCGTCGAGGCTCTTGCGGGTGCCGCCGACGCCCTCGAGCAGCATGATCTCGCCGCGGCGCTTGTTGAAGCCGAGGAACAAGGCGAGGAACGCGGTGCACAGCAGCAGCCAGGGGCTGATCGCCACCGAGATCGCCACCGCGCCGGCCACCGGGCGCCACAGGTAGCAGGCGGCCAGGAACATCACGTCCAGGATGACGATGTGCTTGAAGTAGATGGAGTACGACAGTGTGGTGGCGAAGTAGAGCAGCGACACGACGAAGAAGTACGGGCTCACGAACCAGGCGAGCCCGAGCGCGCTGAGGAACGAGAGGGCCATGAGCCCCCACGCGCCGCTCTCGGTCAGCTCGCCGCTGGCGAGGGGGCGGAAGCGCTTCTTCGGGTGCCGGCGATCCGCTTCGATGTCCCGCCAGTCGTTGATGATGTACCCGGTGCTCGCGAGCAGGGAGAACGACAGGATGGCGATCCCGAGGTGCACCCACTCCGCCGGGTTGCTGATGGCCTCGGAGAAGATGATCGCCGGGAGCATGAGCACGTTCTTGGCCCACTGCTTCGGGCGGAGCGCCGCGATGGCGGCCAGGGGCGCTGGGCGGCGCCGAGCTACGGAATCCACAATCAGGGGTCCTTCTTCTTGAGTTCCACCGGCACGAAGTCGAGGACGCGCATCTGGTTGTAGTCCAGGACGACCTGGCTCTGGGCCGGAGCGTGGCCGGGGGCGGAGACCCGCACCAGCGCGGAGCGGCCGGCGGCGAGCGTGGTGGTCGCGGGGGAAGGGCCGGGAACGTCCCGCCCGTCGAGCGTGACGGTGGCGCCTTCCGGGAAGTGGATCTCGACGATCGGGTCGAGCTTCAGGACGGGCGGCTCCTCGGGGGCGCTGCTGGCGGTCGCGGAGCCCGCGAACAGGCCGAGGCCGAGGCCGACCATGGCGGTCATCACGGCGAGCGCCACGTAGAGGAGGTGCACGTGCGCGGGCGTGCGGTGCACCACCCGCTGGCGCGCCTCCGGGGAGGCCCCTGGGGCGTCGCGCAGGGGCCCGCGGGGGCTCTCGGCAGCCCTGGGGCCGGGCGTGGGCCCAGGCACGCTGCTGACGCTCGGGAAGCGCGCGGTGGAGGTCTCGGACGGGCGGGCCCGGGCGCCGCCGTTCGCCGTGTCCGCGCGGGCGGGTCGGGCGGGCATGGGCGGGCTCGGGAGGGGCGTCGACGCGGGCAGCCCGTTCGGGCGCGGCGCGGCGAGGTTGCGGTTGGCGGGCTCCGCGCGCGCCGCGGGATCGGGCCGCAAGGCCGTGGCGGCCTCGGACCACTCGCGGGGGTCGACCCCGGGGGCGGCGCGGATGAGCGTCGACTCGTCGGCGAGGCCCGCGACGGGCCCGAACGCGCCGGACTGGCCGGCGTCCGGCAGCGCGCGGAGGAGCCCCGCGATGTCCTGGAGCGTGCTGTCGGCGGTCGGGAGGGCGGGGGCAGCGCTCCGGCGGCGGTTCGTCGTCGAGGAGGCGGAGTCGTCGTCGAGCGAGACGTCGTCGGGCTGGGAACGCGGCAGGCGCGTCGGAGTGCGCGGCGTGGCGAGCACCGGGCCGGGGGCGCCGCGCGACTCGCTCTCCGGGAACAGGCCCTTCAGGAACGCCGCGAGCGTCGAGGCGGAGAAGATGAAGCCCGCGTCATGGAAGAAGCGGTCGAGGGCGTCCTTGAACGCGGTGGCGGTCGCGAAGCGCTCGGCGGGGTTCGCCTTGAGCGCCTGCTCCACCACGAGGTCGAGCGCGTACGGCACGTCCGGATTGACGTAGCTGGGCGGCTCGTAGGTGCCGCGACGGATGGCCTCGATGGTGGCGAGCTCGCCGGGTTGCCGGAACGGGTGCCGCCCGGTCAGGACCTCGTAGAGCACGACGCCGGCCGAGTAGAGGTCGGAGCGCTGGTCGAGCTCCCCGCCGCTGGCCTGCTCGGGGCTCATGTAGTCGAAACGGCCCTTCACCACGCCCGACATGGTCTCCAGCGCCTTCACCGACGCCTTGGCGATGCCGAAGTCGGTGAGCTTGACCTCGCCCTGGAAGCTCACGAGCACGTTCGCCGGCGAGATGTCCCGGTGGACGATGTTGAGCGGCACCGGGCGCCCGCCGCGCATGACCTGGCGGTTGTGCGCGTACTCGAGGCCCTTCAACATCTCCAACAACAGGTAGACGGCGTGGGGCACCGGCAGCGTGATGCCCTTCTCCGCGCACCGCCCGAGGAGCTGGCCGAGATCCCGGCCGTTCACGTACTCCATGGCGATGTAGTACTGCTGGTCGATCGAGCCGAGATCGAGGATCTGCACGATGTTGGCGTGCGAGAGCAGCCCGGCGACCTTCGCCTCGTCCACCAACATGTCGACGAACTCGGGGTTCGTCGTCAGGTGCGGCAGGATGCGCTTGATGGCAAAGGTGCGGTGGAACCCCCCGATCCCGTCGAGGCGGGCCTTGAAGATCTCCGCCATGCCGCCCGCGGCGATCCGCTCGACAATCTGGTACTTGCCGAAGCGTTGGGGCTCGGGCGCGGGCGTTGCCAACAGGGCTTTCCGAGGAAGGAGTCGTGGAGAGGGCGCGTTCGGCCGCCCGTAGTGTACCCCGGCGCGCCCACGGGTGTGCCGGAACGCCGCCCAGGGCCCCCTCCCGATCAAGTTACTTGCTCAAGGCTCTTGCAATATTTTACAGAGAGAGTAGAGTTCGCCCGCCTTCGGATGGCTCCGTGGAGAACGTCCTTCCGAACCGCCAGGAGCGGCGCTTCTACCTGCTTCATTCGGGGTGAGATTCCCCAAAGGTCACGGAAATACCATGGTTGCTCTTCTTGCTCTCTTCGTGGGCTGCGCCCCGACCCCCGCTTCCATCAAGTTCGACGGCGACGCGAAGGTCTCCGTAAACAAGCTCGACCAGGTCGACGTCCTCAAGGCGACCGTCCTCGACGCCGAAGGCAAGGCCATCGAGCCCCAGCCCGCGCTCACGTGGACCGTGTCCCCGGACAGCGTCGCCAAGCTCGAGGGTGCCAAGGTCACCCCGATCGCGAACGGTGAGGCCACCGTCACCGCCGCCGTCGGCGAAGTGAAGAACAAGTACACGTTCGTCGTTGCCCTCCCGGACAAGGTCGAGATCGCCGGCTACACCGCCGGCACCGCCTGGCCCGTCGGCCAGTCGGCCCAGCTCACCGCGACCGTCAAGGCCGGCGAGACCGCCCTCACCGGCGAGACCGTGACCTGGTCCTCCAACGCCGACACCGTCGCGACCGTCGCGGCGGACGGCACCGTGATGGGCGTGGCCGCCGGCATGGCGACCATCACCGCCACCAGCGGCGCCCTCACCTCGACCGTCGACGTCACCATCGGTGACGCGGCCGTTGCGGCGACCGACGCGGCCCCCAAGTAAGTCGCGCACGGGCCGCGAGGCCCTTGCACCCGGAAGGGCCCGCCTCGGCGGGCCTTTCTTCTTTTTGGGGCACGATGCTCCGAGCCGGATGTCCGGCGGGCCCCCGCCACCAGCCCGCCGGGACCGCGCGCCACCGGCCGTTCCACGGCGCGCCTCCCCCAAAAACAAACGGAGGGCCCGCAGGCCCTCCGTCACGCCCGACGCGCGGGTCTAGATGGCTTCGAAGTTCGTGGCGCGCGCCTTGAGCTCCGCGACGCCGATCTCCGGCAGCTTGCCCGGGTACACGTCGAGGATCTTGACCTCGATGGCCCCGAACGCACCGCCGGTGTAGCCGTTGAAGCCCGGCACGGTGGCCCACTGCACGTCCGTGGCCTTGTCGGGGAGGACCGTGGTCACCGTCTGGTTGCCAGCGGTGATCTCGACCGTCTTCGGGCGCGCGTAGTCCTTCATCGGGGCGAACCCGATGCTGGAGATGCCGAAGCCGGAGCTCTCCAGGGTCATGGTCGCCGCGGTGCCCGCGAGCTTCGCCGCGGTCTTCGGGTTCTCGTCGAGCATGTCGGCGGCGGGGGCCGCATCGCCGTCGTTCAACGCGGTGACCTTCACCTTGGCGTCGAACTCCTTCATGTGCACGAGCACCTCGGACACGCCGAGGTTGGGGTAGTCCTGCCCCTCGTGGATGTCCATCACCGAGATGCGCACCCGCCCGCCGAAGAGGCCGGCGTCAATCTTGGCGTCGGTCAGGTCGAACGTCTGCCATTCGCGCTTGTCCGGGACCTCGATCGTGGTGGAGCCCACCTGCTTGGCGACCTGGTCGTCGTCGAGCGCGAAGATGTCCACGCGCATCTGCTTCACGCGCGGGTAGTCCGCGTAGGTCTCATCGGACTTGCCGAAGCCCGGGTAGATCGCGATCTTGTCGACTTCCCCGCGGGGGATGTCGATCTCGATCCACTCGCCCCGGTTCGGGCTCTCGCCGGGGACCATCCACGCGGTCTCGATCTTCCCGTCGATCGCGGACGCGGCCGACCAGTAGTTGGCGCCGAGCTTCCCCCCCTTCTCGGTGGAGGAGCCTTTGGCTCCCGCCCAGGCGAGGGTCGGGAGGAGGGCGAGGAGCAGGAGTTTACGCATGAGAGGGGATCCTCGGGCTAGTCGCGGTCAACGATGATGAACTCGACGCGGCGGTTCTGGCCGCGACCGTCGTCCGAGTCGTTGGTCGCGATGGGACGCATCTCACCGAACCCGGCAGCGTCCAGGCGGCTTCCCTCGATCCCCTGCTTCTTCAGGTAGGCGGCCACGGACTCGGCGCGCGCCTGGGAGAGCTTCAGGTTCGAGAGGTCGTCGCCCTTGTTGTCGGTGTGACCTTCGACGCGGATCTTCTTGAGCTCGGGGTGCTCTGTGATCACGCCGGCGAGCTCGTTCAGGAGGTCGAAGCTGCGATCCTGGATCGTGGCCTTGCCCGTGTCAAAGTAGATGACGTCGTTGATCTTGATGGAGGACGCCGTCACGACCACGCGGGCGTTCTTCAAGCGGTCGTCGGGGCAGCCATCCTCGTCCTCGAACCCGTTGAGGTCCTCGGCGTCGTAGGGGCAGCGGTCGACGTCGTCCTTGAAGGTGTCGCCGTCGCTGTCTTCGACCGGCTTGTCGTCGGCGCAGCCGTCCTCGTCGTTGAACCCGTTGACGGTCTCCGCCTCGTCGGCGCAGCGGTCCGCGGTGTCGACGATGCCGTCCTTGTCGTTGTCGACGTCGGGGCAGCCGTCGTTGTCGAGGTAGCCGTCGTCGTCCTCGGGGTCATCCGGGCACTTGTCGACCTTGTCTTCGCGGCCGTCGGCGTCGTTGTCGAGCTCGGGGCAGCCGTCGTCGTCCTGGTAGCCGTCGAGGTCCTCGCTGTCCTTCGGGCACTTGTCCATGCCGTCGGCGAGCTTGTCACCGTCTGAGTCGCGCGCGTTGGGATCGAACGAGGGCGCCACGGTGACGCCGCCGAAGACGCGGTAGTCGGGGGCGCCGATGCCGCCCATGACGGCGGTGCCGCCACCGACGTTGATGGCGACCCAGCGGCCGAGGAGGACCTTGGCGCCGAGGAGGGCCTCGGCGGGGTTCTGCGCCGCGCGCGAACCGAAGGACGCGCCGTGGAACTCCGCCGTGATCTCCAGCGGGTCGATCGGGTGGTAGCCCAGCGCCGCCGCGTAGAGGATCTCGTTGCTGACGTTCATGTCGCGCACGCGCGCCGGGCCGCGCAGGCGGTACCCGCCGTTGAGCGCGACGCGGAACTTGTAGGCACGCGAGTGGATCGAGCCGTCGCTGTATTCGGCGGCGAGCATCGGCGAGACGGTCACGCCGCCCTCGCCGAGGAAGTCGCGCTGGGCGCCCGTGGGGAGGCCCACCGGCACGATGACCGCGAGGCCGAAGGGCAGGTAGTCGCGGTCGAGCACGGCGATCTTCGGGGTCACGACGAGGTCGCCGATGCCGCCGCCGCCGCCGGGCGTGGCCGACGCGGTCGGATCGTCCGCGGAATTGAGGCTCCACCCGTCGTTCACGATCATCAGCGGCACGTCGACCGTGAGGCTCGCGAAGCGCGTGATGCCCATGCCGACCTGGAAGGTCGACGTGAGCCGGCTGTCGATGACGCCGTCGCCGGACTCTTCGCCGGCGGCCGCGCCGGACACGGAGACGCGGTTGCCCTGGGCGTCCATGAGCACGACGGGGTCGTTGCTGTAGTTGAACCACGCGCCGACGCCGAGCTGCAGGTTGCCGATCGTGGCGGCGCCGTGCGTGGCGCTGTACCCGTACAGATCCGCATGCGGGCGGAACAGCTCGAAGTCGAAGGTGGTGTCCTGGCCGGTCGAGCCGTCCTGGGCGAACGCGCCGGTCGACATTGCGACTGCGGCCATGAGCGTGATGATCATCGTGCCCCTCCCTCACGGCGACGCGCCGCCGCCACCAGCCCCATCAGCGCGCCCAGCGCGAGCACTCCGCTTCCCCCGGTCGCCGGCGACACGCCGCAGAGGCCACCGCCCCGCACCGTCGCGTACGCGGCGGGATTGGTGCACTCGGGCAGGTTGTCGTAGAACCCGTCACAGTCATTGTCGAGGAGATCGCCGCACTTCTCCTCGGCGGCCGGCTTGCCGTCGTGCTCGGGGAACACGGTGGCGGAGACATCCTTCAGCTCGGCGGGCTCGGCGATGTCCATGCAGTCGCCGTCTTCGGCGGTGACGCCGTCGCCGTCGCGATCCGGGATGTCGATCTCGTCGTCGCAATCGTTGTCGATGCCATCGCTCACGTTCTCGATGGCGCCGGGGTTGATCGCGCTGTTGTTGTCGTCGCAGTCGCAGCGCGCGCCGCAGTCGCAGAGGTCCGACTTGTAGCCGTCCTCGTCGTAGTCGCAGAGGTCCAGGCCGTCACAGTCCTGGTCGTAGCCGTCGTACGGGATCTCGGTGGCGCCGGGGTGCACGTCGGCGTCCCGGTCCGCGGGCAGGTCGGGATCGACGCTGCTGTCGAGCGAGGGCGAGCAGTCGTCGCCGCAGCTGTCGGAGGCGGAGTAGCCGTAGCCGTCGCCGTCCTCGTCCTCATCATCGATGCAGTCGTTGCAGTCGTTGTCGACGCCGTCTCCGGTCTCCATCGCGCCGGGGAACACGTCCTGCACAGCGTCGTTGCAGTCGCCGTCGACCTCGGTGTACCCGTCGAGGTCGTTGTCCTCGATGCCGTCGTCGCGGTCACCGTCACAGTCGGCGTCGTCGTTGGCGTTGCCGCCGCCACCGGAGGACTGCGGCACGCCGTCGTTGCCGTCGAGCGAGCCGGGGTGGATGTTGGCGTCGTCGTCGCGGCAGTCGCCTTCGCGCTCGGAGTAGCCGTCGCCGTCGTTGTCGGCGCCCGCGGAGGTGCCGCAGTACTCGTTCTCTTCGCCGGGCGAGCCGTACATGCCCGAGTCCGCGATGAACGTGGCCGACGAGCACCAATTGATCGAGTAGTCGTTCGCCCACTCGAGATTGTATGCGTTCAGGCTGGCGGAGTGGGCGTAGTTGGACGAGATGCCCCACGCCGAGGTCCAGTCCACCACGTCGAGCACGGTGCCGCCGTAGCGGACCGTCAACGTGTCGTCGGACAACGACATGTTGAAGCTGGCGAAGGTGTAGAGGTAGTCGACCGGGATGTTCCCGTTGTACGTGGCCGAGCCGTACGTTCGATCCTCGTTGATGCCGAACACCAGGTAGCCACCGACCCCCACCGTGGTCATGGACGTGACGGTCACGACCTGCCCGGCGGAATTGGTGATGGATACGCCGTCGAAATCGAGCGTTCCACCTGCGTTGTTGTAAAGCTCGAACCACTCCCCGTAGTACTGGGGGACACGCGTGGTGTCCGCCTGGAATTCGGTAAGCGTCACGTCACCCGCTGCGGAGGGCGACAAAGCGTGAGCTGGGAAAGCGAGCACTAACAGGAGACCTGCGATCGACATTGGGATTCCTCCCCGAGGGCGTGCCGCCCGGTATACACGATGCGCGGCCGTATCTCAACGGGCGGTGGCACCCGCGGAGGCCCTTTGCGCCCATACGGGCCGACCGGGCGCCGCGATCCCCTGGAGTGGCGACGGGGGTCCGCTTGACAAGATCCGCACACAACGCGGATCCCTGCCAAACACTCACGGAATCGTGAGAACTCCGCCATCCACGTCATCCTGGCCGAGGATCACGGGGCGCTCCATGCGCGCGGCGGGATCGTCCCCGGTGCGGGAATCGCCGGTGAGGTCCTGGTAGGCCTCGACCTCGACCGAGCCGAAGTCTTCCGGGAATTCCTGGGACCACCCGCCGGCCTCCACCACGCGCTTCCCGAGGTAGCTGCGCCCGCCCGCGCCCGCGCCGTCGGCATGGAAGAAGTCCAGGATCACCGGCAGGTCCCGCGACACCACGACGGTCCCCGTGAGGGTCACCTTGTCGCCCGCGGGAAAGGAGAGGCCGTTCGGGGGCGGCCCCGGCGAGGGCCCCCCGCTCGGCGCGCCACCCCCGTTCGGATCGCCCCCCGGCGAGCCCGGCGCGCCCCCACCGCCGCCCGGCCCCTGTCCGCGCGCGCCCTTCACGAGGTTGAGCACGAGCTCGGCGGGCGGCCCCTCTTCGAGGTCGATGCTGGCTTCCGCGAAGGGATCGGTCTCGTCCGGCCCGTTGACGGTGGGGTCCTGGAAGGCCTGGAGCGCGAGGGAGCGCACGGTCTTCGGCACGTCCACCGCGAAGGGCCCGGGCTCGTTCAGGTGGAGCGCGCCGGCGCGCCGCACGCCGCCGGGGGCGTCCGCGTCCGGCTCGTTCACGTCGATCTGCACGGGGCCGGGCTCGTCGCCGCGCACCTCGCCGACGAGGTGCCAGGTCTCGCCCTCGTAGCCGACGTACGGGCCGTCTCCGGTGCCGCCCGCGTTCGGATCGGTCGACTGCCCGTCCGCGTCCTGCTGCCCCTCGTAGAAGCGCGGATCGAGCGGCACGTCCTCGCCGGTCACCCGTTCGAGGCACCCGGCGATGAGGAAGAACCACGAAACCACGCGACCATCTCCACGAGTCCCTCGGCAAGGGGGGTTCGGGGCGTCCAGCCGAGGAGGGAGCGCGCCCGCGCGATGTCCAGGACCTTGCGCGGCATGCCGTCCGGCTGCGCCGCGTCCCAGCGGATCCTACCGCGGAAACCGACGGCCCCGGCGATGGCGCGCGCGATCTCTTCGATGGTGCGCTCGTCTCCGCTGCCGAGGTTCACCGGCGCCGGCCCGGCGCCCCGCTCGAGCGCGGCCACGATGCCAGCGGCGGCGTCACGCACGAACAACAGATCCCGCGTGGCGCGGCCGGTGCCCCAGCACGTCACCTCGTCGAGGTCGGCACGGCACGCCTCCTCGAAGCGCCGCACGAGCGCGCCGACGACGTGGGCGCGGCCCGGATCGACCGACTCGCCGGGCCCGTAGAGGTTCGTCGGCACCACGAACACGCTGTCGAAGCCGTGCTGCGCCGCGTAGGCGGCCCCCTGCACCATCATCGCGCGCTTCGCGTGCCCGTACGGCCCGTTCGTGGGCTCCGGATCGCCGGCGAACAGCGCCTCCTCGCGCATCGGCTGCACGGCGTCCACCGCGTAGGCGCAGGCGGACGAGACCCCGCAGAAGCGGCGCACGCCCGCGCGCCACGCGGAGTCCATCACCTCCGTGCTCATCCGCACGTTGTCGACGAAGGCGTCCGCGGGGTGGGCGCGCATCCAGCCGATGCCGCCCCCGGTGACCGCGGCGTGGACGACGAGATCGGGCCGGGTGCGGTCGAAGAGGCCGCGGACCGCGGCGCCGTCGCGCAGGTCGACCTCGGCCCGCCCGACGGGGAGCGGCGTGGCCCCCGCGTCCGTGAGCGCGTCGCAGACGTGGCGCCCCAGGAAGCCGTGCCCGCCGGTCACGAGCACCCGCGCGCCCGCGATCTCAGACATCGCGGCGTTCAGACATTGGAGTAGGGATTGCGGATGCGGATCATCCGCAGGCCCGACAGGAGCTCGTCGAGGCCCCGATGGATGTCCACGTCGAGCGAGAAGCCGAGCGCACGGATGCGCGCGTAGCTCACCTCGTAGTCGCGCTTGTCCTCGTCCGAGCCCACGTCGGCGAAGTAGAGGTGGAAGTCCAGCTTCGACTTCAAGTGCTGGACGATGTCCTCCTTGGTGAAGTTCATCGTCTCGTGCCCGACGTTGAGCCGGTGGTCGCGCGCGGCGTCCCAGTGGCGGAGCAGGTGCGGCACGACGCGCGCCATGTCGCGCACGTGGATGAACGTCCGGCGGAAATGCCGCTCGTAGACGAGCAGATAGCGGTTGACCAACGCCTGGTAGGTGAAGTCGTTGATCATGAGGTCGAGGCGCATGCGCGGCGAGAGGCCGAACGCCGTCGCGAAGCGGAGGGCCACCGAATTGGGGCGCTCCATGCACATGATCTCGGCGCGGGTCTTCGTCTCGCCGTAGAGCGAGAGCGGGTTGAGCGGCGTGTCCTCGTGGCAGACGCCGGTGACCTCGCCGTAGTTCGAGCCGGTCGAGAAGTAGATGAGCTTCGCGTCCGCCGGCATCTCGCCGAGCACGACCTCGGCGCCGCCGACGTTGGTGCGACGGGCCTCGTCCGGGAATTTCTTGCACACCGGGTAGCCGACCATCGCGGCGAGGTGGACCACGGCGTCCGCGCCCGCGAGCTCGGTGCGCATCCGGGGGGCGTCGAGCACGTCCGCCTCGGCGAACGAGAAGTTCGGGTGGATGAAGTTGGGGAGGAGGCCCTCGCCGCCGAAGCGCAGGGCATCGACCACGTGCACGCGGTAGCCCTCCGCGAGCAGGTGCGGGACGAGGACGCAGCCGACGAAGCCGGCCCCTCCAGTGACGACGACGCGCTCGTTCACGACGAACTCCAGGTGTGCAAGGCGTCCGCGAGGCGGGCGCCGTGGTCGGGGCCGAACGCGTGGGAGTTCCCCACGAAGAAGCCGTTCGTGTGCACGGCGTCGGCGACGGTGAGCGGGACGGGGGTGCGCGCCGGCACCCGCGCGAAGGCGGGCTGGCGCGCGAGGTTCGACCCGGAGATGGGCCGGGTGGCGATGCCGCGGGCCTCCAGCGCCGCCATGCACCCGCCGCGGTCTCCCGCGACGAGCAGCGGGAACGCGAAGCCCGCGTGGGTCGTGCCGGGCGCCTCAGGGAACACGGTCAGGCCGGGGATGCCGGCGAGGCGCGCGCACCAGTCGGCGTGGTTCGCGCGCCGGCGGGCCACCCAGGCGTCGAGCCGGCGGTCCTGGACGAGGCCGAACGCCGCGGTGAGCTCGGTGGGGCGCAGGTTGTAGCCGGGGGAGACGAACAGGAAGCGGGGGTCGATCTCCGGGGACGCCGCCTCGAGCGCCGCGCGATCCGAGCGCTCCCGCACCCAGCCGTGCGCGCGCAAGGAGCGCAGGGTGTCGGCGAGGACGTCGTCGTCCGTGACGACGATGCCGCCCTCGATCGTGGTGATGTGGTGCGAGAAGAAGAAGCTGAACGTGGCGCCGAGGCCGACGCTCCCGACGGGGCGCCCGCCGATCGTGGCGCCGTGCGCGCCGCAGGCGTCCTCGAGGACGAGGAGGTCTTCGTAGGGCGCCATCTCCGCGGCCTGGCCGAGCAGGTGCACCGCGAACGCGGCCCGGGTGCGGGGCGAGCGCGCGGCGGCGGCGCTCTTCGGGTCGAGGCAGAGGGTGGCGGGATCGACGTCGACGAGCACCGGCACGAGGCCGACCTGCGCGACGGGGAAGAGCGTGGTCGACCACCCCACCGCGGGCACGAGCACCTCGTCGCCCGGGGCGAGGTGGCCGGCTTCGACGAGCCCCGCGAGGAGCAGGAGGTTGGCGGACGACCCGCTGTTGACGAGCACGCCGTGCCGCTTTCCGCAGCGCGCGGCCCAGACCGCCTCGAACGCGCGCACCCGCGCGCCCATCGTCACCTCGGTGCTGATCATCGCGAGGGTGGCCGCGAGGACCTCCTCCGCGCCGAAGCCCACCACGCAGAGCGGGTGGCCCGTCGCGGCGTCGTGCGCCTCGACCGGCAGGCCCGCCATCTCCGCCTCGATCAGCGCCGCGAGGGCGGCGCGCCGCTCGGGGCTCATCGTGAGAGCAACCGGGCGTTCGCGAGCTCGGTGGCGAGCACCTTCAGGTGGTCCATCCCCACGGGCCAGCTCGCGGCCTTCCGCTCGCCGCCGATGCGCGCGCCCTCCTTCGTCGGCACCTCCGCGATCGTCCACCCGCGCTGCAGCGCGCGGATGGTGATCTGGTACTCGATCGGGAACCGCTTCACGGTCGTGGCGAGGTCGAGCAGCGCCGAGCGGCGGAGCGCCCGGAACCCGTTGATCGTGTCGTGGACGCGGGGCCCGCCACTGCCGAAGAGCCCGTTGGCGATGCGGGAGAGGGCGTCGTTGACGCGCGCGCGCAGGCGCACGACCTCCCCGTCCTCCTCGTTGACCGCGCCGGGGCCGAAACGCCGGGCGATCGCGAGGTCCGCGCCGCCGACGAGGAGATCGTCGAGGCGCACGATGTCGTCGGGGTCCTCGTTGCCGTCGGGGCTGAAGAAGACGAGGCGCTCGGCATGGCTCGCCTCGGCCGCGACGCGGAAGGCGACGCCGCGACCGCGGATCGGCTGGATGACCGCCGGGATCCCGCGCTCGGCGAAGAACTCGAGGGTCCCGTCCGTGCTGCCGCCATCTACCGCGAACACCTCGGCGAACTCGCCGATGGGGAGGCGGGACCAGAGGGCCTGGAGGCCCTCGATCTCGTTGAGGGTGAGCAGGACGAGCGCGCTGTTCCGCATGCCGGGAAGGGTAGCAGACTCACCGGGGGCAGGCGACGCGGCACGGCGTGCGATCGCGGGCCCGCCGTGCGATAGCCGCCCTGGCTACGGGATGAGGCGCTCCGCGATCAGGAACTGCGCCATGCCGCGCGCGATCTTGTCGAGCCCCGCGGCGTTCGCGTGCCCGCGGTCCTGCGGGAAGAACAAGGTCTCCGAAGCCGACCACCGCTCGAAGTCCGACTGCGGGTCGTAGTAGGGGGCCGGGAGGACCTCCGCGGCAGACCGCAAGACCGCCCGGTGGGAAGCGGTGTAGCCCTCGCGCTCCAACGGGAAGCCGAAGAGGGCGAACTCGGCGCCCACGGACTCGGCCCGCGTCTCGAACTCACGGATGTTGGCGACGTACTCGTCCGTCGGCACGCGGTGCACGTTGCCGTCGGCAGCGACCTCCTTCTGCCGCATCCGGACGCCGTTCCAGGCCTGGAGGAGGCCGGTGTAGAGGCGGGACTGGTAGAGCAGGTTGTGCTTCAAGAAGTCGCCGTTCTGCTGGAGCAGGGCCTGCGAGTGATCGCTGTAGGCGACCATGCGCGCGTCCTGCACGACGTACCCGAAGAGGACGAGATCGGGCTCGTAGCGGGCGAGCGCCTTGTCCCAGAGCCAGAGGCCCTGGAACGAGGTGTGGCCGGGCTGGCCGGCGTTGATGACCTCGACCGGGTGCCCGGCCTCGGCGAGCACGGCCTCGAGGCGGGCGGGCCAGCTCTGCTCGTCGTCGACGCCCCACCCGAACGTGGTGCTGCAGCCGAGGGTCATCACCCGGAAGACGCCGTCGGGCTTCTTCTCGGCGTGGAGGGGCGCGCGGAGCCCGTTGGCGTCGGTGCTCACGCGAAAGGTGCCGCCGGTCTCCTTGTGGGGGAACGGCTCGAGGTGGAGCGAGCCCTTCTCGACCCAGTACACGTCGGTGTGGGTGAAGGACCGCCCCTGGTCCTTCTTCGGCCACCCGGCGAGGCGCAACGCACCCTCGCCCCCCCCGAGGAGGATGACGAGCGGGAGTACGGCGAAGCCCCAACGGCGTGGACGCACGCGCTACTGGCCGGGCTCGATCGTGAGCGACGTCCGGTCCTCGATCGTCGCCGACTTGAACCACTTGTTGTCGTACCAGACCGTGTCGTTGATCGAGAAGCTGATGGTGCCGTGCTCCGGCGCCACGAAGGTCACGTCGGTGCCGATGGGGAACACGGTCTCGACGCCGGAGTCGGTCACGAACTTGCCGACGAGCATGCCGACGTAGCAACCCTCGATGTTGCAGGGGTATTCGGCGGCGACGGCCTTCTGGGAGGGGTCCCCCTCGACGGTGATCCAGCCCCCGCTGTCGCTGATGCGGTACCTGTCCTTGGCGCTCGCGATGATGTGCGCCTTGTCACCCTTGCACAGGCCGACCTCGCGCTGCCAGGTGCGCCCGATGTCGAGGTAGTCGAACAGCGTGTAGGTCAGGGGCTGCATGCACTCGCCCGCCGTGAGCTTCGGCGGGAGGCCCGACAGGTAGGACTGCCACGCGCCCACGTCCCCACCCTTCCGCATGGCCTGGCACTGCTCCAGGTTGCCGCGGCTGATGGCCTCGATGTTGGTGGGGCGGCCGAGCAGGACGATGTCGACCTCCTCGATGAGGTTCGCGTCGAACTTCACGCCGTCCTCGCGGAGGCCCTCCCACTGCTTCTTCATCTCTTCGAGCGCGGTCTGGCGGGCCATCTTCTTCTCGCCCTCGCCCAGCGCCGTGTAGTCGACCGGGTAGTAGCAATCGCCCGCCCAGCCTTCTTCGCGGTGCCAGCCCTGCGGCGGCGGCGGGGGGGCCTTGTTCTTCTTGGGCTTGGCGTCTGCGAGCGACACGGCGAGCAACAACGAGAGCATTCGACCTCCGGCTTGGGGCGGTGACCCCGAAGTGTAACCGTCGGCGCCGTTCCAGATTCCGTGCTGGCCGTCGACGACCCCAAAACGGCGGACGCCCGCCACCCGGTGAGGGGCGGCGGGCGTCGCGTACGGCGGATGCCGAGCGGCCTTAGATGAGGCCGGCGAGCTTCATCGCGACGACGAGCGAGAAGAGCGTCAGGGTCTCGGTGAAGACCAGCGCGATGAGGAGCGGGGTCTGGAGCTGGCCAGCCGCCTGGGGGTTGCGGGCCATGCCTTCGAGGGCGGCCGTGGCCGTGCGGCCCTGCCCGAGACCACCGCCGAGCGCGGCGAGGCCGATCGCGAGGCCGGCGCCGATGCCGGGGCCCCAGGTCGTGGCGTCAAAGGCGTTGGTGCCCTCGGCGAGGGCGAGGCCGGTGGTCGCGACGAAGAGGGCGACAACGCGAGCGGCGGTGCGAAGCTTGGAATTCATGGGATCCTCCGGTGGACGTTCTAGTGGTGATGCTCGTCCGAGTGCGCCACGGACAGGCTGATGTAGATGGTGGTCAGGAGCGCGAAGACGAAGGCCTGCACGACGCACACCAGCAGACCGAGGAAGTAGATCGGGACCGGCAGGACGGCGGCGCCCAGGAAGCCGAGGAAGCTGTCGCCCAGGCCGCGCACGATGGTCTGCAGCAGGTGGTCGACGAAGATGTTGACCGACAGACGCACCGTGAGCGAGATCGGCCGGATGAGCAGCGAGATCGTCTCGAGCAGCAGGAAGGCCGGCGCGAGCAGCGCGACGGGACCGGCGAGGTGCTTGATGTAGCCGAAGCCCTGCCGCGACAGGCCCGCGTAGTTGAACACCACGAAGACACACAGTGCGAGCGCGAGGTTGTGCGAGAAGTTCTCGGTCGCCGGCAACACGCCCGGGATGAACCCCGACAGGTTGGAGAACAGCACGTACAGGAACAGCGTGGCGATCAGCGGGAGGAAGGCCTTGGCCTCCGTCTTTCCGACCATGCCCGCCACGAGGTCGTACAGCCACTCGACGATGATCTCGAACACGTTGCGGACCGTGAGCCCCGCATCGGGCACGTAGGCGGCCGTGCCGCCCTTCGCGAGCGCGCGCTGGACACCGAGGCGGGCCACGAACGCGAGCCCGAGGAGCAATGCGACGATGCCCCACACGGTGGGGATGAGGAAGGCCTCGTGGGCGTCATGCAGGCCGAGCGCGTGGCCGACTTCGCCGCCCTGGCCGAAGCCGGGGATCAGCTGGTACCACGAGAAGCTCGACGCCTGGGCGCCCGAGGTGCCCGCGAGGAGCAGGCCGAGCAGGGAGATCATCCAGCCTCCGGGAGCGAAGAGGACGGGGTGGAGGGAGCGGCCGCGCCGGCGCCGAACAGCGCGCGGGCGGAGAGCGCCAGGAGCACCGAGCAGAACCCGATGAACACGGGCGCCGCGGGCAGGTTCGCGACGAGCACCAGGAGGAGCGCGGCTCCGGCCAGGTGCTTCAGGAGGAGGCGCGCGAGGAACAGGCCGCCCGCTTCCGGCACCACGCCGCGCACGAGACGCACGAGCAGCGCGAGGTTGATCAGGCCGGCGATGGCCCCCGCCGCGACCGCGCCCGCGAACTCCCCACCCCACAGGCCGCCCAGGAGGCTCACGAGGAGCCCGGCGATCGCCGTGTCACGGAGGATGGTCGAGGGGGTCGTCGTCATCGGAGAGCTTCTTGAGGCCTCGGAAGAGCTGCAGCACCCCGGCGGCGAAGCCGAGGAGCCCGAGGATGGCCGTGAATACCCAGCCACCACCGAGCAGGTGATCGAGGGCTGCGCCGAGGGCGCCACCCGCGATGGTCGAAATCGGGAGGCTGGACACGTAGGCGGTGGCTTTCCACGCCCGCTTCCAACCGCCGGTTTCCGACATCCGGTCGCTCACTTGGCGAGACCGCGCACAACCTTGAAAAGACGCACTTGGGGGGAGGCCCCCCGAGGGCCGGCAGCGTTAACGCACGAGCATCGGCGCGTCAACGTTCGCAGGCAGACCAGAGGCCCGCTCCCTCGTCGCGGGCGGCGCGGGTATCCGCGGCGATCTCGTCCTCGTACGTGTCGTTCGGCGGGATCGTGAGCGGCGTCGCGTAGCCGTTGCGGGCGAGCGCGCGGTCGAAGAATCCGTCCTCGTCGTTGCTCCGGAACACGTAGGCCAGGGTGCGATCGTAGATGTCGAGACACTCCGCGTCGAACGTCAGCCACACAAGCCGGCCGCCGAGGCGGTTCTCTGCCCACTCCCACGCCTCGTTGCCATAGCACTCGGCCGGGTCGTCGTGCGCGACCTCCGGGGTGTCCACCCCGATGACCCGCACGGAGAAGTAGCGTTCCTCTCCTTCCGGCACCGCGTGAAACGTGTCGCCGTCGACCGTCTCGCGGACCCGCACCAGCTGGGGCTCCGCGCACGGAACGTCGCCCTCGGGGAGGCCGGTGAGCGCGCGCACGCGAGCGTCATCCGCGGCGAGGGCCTCGGCATCGGTGTCCACGGGGTCGGTGTCCACCGACGGGTCGGTGTCCCCGGTCTCCTCTTGGGTCGCCTTGGGGACACACGCCAACAGCCAGAAGATCATGGCTTGGCATCTACCACGGCGGCGAGCGCCCGTTCAGCGCGAAGGAGCCCGGCCTCCGCCGCGGCGCGCACCGCGCCTTCGCCCGGTGCGTTCACGGCCCGCATCCAGGCCTCAAGGGCGCGATCGGCGCGGCCCGCGCGCTCCCAGCACCGGGCGGCGTCCACCAGCGCGTCCGCGCCCTCCCGATCGAGGTCCGCCTTCTCGAATTCCTCGGCGGCGCGCACCGGATCGGCGAGCTGGTCCCTGTAGATCCCCGCGAGCTGGGCGCGGATCTCGGCGCGCCGGTCGGCGTCGGGGTGCAGGTCGAGGGCCTGACGGAGCCGCTCGGTCGCGTCCCGGACGTCCCCGCGGGCGAGCGCGAGGAGCCCCGCACGGGTGGCGGCCTCGGCGCGGGTGGCGGGGGCGCTCCACCCGTCCGTCAAGGCGGCGTAGGCCCGCTCCGCGCCCGCGGTGTCACCCGCGGTGTAGCGCGCGTTGGCGGCATCGAGGGCGAGGGGCGACCAGGGGCCCAGCACCGCGACCACGGCGAGGAGGCCGACCACGAGCGGCGCCGCGATGGCGCCAAGAAGGTAGCGAACCGCGGCATGTCCAAGCATGAAGGCGAGACTACAGGAAACGCCCCACGCAGAACACTTACGTTTACTCGTCGGCCTCGCCTTCGTCCGCCTCATCGTCGGCTTCGTCCGCCACCTCGTCGACCGCCTCGACGGCCTCGTCAGGCTCAGCCTCGGGGGGCTTGTCCTCGGGCGCGAGGGCGTCGCCGACGGCCTCCGCGGTGTCCTTGAGGATGCGTTCGACCGCGACGATCCGCTCGTCCTCGGAGAGGCGCATCAGCCGCACGCCGCGCGTGCGCCGCCCGACGAGCCGGATGTCTTCGAGGCGCATGCGGATGATCCGCCCGCTGTCCGTGATCAGCAGGAGCTGATCGCCGGTGTCGACCGCGACGGTGGCCACGACATCGCCATTGCGGCTGTCCGCCACGATGTCGAGCACGCCGCCGGTTCCACGCCCCTTGGTGGGGTAGTCGCCGAGCGCGGTGCGCTTGCCGTAGCCGTTGGCGGTCACGGTCACGAGGAAGGCGACGCCGGCCTGGGGGAGCACGGCGAGATCGACCACGGCGTCCTCCTCGTTGCGGAGGCGGATGCCGCGGACACCGCGGGCGATGCGCCCCATCTCGCGCACCTTCGAGCCGGCGAAGCGGAGCGCGCGGCCGCGCTTCGTGGCGAGGAGGAGCTCGGCGCCGCGCTCGGCGAGCGAGACGGTGAGCACCTCGTCCCCGTCGACGAGATCGCAGGCGGTGAGGCCCGCCGCGCGGACGTTGCCGTAGGCGGAGAGCGGCGTGCGCTTCACGTAGCCACGGCGGCTCACGAACACGAGGTCGAGCGGATCGGAGAAGTCCTTCACCGACACCACGCTCGCGACCTTCTCGCCGGCGGCGAGCTGCGCGAAGTTGACGATCGGCTTGCCGCGCGCGTTCGGGGCGGCCTCCGGCAGGTCGTACACGCGCACCCAGTACAGGCGGCCCGTGTTGGTGAACGCGAGGATGTAGCCGTGCGTGTTGGCGAGGAACACGTCGGTGACGACGTCCTGGTCGCGGGTGTTCATGCCCGTCTTGCCCATCCCGCCCCGCTTCTGCATGCGGAACTCGGTCATCGACGTGCGCTTGATGTACCCGAGCCGGGAGAGCGTCACGACCTGCTCCTCCTCGGCGATGAGGTCCTGGAGCGAGAGCGACGCGCTGTCCCCGACGATGCTGGTGCGCCGGGCGTCCCCGAACTGGTCGCGGATGGCGATGAGCTCGGTCTTGATGACGCCGAAGAGGATGGAGTCGTCCGCGAGCACGGAGAGCAGCCACTCGATGCGGCCCATGAGCTCCTTGTACTCCTCCTCGATCTTGTCGCGCTCCAAGCCGACGAGGCGCTGGAGGCGCATGTCGAGGATCGCCTGGGCCTGCACCTCGGAGAGCGCGAAGCTCGCCATGAGGCCGGCACGGGCGTCGTCCGTCGTGCGGGACGCGCGGATGAGCGCGATGACGGCGTCGATGTGGTCGAGCGCGATGCGCAGGCCTTCGAGGATGTGCGCGCGCTCGCGCGCCTTGCGCAGCTCGTACCGGGTGCGGCGGAGGGTGACCTCGCGGCGGTGTCCCAGGTAGTGCTGGAGCAGCTCCTTCAGGTTGAGGATCTGCGGCCGCTGCTGGACGATCGCCAGGAAGATGATGCCGAAGGTGTTCTGGAGCTGGGTCTGCTTGTAGAGGTGGTTCACGACCACCTCGCGCACGGCGTCCCGCTTGAGCTCGATGACGACGCGCATGCCCTGGCGATCCGACTCGTCGCGGATGGCGTGGATGCCCTCGAGGCGCTTCTCCTTCACCTGGTCGGCGATCTCCTCCTGGAGGCGCGCCTTGTTCACCTGGAACGGGAGCTCGGTGATGATGATCGCTTCGCGGTTCTCGACCTCTTCGAACTCGATCTTGCCGCGCACGATGAGGCGGCCGCGGCCGGTGGTGTAGGCCTCCCGCACGCCCTCGTAGCCGTAGATCGTCCCCGCGGTCGGGAAGTCGGGCGCGGGGATGTGCTTCATCAACCCGTCGATATCGATGCTCGGGTCTTCGATGAGCGCGAGCAGGCCGTTGATGACCTCGGTGAGGTTGTGCGGCGGGATCTTCGTCGCCATGCCGACGGCGATGCCCTCGGACCCGTTCACCAGGAGGTTCGGGAACGCGGCGGGGAGGACCTCGGGCTCCTCGTTCCGGCCGTCGAAGCTCGGGATGAAGTTGACGGTCTCCTTGTCGATGTCGAGGAGGAGCTGCTCCGCCAGGGCCGTCATGCGGCACTCGGTGTACCGGTAGGCCGCGGCGTTGTCCCCGTCGACACTGCCGAAGTTGCCCTGCCCGTCCACCAGGAGGTACCGCATGTTCCACGGCTGGGCCATGCGGACGAGGGCGTCGTACACGGAGGCGTCGCCATGCGGGTGGTACTTGCCGAGCACTTCGCCTACGACGTTCGCGCACTTGCGGTAGGCGCGATTGTGCGTCAGCCCGAGGCGCGACATCGCGAAGAGCACGCGGCGGTGGACGGGCTTCAGGCCATCCCGGACGTCGGGGAGCGCGCGGCCCACGATGACGGACATCGAGTAGTCGAGGTAGGAGGAACGCATCTCCTCTTCGATCTGGATGGGCACGAGCAGGCGCGCAAAGGGGAACATCGGCTTTCTCGCTGCGACCCGGGCATCTATCCGATCGAGAGATGTCGGGCGAAGGTGCTTGACGCCGTCGGCAGGCGTTCCTATCTCCGGTGCCCCGCCACACGGAGACCACCATGACCGACACCCTCCCGTTCCAAGCCGAGGTCCAACAACTGTTGGAGCTCGTCGTCCACTCCCTGTACTCGGACCGGGAGATCTTCCTCCGCGAGCTCGTCTCCAACGCGTCCGACGCGCTCGACCGCGCCCGCTTCGCGGCCTTGCAGCGCAACGATCTGCGCGCGGCCGACGGCGAGCCCGCCATCACGCTGAAGGTGGACAAGGAGAAGGGCACGATCACCGTGTCCGACAACGGCATCGGCCTCACGCGCGAGCAGGCCATCGAGCACCTCGGCACGATCGCGCGCTCGGGCACCAAGGCGTTCGCGAAGGCGCTCAAGGAGCGCGGCACCTCCGCCGAGGGCCTCATCGGGCAATTCGGCGTGGGCTTCTACGCGAGCTTCATGGTCGCCCACCGGGTCGAGGTCCAGACGCTCTCCGCCGAGCCGGACGCCGAGCCCGTCTACTGGGCCTCCGAGGGCACCGGCACCTTCTCGGTCGACGCCGGCACGCGCACCACGCGCGGCACCGACGTGGTCCTCCACCTGAAGTCCGAGGCGGTGGAGTACCTCGACGAGGACCGCCTCCGCGAGGTCGTCGCCCGCCACTCCGACTTCGTGCAGTACGGCGTCTTCCTCAACGACGAGCGGATCAACAAGTCGACCGCGCTCTGGGCGCGCAACCCGCAAGAGGTGTCGAAGGAGGACTACCAGGAGTTCTACAAGCACATCGCGGGCGACTACCAGGATCCCCTCGCGTGGACCCACTTCCGCAGCGAGGCTCCGCTCGAGTTCTCCGCGGTGCTCTTCTTCCCGCCGAAGCGCCCGTTCGACCTCGACCAGCCCGACGTGAAGCGCGGCCTGCGCCTCTACCAGCAGCGCGTGATGGTGCTGGAGCACGCCGAGGCGTTCCTGCCCCGGTACCTGCGCTTCGCCCGCGGCGTGGTGGACGCGCCCGAGGTCTCCCTCAACATGAGCCGCGAGATCCTCCAGAACACGCCGGTGATCAACGCGATCCGCAAGCAGATCGTGAAGCGCCTGCTGCGGCGCCTCAAGGAGATCGGCCGCGAGGATCCGGCGACGTACCGCACGTTCTGGGAGAACTTCGGCGCGACCCTCAAGGAGGGCATCGCCGAGGACAGCGACAACAAGGACGTGCTGACGCCGCTCCTGCGCTTCCGCACGACGGAGACGACGGACGAGGAGCCCTGGCGCGACCTCGCCACGATCAAGGCCAACCTGAAGGAAGGCCAGGACGCGATCTGGTACATCACCGGCCAGGATCTCGAGCGGATGCGGACGAGCCCCCAGCTCGAGCGCTTCCGGAAGAAGGGCTGGGAGGTCATCCTCCTCTCCGACCCGGTCGACGAGTGGGTGGTCATGAACCTCACCGAGTTCGACGGCACCCCGCTCAAGAGCGTGGCCCGCGGCGACCTCGAGGACGAGAACGACCCGATCGCCGAGGAGGCCCGCAAGCAGGCAGAGCCGTTCACCACCTGGCTCGGCGGGCTGCTCACGGGCTCCGTGTCGAGCGTGCGGCCGAGCAAGCGCCTGACCGACAGCCCCGCCGTGCTGGTGGACTCCGATTGGGGCGTGAGCGCCAACCTGGAGCGCATCCTGCGCGCCGCCCGGCAGGAGGGCCCCAAGGCCCAGCGCATCCTCGAGGTGAACCCCGAGCACCCGCTCGTGAAGAAGCTCGTCGCCCTGCACCACGACGGAAAGACCGAGGCCGCCGAGCCGCTCGCGCGGCTCCTGCTCGACTACGCCAAGATCGCCGAGGGCCAGGTGGACGACGCCGCCGGGTTCAGCAAGCGGCTGTCCGCGCTCATGGAGCAGGCGGGCCAAGGGCTGTAGGCATCGAAGGGAGCGACCGGGCCCGGATCCGAGGGCCCGGTCGCTCCCTCGGCGCCTCGTGGGCGCGCGCGGGGCGGGCCGACGGGCGAAAGGCAGCTTCGACCCCGATTACTTGACGTCCTCCGGCTTCCAGGTCCCCGCGCCCCCGTGCTCCGGCACGAGGCGGACCTCGATCGCGCGCGGCGGCAGGAGCGGCAGGCGGAACTCGAGGGTGCGGTAGCCGGTCCGCTCGACCGTCACGCGCCGCGGGCCGAAGGCGCGCACGGGGAGGTCGAGTGGGGCCACGCCCACGCGCTCGCCGGCCACGCTCACGTAGGCGCCCGCGGGATCGCAGGAGAGCGGGACCTTGTGCATGCAGCCGCCGCCGAGCCCCAGCATGCCGAGGACGAGGCCGACCCGCGCCGAGGCGACGACGGACGGCGAGGGGCGCGCGACGCGAGACATGGGGCGATATATCCGCGGCGATGCGCATTGCCCTCCCGCTCCTCCTCCTCGTGACCGCGTGCAGCCCCGCCGTGCGGCTGAAGATGAAGGAGCGCCGCGACACGAACACGCTCGGGAGCGCCGCGGAGGCCTACTGGCTCGCCGTGCGGTGGAACGATCCCAACGGCGCCGCGAGCTTCCTGGAGACGCCCGAGGAGAAGCTGCGCCTGGGGCGGCTCCTCGCCGACCCGAAGCTGCGCCTCACGGATGTGTCCGTCGTGCAGGTGGTGGTGGGCGACGAGCTGCCGGAGGAGCGGGAGCCGGAGACCCGCGAAGGCGTCGCCGTCGTGCGGATCGAGGCGTACGACATCCGCCGGGGCAAGGTGGACGTCGTGACCCTCGAGCAGCACTGGGTGCGCACCGCGCACACCTGGACCGTGGATGCCGCGCAGTCGCCCGTGGGGACTGATCGACCCTGGTAGGCAGGAGAGGCGCGGGCCGGTAGCGTGGACCGTGCGCCCCGCAGGCGTGGACCGTGCGCCCGGCATGCGCGGACCGGGGCGCCCCCGCAGGCGTGGACCGGGCGCCCCGCAGGCCCGGACCGGGGCCCCCCGCAGACGCGACCGGGCGCCCCGCAGGCCCGGACCGGGGCCCCCCGC
>JAUXTN010000004.1 GCA_030684355.1 Pseudomonadota bacterium
CCGGTGCGGGGGGCGGGGGTGGGGAGCGGCGCGGGGGTGGCGGCCGCGGTCACGCCGGCGGTTGCGCCGGTGTCGCCGCTAGTTGCGCCGGTGCCCACCGACGAGGCCCGGCCCGCCTACCCGGGCACGGCCCCGGTTCCGCGGAGCGCGCCCGACCGGCTAGACGAGCTCGCGGACCTGCGGCCCGCCGCGCCGATGGGTCCGGTGGCGCCCGATGCCCACCGGATCGCCCTCGACGCGCCGCCGGCGCCGACGGACCCGGGCCCGTTCCCCGTGGACACGTCGTCCGAGGCTAATTTCTGGAGGTCGGTGGCCCGCGCGCTTCCCGTCCGCGTGAAGACCCCGACCCAGGTGGCCGAGTTCATCAACAAGGCGCCGCGCGCGAAAGACCGCGCGCCGAACGGGCGGCACTGGACGGGCAAGGATGTGACGGAGCGGTGGGTGGGGATGCCGGCGGCGTACGGCGGAGCGGTGGGGACGTCCGGCCTTGCGCCGGGACCGACCTCCGCGACGAAGCCGACCACCACGCGGACGGCGGCTACGCCGGCCCCCAGACCACCCTCCGCGCCCGGCAACGGGGGCGCGCTCCTCGCCGGTGTGGGCTCCCTCCTCGGCCTGCTCGTCTGCGCCGGGGCCGGGGCCACCTGGCTCTTCGGGGGCGGCGAGGACACCGTGCTCCCGGCGGCCCCCCCCGCGACAACCCCGGTGGAGCCGGCGTCCCCGAGTCCCGCGGCGCCAGCGCCCGCCGCCCCCGAGCCGAAGGCCACGCCGAAGCCCAAGCCCGCCGCACCCGCCCTGGACGCCAAGCCGAAGGTCGCCCCCGGCAAGACGCCCGCGCCGGTGCCCGCCACGCCCGCGAGCCCCGGCAAGCAGCCTCGCGACACGACGCCCGCCGGGCAGGGTGGCGATGCGCCGATCCGCACGGTCCCGGGGCCCGCGGCGCCGGCGTCACCGGGGTCGCCCCGGTCGAAGACGGTGCTGACGGACAACGACGAGATCTTCGCGATGGCGAAGGCCGTGATCAACATGTCCAGCGTGCAGCTCCAGGCCTGCTACGACCAGCGCATCAAGGAGGTGGAGGACCTCAAGGGCGCCTGGTCGGCCGCCTTCACGATCGCCAAGGACGGCACGACGAAGTCCGTGGCCGTGGAGGGCGTCAACCTGTCGGATGCGCCGCTCGAGGCGTGCATGACCGCGGCGATCGCGGACTGGCGTTTCGAGCGGATCGCCAAGGAGCAGCCGGTCAAGAAGACGTACCGGTTCGGCGCGGGGGCCTGGTAGCCCGCTCCGTAGCCACGGCCGCTACCGCACGTCCTGGCGATCGTTGGTGGGGCGGTGGCACTCGAAACGAGCCGCCTCCGGATCGCCGGTCTTCCGTGCGCCCGATCCGCTCCCGTCCCGCGCCCCGGTGCTACAGTGGCGCCCTCCCCGGAACCGCGCGTGGATCCTCGCCGAACCCCCTCGCGCACCCGCCCCGCGCCCAGCAGCCCCCGATCGGGGGGTGGCACCTCGTACGCCGTCGTCGGGAGCCTCATCGTGCTCGCCGTCGCGACGGCCCTGCTCGCCGGGGCGGCCCTGGCGCTGCGCGCGGCGCCCGACCAGGTCGTGGTCGAGGACGTCGCCGCCGAGGAGATCGTGGCGGAGGAGATCGTCGCCGAGGAGGCGGTGGCCGAGGAGGTCGCCGCCGAGGCGCCGCGGGACGAGATCCCGCCGAGCACCGCGGACGTGCCGCCGGGGCTGGCGTCGCCGGATGTCGCGGTCGCCGCGCTCGCGAAGGAGCAGGCGCTGTGGGAGGAGGCCGCGCGCGCGGCCGCCAGCGAGCCGACCGTCCCCGAGGTGGAAGCGGGGACGGCCGGAGGCGCCGCCTCCGAGGTGATCGCGTCCGTCGTCCAGAAGAGCCAGGGCCGGATCCAGACGTGCTTCGCCGCGGCGCTCCGTACCCAGCCCACGCTGGGGGGCCGGGTCGCGCTCGGATGGAGCATCGTCGCGGGCAACGTGACCGAGGCCCACGTCGTGGGGAACGACACGGGGGACGCCGCCCTCGGCGTGTGCATGACGCACGCCGTCCGCGCCATGCGCTTCCCCGCGGCCCTCACGGCCGACGTCGCCGAGTTCCCCTGGGTCCTCACGGCCCGCTGATGCTCGCGCCCGGCACCCTCCTGGAGAACCGCTACGAGATCGTGCGGCCGCTGGGCAGCGGCGCGATGGCGTGCGTGTACCTCGTGCGGCACGTCGCGCTGCTCAGCCAGCACGCCCTCAAGGTGCTCGACGACACGCTCGCTGCCGACGCCGACCTGCGGAACCGCTTCCTAGCGGAGGGCCGGATCCAGGCGCAGCTCGCCCATCCGAACGTCGTATCGGTGACCGACATCGTCACGCAGCCGGTGGCCGGGCTCGTGATGGAGTACGTCGAGGGGCCGACGCTCGACGGCTTCGTGCAGGCGCACGGGGGCCCCCCGGACCTGGCGCTGGTGCTGGACCTCCTCCTGCCGGTGCTCGACGCCGTGGGGGCCGCCCACGCGCTCGGGATCGTGCACCGCGACCTCAAGCCCGAGAACATCATCGTGAGCCGGGACAGCCGCGGCCGCCCGCGCCCGATGGTCGCCGACTTCGGCATCGCCAAGATCATGGGGGCGGAGGCCGCGCGCTTCGGGAAGCGGAAGACGGAGGCGGGGCTGCGCATGGGCACGCTGCTGTACATGAGCCCGGAGCAGGTGCGCGGGAGCGCCGACCTCGACGCGCGCTCGGACATCTTCGCGCTCGGCGCGATCCTCTACGAGGTGGTCACCGGGCGGGTCGCGTTCGCCGCGGACTCGGAGTTCGACACGATGAAGAACATCGTGGAGGGCCAGTTCGCGCCGCCGGAGCGCCTCATCGGGGGGCTCCCGCCCGTGGTCGCGGCGTGCATCCGCAAGGCCCTCGCGGTCGACCCCGCCGAGCGCTTCGAGACCTGCGACGCGTTCCGGCAGGCCCTCGCGCTCGCCACCACCCCCGGCGCCCCGCTCCCGCAGCGCCCCTCCCTCTCGATCGCGGTGACGCGGCTGCCGGAGCCCGTCGGCCCGGTGCCGGTCGCGCGCGCGGACGCGGCCTCGTCTCGCCCCGCGCCCCCGGCGATCCCGCCCGCGGCGGGCCCGGCGCTCCGGTCCCGCGAGGTGGCACCCGCGAAGCCCGCGCGTGCGCCCCTCGCCGGGTCGGTCGGCGGCCTCGTCACGCCGCCCCGGCCGCCTCCGCCCCCTCCGCCCCGCCCCCCTTCGCTCCCCGCCCTCCCGACCCACGCCCCCGGCCTTCCCCCCGACCCGGGCACCTCCCCGCTGCTGGCCGCGCTGCTCGGCCTCGTCTGCATCCCCGGGGTCGGCCAGCTCTACAACGGGCAGGCGGCGAAGGGTCTCGTGCTGATGGTGGTGGTGTCGACGCTCACCTGCGCCACCGGTGGCTTCAGTTGGTTCCTCACCGCGCCGGTCCTGGCCATCGACGCCTGGGGCGTGGCGGCGCGTCGCAAGCGTGGCTCGCGGGTCGGCGCGTGGACCTCCTTCTGAACCCGGTTTCGCCGGGGATCGCCCGGCTCCGGCGCGGGGGACCGGCTACGTTGGATGCGGAATGTTGACGCCCGGCACCCTCCTGGAATCTCGCTACGAGGTGCTCGACCTCGTCGGTAGCGGCACGTTCGCACGGGTCTACCGTGTCCGCCACACCGGGCTGCGCAGCCTGCACGCGCTGAAGGTGCTCGACGAGCACTTCGCGCAGCTCGCGGACGTGCGCGCCCGGTTCCTCGCCGAGGGGCGCATCCAGGCGCAGCTCCGGCACCCGAACCTCGTCGCCGCCACCGACGTCCTCACCACCCCCGTGTCGGGCCTCGTGATGGACCTCGTGGAGGGCCCCTCGCTGCGCGCCCACCTCGCCGCGCTGGGCCGCCGGATGACCCTGGCGGAGGCGCTCGACGTGCTCCTCCCGGTCCTCGAGGCCGTGGGCGTGGCGCACCGGGCGGGGATCGTCCACCGCGACCTGAAGCCCGAGAACGTGCTCCTCGCGCGGGACGCCCGGGGGGACCTCCACCCGATGGTGACGGACTTCGGCATCGCCAAGGTGATCGCGGGGAGCACCCTCGCGATGGGCCGGCAGCGCACGGACGCCGGGCTGCGCGTCGGCACGCTCCACTACATGAGCCCCGAGCAGGTCCGCGGGAGCGACGACGTGGGCCCGGAGACCGACATCTGGGCCATCGGCGTGCTGCTCTACGAGCTCCTGACCGGGCACCTCCCGTTCGAGGCCGACAGCGAGTACGACACGATGCGCGACATCGTCTCGGGCTCCTACCACGCGCCCGAGACCCACGTGCCAGACCTGTCGCCCGCCGTCGGCGCCATCCTCCGCCGTGCCCTCGCCCTCTCGCCCGCCGCGCGCTTCCCCACCTGTGAGGCCCTGCGGAGCGCGCTCGCCGCCACCGACGAACGCGAGCTCGCCGACGATGACGTGACCGACCCCGGCGGCCTCATCCCCCCGTGGCTCGCGGTCAGCGCCCCGCCGTCGGCGCCCGCGCCGCCGCACGACCCCACGCCCTCGACGTGGCACGGTGCCATCGCCGAGGCCGTGTTGGTGGAGGAGCCGACGGACGAGCCGGTGCGGCCGTTCCGAGGGAGCCGGGCCCCCGAGAACCGGGCCCCCGAGAGCCCACGGTCCGCGCAGGCTGCCCACCCGGCGGCGGCCCCATCGCCCGCGCCGCTCCCGAGCGGCGCCAGGTCCACGAAGCCGCCCCCCGCGCCGCCCCCCGCGACCGCGGCCCCCGTGACGCCGCCGTTGGCGACCCCACCGGCCGGCCGACCCACCCGCTCCGTGATGCTCGTCGCTGGCGTGGTGGGGCTCGCCGTGGTCGGGGTGATCGCCCTGAGCGTGCAACGCACGTCGAGCGAGAAGGCCGCGGAGGCACCCCCGCCGGCCCCGGTCACCGGCGCCCCCGTCACCGGCGCCCCCGCTACCGGCGCCCCCGCTACCGGCGCCCCCGTCACCGGCGCCGCGGCCTCCGCTCCCCTCCCCGAGCGCTACCCGATGGTCGCGCTCTCCCCGCGGCGCTTCACGATGGGCGCCCCGGCGGCCGAGGCCGAGCGTTGGAAGGACGAGACCCCGCACCCGGTGGAGCTGACGCGGCCCCTGCTCGTCGGCATCCACGAGGTGAACCAGGCGCTCTGGACGGAGGTGATGGGCGACAACCCGAGCGCCCACCTCTCGCCCGAGCGCCCCGTCGAGGGGATCACCTGGAACGAGGCCGTCGACTTCTGCAACCGCCTCTCCACGCGCGAAGGGCTCGTGCCCGCCTACGTCGTGGGGCCCTCCGTGCTCCTGCGCCCGGACGCCGACGGCTACCGGCTCCCCACCGAGGCCGAGTGGGAGGCCGCCGCCCGCGCCGACGCCGCCGGGGGCAGCGCGCCCGACGCCTACGCCGGGTCCGCGCAGGTGGGAGAGGTCGCGTGGTTCGACGCCACGTCCGGTGGCACGACCCACCCGGTCGGCACGCTCCGACCAAATGGACTTGGCTTGCACGACATGAGCGGCAATGTCAGCGAGTGGGCGTGGGACCTCTACGGCGACTACCCGACGGGCCTCGCCACCGACCCCACCGGCGCCGAGGACGGCGAGCCCCGGATCCACCGCGGGGGGAGCTGGAACGCGGGCGCGCGCGCCCAACGGGTGGCCTACCGGCGGGCGGCGCTCCCGGGAACGCGGAGCCAGGGCATCGGGCTCCGGCTCGTGCGCACGGTGACCGTCAGCTCGGCAACACCACCTGGTCGTCGACCTCGATGAGGTTCGGGTTCGGGAACCGGGACTTGTTGAGCGCCCAGATGTCCTTCCACCGCGCGGCCCCGCCGAGCTCCCGCGCCGCGATCTTGCTCAGGGTGTCCCCCTTCTGCACGAGGTAGACGCGGCCCTGGTCCTTCGGGGCCTCGGTCTTGTCGCCGCCGGAGAGGTAGGTGCGCACGGCGGTCGCGTAGTCGTCGGAGTCCCGGAAGCGCGCCAGGCCCTCGTTCACCGCGGCGAGCAGCTCGGGCTCGGTCGCGCGGACGCCCGCGGCGTAGGTGGAGTCCGTCAGGTTGTACTGGGTGATGCGGAACGCCCCGGCCTTCTTGGGGTTGTCCTTGTACCACTCGGCGAGCTCGGCGACGGCGTACGGATAGTCATAGATGAACCCGGCGAACTTTCCTGCCGCGAGGGCGTCCCAGTAGCCGTCCTCCATCCGGACCATGCTCGTGTAGCCCTTGGCCATCGTCTTGACGGCCTCGGCCGCGGCGTCATCGTCAAAGAGGCCCACGTCCTTGCCCCACAAGTCGGCCACCGTCTTCACGTCCGACTTCGCGGGCACCACGAGGCAGAGCCCGAAGTCGAGGTAGCCCTCGGACCACGCGATGCCGTCGGTCTCGACGGGGGTGTAGCCGGAGACGATGAGGTCGAACTGTTGCTTGTCCACGAGGAGCTCGGGCAGCTCGGAATACTTGCCGTGGACGACGCGCACGTTTGGCACCCCGATCGCGGTCGCGACCCAACGTGCCACCTGGTAGTCGAACCCGTCGGGCTTGCCCGCGGCGTCGAGGAAGTACATCGGCGGCGTGCCCGCGCCGGCGGGCTCCCCGGTGTCGATGCCGACGAGGAGCTCGCCGCGCTGCCGGATCCGGTCGATCGCGGGCCCGGCGGGCACCCCGGGGGTCGGGGCGGGCGCCGTCGTGGTGACGGGCGCGGCGACGGGCACGGCGGTCGTCTGCACCGCGTCCTGCGTGCCGCCGCCACAGGCGAGGATCGCGAAGAGGGGCGGCATCACCAGGGCGCCGCGGAGGGCGGAGACGGGGAGGGGCATGGGTAGGGATCCGAGGTGTGAGCGCGCGTATCACGGGGAAGCGAGGGCGGGCGCGTTGGGCGACGGGACGCGCGGACGCTTTCGCGGGCCGTCGGCCGACGCGACGCGCGAATGCACCCGCCGGGGAGAACCGGGCGCCAATCCGCGTAGCCGCGCACGACGGCCTGCGCGCCGAAGGTCGCGAGGAGCACGCCCGTCGTCCCGCTTGCCTACCGCGGGCGGGTCAGTGCGTAATCTCGACCAGCAACGCGTCTCCGTCCCGCCACGCGCGCACGTCGAGCTCCTCCACCACGTGCCCGGACTCCACGCGCACCGTGGTGCGCCCCTCGTCCGACACCACGAGATCGACCTCGGCCCCCTGCGTCGGAGAGACCGAGACGATGTCCGCGTCCCCAACCGTCCACGTTGCGCTCAACCGCTTCCGCCCGCCTCGCGTGTTGACCCCGAACGCGCGGACCTGGACGGCGATCGGGTCACCCGCACCGTTCGATGCCGAGAACCGCTTGGGTGACACCCAGCGGTCGCCCATGTAGAGGCCCCGCGTGAGGCGGGAGTCGAGCTTGAACGACACCGTGATCGCCTCCATCCCCCCGGGGGGCGGCTCCGAGGCCCCCGTCGGCGTCGACGCCGGCGTGGGAGGCGGCTTGGAGATGGCCTCCGGCACCGGCTCGACGCGCGACACCGGGACCACCCTCCCCCCCGACGCCGGCCTCCGCCAGACCTCACGCACCGCCAGGGTCCCCGTCAGGAGCACGAGGAGAGCCAGCGACACCGTGGCATCCTCGGTCGTGGCATACTCCGGGGTGGCGGCGTTGGTGTCCGGCATGGCCGCGTACTGGGAGATCGTGTCCGGCACGCCGTCCTGGAACTGCGCCGGGAGCCCCATCGTGGTGCCGAACCCGAAGGCGTTGTCCGCCGCGAACACGATGCTTGGATCGCGATCCTCCGCGTTTGTCATCGGGAAGTCGCCGCCCCGGAGGTAGAAGTCCACCACCTGGCGCAACGTCAGGTAGCTGCCCGTGTGGAAGTACGGGCCCGTCATCTCGATGTTCCGGAGCTGCGGCGCCTTGAACGCCCCATCACGCGCGACGCGGTTCTCGAACGGGTGGGTCCCGTTGAGAGGCGGGTCGAAGTTGTTGGGGATGGCGCTCTGGCTGTTGGGACACGACGGCCCCCACCCGAAGTTGGGCGCGCCCGCGCCGAACAGGTCGGGATCGAACGTGCCACAGTGGAGGTCGGAGCCGAAGAGGATCTCGCCGTACTCCGCGAAGGGCGGAAGCCCGGTGATCGTGTTGGGCGCGAACGCCAGCTCGTCGATCTCGGGGTGCAGTTCGCCCGCTGGCAGGTTGTTGACCCAATGCGCCATGTGCGCCGGCATCAGTGGCTCGATGGGCTCCATCGCAAGGCCCGGGTTGATCGACTGCAACGTGTGCGCGGTGCCCGGGTAGCTGAACCCCTCCCCGGTCTCGTCGTACAAGCCGCCCCCGGGCCCGTCGTTGGCGTTGAAGCCGTCCACGAGGCACGGACCATCGCCAGGGCGGTCACAGGGCTCGAAGTCGGGGCCCCCGAGGTTCTTCAACGCGAGGGACGCGAGCGAGAGCGGCCATCCGAACGCGTCGTCGCCGCCACGCCCGATGTCGTCGTCGGTGGGGCGGAGCCCGATGTTGTAGATGCCGTTGTCCTGGAAGGCGATGGCGCTCGGGACACCCACCTGCCGGTCGTTCCACGGCGTGCCGGGGTCGTCCACGACCGCCATGTTGCGGTTCTCGACCTCGACGCCGTCCTGCGCCGCCTCGGCGATCTCCTCCTCCAACATGAAGCCGGAGATGGTGCGGAACGGGCCGGTGGGCTCGGCCTCTCCCGGCGGCGGCAGTTCGAACTCCGTATCCGAGATGACGAGGCCATGGTTGACGTTGATCGTATGGTCCGTCTGCTCCGGCCCCAGGTGGCAGAGCATGCACCGACCGGTGCGCAAGAACGGGTTGGATCCAACCCCCTCGGGGTTACGCACCGACCCCGGCGGCAGCGCGGCCGTGAGGTTGGCACCCGCGAAGATGTCGAACCCGAACAGTTCGTCCTCGCCGAAGCCCTCGACCATGGTGAGCGGCCCGACGAGTCCGGGGATCTGGTCAGGTGGGAGGGTCCCCTGCTCACCGGGCTGCGCCACGCCGTTGGCGGCGAACGGGTTGGCGTCCATGAACCGGTCGAACGGGGTGTCGTCGGGGACCAGGAGCTGCTCGTACATCTGGACCGAGATGGCAAAGAAGAAAGCGAAGTTCGCCTCCATCTGGTTGACCTCTTCCGTGTCGGTGAGCGTGGCCGCACCGCCCGCGATGTCGAGGCGAACCAGGTCGAACGGATCCTCCGCGTCGGGCACGACGTCGAAGTGGGCGTTGGCGTTGTGCCAATACTGCGGCGGGAACGACATCTGGACCAGCTCGGCGTAGGTCGTGCACAACCCCGGACGCTGCGGCCCCGTGGGGCGGCCCAGCGTGACACAGTTGAGGCCACCCTGGTTCGACCACGGGCCGAGGACGCTGTCATCCGTCGCGACGAGCTGATTGGCCAGCGGCGTTACGCGAGCCCGGGCGGCCGTCCCGCCCTGGAGCAGCTTCTTGCCGATCTTGGCCCAACTGCGGCCGGCGAACGACATCTCGAAGTCCGAGAGCGGGGGCCCGACCGCCTGGGACGCGAGGCTCGAGAACTTGATGCGGACGGGCTGCTCGGCGACCTCCGGATCCTCCTCGAGCAGGTCTGGGCGTACCATGCCGTTGGTCACGCCTACCATCCCCCCACCCGCGGGGCCGGGGCGGCCGGGGTCGACGAAGAGGTGGAACGCGGGGTCGGACGGCCCGAACACGCTGCCGCCGTTGAAGTTGAAGCGCGCGCGGCCATCCCAGAAGTTGTCGAAGTTGAACGCCGCCGAGTGCATGGTTGGCGTGTTGCGCGGCTCTACGCGCCGGAGCGAGTCTCCGGTCACCGGGTCGGTGAAGGCCGCGATCGGATCGGGCGCGGCCACGCCGAGGTCCGGGAGGAGCGGCCGCACGCCGTTGACGGCGGGGCCGAAAGCGCTCGCGCCGGGGGTCGGGATGTCGTCGAAGAGCGTGAACGTGACCCCCATGGAGGACATCACGTCATTGGCGTCCGCCGCGACGTTCCCGGGATTGAGCAGATCCTCGCCGGGGATCGTCGGGTCGGTCAGGGCGTGGAACGGAAAGTCCGCTGCCACCACCTCTTCGTTGGGCCCGGCCACCTCGAGCACGACGTCGCCGCCGAGGTGGTTGGGGTTGAGCTGGTTCTTCGTTCGGTTGTCGACGCCGGCGTTGAAGTGGCACGTTCCGCACGCCTGGACCCCGTCGCTGCCGACCTGCATGTCCCAGAAAAGCGCCTTTCCGAGCACTTCGGCCGCGGCGCGGCCCTTGGGGAGCTGCGCGAGGGCCGCGCCGAGCCCACGCGCGTCGTTCTCGGCGCGGATGAAGTCGTTCTCGTTGATGGGCGCCTCGAGCTCCACCACCTCCTCGAACTCGCCAGTGATTGGGTCCAACTCGAAGAGCACGCCGTCGACCACGGCCGGCACGGCCACGACGGTGCCGTCGGGCGGGAGCCGCACGTCGTCGTCCGGGTTGGAGACGACGAGGTTGTCGTCCGCGTCGATGAAGAGCTCTCCGATGACGGTTCGCAGCGCCAGGGGAATGTTGTTTGCGTCGACCGGGATGAACTCGTCCGGGTCGAACAGCACCCCGGGCTGGTCCCAGCTGATCTCCCCGTCCGATGTACGCAGGCGGAGCGTCTGTCCGGTCTGGGGCGCATAGTCCAGGGGATAGGTGCTCAGATCGGGCATGAGCGCGTCGTCGCAGGCGAGGTCTGCGTCGGCCTGGTAGCTGCAGCCCGCGGGTAGGAACGAGGGGCGGCGCGTGGGCGCCGCGTAGGGGTCTTCGAGCATGGTGGCGAGCTCCTTCCAGAGCGGCGCCTGCTTCAGCGAGCCCGCGGGCCCGAATTCGGTCTCGATCTCGACCGGGAGTTCCGAGAGCACGCTTGGGTTGAGGATGCTGTCCTGACCCCACACTTGCGAGGGGAGCGTCAGCGAGAGCAGGCCGCCTACGGCGAGCCCGGGGCCCGCCAGGAGGATGAGCGCAACCGTTGGAACCTTCCGAATGGTCATCTAGCTCCTTGCAATGTCAGCGAACACTCGCCAACAGTCCGGAGTCAGGCTCCGTGTCACGACCGGTCAAGGAGCGTAGTTTTGGCGTTCAATGCGGTAAGAAGGGCCAAACGGTGCGTAGGAGCCCGTAGCGGGTAGCCTCGCGCGGCGGCGAGCTCGGGAGTGGCGATGGGTGTCACCCGTCGCGCAGCGCCGGCGCGGCAACAGGAGCGCTTGCGGGCGCGCCGGGCACCCCACGATCCGCTCCCGCTCCAGTTAACCGTCGCCGATGATCGACACCCGCGCGGGCCTCCGTCCCGGCCCCAGCCTCCGCAGCGTCCGCGACGCGGACGGCACCGTCCTCGAGGTCCCCGCCGGGTGGGAGATCTTGCCCCCCGGCGACGCTGCGGTCACGCGCGCCGTCAAGGGGATGGGGCCCACCTGGGCGGTGGAGGAGAAGCGCGGCCGCAAGGCCTTCTCCCGTGGCATCTGGGCGCCGGCCGAGCACATCCGCCAGGCGCGGGTCGACACGGAGGACCAGCGCGCGGACCCCGGGTACCAGCGCCGCCTGGAGGCGGGGCGGCGCCGTCGCGCCGAGGACCAGGCGGACTACGTCCTGGAGTTCCAGGCCGAGGTGATCCTGTTCTTGCGCTTCCACCCGCGGCACCACGCCGTCGCTGCGACCCTCGCGGAGCGGGTGACAGCGCACGCCACCCCCGTGGGGAGCGGGACGGTGGCCCGGACCGAGCGCATCCCGGTGGAGCGGCGGGCCGAGGCGGCGGTGATCGCGTGGATGCGGCACCAGACGACCGCGTACGACGACATGTCCGTCGCGCCGGTGAAGGGGGCGCGGCGGGAGCTGCGGCGGGAGCTCGCGGAGCGGTCGCGCGCCGTGCTGCAGCGGTATCGGCGCGGGGAGGACGTGGACGCCGGGTGTCCGCTCGCACGGGCGCTGCGGGACTCGCCGCCGGCGGTGGCCGTGGCGGTGGCGCCGCGGGTGGTCAAGGTGCTCGCGCCGCCCGTGGCGCGGGTGGTGGCGCCGCGACCGGTCAGCGTGCCGGCTGCACCCCAGGCCGTGG
>JAUXTN010000010.1 GCA_030684355.1 Pseudomonadota bacterium
GCGCTCGGCGGCGGCGCGGCCCGGCACGTCGCGCGCGGCGAGGTCGGCGTGGATGGCGCGGGCGAACGCCTCGGCCAGCGCGGCGGCGTCCCCCGACGCGGGGAGCGCGGCAGCCGCCTCCGCGTTCCAGCACGCGTGCACGACCCGGAGGTCGTGGCGCTCGAGCACCAGCGGCAGCTCCGAGAGGAACGCGCGGATGGTCGCCCGCTCGTCCTCCGTCGCGAGGCGCGAACGGAAGTGGACGGAGCCCGCGCCGAGCTGCGCGTGGTCGTCGGCGTCGCCCCAGTACCAGCCGTTGCCCTCCTTGCGGTCCCCCTGGAGGAGGTTCAGCTCGTGGTTGCCGAGCACGACATGCGCCACCCCGGCGTCGACGAGGTGCCGCACGACCTCGACGACGGCGACGCTGTCCGGCCCCCGGTCCACGAGGTCGCCCACGAACACGACCGGCCGCGCCGCACGGCGGCGTTCGGGATCGACCCCCAGGCGGTGGAGCAGCGCGAGGAGGGCTTCGAGCTCGCCGTGAACGTCGCCGATGAGGGCGAGGGGGCCGGCGGGGAGGCGCTGGATCAGCTTTGGCATGGCGACGCGAACGTAGTCGGGCGGACAGCGGGTAGACCGAACGACTTGTGCACGGATCGACGCGGCGAGGAATCGACCGTCCGCGGGCGTGACGGGATTCGACGGGGCCTGTCGGCCCTCGGTCGTCGGCCCTCGGTCGTCGGCGCGCGGTCGTGGGCGCGCGACGAGGCTCGCCGCTCCGTGCGCGAGCCGGCCTGGCTACCGCGCGATCAACCGCTCGAGCCCCCCGGCCTCCCGCGCCCGCCGCGCGAGCTCCCCGTGGATGCCGGCGATCAAGGCGGGGCCGCCGTAGATGAAGGCGGTGTAGAGCTGGGTGGCGGCGCAGCCGAGGCGAAGGAGGGCGAGGACGTCGTCGGCGGTGGCGACGCCGCCGATGCCGACGACGGGCACGCGGCCCGCGGCGGCGCGGACGACCACCGCGATCTTGGCGTGCGCGAGGGGGGCGAGCGGCGCACCGGAGAGGCCGCCGGCCTGGTCGAGGCGGCCGGTGGTGCCGGGGCGGGAGAGGGTGGTGTTGGTGGCGAGGATGCCGGCGCAGCCGGCCTGGACGGCGACCTCGACGGCCTCGACGAGGGCGTCGTCGGTGAGGTCGGGCGCGAGCTTCAGGAACACGGGGGTGCCGGCGGCGGCGGGGACGACGGCGCCGAGGAGCCGCTCGAGGGGCTCCTTCTCCTGGAGCGCGCGCAGGCCCGGCGTGTTCGGGGAGGACACGTTGACGACGAAGTAGTCGGCGAGGCCGCGCAGGGCGGCGAGGCTCACGAGGTAGTCGGCGACGGCCTCCTCGTTGGGGACGACCTTGGACTTGCCGAGGTTGGCGCCGACGGGGGCGTGCCTGGGCCAGTGCCCGGCCTCGCGCAGGGCGCGGAGCTGCGCGGCGAGCGCGGCGGCGCCGAGGTTGTTGAAGCCCATCCGGTTGATGAGCGCGCGCTCCTCGACGAGGCGGAACAGCCGCGGCCGCTCGTTGCCGGGCTGCGCCTGCCCGGTCACCGTGCCGAGCTCGATGGCGCCGAAGCCGAGGGCGTCCCACGTGCGGATGGCGACCCCGTTCTTGTCGAGCCCGGCCGCGAGCCCGACCGGCCCCGCGAACGTGAGCGGACCGACCTTGCACGCGAGCGAAGGGTCGGGCCGCATCCCCGCCGCTTCCGCGAGGACGCGGGCCACGCCCATCGCCGCGAACGTCCGCTCGTGGGCGGTCTCGGCGTCCATCCGGAAGAGGGCAGGCCGGACCGTCTTGTAGAGGGTGTCGAGCAGCATGGCGGGACCGCTATGCGACGCGGGGCCCGGGAGCCACCCCGCCACCACCACGGCGGGGGGCGTTGCGGGGGGCCCGCCCCCCGCCCCAAGATGTGGATCCGACCGTCGCGCCACGGCCTGCGGGTGCTACGCTCCCGCTCCGACCGGAGGCGGATCCGCATGTGGTTGACCTTGCTCGCGCGCGCGCAGGCGGCGTCGTTCGCCATCGTCCACGCGACGGTGCTGCCGGTGTCGGGGCCGCCCATCGCGGACGGCACGGTGGTCGTGACCGACGGGAAGATCGCGGCGGTCGGCGCGGGGGTGGCGGTGCCCGCGGGTATCGAGACCATCGACGCGACGGGGATGTTCCTGATGCCCGGCATCATCGACATCCACTCGCACATGGGGGTCTACCCGTGGCCGGATGCGAACGCGCACGGCGACGGGAACGAGGCGGTGGAGGCGTTCACGCCCCGGGCCTGGGCGGGCGACGGGTTCGACGCCGAGGACCCCGCGATCCCGCGGGCGCGCGCGGGCGGGGTGACGACGATACAGGTGCTGCCGGGGTCGGCGAACCTCATCGGCGGGCAGAGCGCGGTGGTGAAGCTGCGGCCGGCCGTCGTGATCGAGCCGATGTTGTTCGAGGGGGCGCCGCGCGGGATCAAGATGGCGGTCGGCGAGAACCCGAAGCGCGTGTACGGCGGCGTGCTCGACGACGACCAGATCCAGACGCGCATGGGCCTGGCGGCGGCGCTGCGGGCGGAGTTCCAGGCCGCGCTCGACTACCGCGAGGCGCGCAAGCGCAAGGAGCCGCCGCCGAAGGACCTCGATCTGGAGGTGCTGCTCGACGTCATCGACGACAAGATCCGCGTGCACCTGCACTGCTACCGCACCCACGACATCGACATGTTCTTCCGGGTGGCGGACGAGTTCGGGTTCAAGGTCGCCTCGCTGCAGCACGCCTTGGAGGCGTACAAGGTGCGGGACATCCTCGTGGCGCACGGCACGGGGCTCGCGACGTTCGCGGACTGGTGGGGGTTCAAGATGGAGGCGTGGGACGCCATCCCCCAGAACGCGCCGCTCGTGTCGAACCACCGGGACGCCCAGGGGCGGGGCGTGCCGGTCGCCATCCACTCCGACTCGGCGAGCCACGTCCAGCGGCTCAACCTCGAGGCCGCGAAGATGCTCCGCTACGGGATGACCGAGATCGACGCGCTCGAGTCCATCACGCTCGACCCGGCGCGGATGCTCGGGATCGACGCCCGCGTCGGCTCGATCGAGGTCGGCAAGGACGCGGACCTCGCGCTCTTCGACAAGCACCCCTTCGACGTGTACGGCCGCGCCCAGCGCACGTGGATCGACGGGACCGTCGTGTACGACCGCCGCACGGAGGGCACCCCCGATGGCATCCGTTAGCCGACGCGAGCTCCTGGTCGGCGCCGCCGCCCTCGCCGCCACCCTCGCCGCGCCGGGGCGGGCCCGCGCCGCCGACGGGGAGCGGACGTACTCGAACGCACGCATCCTCGTGGGCGACGGCACCGAGCTGACCGGCGGGATCCGGACGTTCGACGGGCTGATCACCGCGGTCGGCCCCGAGATCGCCGGCGGCGAGGACCTCCAGGGCGCCGTGGTCTACCCCGGCGTCTACCTCGCGGGCGCGGCCCTGGGGCTCTCCGAGGTGGACCTCGAAGGCGGCTCCCACGACCACGTCGAGGGCGGGGGCGTGAACGTGCCCCAGGCGCGCGTGATCGACGCCTACAACCCGCGCTCCGCCGTCATCGACGTGTGCCGCACCGGCGGCATCATGGGCGCGCTCGTCATCCCCTCCGGGGGGGCCGTCGCCGGGCAGGCGGCGTGGATGCGCACCTTCGGCGACACCGTGGGCGACGCGCTCCTGCGCGCCCCCGCGGGCGTGTGCTTCGGCCTCGGCCACGCCGGGACGGGCGGCCCGGGCGGCCCGACCTCCCGCATGGGCATCGCGATGGTCATCCGGGACCTGCTCGAGGCGAACCCGGCCCCGGCGTCGCCGGCCGCGGACGAGAAGAAGGGGCGGCGGAAGAAGGGCGACGACGCCGCGCCGGAGAAGCCCCCGACGAGCACGCAGGCGATCCTCCACGCGCTGCACCGGCGCGAGACGAAGGCCATCTTCACCGCGGAGCGGGCCTCCGACATCCTCCTCGCCCTGGAGCTGGCCGACGCCTACGACCTCGACGCCGTGCTGCTCGGCGGGGCGGAGGCCCACCTGGTAGCGGACCAGCTCGCGGCGGCGCACATGCCCGTGCTGCTCGGCCCGATCACGACCCAGCCGTCCTCGTTCGACACCCTGAACGCCACCTACGAGAACGCCGCGCGCCTCCACGCGAAGGGGGTGCGGTTCGCCTTCCGGGTGGGCGGGGCGCACAACGCGCGCGACCTCACGACGGAGGCGGGCATCGCGGTGGCCCACGGGCTCCCGCGCGAGGCGGCCGTCGCGGCGTTGACCGGGAACGGCCCGGGCTTCTGGAAGCTCGACGTGGGGCGCATCGCGGTGGGCTGCGAGGCCTCGTTCGTGATGACCGACGGCGACCCCCTCCAGCCGCGCACGCGCGTGCTCCGCCACTGGGGGCGCGGGGTGGAGATCCCGGTGCACAGCCGGCAGACGGACCTCTACGAGCGCTTCAAGACCCTGAAGTAGCGGCGGCCAGGCGGGCCGCGCGCCGGTCCGGGCCCGGGCGGCGAAGAGATGAGGTAGGATCCGGCGATGCGCCCTGTCCTGCTCCTGCTCCTCCTTGCCGCCTGCCAGGACAACAAGGTGGGCGTCTACAACACGGCGCCCGCGGTCAGCCTGATCTCGCCGGTCGACGCCACGCTGTTCGACCCCGGCGCGCTGGTGGAGTTCTACGGCGCCGCGAACGACGCCCAGGACGACCCCGACGAGCTCGCCATCACGTGGGAGAGCTCGCTCGACGGGGTCATCGGCAGCGATCCGCCCGACGCCGACGGGAACGTCTACCTGCCGATCTCGTCGCTCTCCTCCGGCGAGCACGTCGTGACGCTCACGGCGGTCGACACGGGCGCCGAGAGCGCGTCCATCAGCGTCGTGATCTCGGTGGCGCCGGGGGTGGGCGGCGAGGGTGCGCCGACGGTCGTGGTGCTCGGCCCGACCGAGGGGCAGGTCTACAACGCCTCCGACGCGATCAACCTCGTGGCCGCCGTGACCGACGGCGAGGACGCCTACGAGACGCTCTCCGTCGAGGTCATCGACGTGCCGGACGGCTCCCTCTGGACGGGCGCGCCCGCCGCGACGGGCTCGTTGTCCGTGCCGCTCACGCTCACCCCCGGCAACCACAACCTGACCATCAACGCCGTCGACAGCGACGGCAACACCGGCACCGCGAGCGTCGCCTTCGAGGTCCTCGAAGACGGCCGGCCCACGGTGGCCATCACCACGCCCGCCGACGGGTCGAGCGTCGATCTCGCGTCCCTCGTCTCGTTCCGCGGCGTGGTCGCCGACGACGAGACCCCCGTGGACGTCCTCGCGCTCGCCTGGTCGAGCGACGTCGTCGGCGTGTTCGCCACCAACGGCGCCGACTCCTCGGGGGCGTCGTCCACCGCCTACGCCCTCCCGGCCGGCATCCACACCGTGACGCTCTCCGCCACCGACGCCACGGGCCTGACCGGCTCGGACGCCGTCGTGATCACCGTCGTGGACCCCCTCGCCCGCGACGACGACGGCGACGGCTACACCGAGAACGCCGGCGACTGCGACGACGCCGACCCGACCACGAACCCGGGCGCCTCCGACCTCTGCGACGACGCCGACAACGACTGCTCCGGGTACATCAACGAGGGCGACTGGGACACCTACGAGCAGAACGAGAGCGTCTCGACCGCGTACGACCTCGGCGAGGTCGACGCGTCGTTCGGGTGGAGCAACTCCTCGCTCACGCTCTCGGGGCTGACGCTCTCCGCCGAGGACGACGAGGACTGGTTCCACTGGGACGCCGACGACGAGATCTGGGACAACATCTCGATCACCGTCACCGCCTCGGCCCTCCCGGCGCGCGGCAGCTACGTCCTGGAGCTCTACGACGGCGACGGCAACGTGGTCGACTCGGACGCCGGCACGAGCTCGCTCTCCGTGAGCTTCTCGGGCGACGTGTTCGACGACGACGAGGACGCGTGGAGCGTGCGCGTCTACGCGACGACCTGGCCCGCGAACTCGTGCAGCTCGACGTTCTCGATCACGATCCGGAGCTAGGCGCCTCGTTCGCATTCGAGGCGGCGGCGGCGGCCGCGGCGGCCTTGGCGGCGCGCTGGCCGTACTTCCAGAAGCCCCAGAAGTATTCGGCGGCGCTCGCGACCGAGAAGAACATCGACACCCACAGGAGCAGGATGCCGACGCTGTGCGCGTCGATCCCGATGGTGGGGTAGTGCCAGAGGAGGAAGCCGAGCGCCGTGGACTGGTAGGCGGTCTTGAACTTCCCCATGCTGCCGGCGGCGATGACCATGCCCTCGCTCATCGCGATGGAGCGGAGGCCGGAGATGGCGAGCTCGCGGCTCTCCAGCACGACGACGATCCAGGCGGGGACCCAGCCGTGGGGGATGAGCATCACCAGCGTGGTGATGACCATCAGCTTGTCCGCGAGCGGATCGAGGAAGGCGCCGGCGGTGCTCTGGAGGCCCCACTTGCGGGCAAGCCACCCGTCCACGATGTCGGAGAGCATCGCGCCGACGAACACGACGCAGGCCAGCACGGCCTCGTAGCGGCTCGGCTCGTTCCAGAGCAGGAGGACCATGACGGGCACGAGCAGGCAGCGAACGACCGTGATGGTGTTCGGGAGGTTCCAGAAGCCCTTGGACTTGAACCAGGCCGGCATGTGCAACGAAGGTGCCTTAGCGAGAGACGGGGCGCGTATCCCGGAAGTGCTCGTAAAGCCCAAGAACGCGGGCGACGTAGGTTGTCGTCTCCGCGTAGGGCGGCACGCCGCCGTACTTGCGGACCGCGCCCGGGCCGGCATTGTAGGCGGCAATGGCGAGCGTGTAGCTCCCGAACGCGGCGACCTGGCGCGCGAGGTAGCTCGCGCCGGCGGTGATCGACTGCTCGGCATCGAACGGGTTGGTGAGGCCGAGCGCGCGCGCGGTGGCGGGCATCACCTGCATGAGGCCCTGGGCGCCCGCGGGCGAGACCGCGCCGGGGTTCATGCGGCTCTCCGCCACGGCGACGGCCTTGATGAGCTCGGCGGGGAGCCCGTTGGCGGCGGCGGCGTAGAGGAAGGCGTCGTCGTAGGTGTCGAGGTTGGCGATGCGGTCAAGCCGCGGCATCGCGACGCCGTTCGGGAGGGTCCGCCCGGCCTCCGTGTCGCTCCACCAGAGGTCGAACCCCGCGTGCGGCGGCGAGTCGGTGAGCACCACCGTCCCGTCGGGGGCGGTGTAGGTGTAGTAGTTGCCGGCGTAGGCCGACAGGGCGAGCACGAGCCACACGTGCAAAGGGTAGCAGAGGACGCGGAGGGCGCGCGGGGCCGGGGCCGCATTCAGTTCCCGACGCGGGCACGTTGACCGGCGGGAGCGCCTTCGCCATCCTGCCACCATGGACGACCGCCTCACGGCCGAGCGCGACCTCTACCGAGGGCTGTTCGCGCTCGCGGGCGCCGAGGATCCGCGGCCGCTCTTGGAGGCGGCGCTGGCCCGGGTGGTCGAGGCCGTGGGGGCGCGGCAGGGGTACCTCGCGATCGGGTTCGAGGGCGACGCCGCGCGGTTCGTGCGGGCGCACGACGCCGCCCGGGACGAGGCGCGCGCGGCGGACGAGGCCCGGGCGGTCCTCTCGCGCGGGATCGTGCGGGAGGCGCTCGCGCGGGGGGAGACGGTGTCGACGGCGGCGGCGCACGCGGATCCGCGGTTCGCGGGCCGGGGGTCGGTGGTGGCGGGCCGGCTCCAGGCGGTGATGTGCGCGCCGATCGGCGGCGTGGGCGTGATCTACGTGGCGGAGCGGGCGTCTCCGGGCCCCTTCGGCGCGGACGACCAGCGCCTGCTCGAGGACTTCGCCCGCGCGGTCGCGCCCTGGGCGGGGCGGCTCGCGGCGGCCCCCCCGGAGGCCGACCCGACGGCGCCGTGGCGCGCGCAGCTCCGGGGGGCGGAGGGGCTCGCCGGGCGGTCGAACGCACTCGCGGAGCTGCTCCGGGGCGTGGCGCTCGTGGCCCCGCTCGACGTGACCGTGCTGCTGTTGGGGCCCTCCGGCGCCGGGAAGACCGAGCTGGCGCGCACGATCCACCTCTCGAGCCCGCGGGCGCGCGGCCCGTTCGTGGAGCTCAACTGCGCGGCGCTGCCGGAGGCGCTCGTCGAGAGCGAGCTCTTCGGGGCCGAGAAGGGCGCGCATTCGGCGGCGGACCGGCGCGTGGAGGGGAAGGTGGAGGCCGCGGCGGGCGGGACGCTGCTGCTCGACGAGATCGGGGAGCTGCCGCTCGCGTCGCAAGCCAAGCTGCTGCAATTCCTCCAGAGCCGCCGCTACTACCGCCTCGGCGGAAACAAGCCGCTCGAGGCCGACGTGCGGGTCGTCGCGGCCACGAACGTGGACCTCGAGGCGGCGGTGGCGGCGCGGACGTTCCGGGAGGACCTCTACTGGCGGCTCGCGGTGCTGCCCTTGCGCGTGCCGGCGCTCGACGAACGGCGCGGCGACATCGGGATCGTCGCGGAGGCGTTGCTGGAGCGGGCGGTCCGGCGCCACCGCCTGCCCACCGCGCGGCTCTCTCCCGCGGCGCTCGCGGCGCTCGGCGCGGCGGAGTGGCCGGGGAACGTCCGGCAGCTCACGAACGTGGTCGAGGCGGGCCTCATCCGGGCGCAGGGCGCGGGGACGGTGGAGCCGCGGCACCTCTACCCGGGGGTGGAGGGCGCGGAGGAGGCGGCGACGTTCGCGGGCGCGACGCGGGCGTTCCAGCGGCGTCTGCTCGCGGAGACGCTGACGGACACGGGCTGGAACGTGGCGGAGACGGCGCGCCGGCTGGACCTGGCGCGCTCGCACCTGCACGAGCTCCTCCGCGGCTTCGGCCTGCGGCGGCCGGGGTAGGGCGGTGGCGGGCGCGGGTGGAGCGGGCGGGGCGGGCGCCGGGGCGCGCGGGGCGGGCACCGG
>JAUXTN010000014.1 GCA_030684355.1 Pseudomonadota bacterium
CGCGTCGGAGGTGACACGGGTCGCGCGCGAGGTCGGCACCGAGGGGATGCTGGGCGGACAGGCCTTCGTGCGCGGGGTGGGCGGCACGTGGAAGGAGCTCACCGACAACGTCAACATGATGGCGTCCAACCTCACCGGGCAGGTCCGCAACATCGCGGAGGTGACCACCGCGGTGGCCACGGGCGACCTCTCCAAGAAGATCACCGCCGACGTGCGCGGGGAGATCCTCGAGCTCAAGAACACCATCAACACGATGGTGGACCAACTCAACGGGTTCGCCTCGGAGGTCACGCGCGTGGCCCGCGAGGTCGGCATCGAGGGGCGCCTCGGCGGGCAGGCCAACGTGAAGGGCGTGGCGGGGACCTGGAAGGAGCTCACCGACAACGTCAACATGATGGCGGCGAACCTGACCGGGCAGGTGCGCAATATCGCGGAGGTGACCACGGCGGTGGCCACCGGGGATCTCTCCAAGAAGATCACCGTGCCGGTGAAGGGCGAGATCCTCCAACTGAAGAACACCATCAACACGATGGTGGACCAGCTCAACGCGTTCGCGAGCGAGGTGACCCGCGTGGCGCGCGAGGTCGGGACCGAGGGGAAGCTCGGCGGGCAGGCCAACGTGAAGGGGGTGGCCGGGACCTGGAAGGAGCTGACCGACAACGTGAACCTGATGGCGTTCAACCTGACGCTCCAGGTGCGCAACATCGCGGATGTGACCACGGCGGTCGCCACGGGGGACCTCTCCCGCAAGATCACGGTCGACGCCCGCGGGGAGATCCTCGAGCTGAAGGACACCATCAACACGATGGTGGACCAACTCAACGGGTTCGCGTCGGAGGTGACACGGGTGGCGCGCGAGGTCGGCACGGAGGGGCGCCTCGGTGGGCAGGCCCGCGTGCGCGGCGTGGCGGGCACGTGGAAGGACCTCACCGACAACGTGAACCTGATGGCGTCGAACCTGACGGACCAGGTGCGCAACATCGCGGAGGTGACCACCGCGGTGGCCAACGGAGACCTCTCCCGCAAGATCACGGTCGACGTGAAGGGGGAGATCCTCGAGCTGAAGAACACCATCAACCGGATGGTGGATCAGCTCAACGCGTTCGCCAGCGAGGTGACCCGCGTGGCCCGCGAGGTCGGCACCGAGGGCATCCTGGGCGGCCAGGCCGAGGTGCGCGGGGTCGGCGGGACGTGGAAGGACCTCACCGACAACGTGAACCGGATGGCGGCCAACCTCACCACCCAGGTGCGGAGCATCGCGCTCGTCGTGACCGCGGTGGCCGTCGGCGACCTGAAGCGGAAGCTCGTGTTGGAAGCGCGCGGCGAGATCGCGCAGCTCGCCGAGACGATCAACGGGATGATCGACACCCTGGCGCTCTTCACGGACCAGGTCTCGACCGTGGCGCGCGAGGTGGGCATCGAGGGGAAGCTCGGCGGGCAGGCCCGCGTACCGGGGGCGGCGGGAACGTGGCGGGACCTCACCGACAACGTGAACCAGCTCGCGGCGAACCTGACCACCCAGGTGCGCGCCATCGCGCGCGTCGCGACCGCCGTGGCACAAGGAGACCTCTCGCGCACCATCACGGTCGAGGCCCAGGGCGAGGTGGCGGAGCTCAAGGACAACGTCAACCAGATGATCTCCAACCTGAAGGGCACGACCCAGCGGGCGGTGGATCAGGATTGGCTCAAGACGAACCTCGCGCGCTTCGTGCGCATGCTCCAGGGCCAGCGCGACCTGCTCACGGTGGGCAACCTCATCCTCTCCGAGCTGGCCCCGCTGGTCACCGCGCAGCAGGGCATGTTCTACGTCGCCTCCACCGAGGACGGCGAGACCGTGCTTCGCCTGCTCGCGACGTACGCGCACCACGACCGCAAGCAGGTTTCCAACCTCGTGCACTGGGGGGAGGGGCTCGTCGGGCAGGCCGCGATCGAGCAGAAGCGCATCCTCCTCACCGAGGTGCCCGCGGACTACGTGTCCATCAGCTCGGGGCTCGGCGCCGCGCCGCCGCGCAACATCATCGTGTTGCCGGTGGTGTTCGAGGGGCAGATCAAGGCGGTCGTCGAGCTCGCGTCGTTCTCGCGGTTCTCCGAGGTGAACGTCGCGTTCCTGGAGCAGCTCACCGAGAGCATCGCCATCGTGCTCAACTCGCTCGCGGCGAGCATGCGGACGGAGGAGCTCTTGCGCCGCTCCCAGGCGCTCACCAACGAGCTCCAGGCACGCCAGGAGCAGCTCACCGAGACGAACCAGCGGCTGGAGGCGCAGACCGCCGCCCTGCGCGAGTCCGAGGAGCTCCTGCGCGGCCAGCAGGAGGAGCTGCAGGACGCAAACGAGGAGCTCGAGCAGCGCGCCCGCCAGTTGGGCGCACAGAACGACGAGGTCGAGCGGAAGAACGCGGAGGTCGAGCAAGGACGGCGCTTGCTGGAGGAGAAGGCCGAGCAGCTCGCCCTGACCTCCCGCTACAAGTCCGAGTTCCTCGCCAACATGTCCCACGAGCTCCGGACGCCGCTCAACAGCATGCTGATCCTGGCCGAGGTGCTGGTCGAGAACCGGGAGGGGCGCCTCTCCGCGCGCGACGTCGAGGCCGCGGGCAACATCGCGGCGGCGGGGCGGGACCTGCTGGAGCTCATCAACGAGATCCTCGACCTCTCCAAGGTGGAGTCGGGCACCGTCACGATGGATGTCGTCGAGGTACAGATCGCCGACATCCTCCGCTTCGTGGAGACGACGTTCCGCGCGGTGGCGTACGCGAAGGGGTTGTCGTTCGTGGTCGCGGCGGACGACCGCGCGCCACCGACGCTCTACACGGACGGCCGGCGGCTCCAGCAGATCCTGAAGAACCTGTTGTCGAACGCCTTCAAGTTCACCGAGGCCGGCGTCGTGCGCATGCGGGTGGCACCGGTCACGAGCGGGTGGCCGGCCGGCCACCAGGTGCTCGATGCCGCGGAGCGGGTCGTGGCGTTCTCGGTGCAGGACACCGGCATCGGCATCCCCAAGGACAAGCAACGTGTCATCTTCGAGGCGTTCCAGCAGGTGGACAGCTCGATCCAACGCAAGTACGGCGGCACGGGGCTGGGCCTGGCGATCAGCCGCGAGCTGACACGGCTCCTCGGCGGCGCGCTCACGGTGGAGAGCCAGCTCGGGGTGGGGAGCACGTTCACGCTCTACGTACCGCACCAGTACTCGACGGCGGCGTCGACCGACGTGATCGAGGCCATCGGCGTGCCGTCCGGCGGCGAGGGCCCCGGGACGCCCGCGCCCTCCCAACTGACGTGGCCCGTCGCTGGACCCCCGCCCGCCGAGGGACCAGCGGCCGAGCCACCCGCGCCGCCGCGCCCATCAGCGGCCCAGCCGCCCGCCCAGCCGCGCGCGTCACAAGCCGAGCCGCCCGCGCCCTCCCC
>JAUXTN010000019.1 GCA_030684355.1 Pseudomonadota bacterium
CCGGTCGCGCCGGCCCCGGCCGCTTCGGCCCCGACCGCGCGCACCTCGACGCCCGCCCCCGCGGCGTCGGCGCCGCCCCCGAGCACCCGCGGCACGTCGAGCCCGTCGTCGGCCCCGTCCTCCTCGCGCACGACCTCCGCCTCGGCGAGCCCCCCGGCCGCCGCGACGCCCCCGCGCAGCTCGTCGAGCGCCTCGTCCGCCCCCTCCACGTCGTCCCCGCGCGTCGCCGCGACCAGCGCGCCGGCCGCGTCGTCAAGCCCCTCGCGCACGCCCACGTCCTCCGCGCCGTCGACCACCGCCCGCGCGGAGTCCTCGCGGCCCACCTCCACCTCGTCGCGTACCGCCCCGGCGGCCGCCCCGACGACCTTCGAGGCCCCCGTCGACGTTTCCGTGGAAGAGGCGCCCGTGAGCGACCTCGACCAGTACGTCGACTCCGCGAAGAAGGGCAAGCTCGCGAGCACGGACACGACCGTGCTCGAGATGGTCGACATCTCCGAGCCCAGCTACACGCGGGCCCGGGCGCTCCTCCTCATGAACGCCCAACGCAAGGGCGATGACAAGGCGACGCGCAAGTACCTCGACCAGATCATGTTGCTGCCCGAGAACCAATACAACCCGGTGTACCTGACCGACTACGCGCGGTGGCACGTCAACCACGCGGAGTACGACAAGGCGCTGGAGAAGGCGACCCTCGCGGAGCGCTACTGGGCCCGCATCGCGCCGGAGCTCGTGTTCTCCAAGAAGGCCGAGATCTTCGAGATCCAGGCCGCCGCCTACCAGGGCCGGTTCTACAAGTCGGACGAGGATCTCGAGCTCCTCTCCAGCGCCATCAAGGGCTGGGAGAAGTACCGCCAGCACGTGTCGACCAAGTCGCGCACCGACCTCCAGAAGCGCGCCGACGCCGAGCTGGCGCGGCTCCAGGACATCCGGGAGAAGCTCCAGTGAAACGCCTCCTCGCTACCGCCGCGCTCGCGCTGGCGCTCCTCCCCGGCACCGCGCACGCCGGCAAGCACTTCATCAAGGGCACCGTGCTCGACCGCAACGGCTCCCCCGTGGAGCGCGTGAACGTCACCGTCGCCCCCGGCAACGTCGAGATCATCACGGACGAGACCGGCACCTTCCTCGTCGACTACCTGCGCGACGAAGAGGGCAACCGCACCCGGCTCTCGAAGCGCACCGAGTACACGGTCGTCTTCTTCAAGGTCGGCTACCACGAGGAGAAGGTCACCTTCCTCTACAAGCGCGGCGAGCTTGCATTGGAGACCGTCACCCTGAAGGAGGAGACCATCAAGGTCGACCCCTCCACCGACAACATCGACCCCTCCACGCTCACCGATCGCCAGCAGGACGCCGGCGGCTCGTACGAGGGCGAATAGTGTCGTCGCGCGCGGCGCTGCTCCCGCTGCTCCTCGGGCACCTCGCGTGTAGCGGGTCGGCCGACGTGAGCACCGCGCCCCCCTCCCCGCTCGACGGGTCGTGGGTCGCCACCGTCGTGCGCGAGCCCGCGCGGTTCGACGCCCTCATCGGCGCCGCGGACAGCCCCGCGCGCCCCGGCTGGATCGCGCTCCACAAGAACGCCTGGGCCGAGGCCACGACCACCCCCGGCGCCCCCGCGAAGCGCGCGAACGCCGAGCTGGCGGTGCTCCACGGCGTCCTCGCCGACCTCTCGAACGACGCCTGGCGCTCCCTCGGGACCACCTGGGAGCAGCGCGGCACCCTCCCGACGGACAGCGTGCTCCCCACCCTCGTGGCCCTCGCCGCGAAGGACGCGGGCGACAGCGTGTCGTGGGCGCGGTGGCAGAAGGTCCCCCAGCGCGCCGACCCCGCGGTCGACTCGCGCGTCGCCCAGCACGACGCCGTCCGCAAGGGCGAAGCCTCGCTCGTGACCGCCCAGTCGCTCGGCGGCGTGCCGCTCGTCGAGGAGCCCATCCCCGACGGCCGCCGCACCTTCTGGGACCCCATGATGCACTTCACGCTCGCGCAGGCCTACGGCCGCGAGATCGCGGAGGGCTACCCCGCCGATCCGCTGGAGCGCATGCTGTTCTCCGGCATGATCGACCCCGCGGACAGCACGCCGTCCGGCGCGTGGAAGAAGCTCGGCCTGGCGATGCCCCCGACGGACGACGCCGAGGCCTGCCGCGAGGTCGTGCGCGGCTTCGACCGCCAGCTCGATCCCTGGAAGGTGCAGCTCGCGGCCACCGCGCCCGAAGCCGGCAAGGCCCTCCTCGGTGACCTCCGGCTCGTCGAGGGCCTCCGTTCCCGCGCGCTCGTCGACTGGGCGGTGGACGCCCTCGGCACCGACCAGCCCCGCTGCGCGCTCGCGTTCGCCGAGATGGCGCTCGACCACGAGCACCCGCGCGAGCTCACCCCCCTGAACTCCCCCACGTTGTACGCGGTGACCGCCGCCGCCAACCTCCGCACCGGGCGCACCCGCGAAGCGCTCGACGCGCTGCAGGTCCTCGTGGGGCCCTTCCCCGAGACCACGGGCCTCGACGAGACGGTGGGCGATCTCGCCGTGCTCCAGGGGCTCGATCGTACCGGCGACTCCCGAGAGCAGTGATGTTCAATCGCGGGCGAGCCCGCGCCGAGGCTTTGTGATGACCCGTTCCTGGATGCTGCTGACCCTCGCGCTCTTCGCGCTCCCCGCCACCGCCGCCAACCTGCGGTACGCGGAGGACCAGGCCCCCGCCATCGTGAACCCGCTGTTCGGCTCGACCATGGCCGAGGCGCGCGTGAACGAGCTCCTGTTCGACGGGCTCTACACCGACAACCAGGACCTCGCGACCACCCCGGCCCTGGCGGCGAGCGGCGAGCTCTCCCCCGACAAGACCGAGATGACCATCACGTTGCGGGACGACGTGACCTGGCAGGACGGCAAGCCGTTCGTCGCGAACGACGTCGTGTTCACCATCCAGGCGATGCAGGACAAGACGACGTTGTCGACGGAGGCCGGCCGCGCCGCCTTCATCAAGACGGCGACCGCGCTCGACGAGCACACCGTCAAGCTGAAGTTCGCGCGCCCCGAGTCCCGGCCCGAGGACAAGCTCCTCTTCAAGATCCTCCCGGCGCACGCGTTCGCGGGCACGTCGGTCAAGCGCACGGACGGCTTCCGCAACAAGCCCGTCGGCACCGGGCCGTGGGAGCTCGTCAAGTACAACGAGGACAACTCCGTCAGCTTCACCACCAACGGGAGCTACCGCACGCCGGTCGGGCTCTCCGAGATGACGATGCGGGAGGTCTCCGACAAGAACTACCAGGCGAAGCTCCTCCTCTACGAGAGCCTCGAGGCGCTCGTGCGCGTCCTCCCGCGGGACCTCGCGATGCTCCAGAACAACCGCAAGGTCGAGCTCTACCCGTACCAGACCAACTCCTGGTGGTACGTCGGCTTCAACGCCACGCACGCCCCCTACGACGACGTGAATGTCCGCAAGGCGATGTCCGCCCTGGTCGACGTCCCGAGCCTCCTCGCGCCCGTCGGCACCGGGGACCTGCTCTCCGGCCCCTTCGTGAAGTCGAGCCCCTACTACAACCACGACGTGAACCCCGTCGCCAACGACGAGAACGCCGCCGAGACCCTGTTCGCGGCCGCCGGGTACACCAAGGTCGGCGGCGCGTGGAGCAAGGGCGGCAAGCCCCTGACCGTGCGCATCGCCGCGCACCAGTCGCTCGAGAGCGCGCAGGAAGTGGCGATCAACCTGCAGAGCCAGCTCCAGAGCGCCGGGCTCACCGTGAACGTCGAGTTCCTCGACGACGCCGCGTGGAAGGGCCGGGTCTGGCGCGAGCACGACTTCGACCTCATCCTCTCCCAGTGGACGTTCGACCGGAACGAGGATGTCCGGGAGCAGTTCCACAGCCAGGGCGCGCGCAACTTCACCGGGTACAAGAACCCCGAGGTCGACGCCCTCCTCGACAAGGCGCGCGACGCCGCCGACCCCTTCGTCCGCAAGACCGCCCTGCGCGAGGTGCACAAGCGCGTGCACGACGACGCCCCGATGGTCTTCCTCTGGACGCTCGACAGCTACGCGGCGATGAGCGTCAAGGTCAAGAACGTGGTGATCCACCCGTTCTACTTCTTCACCTTCGCGACTGGCTGGCAGATGAAGTGACGGGACCGGCGCCCGCGCCCGGTCTCGACGAGCCCGAGGTCGTCCTCCCCGTCTCCCGGCGCGGCGCGCGGCTCCTCGGCGCCGTGGCGATGCGCGTCGCGGCGTTCGTGGCGACGGTCCTCGGCGCGGTGCTGCTGGTCGAGGTGCTCCTGACCCTCGCCCCGGGCGACGCCATCGATCTCCTCCCCAACGGCGACGAGCTCCGGGTCGGCCTCGCCGCGGAGTGGGGCCTCGACAAGCCGCTGCCGGAGCGGCTCGTGGCGACCCTCGGGCGCATGGCGCGCGGCGATCTCGGCACCTCGTTGACCTGGCGGCCCGGCGCCTCCGTCGCGGAGCTCGTGGCCGACACCGGCGCCCGCTCCCTCCTCCTCCTCGCGCCCGCCCTCCTCCTCGGCGTGGCCCTCGCCGTCGCCCTCGGCGCCTGGAGCGCGCGCGGCGGCACCCGGCTGTTGCGGCTCGTCCAGGCCGTCTCCGTCGTCCCGGCCTTCCTCGCCGCCTACGTGCTCGTGATGGGCATCAACGCCGCCACCTGGGCGCTCATCGAGCGCGGCGCCATCGCCCGCCCGGACTGGTTCGCGCTGCCCGACACCCCGAGCGCGGTCCGCACCGCCCTCGCCATCGGCGTGCTCGCCGTGGCCTCCGGCGGCCTCACCGAGATGCACGCCGCGTGCGACGCCGAGCTCCGCCGCCTCCGCGCCGCCCCCTTCGTCGACGCCGCCCGCGCCCGCGGCGCCCCGACCTGGCCCGTCATCCTCCACAACCTCGTGCCGCCCCTGGCCGACATCGCCGCCTCCCGCGCGGCCTGGCTCCTCGGCAGCCTCGTCGTCGTCGAGAAGCTCCTCCTCTACTCGGGCGCCGGCGCCGCGCTCTGGCAGGCCTGCCGCCTCCGCGACTACCCCGTCGCCATCGGCATCACGCTCGTCGCGGCCATCGTCGTCGCGGGGACCCGCCTCGTGGCCGACCTCGTGCGGCTCGCCGTGGACCCCCGGCTCCGGAGCGCCGGTTGAGCGCACGCACCGTCGGCCTCGGCCTCGTCGGCGCGCTGATCCTCGCGTGGGTCCTCGCGCTCGTGGCCCCCTACGACATCGTCGCCGACGTGAACCCGGCGCGGGCCAGCCTGGGCCCCTCCGGCGCGCACTGGCTCGGCACGGACCACCTCGGCCGCGACGTGGCGTGGCGGCTCCTGCTCGGCAGCCGCGCCTTCGTGGCGCCGGGGCTCCTCACCGCGGCGATCGCCGGGCTCGTGGGCGGGGCCGCGGGCGCGCTCGCGGGGTGGTTCGGCGGGCCCGTCGCGGCGCTCGTGCGCTACACGTTCACGGTGGGTGCCTCCGTGCCGCGCTTCGTGCTCGTGCTGCTCGCGGGCGCCATCTTCGGCGCCGACCCCGCCGTGCTCGCCGTCGCGACCGGCCTCGCGTGCGCCCCCGCCGTCGGCGAGGCCGTGACCTGCCGGTTGGAGGAGCTTCGCCGCGCCGAGTTCGTCCTCGCCCTGCGCGCCCACGGCGTGCCCGAAGGCCGCATCCTCGGCTACCACCTCCTCTGGGTGAACGCGCGCGGCCTCGTCGCGCGGCAGGTCCTCCAGGCGTTCGGCTTCTTCCTCGTCGTCGAGACCACCCTGTCCTACCTCGGCGGCTTCGGCGTCCAGGAGCCCACGCCGTCCTGGGGCAACATGCTCGCCTTCGAGTTCGGCATCCCCGACGGCAACCTCCTCGCGTGGATGGCCCCCGCCGCCGCGATCTGGGCGGGCATCCTCGGCACCGCCCTGCTCGGCCAGGACCTCGGCCTGCGGGAGGGCGCGCGTCATGGCCGGTGAGCGGAGGGCGGACGAGCTCGTCGCCGAGGGGCTGCGCATCGTCGCGGGGGCGCGCACGCTCGTGGAGGACGCCACGCTCCGGGTCGGCGCCGGCGAGATCGTCGCGCTCGTGGGCTCGTCCGGCTCGGGCAAGACCGTGACCGCGCGCGCCCTGCTCGGCATGGTCCCGTTCGCGCCGGGCCGCGTCGCCGGCCGCGTCACCCTCACCGTCGACGGGCACACGTCCACCCCCGAGACCGAGGCCGACTTCCGCCCCCTCCGCGGCCGCGCCATCGGGCTCCTCTGGCAGGACGCCCGCGCCGCCCTCGATCCCCTCCGCACGATCGGCACCCAGGTGCTCGACGCCGCGCGCCTCGCCGGGCCCGTCCCCTCCCGCGACGCCCTGCTCCTGGCCCCCGACGGCCCGCTCGCCCGCGCCGGCTTCGCCGATCCCGCCCGCGTCGCCCGCCTCCACCCGCACGAGCTCTCCGGGGGCATGGCCCAGCGCGCCGCCATCGCCGTGGCCCTCGCGCGCAACAGCCGCTTCCTCGTCGCCGACGAGCCCACGACCGGGCTCGATCCCTCCGTCCAGCGCGGCATCCTCGCGCAGCTCTCGCACCTCGCCGCGGCGGGCATGGGCCTCCTCTTCATCACGCACGACCTCCGCCTGCTCCCCGGCTTCGCGACGCGCGTGGTCGTCATGGACCACGGCCGCACCGTCGAGGAGGCCGCCACCACGGCCGGGCTCGCGGGGGCCGGCCGGGCGCTGGTCGAGGCCACGCGCAAGGTGGCAGGGGGGGTGTTGTGAGCGACGACGCTTCCTGGGGCGGGGCGGAGCCCCGCAACGCCCCACACCGCTTAGACCCCAACCGTCCCCGAGGCGGGGCCGGCCGGGGCCCCGGCGGTGTTCTTGCTGGCGTGGCACCCGCGCCGGCCGGCACGTCGGGCGCCCCGCCGGGGGCGCCCTTGGGTGCCGGCCAGGACGCCCCCGGGCCCCGAGGCGGGGCCGGCCGGGGCCCCGAACCCCTCCTCCACATCCGCGGCCTCCGCAAGCACTACGGCGGCCGCCTCGGCGGGGCCCCCACGGTCGCGGTGGGCGGTGTCGACCTGGACGTGCACCCCGGCGAGGTCGTCGGGCTCATCGGCGAGAGCGGGTGCGGCAAGACGACGCTGGTGCGCGCGGCACTGGGGCTCCTGCGTCGGGATGGCGGGACCGTTCGCATCCTCGGGCAGGACCCCCAGGACCTCGGTGGCACCGCGCTCACCGCGCTGCGCCGCCGCGCGCAGCTCCTCCTGCAGGACCCCGGCGCGTCGCTCAACCCGGGGCTCACGCTGCTGGAGACCGTCGCCGAGTCCGCGCGCGTCCACCGCCGCACGGACCCCCGCTCGGGCGTGCCGACGGAGCAGCCGGGCGCGGCCCGCGCCGCGCTCGAGCGCCTGGGGCTCGGCCACCGCGCGGGGGCGCTCCCGCACGAGCTCTCCGGCGGCGAGAAGCGCCGCGCGACGCTCGCGATGTTGTGGCTCGCGGATCCGCTCCTCACCATCGCGGACGAGCCCACCGCCGGCCTCGACGCCGCGCGCAAGGCGGAGGTGCTCGACCTCCTCCTGGAGCGCCGCCGGCCCGACACCGGGTTCCTCCTCATCTCCCACGACCTGCCGCTCGTGCTCTACGCGTGCACGCGGGTCCTCGTCATGAGCGGCGGGCGCCTGGTGGACGGCTTCACCCCCGCCGCGCTCGCCGGCGGCCATCCAGGACAGGAGGGAGGGCTCGACGCCTCTCCCCGCCACCCCCTCACCCGGCGCCTCCTCTGGGCGGCTGGAATGCTCGCGGAGCCGGCATGATCCCGCTCGGACTCCTCCTCGCGGTGCCCGCGGCCCACGCGGCGCCGGACGCCCCCGACGATCCCGCCGGCGGCAGCGTCCGCCACCACGTCGCCCAGGCGCGGCAGTTCGTGAAGAACAAGTGGTACGACGACGCCGCGCTGGAGATCGCCGCCGCGCTCGCCGCCCCCGGCGGGGCCGACAGCTTCGACGCGCACTGGCTCGGCGCGCAGATCTACTACGAGGTCGTGCAGGCCGACCGCGCCCTCGTCCTCGCCGAGCGCGCAGCGCTCCTCGCGCCGAACGCCGAGACCCGCGAGCAGGCCACCACCTTCGCCACCTTCCTCCGGTCGACCTTCGGCTACGTCGCGCTCACCGCGCCCCAGGCGGGGATGACCTCGCGGCTCCAGCTCGAGTGCACGTCGATCGTCTTCGACGCCGACCTCAAGCGGCTCATCAACAAGCTCGCGCTCCAGCTCCGCGAGCCCACGGCGCTCCCGCGAACCCTCGCGCTTCCGGACGGCGAGTACCTCGTCAACGGCGTGAAGGTCGTGGTCCGCGCCGACACCACCACGCCCCTCGCCCTGGAGATGCGCCAGCTCGGCGCGCGCGGCCTCGCGGCGCTCCAGGTCACCCGGCTCGAGGTCGCCGCCGGCACGTCCGTGCTCTTCGGTGACGACGTCGACAACCTCCGCACCGGCGGCGCCTTCGAGCTCGCCCTCACCCTGCCCGTGGGCCCCGTGCTCCTCGGCGCCCTCGGCACCTTCGACCTCCGCTCCTACGCCGCCGGCGGCAACGAATTCGTCTCCGACCCCTACGCGTGGGGCGCCGGGCTGCGCGTGGGCCGCGAGCTCGCGCTCGGCGGGCCCCTCGCGCTCCGCCCCTCCCTGGGCGTGCGCTACGGCCTCGTCCCCGGCATCGGCTACGCCTGCGACGAGGCCGACGGCGCGCTCAGCTGCACCCCGCTCTCCGCCGCGGCGGGCCCCGGCGAGGTCGAGATCTACGCCGTCGGTCGCGCGATCACCCCCTTCGCGGAGCTCTCGCTCGAGTACCGCGAGGCCGGCCGGACGACCGCGCTCGGCGTGGGCGTGAAGGCCGTGGTGGAGCAGCACGTCGGAACCGTCGCGTCCCCCGGCGAGGCCGTGCTCTTCGAGACCCCGGACGGCACCCCCCTCCCCTACGTCGCCACGCCCGCCTCCTGGACCGCCACCGGCATCCGCCTCCTCGCCAACGTCAGCTTCGCCTTCTGACCGGAGCCCTCCTCCATGCTGTCGCTCCTCCTCGTCCTCCTCCCGGGTGCGCTCGCCCAGGCCCAGCTCGTCTCGCCGGCCACGCCCGCCAATTGCCAGGTGCCGAGCTGGTCGACCGACGGCAACCAGCTCGCCTGGGAGGTGAACTTCCACGACCGCAAGGTGGTCGAGCTCTACGTGTCCCCCGGCTACCCCGGCGCGGCGCCGCGTCGCATCGTGCCGGTGTCCCGCGGATCCAGCGCGATGACCGCCGGCTTCGACGTTGCGGGCAGCGAGACCGTGGCGCACGAGCTCTCCTGGGCGCCCGCGGCGCTCAAGCGCTTCGTCTACGGCAGCAGCGGCAGCACCCAGGACTACGACCTCTACATCGAGGGCGGCGGGCCCGTCGCCGCGGCGCCCGGAGCCGACGGCACCGCCGCGTGGAGCCCCGACGGCAAGTGGATCGTCTTCACGTCGGCGCGCACCGGCCAGGGGGACCTCTACCTGATCGACGTGGCCGCGGTGGAGAAGCCGCCGTTGAAGCTCACGGGTGACCCGACGGCGTCCGAGCTCTTCGCCGCGTGGAGCCCCGACTCCCAGAAGATCGCGTTCGTGGGCCACACCCAGAAGGGTGACAACCTCTACTTGATCGACAACGTCGCGTTCCCCGCGCCGCGCCCGGTCACCGCGTGGGAGCACACCCAGACGCGGCCGACATGGAGCCCCGACGGCACGATGATCGCGTTCTTCTCGAACCACAACGACATCAACCGCTTCGATCTGTACGTCACCCCGGTCGCCGGTACGCCGACGCTCGTCGCGACCGACGTTGCGCTCAACGACGACGGCCCGGCGTGGACCCCCGACTCCAAGCACCTCGTCTACGTGAAGAAGGACGAGGCCAACTTCGACCCCGTCTACGCCGCGCCCGTGCGCCAGCCCTCCCAGGCCCGGGTCGTGGCGACGGGGACCGTCGGCAACGGCGACCTCGACGTGGTCAAGCGCCCCGACGGCAAGGTGTGGCTCGCGGTGGTCGCGCAGGGGCTGAAGAACGACAAGGTGCGGGACTTCAAGCGCGTGTACGCGATGGTCCTCTCCGGGCTGCCGTAGCCAGGCCGGCTCGCGCACGGCCTGTCTATCGTTATTTGGTCGGCGAAGCTCCGTTTACTTCGCGCCTCCGTGTTTGCGCCCAGCGCAAACACGGAGCCACTCGAAACGGAGCCGCCTCCGGATCGCCGGTCTTCCCGGCCGGGTTTGCTAACCCGCCGGGAAGACCGGCTAGCCACGGGTCGGGCCCTTACACACCTCTGTCCCGCCGGATTCGGCGGGAACCGCGCGCCCCGCTCCCGGTCCAACTCCGGGCACCCGGAGCTCGACATGGCAGGCGGCAGCGGCGAGGGGGACCTGAACCTGGTCCCCTACATGGACATCATGGTCACGCTCATCCTCTCGATGGTCTTCACGATCTCGCTGCTCGGCGACGACACCGGGTTCGCGACCGACGAGGTGGACGTGCCCGGGCGCGGGGCGGGCGGCGTGCCGTTGATCGTCGCCGTCGGGCTCGAGGGCTACGAGGTGCGCCAGGGGGACGCGCGCCTGGAGCTGCCCCGGGAGGGCGCGGAGTGGCCCACGGACCGGCTCGCGGCCGTGCTGCGCGACCTGCGCGACGCCGGCGAGGACGCCCCGACGATCACCGTCTCCCCCGAGGCCGCGGTGCCCTACCGCATCGTCATCGCGACGTTGGACGCCCTGCGGGCCGACGCGCAGGGGCCGCTCTTTCCGGACGTGGCGCTGCAGCTCGCGAGGCGTTGACCGTTCCGGTGAACCCGGGCCCGCCCACGCGCGTGTAAGGAAAGGTCCCCACTCCACGGAGCCCGCATGCCCGGCCGCCTCCTCGTCGCCCTGTTCCTGTCGGTCGCGTCCCTCTCCGCCGCGCACGCCTCCGCGGAGGCCTGCCCTCCCATCCCACCCACGCTCTCGACCGCCTGGTCCGAGGGCACCTGGGACGTGAAGCAGGGCGACAAGGACTGGTTCACCGTGCACATCACGCGCGCCCAGTTCGGCGTGCTGGTCGACATCCTGCGCTACTCCGACACCTCCTGGCGCCCGCTGAAGGTGCCGGCGGTGTGCAACGGCCCGCGCCAGACGATGGTGCTCGTCACGAGCGACACCGAGACCGCCGAGGAGCTGCGCATCACGCTCGGCGCCGCGGAGGGCGGGGTCCTGGTCGGCACCGTGGCGGGGTCGAGCCTCCCGGCGCCGGTGCGGGTCACGGCGACGAAGCACGACCTCGCGCGCGGCGTGCCGTAGCGAGCGCCGATCGCACGCGGCTCCCGGGGCTCCGCGTGCCGTTGACGAGCCGCACACACGGGCCTCACGAACCCCTGACCAGGCGAGCGGAACAGGATTCCCCGCACCCCACACGAAAGGACGAGGAGGCCCCGATGCGCCTGCTCCCCCTTCTCGCCCTCGCCGGCTGTGCCCCGAGCCACGTGACACCCGGGCCCGTGTCCGACACCGCCTCCACCCAAGCGTCCGAGCCCCCGGAGGCGCCCCCCGCCTTCGCCGAAGCCCCGCCTCCCTCCCCGCGCATCGCGCCCGACGACACGCTCGCCGCCCTCGCGAAGCGCGACGTCGCCGAGGTCGTGCGCACCCGCGTGCACGTGCAGACCGACAAGCCGCTCTACCGCCCGGGTGACACGATCTGGGTGAAGACCTGGCACCTCGCCACCGCCACTCTCGCCGGGACGGTCGATCGTGCCATCCGCTATGAGTTGGTCGGCCCGCGCGGCGACGTCGTGCTCACCAAGAGCGTCGAGCAGCGGAACGGGAGCGCGACGAACGACTTCGAGCTGCCGACGGGAGCGGCGGGCGGGGCCTGGGTGGTGCGCGCGGCGAGCGCGGACGGGCAGCGGGCCGAGCGGCGGATCGTCGTGCTCGGCTACGAGGCGCCCCGTCTGAAGAAGTCGTTGGAGTTCGTGCGCAAGGCGTACGTGCCGGGTGACACCGTGGCGGCCACGCTCAAGGTGAGCAGCCCGACCGGCGAGCCGCTCGCGGACCACCCGATCACCGGGCTCGTGCGCATCGACGGGCGGGATCTCGACAAGGTGCAGGTGACGACCAACGCCGCCGGGGAGGCGATGGTGCGCTTCGCCCTGCCCGCCGGGATGGACCTCGGCGACGGCCTGCTCACCGTGCTCGTCGACGAGAGCGGCGTGACGGAGTCCATCTCCCGGCGCATCCCCATCGTGCTGTCGGGCGTGAACGTGGCGGTGTACCCCGAGGGAGGCTCGCTCGTGGCGGGGCTGCCCTCGCGGGTCTACTTCGCGGCCACCAAGGCGGACGGGAAGCCCGCCGACGTGTCGGGGCGCATCGTGGACGACCGCGGGCAGGTCCTCGGCGGGTTCCGCACGTTCCACCACGGCCTGGGGCGCTTCGAGCTGACCCCGCGGCCCGGCCGGACGTATCACCTGGAGGTCGTGGGCCGGTCGGGCGAGACGCCCCTCCCCGCGGCGTTGGACGACGGGTGTGTCCTGCGCACCCACGACGACCTTGCCACGACATTGGCCGCCCTCCGCGTGGACGTGCGGTGCACGACGCCGCGCGAGGTGTCCGTGGTCGGGAGCTTGCGCGGGCAGGTGCTCGACGCGGCCCGCGTGAAGGTCACCGCCTCCCGCGCCGCCACGGTGTACCTCGCGCCCGTCGATGCAACGTTGGCCAAGGCCGCCGGGGTGGCGCGCGTCACCCTCTACGACACCGACGCCGCGCCGATCGCGGAGCGGGTGGTGATGCGGAACCGCGACCAGCGGCTGACCCTCACCGTCAAGCCGCTCAGCGAGCGCTACGGCCCCCGGGACATCGTGGCGCTCGACGTCACCGCCACCGACCCGAGCGGCGCGCCCGTGGTCGCCGACGTGGCGGTGTCCGTCGTGGACGACACCGTGCTCTCCTACGCCGACGACAAGCAGGGCGACATCGTGACCCGGCTGCTCGTCGAGGCGGAATTGCCGGCGCCGGTGGAGGAGCCGCGCACCTTCTTCACCGAGCCCACCGGCTACGCGCTGGACCTCCTCCTGGGCACCGCCGGGTGGCGGACCTTCGAGAAGGTGCCCGTCGCGCCCCCGGCGCCGAGCGAGCCGCCGCCGGAGCCCCTGGCGCAGACGCCGCGCCCATGGAAGGAGGAGGGCAAGGTCGGCAAGAGGGACGCGCCTCCGGACCGGATCCAACTCCAAATGCAACAGTTGGATCGGGAGGTGGCGGCGCAGGCCGGGCTCTTGGACACGCCGGTCCTGGGCGCGCTGGCGGAGAACGCTGGTGTCCTCGACGACGGCCTGGCCGCGAACCAACTGCAGCAGGTGGGTGGCCTGATCGGCGGCAAGGGCACGGCGATCGGCGGCGGCGGCCTGGGCGCGCGCGGCTCGGGGTTCGGCGGCGGAAATACGGCGGAAGGGGTCGGCGGCCTCGGAGCGCGGGGGCGCGGCTACGGCGGGGGCGGCGGCAACTTCGGTTCGAAGGGCTCCGGCAGCATCGCCGTGCCAGAGCAGGCGATCGTCATCGGCGCGCTCGACCGCTCGCTCATCGACGCCGTGGTGAAGCGCAACCTCGCCCAGATCCGGTACTGCTACCAGCGCGAGCTCACCAAGAACCCCACGCTCGCCGGGAAGGTCACCGTCAAGTTCGTGATCCAACCCGACGGCGTGGTGGCCAGCGCGGTCACCAAGCAGAGCACCCTCGGCAACGCCGCGGTGGAGTCGTGCATCAACGGCCGCTTCCTTCGCTTCCAATTCCCAGAGCCCAAGGGGGGCGGGATCGTCATCGTCTCCTATCCCTTCCGGTTCTCGGCGGACGCGGTGCCTGCCGGTGGGAGGGGAGCGCCGACCGATCCGTTCTACGTCGCCGACTACCGCCCGGCCTACGCCAGCGTCCGCGTCTTTCCCACCCCCCGCCACGTCGCCGGCGGGCCTCGGACGGATTTCCGTGACACCGTCGCCTGGGCCCCCTCGGTCCGCACCGACGCCACCGGCCACGCCCGCGTGACCTTCTCCCTCTCCGACGCCGTCACCTCGTTCCGTGTCACCGCGGAGGGCGTGGGCGGCGGCCGCGTCGGGCGTGGCGAGGCGCTCCTCGCCTCGACGTTGCCGTTCAGCATGGCCGTCAAGCTGCCCGTCGCCGCCGTGAAGGGGGACACGATGCACATCCCGCTGACCCTCACCAATGACCGGGACACCCCCGTCCGTGTCACCGTCGGCGCCACGCTCGGCGCCCCGGCGCGCGCGGTCACCCTCCCCGGCCGCGCGGGCCAGACGCTCTTCTACGACCTCGTCGCCGGCGCCACGGTCGGCGGGTCAAAGGTCCCGGTCTCCTTCTCCGCGACCAGCGACGGCCTCGCCGACGCCTTCACCCGCACCCTCGACGTGGTGGACGCCGGCTTCCCGCGGACCTGGTCGGCGTCCGGGCGCCTCGACGCCACGGCCGCCCACGACCTCGATCTCGGCGAAGTGATCGAGGGATCCGCGCGCGCCTGGATCAAGCTCTATCCAAACGCGCTCAGCTCGATGGTGGACGGGATGGAGGGCCTCCTCCAGATGCCGCACGGCTGTTTCGAGCAGGCCAGCAGCAGCAACTACCCGAACCTGCTCGTGCTGCGGTACCTGGAGGAGCAGGGGGTGGCGGACACCGCGTTGGCCGAGCGCTCGCGCACGTTGTTGGAGGCCGGCTACGGGCGGCTGACCGGCTACGAGAGCAAGGGCGGCGGGTACGAGTGGTTCGGTGGGTTCCCGGCGCACGAGTCGCTGACCGCCTACGGGGTTGCCCAGTTCGCGGACATGCGCGCCGTGTTCCCGGGGGTCGACGACGCCATGGTGCGGCGCACGGCCAGCTGGCTGGCGGATCGCCGCGACGGCGCCGGCGGGTGGCAGCAGCAGGAGCGGGCGCTCGACGGCTTCGGGCGCGCCTCGGCCGAGGTCACCGACGCCTACATCGCGTGGTCGCTCGTCGGGGCCGGCTTGGGCGCGGGCCTGGACAAGGAGCTCGACGCTCAGGCCAAGCTCGCCCGGACGACCGGGGACGCCTACCTGCTCGCGCTCGCGACGAGCACCCTGCTCCCGACCCGTCCCGACGAGGGCCACGCCGCCGCCGACCGCCTCGCGCGGCTCCAGGGGCCCGGCGGCGCGTGGCGGAAGGCCGACCACAGCATCACCCGCAGCCAGGGCGCCAACCTCTACGTGGAGACCACCGCGCTCGCCACCCTGGCGCTTCTCGCCGACGGCCGCCACCCCCAGGAGGTCGACGCCGCGGCGCGCTGGCTGGTCGACCAACGCGACGGCACCGGCCGGTGGGGCAGCACCCAAGCCACCGTGCTCACCCTGAAGGCGTTGACACGCTTCGCGGCGGACCAACCCCCGCAGCAGGACGGCACCGCCATCGTGAAGGTGGACGGCGTCGAGGCCGGGCGTGTCACCTGGTCCGCCAAGGGCTCTACCGCCCCCCGGATCGAGCTCCCCGTGGTCGACGGCCGCCACACCATCACCGTCACCCGGCTCGACGGCGACGTGGTCCCCTACACCCTCGGCGCCGCCTGGAGCACCCGCGCGCCCCTGTCCCACCCCGCCGTCGCCGTGTCGGTCGACGCCGCCCTCGCCGCCGACCGCGTCGACATGGGCGAGACCGTCCGCCTCACCGCCCACCTTCGCAACCTCGCGACGGTCGGCCAGCCCATGGCCCTCGCGCGCATCGGCATCCCCGCGGGCCTCTCCGTGCAGACGTGGCAGCTCGACGAGCTGCGCAACACCGGCGTCGTGGACTACTACGAGACCGGCGCCAACGAGGTCATCGTCTACTTCCGCGCGCTCGCGCCCGGCGCCGTCCACACCGTCCCCATCGACCTGCTCGCGACCGTGCCCGGCGAGTACGTGGCGCCGGCCTCCCGAGCCTACCTCTACTACGACGACGACAAGGTGGCGTGGGCGCCGCCGGTGCGGGTGGCGGTGTCGGGGGGGTGAGCGTTGGGGTGACACGGGCGCACCGCTCTCCCTCGGCGTGCCCTCACCGCCCGCTCACCACGTAGACCGCGCCGCTCGCCGACGCCCACGGCGCGGACACCACCACGTCGTCGCCGGGCTCGCCGTCGAGGTCCCCGGGGCCGAGGACGCGCCAGCCGGCGTAGCTCCGGTCCTCGTCGCCTTCGAAGCCCGACGGGGTGTCGATGGGGTCCCCGCGGACGCGGTCCACCGCCACGACCGCCATGCGCCCGCGGTCCTCCGACCCCAGCGGGTCGAAGTTGGGCGCACCGACGAGGAGGTCCGGGGTGCCGTCGTCGTCGGGGTCCCCCCCGGCGCCGAGCGCGAAGCCCGCGTAGTCCTCGCCCGTGGCGCCGACCGCCACCACCCCGGCGTCCGCCAATGACACATCCCCCCCACCGGCCAACGCCGCCCCGGTCACGAGCCGCGCCGCCCCGGCGTCCACGCCGCCCCCGTCCTCGCCCGTGGCGCCCACGAGCAGGTCGGGGAGGCCGTCCCCATCGACATCCCCGGCCGCCGCGACGGCGTCTCCCGCCCAGTCGCCGGGCGCGAGGCCCGTCAGGGTGGCCCACGCGTCGCCCACCGTCGCCGCGCCGCCACCGAGGACGTACACCCGCCCCGCCGCCGCCATCGCGTCGGGTGCGCCCACGACGACCTCGTCCAGGCCGTCGCCGTCGAGGTCCCCGAGGCCCGCGAGCGCGCTCCCGAGGTGGTCGCCGGGCGCCTCGCCCACCCAGGCGACGTCGGCGTCGGCGAGGCTCCCCTCCCCGACCAGCCCGGCGCCCAGAACGAGCCACGCGCTGCCGGCGTCCTCCGCGGCGCCCCACCCGCCCACGAGGGCGTCCGCGAGGCCGTCCCCGTCGACATCGCCGACCCACGCCACCTCGCCGCCGGCGTAGGTGTCCGCGGCCCCGGCCCGCCAGAGCGCCGTCGCCCCGCCCACCCCGAGGTCGGACGCTCCGAGCGTGGCCCCGGCCACGAGCGCGACGGCCCCCGCGCGGCCATCGAGCCCGGGGAGTCCGAGCAGCAGGTCATCGCGCCCGTCCCCGTCGGCATCGCCGCCGCCCGCCACCGCGTAGCCGAGCCGGCTCTCGACCTCCGCGCCGAGCACGGCCACGGCGCCGTCCGTGACCGTCCGCGCCCCGCCGAGCACCGGCCCCCAGGCGACGTACGCGGCGCCCGCCGCCGACACCTCCAGGGCGTCGTGCCCGGGCGCGCCGACCACGAGGTCGATCGCCCCGTCGCCGTCGATGTCCCCGGCGGATACGGCGTATCCCAGGCGGTCGCCGCTGCCGGCCCCGGTGAGGCGCACCTCGGCGTCGGCCAGCGAGTGGGTCACCCAGGGGTCGAACAGCAAGGGGTCGGTGTCCGGCGGCTCCCCGGTGTCCACGGGCGCGTGGGTGTCCTCGTCGACCGGCGGCACGTCGGGCGCGTCGGGCGCGAAGAGCAGGCAGCAACCGGCGAGGGACAGGAGGAGCGTCATGGCGCGTAAGCCTATCCGAGCTTGCGGTCCGCCCGCGCGTCCGGGTATTCCAGAGGGCCAAGGGCCACCCCCGCATGATCGGCTACCTCCAACCGGCCCGTACCCACCTCGAGGAGGCGCGCCTCGCCCGCACCTACGAGTGTGGCCTCTGCGCGGCCCTCGGCGCCGGCTTCGGCTTGCCGTACCGCGTGCTCGCCGGGCCCGATCTCGTGTTCTTCCACGTCCTCGCGGACGTCGGCACCCAAGCCGACCCGACCCACGTCCCCTGCCCCCTCACCTTCGGCCTGCGCAAGATGCCCGCGCGCACTACGGGCGCCTCCACGCGGCTCACCGCGGCGTTCGGTGTGTACATGGCCGTCGAGAAGCTGCGCGACGATTGGGAGGACGAGGGCGGGCTCCATCGGTGGATCGTGTGGCGGGCGCTCCGGCCGGGTTGGGAGCGTGCCCGCGCCGCCCTCGCCGCGGAGGGCTTCCCGGTCGACGCGCTGGCTGCCGAGATGGCCGAGCAGGCGCGCGTGGAGCGGCTCCCGTCGCTCTCCCTCGCGGAGGCGGGCGCCCCCTCGGATCGCATCGGCCGCATGCTCTTCTCCCGCGCCTCGGAGGACCCCCAGCGGAGCGCGCTCTACGCCGAGATCGGCGGCCGGGTGGCACGGTGGGTCTTCCTGGTCGACGCCGTCCTCGACGAGGCCCGCGACCGCGCCCGCGGCGCCTACAACCCGCTTCCCCGCACCGGGAACGCCCTCGTCGCCCGAGCGGACGCCCTTGCCGCCGCCGAGGCCGAGGTCTCGACGCTGGGGCGGCTCGTGTCCCGCCTCCCCGACGGCCCGCACCGCCGCTACGTGCGCCGCGTCGTCGTCGACGGCTTCCGGGACCGCCTCGTCCGCTTGCGCGCGCTCGACCCCGCGCGGCCCGCCCGCCTCGGCGACATCCTCCCGCCGCGCCGCTGGTTCCCCGTCGGCTTCGGCGCCCGCGTCGTCACGCAGCTCCGCGCGCTCGCCACCGTGGCGCTCTACGCCGTGTTCCCGCGGTCGATGTGGATCGCCCGGCATGCCGCGGCGGCCCTGCCCCTCGTCCTCCCGCTGCTCGCGGCCCGATCGGGCCGGGCGTCGGCGGACACGGGCACGGACACGGGGACGGACACGGGGACGGATACGGGGACGGATACGGGCACGGATACGGGCACGGATACGGGGCGAGACACCGGTGCCACGGAGACGGGCGACATGGAGACGGGTGACACCGGCGAATCCGGCGGCGGCGACGACACCGGCTGGGACCCCGGCGGCGGCGCCGGCGCGGGCGGTGACTTCGAGGACACCGGCGACACCGGAGATGGCGCCCCGGTGGCCTGTGGCTCGACCGGGGATGGCTGCTCGGGCGATGGCGGATCGGCCGAGTGCTGCTGCCCGGACATGAGCGGGTGGTGCTGCTGCGCGTAGCCCGGCCGGCTCAGGGGAACGTCACCGCGAGCATCCGCCCCACGGCCGGCCGCGCCTCGATGTCCGCCAGCCAACGCCGCGTGTTCGGGAAGTCCGCGAGGTCGAGCCCGAGCCGGGGCGCGTTGCGCACCCACGTGAACGTCGAGATGTCCGCGATGCTGTACTCCGCGCCGGCGAGGTAGGGCACCTCGGCGAGGCGCGCCTCCATCACGCCGAGGAGCCGCTTGCACTCGTCCGCGTAGCGCGCGGTGGCGTAGGGGATCTGCTCGTCGCGCATGCGGAAGTGGAACGCCTGCCCGAACATCGGGCCGACGCCCGACATCTGCCAGAACAACCAGGCGATGGCATCGAGCCGCGCCTGGGGCTCGGTCGGCAGGAAGCGCCCGTGCTTCTCCGCGAGGTAGAGCAGGATCGCGCCGGACTCCCAGACGTGGCGCTCTCCGTCCACGAGGGCGGGGATCTTGCCGTTGGGGTTCACCGCGAGGTACTCGGGGCGCTTCTGCTCGCCCGCGCGGATGTCGACCTTGACGAGCTCGTAGGGGATCCCGAGCTCCTCGAGCAGGAGCACGGGCTTCAGACCGTTGGGGGTACCCCAGGCGTAGAGGATGGGCTTCACGGAGGCTCCGGTGGCGGGGCGGCGGCCCCGCGGGTCCAGGACGTTTCACACCCGAGCTCGCGTTGGCTCGGCCGAGCCCACACTCGGTAAGCGTCGTCACCGCCGCGATCCCTACGGCGTCACTGGGCCGGCCAGTAGCGGGCCTCCATGCGTGCGCGGTAGGCGACGAGGTTCCCGTGGGCCGCCGTCGCGGCCTTCACGCCGTCCTCCACGGGAAAGGCCAAAATGCTGGAAGCCCCACGTCCAATTGGATCCCGTGCGTCCGGGTGAGGTGCTCGCTACCTCGGCCAGAAGAGGAACGACGTCAGCACGGCGCCGATGAGCCCGTTGGTCAGCGGATCCTCGACGAGGAAGCCGAACCCCATCAGCGCCAGGCCGAGGACCATGTGGCGGGCCTGTTGGGTGCGGCGGCCATATTGCCACGCCGCGAACCCGATGCATCCGAAGAGCACGCCGAGGAAGAGGGACCACGGGTCGAGCGAGAGGCCCATCATCGGCTATCGAGGGGAAGGATCGCGAGGAACATCCGCGCGACCTAACCCGGCCACCGGCAGGGGGCCGCTCGCTTGGGCGCACGCCTATCGAACCGGCTCACCGCGCGCGTCGAACCGCCCACACGAGCAGCGCGATCGCCGCCGAGAGCCAGAGGCCCGACCACACGAACGGGGGCACGCCGGTCATGTCGCGGAGCAGCGCGGCGTCCCCCCGGCCGAGGTCCGAGAGCACGTCCCGAACGGCGTCCGCCACGACGAACAGGCCCACGGCGCGCAGCAAGGCGCGGCAGACCTCGTGCGACGCCTTCCAGGCCATCGCGAGGAGCCCGACCCCAACGAGCGCGGTGTAGAGGAACCCGAACGACACGAGCGGGATGAACGCGAGCGCGACGAACGCGAGCAGGCCGAGCACGGCGCAGGCCCCCCGGGCGGCGCGGGGCACGGCGGTCAGCACGAGCCCGGCGAGCAGCGATCCGAGGTAGCCGCCCTGCAGGATGAGGAAGTGGATGCCGCCGGCGGAGAGGGTGTGGCCGCTCTCCTCCGCGTTCACCACGATCTCGACGACACGGCCCCCGGTCAGCACGGTCACCGCGGCGTGGCCCCCCTCGTGGAGGAGCACGGTGAGGAGCCGGAGCGGGTACACCAGCGGCGCCGCGTACCACCCGGCGAGCACCGCGAGGAGCACGCCCCCGACGAGCCCCATGCGCCCGAGCTGCCCGCCGCCGCCCGCCCCGCCGCGCCCGCTCCCCCGCCGCGCGACATCGGCGCGATCCAAGCGAACGCGGGTGGTCGTGCGCTCCTTCACCGGGCTCATCGGCGCCGCCGCGCGACCAGGCCGAGCGCGGCGAGCGCGCCCAGGGCCCCGAGCGGATTGGGGGTGCCGGCGCAGCCGCAGGCGGCGGGCGCCTCCTCCTCGGGGGGCGCCTCCTCCGCGTGGGGCCCACACGCGAGCGGCCCCGCCACGCCCACCTCGAACACCTCCGCCGTCCGGAGCACCCACAGGTCGGGGTCGAGCGTGACGGTCACGGGCTCCTCCGCGAGGCACACGGTCGTGTGCACCGACGCTCCCTCCACCCACACCGTGATGTCCTCCGTCGTGCCGCCCGCGTACCCCACCCGCACGGGGACCGGCATCCGGAACGTCGCGAGGTCCTGCGCGATGGTGACATCGAGCTGCCACCCCCCGGCCCCGTCCGACTGGCGCGCCCAGCTCCACGTGTAGGTGGGCTCCCCGATGCCGTACACCCACTGGTCGAAGAACCAACCGAGGTCCTCGCCGGAGGAGGCCTCGACCGACGCGATGAGGTCCGTGGTGACGGCGTTCCCGAGGTGGTGGTCCGCCTCGTAGTCGGCCAACGCGGCGAAGAACCGCTCGTCCCCCAGCACCCCGCGGAGCATGTGCACGATCAGGCCGCCCTTGTCGTACACCACCCCGCCCCACATGTAGAGCGGATCGTAGACGGGGAACCGCCCCTCCAGGCCCTGCCACTCGAAGAAGGCGTCCGCGAGGTAGGCCGCGTACTCGGTGAGGCCCTCCTGCCCGTAGGTGCGCTCGTACCAGAGGGCCTCCGTGTAGGTGGCGAAGCCCTCGTTGAGCCAGATGTCGTTCCAGTCGCCCAACGTGACATTGTCGCCCCACCAGTGGTGGCCGAGTTCGTGCGCGTTGACGAGCTCGCCGTCCGTCCCGCCCACGAGGTCCTCGGAGAACGTGACACAGGTCGTGTGCTCCATCGCGCCGGGGAACGGCGCCATGGCGTTTCCGTAGCTCGGGAACGGATAGGGCGCGTAGCGCTCCGAGAAGAAGGCGAGCATCTCCGCGGTGGTCCCGAACGTCTCCGCCGCGGCCTCCTCCCGGCCCGGGTACGCCCAGGTGTAGATGGGGATGTCGTCGCCGGTGACGGTCAGCACGTAATCGGAGAGGTGCACGGTCATCAGGTAGGTGGGGATGGGCTCGTCGAGGGTGTACCGCCACGTGGTCCACCCCGCGTCCGCCACGGTGGTGCCCTCCAACACCCCGTTCGCCGCGACCACCCACCCATCGGGGGCGGTCACCTCCCAAGTCAGCGTGGCCTTGTCGTCCGGAAGGTCGTAGACGGGCAGCCACGTGCGCGCGCCGATGGGCTCGTGGAACGAATACACGACCGTCGGGCCCCACTGGATCCCGTTCGGGCGCACCTCGTCGTAGGTCCAGTCGATCTCGACCGTGGCGGAGTCCCCGTCGATCGGCAGGCGCAGCTCGGACCCCTCCACCACGGGCGTGACCGCCGCGCCGGCCACCCGCACCTCGCCGAGGACCGGGCCGTCGGCGTGCAGCAGGAGGTCCCCTGCCCCGGTCCGGACCGCGGTGATCGTCGCGTGCCCCACGACCGTCTGCGCCACGGGGTCGATCCGCACCGCGAGCACGTAGCCCTCGATGTCCCAGGCGCGGCCGGCATCCGCGGGGGGCGCGGCGATCGCGGCGGCATCCGCGGGGCCCCGGGGCGCGTGCTTGAAGACCTCGCGCGCGGCCGCGGGATCGGCGACAGCGCGCAGGTCCGCGGGCGACGGCATGGACGCGTACGCCAGGGGGGCGAGGAGCAGCATGCCGGGGGCTTAAGCGAACTACCGGTCGAGCACGTGCCCGTCGAGCACGAACGTGGTGAACGTCCCCTCGAACACCGCGCGCTCGGCCACCCTGCCCACGACCTTCACCACGTGCTTCTTGCCCTTCACCTCGACGCGCTCGGCCTCCGCCACGACCCGATCGCCCACCCGGACGGGCGCGAGGAACCGGGTGTCGGCCGCGCCGAGGACCACGTTGGGGTCGTTCACCGCGAGCATCGCGGCGTAGTCGGCGAGCCCGAACACGAACCCGCCGTGCACGAGCCCACGCGCGTCCGCCGCCATGCTGTCGGTGGTGGTCAGGTGCACGGTGGCGCGCCCCTCCGAGAGGGCGACGGGCGCTCCGACGAGCGTGACGTCGATGCCGAGGTGGGTGTTCGGGGTCATGGCGGCTCCGGTGCGCGCGCGAGCCTAAACCGGCGCGGGGGTTCCGGCGCGGGGGTTCCGGCGCGAGGGTTCCGGCGCGAGGCTCTGGGCCCGTGAGGGGAAACCCCAGCACACCTGCGTCCCGTCGGTCCGGTTCTTGCACGGTACGGTGTACTCCAAGGAAACGCCATGTTGCTCCTCCTGCTCGCCGCTTGTGACACCCCCTCCGTCGAGGAGTGCGCCGATCTCGCGCCCCCGCCCGTGTCCGCCTGTTTCGGCGGGGAGACCCTGACATACGAGGGCTTCTCCGATCTCGCCGCGAGCGCCGAGGGCACGGTCGTCTCCGTCGCGCGGGGCCCCCGACCGGAAGCGTGCCTGGTGACCGTCGGCAACGGCGCCCTGGAACAGGGCCTCGTCATCGTGTTCGAAGACGCCGCGGGGGTCGCGTGGACCGTCGCCGTGGACGTGCCCGACCTCGCCGACACCTTCCTGGCCGCGGGGGACACCGTGTCGTTCACCGGCACCTACTCCTTCGGCGGGTTCACGCCGGCCGAGGGCGCGGTGGCGCTGTACGACGCCGACGGGAACCTCCGCCTCCTCGTCGAGCAGGCCGGCTGGATCGAGGACCTGCCGCTCCCCGACGTGGAGGTCACCGAGGGTCAGCAGCGCTGCACCGTCGTAGACGACTGCGGGGACTACTCGAAGTACGACATGGACGTCACGGTCGCGGGCCAGCACGCGACCGTGGCCTACGGCGAGCAGGCGGACCTCGACGGGCTCCGCGTCGTCCACGGGGGCTACCAGCGCGCGCCCACCCTCGTGGGCGACGTGTGCGAGGACTGGATCCCGGACCGGCTCGCGCTCGCGGTCGTCGTGCTACCGTCGCCCTGATGACCCGCCTCGCCCTCGACGCCATGGGCTCCGACCTCGGCCCCGCCGCCACCGTTGCCGGCGCGGCCGCCGTGAGCCTGCGTGACGACGCCCCTCACCTCACCCTCGTCGGGGACGCCGCCCTCATCCAGGCCGAGCTCGCCCGCAACGCACACGCCGCCGACCGCATCCGCGTCGTGCACGCCCCCGCCGTCGTCCCGATGGACGCCTCCCCCCGCGAGGCCCTCGACGCCCGCCCCGACGCCTCCGTGCTCGTGGCCGCGCGGCTCGTCGCGAACGGCGAGGCCGACGTGCTCGTCAGCGCCGGCAACACCGGGGCGGTCACCCTCGCGTGCGCACGCACGTTCGCACGCCTCCCCGGCGTGGCGCGCGCGGCGCTCGGGGCCGTCGTCCCCACCGAGCTCCGCCGCGGCGAGCGGCGCGACCCCTTCAGCCTCCTCCTCGACGCCGGCCTCACCCTCGACCCGACCGCCGACGACCTCGTCGCCTTCGCCCTCATGGGCGCCGCCTACGCCGAGCGCATCTCCAAGAACCCGCGCCCCAGCGTCGCCCTCCTCTCCAACGGCGCCGAGCCCGGCAAGGGCCCGCCCGCCGTGGTCGAAGCGCACGCCCGCCTCGCCGCGCACCCGACCCTGCACTTCATCGGCAACGTCGAGGGCATGGACATCCCGCGCGGCACCGCCGACGTCGTCGTGACCGGCGGCTTCGTCGGCAACATCGTCCTGAAGATGCTCGAGGGTGTGAGCGACACCGTGATGCGGACCGCCCGCGCGGCCGGCGAGCGGCGCTGGCGCTACGCCGCCGGCTTGTGGCTCCTCTCGCCCGCCATCCGCCGCGTGCGCCAGGTGACCGACTGGCAGCAGTACGGCGGCGTGCCCATCCTCGGCTTCGACCGCTTGTGCATCAAGGCGCACGGCCGGAGCACGGCGCGCGCGATCTCCAACGCGCTGAAGGTCGCGACGATTACCGCGCGCACGGACCTGGTCGGCGGGATGCGGGCGGCGTTGGAGGCGCGGGGCTGAGGGAGCCGGGGGGGATTTCAAGCGATTCAGTCCAAGACGCCGAGAATCCGGCGGCTCACGCTACCCTGCACACCTCGAGATTCCCATGCTGCTCCTGCTCCTCCTCGCGTGCCCCGGGTCCGACAAGGCCGACACCGCAACCGACCCGGTGTGTACTCCGGCGGTCGACGTCAGCCCCACCGAGTTGGACTTCGGCGAGGTCGAAGTCGGGGCGTCCTCGACCCGCTCGGTCACGGTCACGAGCAGCGGGTGCGAGGCCCTGGAGATCCACGGCCTGGACCTCGTGGCGGCGGACGCCCCTTTCCACATCTCCGCCATCGGCGCGGTCCTCATCCCGCCGGGGTCGTCCACCACCTTCTCCGTCACCTTCCGCCCCGCGACCGCGACGGACACCACGGCGGACATTCTCCTCTCGACCAACGATCCCGAGCACCCGGAGACTACCCTCCCACTCGAGGGCACGGGGGTGGCGCGGTAGCAATCCTATTTCTTCTACTCCCCCTCCGCCTCCTTCCCAGCCTCGACGAGCTCCCGAACACGCTCACCCCCCTGGTGACCGAGCTCGACGTACCCTTCGTGGCCCAGCTCTTCCTTGCGCGCCTCGCCCCCCTTCTTGCCGCCCTTCTCGCCGTTGGGAACGTGCCCCCTCACGGACAAGCGATCGGATACCGCGCGTGGGCCTTCACCGAGGCGCCTGCGTCTTCCGCGATCACAACGGTGGCCGTGCTCCGCGGGCAGCCGGGCACCAGCGTGACACCCTCTTGCTCCGTGCCAGGCACGCTGTACTCGGCCAAAGTTGCTCCCGCGCTCGTCATCTCGCGCAGCAGGTTCGCCGTGTCGAACAGCGCGTACAGCACGCTCGTCTCGCCGTGAAAGTGCAGATCGGAGAGGTCCGCGCGTCCCGTGGCAAAGCGGTCCACCTCGCTGACCACACCCGACGCGCCGAGGTCCACGTCGAAGACGTAGATGTCCCCGGTCTCCTGGAGCCCGGCGTAGAAGAGCCCGCCGGACGTGCCGTTCGCGTAGGGGTGCGCGCCGTCCGGCATGAACGTGAGGGCCTCGAGCCCCTGATTGGCGTCCGCGCTGGCCATCCACGCGTCGACCGGCCAGGAGCGCCCGGTGAGCGCGCCCGCGGCCAGGTCGACCTCGACGATCGCGTCGGGGCGCTCGACGCCGACGTACGCAAGGTCGGAGGTGGGGTCTACGACGGTGATCGCTTCGAAGTCTCCGGCGAATGTCCAGTTCACGAGGCCCGACCCGTCGAGGTTCATGCGGCTCACGACCCCGCCGTCGCTGACGAGAAGGAGCGCGCCGAGGCCCGAGTGCCACGTGATCCCGCTCGGCTCGTAGGCCGGTGCGAGGGCGCCGCCGATCTGCGCGCCGGTCCGGTCGGCCGGCCACCGGGTCGAGACGGCGCGCCGCTGTGTCTCCGTGGCGTGGCCTTCGCGCTCGGCCGGCGCCTGGGGGCGCCCCGTATCCCCCGGCGGCACGACCGGTGCGGCACACCCAATCCAAGCCAGGAACAGCATCCTCGTCCTCGAAGGCCACCACAGGTAGGGCCGGACGGCGGGGCGACAAGGGGGCGACTCCCCCACGCCTGCACTCCGCCCCGCCGAAACGCACCGCAACGCACCGCAATGGCGACCAACCTCCGGATGCGCGATGTTCCGAATGCGACGGCAGCGTCATCGCAGCACGGTTCGGCTCCTCCGACCGCGCCCACCCATACGACCGGAGTTCCCCATGGCAGGCATCACCACCAACAGCTTCAACGTCCTCAACAACACCGGCGCGACCATCGAGAACGTGTCGGTGTCACACGCCGCCTCCGGGCACCCGACCATGACCTGGTCGGCCGGCTCGATGGCGCCCAACACGCTGTCTCCGACGACCGCCTTCGCGACCGACGGCGGGAGCACCGACAACTGGAGCGTGACGTTCCTCCTCGACGGTGAGCTCCTCACCGGCACCTGCGGCTGCGGCTACGAGACCGAGGACTACTCGAAGAACGCGGTCGTGGTCCTCAATCCCAAGCAGTGGAACGTCATCATGCCCGTGTCCAGCAGCTGCGAGGACAAGGACTACCACCAGGGCTAAGGGCCCGTCGCTCGATGGGCCCGTCGCTCGATGGGCCCTACGCAGGCGTCCCGGTGGCCGTCGGAGCATCCGGCGGCCTCCTCCTCGAGCACGGCCCCTACCGCTCCACGTACAACAGGTTCGGACCAAACCAATTCGCAGGTAGCGAGGTGACATAGTTGGGCAAGCCCACGGAGGCGTAGTCCTTGTGTCGGCCTTCCACCCAGGTGAAGCCCGTCGCCGCGCTGATCCCCGCGTCGAAGATGTAGACGTCCTCCGATCCAGAATACACCTGCGACGCGACGATGTAGGTGCCAGGCTCGAGATCGACGGGCTCGAGGGCCGCGTAGCGCCACGCGCCCCACGGGGAGGACGGGGACGACGAGAGGGAGGGGACGGTGGTCCGCGCGACGAGGGTGGAGGTCGCCGCGTCGTAGACCGCCACCTCGGAGGCGTAGGCCAGCCCGTTGAGCCCGTAGTCGAGGGTGCCGAGGTCCGTCACGGTGATGGGACGGTCGATGGTGAAGGTGTACCCGAGGAAGAAATTGCCCGTGTAGTAATAATTGAACCCGCCGGTCAGCGTGAAGGCCGGCACGGGCGTGACGGAGAGAGGCTCCCCCGCCAACGATTGCGCGAAGCGCTCACCCAGGGTGCGCATCCCCGAGCCGTCGTAGTGGATGGCGTCGGTGTTGATGGGGAGGTCCGTGGTGTCGAAGGCGACGACGTGGGGAACCGTCGCGGCGACACCGTCCTCGCCAGCGCGGACGATGTCCCCGTACGTGCACGTCGGGCAGTGGATCTTGCCGATGGAGAACGGCATGTCGGGCGCGGCGACGTCGTCCCGAATGCGCGCGATGAACCGGGTGAGGTTGCCCTCGTAGGCCTCGGCCTGGGTGATCTCGAACGCGTCGGACTCGCCCTGCATCCAGATCATGCCCGCGATCTCCCAGTCCGTGCCGGTCGCATCGAGCTCGGCGAGCGCGGCGTCGATCGTCACGAGGAAGTCGCGGTAGCCCTCGCCCTGGGCGGGGTCGGCCCGGTAGGTGCCGGGGTACCAATAGGTGAGCAGATCGGTGCCCCCGACGGCGTGCTTGACAAGCGCGTAGCTGCCGCCCGGATCGGCATCCGCCAGCGCGCGGCCGAACGTCACCTCGGGGCCGAAGTACTCCACGCCGTAGAGCGAGCCGTAGGACGCGGGGCCGAGGTTCGCCCACGCGCCGATGCCGGACCAATAGAGGCGGACATCCGGCTGGGCGATCTGGAGGGAGGGCGGCAACCCGCTGACGTAGCCGTAGCCGTCCATGTTGGACTGGCCGGCGAGCAGGTAGACCTGGAGCGGCGGGGCCACCGGGACGGCGGTGTCCCCTGTGTCGTCGGGGGCGGTGTCGACCGGGGCGGTGTCGGCGGTGTCGACGGGAGAGGTGTCGACGGGAGAGGTGTCGACGGGGTCGACCTCCGCGTCTTCGTCGATGCAGGCGCAGTCCCCCCACGTGCCCTCCACTCCGCACGCCTGGGCGCCCGCCGTGCCGTCTACACAGGCGCACGCCACGCTCCGGCCGGGTTCACACGGTTCGGAGGCCTCGGGAGCACAAGCCGCAAGGAGGAGGGTGAGCATCCCCGCCTCATAGTCGCTCGTGCTGGACGGCGGAAGAGACCGGGAAGGCCCCCGGTGATACCTCTCCCCGGATGCGCGTCATCCAGATCCCCGCCCCCGGCGGCCCCGACGTCTTGCGGCTCACCGACGTCCCCTCGCCTGCCCTGCCCGATGGCCACGTGCGCGTGGCGGTGGCCGCGGCGGGCGTCAACTTCATCGACACCTACCACCGCACGGGGCTCTACCCGGTGCCGATGCCGTTCGTGCCCGGGAGCGAGGGGGCGGGGCTCGTCCGCGAGGTCGGCGCGGGGGTCACCGGCGTAGCGGTGGGTGACCGCGTGGCATGGGCGGGCGTGCCGGGCTCCTACGCGGAGGAGGTCCTCGTGCCCGTCGCGCGCATCGCGCCCGTGCCCGACGGCGTGGATCTCCCCGTCGCGGCCGCGTCGATGTTGCAGGGGATGACCGCGCACTACCTCACCCACAGCACGTTCCCGCTCTCGCCCGCGCACACGTGCCTCGTGCTCGCCGCGGCGGGCGGCACCGGACAGCTCCTCTGCCAGATGGCTCGCCAGCGCGGCGCCCGTGTCATCGGCACGGTGTCGACCGACGAGAAGGAGGCCCTCGCACGCGCCGCGGGGGCGCTGGAGGTCATCCGCTACGACCGCGTGGGGTTCGCGGCGGAGGCCCGTCGTCTCACCGGCGGGCGCGGCGTGGACGTGGTCTACGACGGCGTCGGGCGCACCACCTTCGACGAGAGCCTCTCCTCCCTCGCCCTCCGCGGCATGCTCGTGCTCTTCGGTGCCTCCAGCGGCCCTGTCCCCCCGTTCGACCCCGCCATCCTCAACACGAAGGGCTCGCTGTACCTCACCCGTCCGAGCCTGTTCCACTACGTCGCGACCCGCGAGGAGTACCTGCTCCGCGCCGGTGACGTGTTGGGCGCGGTGGCCCGGGGCGAGCTCCGGGTGCGGATCTCCCACACGTTCCCGCTCGCGGAGGCCGCGGAGGCCCACCGGGTCCTGGAGGGTCGGGGGTCGACCGGGAAGATCCTGCTCGTGCCGTGACGCGCGGGCGGGTCGACAACCGCCGACACCCATGCCCCCACGCGGTGCTTATGCTCGAACCGTGAAGAACCCCAGGGCGGACGTGTGGCATCGCCAGCCGGCGGAGGTGGAGCGACAGCTCAAGGCCGCCGTCGCGGAGGAGAACGTCATCACGCTCGCCGGGGGCGTGCCGGCCGACGAGCTGTTCCCCGCGGCGGAGCTCGACGAGGCGATGGCGGCGGTCATGCGCGACGAGGGGGCGGCGGCGCTGCAATACGGGTGGCCGGAGGGCCACGACAAGCTGCGGGAGCACATCTCCGCGTGGCTGTCGGAGTGCGGGGTGCCGGTGTCGCCGGACGCCATCCTCGTGACCGCCGGCGCACAGCAGGGCCTGCACCTGCTCGCTCGGCTCCTCCTCGCGGAGGGTGGGCCCCTCGCGGTCGAGACCCCCACCTACGCCGCGGCGCTCCAGGCGTTCGACCTGCGCCGCCCCGCGTGGCGCCCGGTGCCCCGCACCGCCCAGGGCCTCGACCTGGACGCGCTCCAGGACGCCTTCGCCCGCGGCGGCGCCCGCCTGCTCTACCTCGTCGCGACGGGCCACAACCCCACCGGCGGCGTGCTGACCGCGCGGGAGCGCAACGCGGTCCTGTCCCTCGCCGAGCGCTACGACGCCTGGGTCATCGACGACGACGCCTACGGCTGCATCCACTACGGCGCGCGCCCCGCGCCCCTGCGCAGCCTCGGCCGCCACCTCGACCGCGTGATCCACCTCGGGAGCTTCTCCAAGGTCCTCGCGCCCGGCCTGCGGATCGGGTTCATCGCCGGCCCCCCCGCGCTCATCCGCGAGGCGACGTTCCTCAAGCAGGCGCACGACCTCGAGACCGCCACGCTCACCCAGCGCGTGCTCGCACGGTGGCTCGACCTCCACCCGCTGATGCAACACATCCGGCGATGTGTCACCGTGTATCAGACCCGCCGCGACGTGCTGGTGGACGCCATCCACGCCGCCTTCCCCCGCACCACCCCGGACTGCGCGACGTGGGAGTCGCCGGAGGGCGGGTTCTCGCTGCTCCTCCGCCTCCCGGGGCGGCTCGACGCCCGGGCGCTCCTCCCGTCCGCCGTGCAGGCCGGCATGGCCTACGAGCCCGCCGAGCCCTACTTCGTCGACGCCGGCGAGCCCAGCGCGGTCCGGCTCTCCTTCTCGAACGTGGACGAGTACGGGATCCGCGCGGCCGTCCATCGGTTGACGAGCGCGATCGAGGCCGCGTTGGGGCCGCTGCGCACTGACCTCCCGGTCCCCTGACCCGGCGGCGCCCCCCGACTTCGCGCCCGCTTCTTCCTGTGGGCGCGGCCTCGCCGGCCGCTACTCGTGCGTGACCACCAACTCGCGCATCTGGACCTCGGCGTACGCCTCCGGCGCGTCCCCGTACTCCGTGTTGGATTGGGAGTAGGCGCCCGCCTTGAAATAGCACCCGGTGGTCTCGTAGGGCAGGGTCACCGCGGGCACCGTCAGGTCGTTGTAGTACACGTCGATCCAACCGTCCGCGGCGGTGATCCGCAGGGTGAATTCGTCCCCGAGCGTGTAGTCGGGATCCAACACCCCCACTTCTTCGCCGCCGCTCTTCACCCAGAGCTTCGACTCGTCGAGTCGAACCAACATGACGTATTCCTTGGCGTCGTGGATCTGGCCCGCCACGAGGTGCGGGACCACGTCGGGGAGGTGGGTCACGGCCTGGGTGATCGTCATCGTGTGGACGCCGGACGTGGTGGACCACGCGGCCTTGGTGGTCCCGCCGTCGGCCATCTCCCGGAGCTCGGAGCGCGGGAAGTGGGACCCACCGGTGGTGACACCCCCGGCGTTGGCCTGGAACACCACGACGTCCCCGTCCGTGCCCACCTGGAAGTACGGATCGATCGTGTAGGTCGCCAAGCCGGGCTGCTCGATCTCCACCGGATTGTCGGTCTCCCCGATGGGCAGCGTGAGCTTCCAGTCGGTCAGGTCCAGCAGTTCGCTCGGGAAGGTCGCGCCGCCGGCCGCGGTGTCGCCCCCCGTGTCGCCGCCGGCCGCGGTGTCCCCGCCGGTGTCCCCGCCGGCCGACGTGTCCCCTCCGCTCGCGGTGTCCCCTTCACTCTCGGTGTCGCCACCGGCGTCGGGCACGCCGGGATCCTCGCCGCAGCACGGTTCCGAGGGATCGCGCTCCTTCCCGGACGCGTCGGCACAACCAGCCGCCAGAAGCAGCCACCAAAGGGCGGAACGCAATGCGCTCTCCAAGTCTTGGCCGCCCGGTATCGCCTGGTGTGGGCCCGAGGCAACCACATTGTCGCCCGAATATTTTCTGCCAGGACAATGTCGTGGTTACAACCTGTGGAGTCAACCGCCGGGCCGGCCGCCTGGGTGGCGTCCGAGCGGCGTCCGGGGTAGCCCGGCGGCCCTACGAATACGTGCCTGTCGAGCTCGTGGCGGCTTGGAAACACGGCTTGGGAACACGTCGCGGGTGGCACGTCGCCGACACACGCTCCGCTCCAGTGACAGCGCCGGCGAGCGGCACCCGCGCATCCACGCGCCGCTCCCGACGCCGCCGCGCTAAGCTCCGGCATGCTCTCCCGATTCTTGCGGCGGGCCCGCGCGGCCTGGGTTCGCTGCCCCGCCGACTGCGGCGCCGCCGATCCCCGCCACACCTACCGGGACGTCTCCTTCGCCGACGGCCAGGTCAGCCCCGACCAGGCCCGCATCGCCCTGGCCCTGCCGCCCCTGCTCACCGCGCGGACGCGCCTGCTGCACGTCGGCGTGGGGTGCAGCGACCTCGCGGTGAAGTTCGCGGCGCGCGTCGAGCGCATCGACGGGATCACGGTCCTCGAGGACGAGCATGCGACCGCCCTCGCGCTCGGCCTGCCGAACTACCACGTCTGGACGATGAACAAGCACGCGACCGCGCTCGCGGGCCTCGCGGGCCCCTACGAGCTCATCGTCGACAACAACCCCGGCAGCTTCGCCTGCTGCGAGCGGCACTTCCGCTTCACGCTCGCTACCTACGCGCGGCTCCTCGCGCCCGGCGGCCGCGTGGTGACGGACGAGCGCGGGGCGCGCTGGCGGCAGCCCGGAGGCCTCTCCGTGCGCTGGCGCCGCTGGGCTCGCGAGGGGCGCGCCATCGGGCTCGTGGCCGAGCGGCTGACCGACACGGTCTGGGCGCTGCGCAAGCCGACGGCGCCGTAGCCAGGCCGGCCACCGCACGGCCTGCCGATGGCGAGACCGCGCGCATCCTCGGATCAACCCGTGGGTGCCCGATCTAGAACGGGTCGCCCTCGACCTTCGGCCGCTCCGGGCGGGCCCGCAGCGCGACGACGCATCGCTCCAGCTCGGGCGGGAGGGGCGCTTCGAACACGCGCCCGTCGGGGAGCTCGATCCGCGCGGCGTGCAGGAACATGCGGCCGGGGTAGGCCGGGATGCGCAGCTTCTTGCGGGCGACGTAGCGATCGTCCCCCACCACGGAGAGCCCCAGGCCGTGCAGGTGGCGGCGGATCTGGTGCTTGCGGCCGGTCTCCGGGGTGACGCGCAGGAGCGAGAAGCCGCCGAGGGCCTCCTCCAGGCGGTAGCGCGTGATGGCCTCCTGCGGGGCGCCGCCGTCGTCCGGGGCGAGCGGCACGCGGATGACGCCCTTCTTGTGGGCGTGGCCCTGCACGAGCGCGAGGTACGACTTGTGGACGGTGCCGTCCATGAAGTAGCGCCCGACGGTGGCCCGGGTGATCGCCGAGGCCGCGTAGAGGACGACGCCGGAGGTCTCCCGGTCGAGCCGGTGGAGCGGCTCCAGGCCCTTCGGCAGCGTCGGCTGCGCGGCGAGCCAGGCGCGGAGGTCGTAGCGCTCGTCGGCCATGGCGGCGTGGACCACCCAGCCGGTGGGCTTGGAGACGGCGACGAGGTCGCCGTCGGAGGAGAGAACGGTAGGGTCGGACATCGGTGCACCCGGTTATCCCCTGGCCGTCCGGAGTGTCGCCATGTCCATCGAGCTCTATTGGGGAAGCGGGAGCACGCCCGCCTGGCGCGTACTCCTCGCGCTCGCCGCAAAGAACCTCCCCTACACCTCGCGTCTCCTCTCGTTCAGCCAGCGCGAGACCCGCACGCCCGAGTTCCTGGCGCTCAACCCGCGCGGAAAGGTTCCCACGTTGAAGGACGGGGATCTCGTGCTCAACGAGTCGCTCGCGATCCTCGCGTACCTCGACCGCGCGTACCCCGAGGTGCCGCTCTTCGGGCGCACGGCCGCGGAGACCGGCCAGGTCTGGCGGCACGTGATGGAGTTCGAGTCCCACGGCGACCCCGCGATCTCCACCGTCGCCCGCCCGATCCTCTTCAACACCCTGGCCGAGAACGAGGCCAAGGTGCGCGAGGGCCTCCCGGCGCTCGTCGCCGAGCTCGACACGCTCGCCGCCCGGGTCGCGGACGGCCCGCTGGTCGGCAACACCCTCTCCGCCGCCGACATCGTGTGGTTCTGCGGCATCCAGTACGTCGCGCGCGCGGCCACCCGCCCCGCCGCCGCCTCGCTCGACCTCGGGCTCTGGCCCTTCGCGGAGCGCTGGCCCGCCATCGTGCGCTGGGCCGCCCGGATCGAGGCCCTCCCCGGCTACGACGCGACCGTGCCGCCGCACTGGCGCGAAGGCGCCGTCCCCTCTCCGGCCCGCCTCGCATGAGGGCGCTCCTCCCGATGCTCGCCCTGCTGCTCGGCGCCTGCGAGGAGCCGCCGCCGCCCGAGGAGCACAAGCTCGCGGACATCTGGCACCCCGTGGTGCAGCTCAACACCGGCGCGGTGCCGGGCGGCACGGAGGTCATCCAGCTCTTCGTGCACCCGCAGCTCGTCGGCATGTGCCACCCGATCCCGACGCTCTCCGCCACGCTCGACGGCAAGGCGATGACGCAGCTCCACGGCCGCGTCGAGGGCGCGACCCCCTACGATCGCGACTGCTCCGTGTTCGAGTTCACGCTCGACCCCAAGGAGCTTACCTTTGGGCCGACGAGCGAGCTCACGGTCACCGACGGCACGACCACCTACCGCGTCGCCATCGCCGAGCTGTTCACGCCCCGCGTGATGACGGCCTCGCCGACCGACGTGAAGGTCGGCGACACCGTCACGCTGGCGTGGGCGCCGGCTTCGGACACCGTGGCCCCCAAGGGCAAGGTGGGCCTGGAGCTCCGGGCCGGCGAGAAGCGCGTGCTGGTCAACCGCACGGCCCTCACGTTCGCGCCCGGGTCGCTGTCGTTCGTGGTGCCCGCGGGGGTCGAGGGGGACGTGACCGTCTCCCTGTTCGGCACCGCCACGATCCAGCCGACGGTGACGGCGTGCGAGGGCCCGACGACCTGCGGCGTGTCGCGCGAGTACGACGTGCCCCCGGTCACGATCCACGTCAAGCCGGCGTAGTCGAGGGGCCGCCCGATGTGCACCGAGCCGCCGTCCTGCGCCCCCGGCCATCTCGCGCGGCTCCTGCGCGGCGGCGACATCGCCGCGCTCGACCACCTGACCCGCTGCCACGGCGAGCGGCTCCTGAGCGTCGGGCGTCGGCATTGCCCGACGAACGAGGACGCGCACGACGCCGTCCAGGACGCCCTCCTCGCGGTGGGAGAGCACCCGGACGCCTGGCGCGGCGAGGGCCCGCCCGAGGCCTGGGTCGCGCGCATGGTGGCGCACGCGTGCCACCGGCGGTGCCGCGGCCGGAAGAACGACCCCGCCCTGCACGAGACCGACGTAGACGTGGGCGACGACCGGGGTGACCCGGAGGCCTCCGTCGCGCGCGGCGAGGCGCTCCGAACGCTCGTCGAGGGCATGGACGCCCTGGCCCCGGAGGACCGCGCGCTGCTGCTCCTGGCGGACGCCGAGGACTGGACCGGCCCGGAGATCGCGGCGCACACGGGGCTCTCGGCGGCGGCCGTGCGGAAGCGCCTGTCCCGGGCGCGCGACAAGCTGCGGGCGGCGTTGGCGACGCGCGAAGGTGGCGCCCCGAATTCCGGTCACACCCCGGGCGCCTGACGGCTCACCTCCACGACGGGCGCTCCTTCCTGACCGCGCCCGCGGAGCGAGTGATGAAGAACGCCGTGAACCTCACCCAGAAGAACTTCCCGGCCGAGGTGCTCCAGAGCCCGACCCCCGTGATCGTCGACTTCAGCGCACCCTGGTGCGGCCCCTGCAAGGTGCTCGACCCCCTGCTCGACACCCTGGCGGGCGAGTACGCGGGCCGGGTGAAGGTCGCGACGGTCGACCTCGAGGCCGAGCCCGGCCTCGCCGAGGCGCTCCGCGTGCAGCACGTGCCGACGCTCGTGATCTACCGCGGCGGCGCCGTGGTCGAGGTCATCGTGGGCTTCCGGGGCCCGGGGCCGGTCCGCGCGCTGTTCCAGGGGCTCGCGGGCACCTGACCGCCCGGGTAGGCGCCGAGCCCGCCGATCCGGGTCGGCGCCGCGCCCCGCGGGACGCTGCCGGCCCGGCTACGTGTCTCTGCTCACCCCATGCTCCTCCTCCTCCTCTCCGCGTGCGGCCACTTCGCGCCCACCCTGGCGCCCGAGCTCCCCTTCGAGGAGCGCATGATCGACGCCGCGGGCATGGCGCGGGCGTTCCCGTCCGACCGCGTGAAGGACCGCAAGGGCTGGGCGACGGACCTGCGCACCGTGTTCGCGGCGCACGAGATCGAGCCGACGAACGGCAACACCTGCGCGGTCGTCGCCGCGTTGGAGCAGGAGAGCGGCTACGCGCCCGACCCCGCCGTGCCCGGCATCGGCGGGATGATCGACACGTGGATCGCCGAGAAGCAGGCGAGCATGGGGAAGCTCCCCGGGTGGGCCTTCGGGCAGGGCCTGCGCGCGGTGCTCGACGCGAAGGCGAAGGGCCAGGAGAAGTCGTTCTACGAGCGGCTCCGCGCCGCCAAGAGCGAGCGGGACGTCGACGTGACGTTCCGCGAGTTCGTGGCCTTCCACCGCTCCAAGCTGCCTGCGCCCCTCCGCACCGCGGAGGAGGCCGCGCAGATCGTGGGGCTCGACCTCGACGACTTCAACCCGATCACCACCGCCGGCTGCCTCCAGGTGAAGGTCGACTTCGCCGAGGACCACGCTCGCGAGCACGGCACCGACCGGGCGCTCGTGCGCGACCAGCTCTACACGCGCGAGGGCTGCCTGCACTACGGCGTGGTGCGGCTCCTGGACTGGGACGCCGGCTACGACAAGCCGCTCTACCGCTTCGCCGACTACAACGCGGGGCTGTACGCCAGCCGCAACGCCGCGTTCCAGGAGCAGGTGGCGGCGCTCTCGGGCGTGAAGCTCGCGCTCGACGGAGACCTCCTCCGCTACAACGAGGGCGGCCGCCCCGCCTCCGAGCCCTCGCAGACGCTCACCGCGGTGCTCAACGTTGCGACGACGAACGCGCTCGACCTCCCCGAGGGCCGCGTCCGGCGTGACCTCTCCAAGGAGAAGAAGCGCGCGTTCGAGGAGACGGACACCTGGAAGGCGATCCGCGCGCTGTACCAGGCGAAGACGAAGAAGGAGCCCGTCTACGCGCGGCTCCCCGACGTGACGCTCGACTCCATCAAGCTCCAGGGCAACAAGACGACGGCGTGGTTCGCCACGAACGTCGACCGCCGCTACCAGGCCTGCCTCGCGCGGCTGAAGGCGAAGTAGACAGGCCGGCTAGCGCTCCGGAGCGAGCTACGCGAACGCGACGTAGATGCGGTGCACGTCGTCGTTCTCGTCGAGCCCGTTGATGAAGTTGCCGACGTCCTTCTGCTGGTCCTCGGTGAGCTCCACCATCGTCTTCGGCACCCAGCCGAGCTCGGCCGTGCTCACGACCCAGCCCATCGCCTGGAGGGCACGGCTCACGGTGTCGACGTCCGGGGGGTCGCAGATGAACTCCACGCCGTCCTCGCTGGGCTTGACCTCCTGGGCGCCGGCCTCGATGGCGGCCTCCTCGGGGTCCATGCCGGTGGGGTGCGTGGCCTCGATGAGCCCGCGGCGATCGAACATCCAGGCCACGCTGCCCGCGCCGCCGAGCTGCCCCTTGCGGAACAGCACGCGCACGTCGCCGGCGGTCCGGTTCCGGTTCTCGGTCAGGCACTCGACCATGATCGGCACCTGGTGCGGGCAGAAGCCCTCGTAGGTGATGGTCTCGTAGATGATGTTCTCGTCCGTCTCGCCGCGGCCCTTCTTCAGGGCGCGATCGATGGTGTCCCGCGGCATCGAGTTCTTGCGCGCGTTCTCCAGCGCGGCGCGCAGCCGTGCGTTGGACTCGGGAGCAGGGTCCCCGCTCTTGGCGGCGACGATGATCTCCTTCGACAAGCGAGTGAACAGCGCGCCGCGTCGCGCGCCGGACTCCTCACGACCCTTCTGCTTCCATTGAGCGCCCATGCGCGCCCGTTTACGAGATTTCGGGGCCCGGGGCAAGGTCGATCCGCGCTTTGGTCGACGTACCGGGCCTATACGCCGGGCCCCGGCGGAGATACCGGCCGTGAAGCACTCGAGCCTCCATCCGGAGCGCGGGCGTGAAGGAAGGATGAACCCAGCCGCACCCGGCCTCCTCGACGAGCTCGCCGGCAGCCGCTGGGCCCCGGCCTGGTTCCGTCGCCGCGCGCTCGGCTGGCTCGGCTACCGGGTGCTCCACGAGGGCCCGCTCGCCGACGGCCGGCTCCGCGTGCTCGAACGCGGCTCGGTGCGGCGCCTCCGTTTCGGGGACGCGTGGGAGGATCAGAGCGCCTTCGACCTCGCGGATCCGCTCCGCCTCCTCCTCCCCTACACGCGCCTCGCCACCGTCGGCCTCGCGTTGCCGAGCCAGCTCGACACCGTGCTCCACATCGGGCTTGGCGGGGCCACCCTCCCCCGCGTCGTCGACGTCGTCGCGCCCCGCACCACCCAGCACGCGGTCGAGCCCTACGCGGAGGTCGTCGACGTGGCCCGGCGCTACTTCGCCCTCCCGGAGCGCGTGGCCGTGACGGTCGCCCCCGCCGACGCCGCGCTCCCCGCCCTCGACCGCGCCTACGATCTCGTGTTCCTCGATGCCTTCTCGCCAGCGGGCGCCCCGATGTCGCAGTCCGCCGAGGCCTTCGCGCGCCTGCGCCGCCTCCTGCGCGCCGACGGCTGGCTCGTCGTCAACGCCACCGACGACGTGCGCGGCACCATCCTCGCGTTGAACCGTGCGTTCGCGTCCGTCGCGTGGCTGCGCATCCCGGATGCCGACCAGTACGTGGTCGCCGCGAGCGACGCCGGGAGCCTCGTGGGCGTGCGCGCGCGGGCGGCGGCCCTCTCGGCGCGCCTCGGCTTCGACGTCGAGGACCTCGTGGACGCCCTGGAGTGGTCGGACGGCTCGATCCTCGCGACGCCCCCGCTGGGGTGAGCCCCCGGTCTCGCCTCGGATCGGCGCCTCAGATCGGCGCCTCGAGCACCTCCACCTCCGCCGGCTCCACCCCACGCCACGCCCGGTCGAAGGTCGCCCACTCGCCGACATCCGTGGTCCACCCCGCGTAGATCGCGAGGCCGCGGAACGAGGGGACCGCCACCAACGACGAGCCCGCCATCCGCACCCCCTCGATGGCGGCATCGAGCGTCTCCGCGTCCGGACGATGCCAGGGCTTGTCGTCCTCGTAGGTGGGCACGCCGATCCGCCACGCACAGCCGGCGTCCCCGAGCGCGGCGGCCAGCGTCCGCGTCCACGAGCCCATCAGCGCCACGTAGGCAGCCTCCGTCGGCAGCGCGGTATCGTACGCCATGACCGACACATCGTCCGTGAAGCGACACACCTCGCGCAGGAACGCCGGCTCCCAGTGCACGTCCGGGTACGGGTGGAGCGACGTGGGGGGCGGGTAGGCGGCCACGGCGAGCAGGGCGTCGGGGCCGAGCGCGGCGCGCAGCTCGTGCACCAGCTCCAGGTAGCCCTCCGCGTACGACGGCATCGGCTCGATGTTGAGCTGGATCCCGTCAGCGCCGAGGGCCACGAGCGCGCTCGCCTCGGCCACGAACGCCGCCCGCCACTCGGGGGACGCGAGGTGGACGTCGCGCTCGTTGACGCCGCCCGTCCACGGCAGCACGTTGAGCCCCGGCGCGGCCGCGTGCGCGCGCGCGAAGAAGCGGGACGCCACGTCGGCGTCGTACTCGCGGAGGTCCTCGCCGTCGCGCCAGCCGAAGCGCCCATCCGGCTTCATCGGCCCGACGAACGGGTAGATGGTGCCGATGCCGTGGGCGCGCAGGCCCTGGGCCAGCGTCCGGATCTCCGCGTCCGTGCGCGGCTCGTGGAGCCAGCGCCGTCGCAGCCACACGGCGTTGTCCGTCGTCGGTTCGAGCGCCTCGACGACGGTGATCTCGGCCCCGACCGGCCGCAGCGTCCACAACGCGCGCACGCTGAGCTCGGTGACGAACGCGTCGAGCGGCGCGTAGCTCGGCCCCAGGCAACCTTGGTACGATGACATCCCGCACGACATCAGCCCGGTCTCCGGCTCGACGAAGCAGGCTCCGCCGCGATCCCAGGCCCGCCACACGGTGGGCGGGGTGCCGTCGATCTCGTAGAGCACGCCGGCCCCGGTCAGCAGCGCCAACGCCCACATCGGGTCCGCGAACAGGACCACCACCAAGAACCAGCGTGACACCCACCCCGCGGCCACCACCGCCGCGAGCCACAACCCGGCGTCCAGCGCGGCGCCCGTCGGCGTCTCCCACGCGCCCGCGCCGCCCCAGAGCGCGGCCCCCCCCGCGAAGAGCAGCACGAGCCCGCGCCGCGTCTCGAACCGCGTGCGCTCGACCAGCGCCTGCGTGGTCCGCGTCCGCGCGCCGGGTTCGGCCCCGAGGTCTTGGGAGTCGGCCACCCCCGCACTCTACCTGCAGGACGGCGCCGGCGTGTACGTGATCGTGATGACGGTCCCCGGGGGTAGATCCTCGTCGAACTCGACGCCGCGGTCCGCGTCCTGGTAGGTCCACCCCTCGCGCATCGGGACGCCGTCGACCGTCACGACGATCGTGGCGGAGTCGGGCCACTCGGTCAGCTCGATCTCCTTGTTCCACGGCTCGTCGATGAGCGCCTCGAGGAGCTGGTCCCCTACGTCCGTGGCGCAGATCGAGAGGTAGTCTCCCCCCGAGGCGACCGAGAGCTCGTACCACCCGCTCGCCGCGCCCGCGTCCTCGCACCCGCTCGGATAGTCGCCCGCGACCGCGTACACGTCCAGGTCGTCCGGAACGGCCTCCAGGGTCTCGAACCGGGCCATCCACTCGGCCCAGCTACCAGGGCTCACCTCCCCGTCGTCGGTGATGCGGACGAGCGCGGTGCGCGCAGTGTCGCGCAGCAGCCCCTCATTGCAGCCGCCGGGCCCCAGCGCATCGACGCTCGTGCCGGCCTCCACCACCCTGAACCCCTGATCCTCGTAGTCGCCGGCCTCCACCGCCAGCATGGCGGCGAGCGCCGCGGCCGGATCCGCCGTCGCATCGTCGATGAAGCCTCCCGGCACGCACCCGTCGTCCGCGATCAGGATCGCGACGCGCAGATCGGTGCCGGCGACGCCCGCCGCGAGCGTCTCGAGCAGCGGGGGGACCGTCACGCGGTCGAGCGTGCTCGGATCCACGACGACGACGGCGTCGTTGAGGTCGGGGTCCGGCACGACGTAGACCAGCGTCACCGGGTCCATCGTGATCGCCGCGCCCGTCACCGTCGCGAGCGCGTAGGTGCCCGTGTCGGTGACGACGTTGAGCGTCGCGGTGCGCTCGCCGACCACGAGCGGCGTGAACGTGACGGGGACCTCGAGCACGTCCCACGGTTCGAGCGTCTGCGGCGTGGCGACGTCCGTGGTGAACACCGGGTCGGAGAGACCTGCGACATCGAGGGAGCTCACGCGGTTGCCCCGGTTGGTGACCTCCAGCGTGCCGGTCGCGGTGCACCCCAGGTAGACCTCCCCCAGGTCGAGCTCGGCCGGGGTGGCCGCGAGAATGGCGCCCGCGCCGTTGCCCGACACGGGGATGCCGAGGACGGACGTGACGGGGTCATCGGACGTGACGAGGAGCCGCGTGTCGACGTAGCGGAGCGAGTCGGGCGCGAACGTGAGCGGCACCGTCAGGATGTCGCCGGGCGCGATGGTCACCGGGTCGACGGGCGCTCCGAAGCCGAGCGTGTCGTCCTCGTAGGCGAACGCCACCGTGACGGCGGAGCCGCCCTCGCTCGTAAGCGACAGGTCCAGCGACGCCTCCTCGCCGAGGGGCACCTCGCCGAACACGAACGAGAGCGGCGCGACGGCGAGCGCGGGCGGGTCGGGCTCGACCTCCACCTCGTCGGGGCGGTCGGGTTGGTCCGGGGTCTGGACGCAGGCGAGCAGCAGCAGCATGGCCCACCCTACGCCCGGAAAGGCGCGGATGTGACGCCGGTGCCGGCCCCCCTACTCGATCACGCGCGTCGCCCACCCGACCGGGGCCCCCTCCTCCGCGACCGCCGTGAATTCGCAGCGACCGAGCTCCCGCCCCACCTCGGTCAGCACCCGCACCCGCCACGCGCCGGGTCGTAACGCGCGCTTGCTCGTGTAGCCCCGGTAGCCGCCGCCGCGCCCGCCCTCGACCTCGAACGGGATGCGATCGCTCGTCGCCCAGCCGGCGTCGGGGTCCTCCCACTCCCACACGTGCACGATCCCGACGGCGGTGCCCCGCGGCGCGAACACGGCGGTGAAGCAGAAGGCGGCGCCGCCCTCGCGGAGGTGGAAGACGCGGTCCTCACGGCGCCACGAGGGCCACGGCGCGGGCTCGTAGCGGACCTCGTAGCCGGCGTCGGTGCGCGTCACGTCGTGGTAGACGCCGCGCTGCAGGAGCGCGAGCGGGATGGGCGGGATCATCTCGAGGCGGTCGAGCACGAAGAGCGGCACGAGCACCGCGGCGCTCGCGGCGAGGTGGCGGCGCAGGATCGCGCGGGTGGACCGGGCGCGGCGCTCCATGGCGAAGCCGACCCCGACCGCACCGGTGAGCGCGAGGGCGGCGGCGGCGGGGAACACGACGGGGCCCAGGTACCCGGTGACCACGGGCAGGAAGAACAGCAGGAAGCTGAACGCACACAGGCAGAAGAACGCGACCCGGGTGCGGGCGCGCGCCGCCGGGCGGAGCTCGTGGACCAGCATGAAGGCCGCGAGCAAGGCGACGAAGAGGAGCGAGGGGACGGTCGACGCGCTCTTGAAGTAGAGCACCACGTACGCGCTGGAGAGCCCACCGAAGAACCAGCGCGCGGCGAAGTCGAGGAGCGGGCGGCGGAGCGAGAGGCGCGGCCACTCCGCGGGGAAGAGCGCTGCGCGGTGGTGCAGCACGAGCGAGACCGCGAGGGCGACGAGGTACGCGAGCAGGATGAGGTTGTCGAGGAGGCGGTCGACGCGCGTGAGCGTGAGGGTGTCCCACAAGAAGCCGCCGAGGAACGCCAGGACGCCGATCCCGGGCTCCAGCCGGCGGTACACGGGGCCGAGCCGAGCCAGGACCCGAGGGGGCGGTGGTGGGGGGGCGGCCGGCGCCTCGACGAGCGGTTCCAGACGGGTTGCGTAACCGGCTGGCCGAGCGCGCCGGCGTCCCGAGCGCGCCCGAGCACGGCCCGTGCAATCGGGCTGAAATGCCTCGGGCTTCTCGCTCGCTTAGTGTTGGGATGGAGACACCCCCCAATGCTCATCCTGATGCTTTCCGCCCTCACGGCGTGCGCCCCCGACGACGGCAACTACACCGGCCAGGCGACCTACGCCGACCCCGAGGCCACCCCCGTCGTCCGCGAGAACGAGCCTGAGCAGGGCATCACCTTCGAAGCCGAGTTCGGCGGCACGGGCTCCTTCGGAGACCTCGACGGCGTCTGCCTCCCGACCGACGGCGCGTTCACCGGCACCTCCTCGTCCGAGGGCACGATGGACTCGAACGGCAACTTCGCCGGCCAGGTGGACGCCACCGGCTCCGCCACGCTCCTAAGCTCGCTCGGGTGTGTCACCGAGTCGCTCGACATCGACCAGATCACCACCCTCACGATCAAGGCCTCGATCGTGGCGGACACGGAGAACTGCTCCCACTACTGCGAGGCCAGCGCGCGCTCGGAGTGCGAGGCCGAGGCCGGCGACGCCGCCGCCCAGGCCACGTGCGAGTCCGAGGCGTCGGCGTCGTGCACCGAGGAGTGCACCACCCAACGCAACAGCATCGTCGCGGAGACCACCATCGAGAGCGGCGCCGCGCTCGACTCGCTCAACCAGGGCCTCGACGGGCAGGTGTTCGGGAGCTTCCAGAGCGACCTGACCTTCGACCGCATGGAGTAGCGCTCCCCCCCGCTCCGGCTCGGGCGGAGGCTCGGGCCTAGGCCGGGGCGGAGGTCGCGTCGGGCGGCGCGGTGGGGGCTCCGGTCGGATAGACGCCGAGCCGGAGTCAAAATGGAACCCACCCCCGCCGCCGTCGCCGCCTACGAGAGCGCCATCCCCGACGATCCCCGCGTCGAACGCAAGAAGATGTTCGGCGCCCCCTGCTCGTTCGTGAACCGCCAGATGTTCTTCGGCACCTTCGAAGGCAGCGTCATCGCGCGCGTGGGCCCCGCCCGGGTCGAGGCCCTCGCCGGGCAGCCGGGGATGCGGGTCTTCACGCCGATGGAGGACCGCCCGTGGCGCGACTACGTCCAGGTCGACGCGCCGGTGGACCTCGACACGCTGAAGGGGCTCGCCGCGGAGGCGCTCGCCTGGGCGGCCAAGCTCCCCCCGAAGGCGAAGAAGCCGAAGACGGCGAAGCGGACGAAGAAGACGGCCGCGACCGAGGAGTGAGCCCGACCGACGGCGCCCGGGTCAGGCCCGGCGCCGTCAGGCCTCCCGGTGAGCCCCGAACCCGCAGTCGCTCGGCCGCTCCAGGCTGACCGGGCCGAAGCGCCCCTCGCGCAGATCGAGGATGAGCCGCTCGGCGGCGCGCTGTACGTCCACCGTGCCACCCTTGCCGAGGAACCCCCGGCGGCGGGCGATGGCCTCGAGCAGGGCCCCTTCTTCCTCCGGGAGCGCGGCGAGCCCGTAGAAGCCGGCCACCTTGCTCGGGTAGCGGTCACGCAGGAAGCGCGCGGCGAACGTCGCGATGTCCTCGTAGTCGGTGACCCGGTCGGAGATCGCGCCGGTCACCGCGAGCCGGTAGCCGCACGCCGCCGGGGTGAGCTTCGGCCACAGGAACCCCGGGGTGTCGAAGAGCACGAGCTCCGTCCCGACCTGGACCCGCTGCTGGATCTGGGTCACGGCGGGCTTGTTCCCCGTCTTCGCGATCGTGCGGCCGGCGAGGGAGTTGATCAGCGTGGACTTCCCCACGTTGGGGATGCCGACGATCATCGCCGCCAGGGTCCGCGCGCGGATGCTGGGCGCCACGAGGGTCCCGGCGAGGGCCAGGACGGTGCGCAGGAGGTTCCCCTGCTGCGTGTGGTGCGGGATCGCCCGGACCCCCGGGGTGGCGGCGATGCACTCGAGCCACTCCGCCGTCACCGCAGGGTCGGCGAGATCGCTCTTGTTGAGGATCTGGATGCACGGCTTCTCGCCGCGCAGCTCCGCGACGAGCGGGTTCTCGCTGCTGAACGGGATGCGCGCGTCGAGCACTTCGATGACGAAGTCGACCCCGGGCATCGCCTTCCGGATCTCCCGGCGGGCGGTGGCCATGTGACCGGGGAACCAGTGGATCGACATCGGCCGCCTGAGTGGAACACCGGCTAACGTGGCGGGCCGGTCCACCGCGGGTGCGGCGCGTCCGATCCCTACGTGCGCACCACCTGGCGATGGGCCTGGATGGCCGAGAGGATGTGGCAGACCCAGCCCAACATGCCGCCGGTGCCGAACCAGAAGCCGGGCGTGACGATGAGCCAGAAGAGGCCCCATCCCCACCGGCCCGCGTAGAACTGGCCCACGCCGGGAACGATGAGGGAGAGCACTGCGCCGATCCCGGGGTCCTTCTTGCTTGCCATGGTCGCCTCGCCCGTCTCACGTAGCTACCGGCGACGCGGCCGCCCAACCCGCGGGGCGAGATGAGCCCCACCTCGCGCTCACGACGGTCCCCTCCCCGGCCCCCTCAGTCGGTCGGGCAGCCCGTCTGGTCGTAGAGGTCGGCCACGAACTCCCCGAAGTAGCAGGCCATGAGCGCGCCCTCCTCGTCGTAGACGCGCCAGCCGGCGAAGGGCACGTCGTCGCAGGAGAACGTCGTGCTCGACGCGCCCGCCTCGGCCGCCTCGTGGTCCAGCTCGGCCTCGTGGACGTAGAGCTCGCCCGTCTCCTCGTCCATCCCCCCGAAGGGCACGTCGTGCACCTCGACGACATCGCTGCCGTCGCGCACCTCGGCCTCGACGCGCGGCACGTCCTCGTAGAACACGGCCTGGAGCGTCAGCGCGCCGTCCAGGCAGGTGTTGGTGGGGTCGCTGACGAACTCGACGCGGCGGTCGGACGTGAGCGCGGGCCCGGTGTCGTCATCGGCAGGCGCGCAGGCGAGGGCAACGAGGAGGAGGAGCTGCATGCGCGACAGGGTAGCAGGTGGCGGGGCACCGGCTGAATGTGCCCGGTGTATCGGCGATGCATCACCCGGATGCATCACCCCGGATGTATCGCCGATGCATCACCGATGTATCACTCCTACCGCACGGGCCCTCGCGCCCCCTCGGGCGGCGGGGCCGGGATCGTCCCGCGCGCCCCCGGGATCCCGTCGTAGTACGCGACCCAGTACCAGTCCCGGTCCGCGCGCAGGCCCGGGATCGTCACGGTCACCCGTTCGTCCGCGCCGGCCACGACGGTGTCCGACACGCGGCGCATGCCCTCGGGCACGAGGTCGGGGGTGGCGCGCACCTGCACGGACACGCCCGTCCGCGCGTGGAGCGTGAGCCGCGCCTCGCTCGCCGACACGCGCGCGACCAACGCGGCGGCGGGCGCCTCGCCGACGGTCACCCGATAGGCCTGGTTGAACGCCTGTGCCCGCCCGTTCCACGCCGACACCGACGCGTCACGCGCCCACACGCCGAACACCCACTCGCCGGCCTCGGTGGGGATCCCCTCGAGCACCCCGCCGCCGCCGAGCGTGAGGCCGGTCGGGAGCGTGCCGTCGAGCGAGTAGATCACCGGGTCCGTGCCCCCCCACGTCGTGAGCTGCGTGCGGTAGGGCACGCCCACCTGCATCTCTTCGAGGGTCTCCGTGGTGATCGCGAGCGCGCGGTGCTCGTCGACCATCGTGCCCCACGCGGCGAGCTGGGCCTCGGCGGGCGGCGTCGCATGTACGCTGGTGAGCTCGTAGGGGTCCGCGGTGAGGTCGTAGAGCTCGGTCTCGCCGGTGCCCCACTCGATGTACTTGAACTGGTCGGTCACGACGCCGGCCCACACCGGGGCGCCCGTCGTGAAGTTGTCCAGGTAGATGTGGTCGCGCAGCGGCAGCGTCGTGTCCGCCAGGGCCTCCGCGAGCGGCACCCCCTCCCCCGTCGTCGGCACCCCCATCGCCTCGAGCACGGTCGCGGCGAGGTCGAGGTTCACGGCCACGAGCCGCGGGTCCACCCGGCCCGCCACCCCGGGGGCCCGCACGAAGAGCGGCACGTGCACGGACTCCTCGTAGGGCAGGCCCTTGAGCGCGAGGCGGTGCTCTCCGTAGAGGTAGCCGTTGTCGGAGGTGTAGACGAACACGGTGCGATCGAGCACCCCGCGGGCCTCCAGCGCGTCGAGCAGCTCGCCCACCTCGCGGTCGAGCGAGGTGAGGTTCCGCAGCATGGTGCGCAGGTTCGCGTCCACCGAGGCCGCCGCGGCGTCGCCGAGGAGCGGCTGGTTCTGGAGCCACAGGGACTTGTCCGACACGTCCGCCTCGTTCCAGGACGGCGGCCGCGAGGTGTAGTCGGCGTAGAGTTCGAGGTCCTCGGTGGCGGGCGCGCCGGAGAGGTGCGGCGAATTCGGGGCGATGTAGAGGAAGAAGGGGCGGTCGGTCGTCGCGTCGACGAAGTCGAGCGCCTGGTCGAAGAAGTACGAGGTGAGGTGCTCGCCGCCGGTGTCGGTGTGGGTCCCGACGGTGGAGGCCGTCGGCCCGCTCGACCCGATGACGACGGACTGATCGTAGGCGCCGTCCCCCGCGCCGGACGCCACCCAGGTGTCCCAACCCGGGGGGACGTAGGGCGCGAGCTCGTACTCGTAGTCGTTCAGGTACTTGCCGATCATCGCGGTCGCGTACCCGGCCTCCTGGAGCCGCGTCCCGACCGTGTCGGCGTCGGTGAACGCGAGCACGCCGCCCAACGGCGCCCCGTTCGTGAGGACGTGCGTGTCCTTCGGGTACCACCCGCCGGAGAGGAAGCTCGCGCGCATCGGGCAGCACATCGGCACGGTCACGTAGGCGCGGCTGAAGTCGACCGCCTCGGGGCGGAGCCGCTCGTTCACGACGGGCATGGCCCACAAGGTCTCGTAGGACTGGTCGTCCGCGAGCACGACGATGACGTTGAGCCCCTCGAAGGGATCGCTGGTGTCGGGCCCGCTGTCGCCGCCATTCTGGGTGTCGGTGACCGTGTCCGTCTCGGTGTCGTCGGGGCCAACCGGCTTGTCGTCGGGCGTGGTGGCGGGCGCCGTGCAACCGAGGACGAGGGCGAGGAGGACGGGGGCGCGCGACATCGGCCCTACGCTACCATCGCGGAGGGGGTTCGGCCCATCGGGAACGGGTGGGCGTGCCCCCCCGCCGAGGCGGCGGGGGGTCGGTCCCCTGCGGGGCTCGGCGCGAGCGCCTCGGTCGCCCGCGCTCCGGCGGCCGGAGGCCAGGAGCATCACGGCACCGACCAGTGCCGCGACGACTGATGCGGCGAGCACCCCGACCTTG
>JAUXTN010000020.1 GCA_030684355.1 Pseudomonadota bacterium
CGGCCGCGGCGGCCGGCCGGACCGCCGCCTCCGGCGGCGCCCTCCGCGTCCCTCACGCGAGGACGTGGTTCCGCATCCGATCCGCGCGTCGACGCGCCGCTCGCGTCGCGCTGCATCGGATCTCGATTTTCCGCCCGGACGGCGGCGTCAGGGTCGTCGACAGGTGCATCCGGGCGTTGCGGGGCGGGCCCCGCCCCAAGAGGACCCGCCGTGATGGGACCCGACGCATCGCACCCGGCGCCCTCCGTCGCCCCCCCTCGCCGCGCTACGTTCGCGCATGCAACTGGCCCTGGTGCTGCCGCCGCTGACGCAGCTCAACGCGCCCTACCCGGGCCCCGCCTACCTCGCGCGCGCCCTCCGCGACCACGGCGTGGCCTGCACCCAACGCGATCTCGGCATCGAGTGGGTGCTCCGGCTCTATTCTCGCGCCGGCCTGACCGAGCTGTTCGACAGCCTCGCGGACGCCGAGGACCTCCCCGAGCCGGCGTGGCGCGCCATCGCGTTGCGCGAGGCCCACATCGGTGCGATCGACCCCGTCGTCCGCTTCCTCCAGGGGAAGGACCGCACGCTCGCCCCGCGCATCCTCGACACGCCGTTCCTGCCCCGCGGCCCGCGCCTCACCAACGCCGACCTCGACGGGTTCGGCCCCCTCGCCGTCGACGACGCCGCGCGCCACCTCGCCACCCTCTACCTCGCCGATCTCGCGGACCTCGTCACCTCCTGCGTGGACGACGGCTTCTCGCTCATCCGCTACCAACATCACCTCGCCGTCGGCCCCGCGTCGTTCGACGCCCTCGCCGGCCGCCTCGCCCGCACCACCCTGCTCGACGGCTGGCTCGACACCCTCGCGGACACCATCACCGCCGACGTCGTCGGGCTCTCCGTCCCCTTCCCCGGCAACCTGTACGGCGCGCTCCGAATCGGGCGCCGCCTCCGCGCGCGCGGGGCCCGGGTGGTGATGGGCGGCGGCTATGTCAACACCGAGCTCCGCGACGTGAACGAGCCGCGCCTCTGGGAGTACGTCGACGCGCTCGTCTACGACGACGGCGAGGGGCCGCTCCTCGGGTGGTTGGAGCATGACGCGGGGGGGCCAGATCGTCGGCACCGGACGCGCACACGGGAGGGGTTGATTTGGGATCGGTCCCCCTCTCTTGGGGCAGGTGTTCATGGGGCAGGGGGCTCCGCCCCCCGCAACGCCCCCGGAGACAGGACCGAGGTTACACCCGCGCCCAACGTCGACACGCCGGCCGCCATCGCCGCCTGGTACGGCGATCTGCGCCTCGACCACTACCTCCAGCTCGTCGACAGCCTCAACCCTGCGCACCGGCTCTGGTCGGACGGGCGGTGGAACAAGATCACGCTCGCCCACGGCTGCTACTGGCGCAAGTGCTCGTTCTGCGACATCCAGCTCGACTACATCTCCCGCTACCTGCCCGCGCGCGCCGAGCGCCTCGCGGACGCGATGGACGAGCTCGTGCGGGACACCGGCCAATCCGGCTTCCACTTCGTGGACGAAGCCGCGCCGCCCCGCGGGTTGCGCGACCTGGCGCTGGAATTGCTCGGCCGGCGCTCGACGGTCACGATGTGGGGCAACATCCGGTTCGAGGCCGCGTTCACGCCCGATTTGTGTCGCCTCCTCGCCGCGGCGGGGCTCGTGGCGGTCACGGGCGGCCTGGAGGTCGCGTCCGACCGGCTGCTCGCGCGCATGGAGAAGGGGGTCACCATCGAGCAGGTCGCGCGGTCGGCGGCCGCGTTCCGGCAGGCCGGGGTGCTCGTGCACGCCTATCTCATGTACGGGTTCCCCACCCAGACCGAGGAGGAGACGGTCGACGCCCTGGAGATCGTGCGGCAGCTCTTCGCGGCGGACCTCCTCTCCTCCGCGTTCTGGCACCGCTTCGTGTTGACACGCCACTCCGGCATCGCGGTCGACCCCGCGCGCTACGGCGTCACCGTGCCGGCGCTCCCGCCGGACCTCTTCGCCGCCAACGATCTGCTCCACGTCGACGCCACGGGCGCCGACCCCGACCGCTTCGACACCGTGCTGCCCCGCGCGCTCGCCGCGTGGATGCGGGGCCGGGAGCTGGATCGGCCCGCCCACACCTGGTTCGACACCGAATTGGCCCCCACCCGGGAGCCGCCCGACCGCATCGCGCGCGCGCTGGCCGCGCCCCCGCCCGAGCCCGGGGAGCGCCTCGTGTGGCTCGGTGGGGAGGTCCTCGACGACGAGGGCGCCCTGCTCCTCCACACCCGGGACGGCGCCACGCGCGTGAAGGCGCGTCGCGACGCGATGGCGTGGCTCGCGGAGGTCATCGACGCCGCCACGCCCGGCCGGCCGGCGCTGAAGTGGACCGACGCCCGCGCCGCGTTCCCCGGCGATTGGGAGCGCTTCACCCCGAATTGGGAGAAGGTGCGCCGGGCGGGGTTGGTCGGGGTCTGAGCCGGGTTCTTTTGCCTGAACGGGGGGCGCCGGTTGGCACCCCCCGCCTTGGTCCGCCCGCCCCGGGAGGCTACGGCAGCAGCGTGCCCGAGCCCTGCACGTCGACCCGGGTGGTCACCTCGACGGAGGCGCCGGTCGAGCTCACGTCGTCGTGCACGAGGACCACGTCCGTGCCACCGTCGACGAGGAGCTGGTACTCGGCCGTGGAGCCGGCGCAGTCGCCGAGCGACTCGACGACGATCTGGTAGGTGCCCGCGGTGGGGGTCGTGATCTGGGTGGAGGGGCACTGCCAGGTCGGCGGCGGGTAGGTGCAGTCGAAGCTGTCGTCCGCGAAGCCGACGGAGCAGCCGTCCGGATCGTTGACCCAGATCTTGGCGTCGAAGGCGGTCGTGGCGTCCACCGTGTCGACCGAGACGTCGAGCGGCGCGGTGCCGTCGGTGGTGACCTCCCACACGTCGACGATGAGGCCGTCACAATCGAGCAGCGACGTGCCGCCCGTGCCGCTGAACGAGCTGCCGGAGTACCCGTAGTAGCTGGAAGAGCAGGAGTCGTAGTAGGCGGAATAACCCCCGTAGTACGAGACGCTCTCGGCGGTGTAGCTCCACGAGATGTCGTTCCCGCTGCGGCTGAAGGTGCCGTAGTAGGAGCCGTCGTACATGGTGACGAACCAATACGCCGAGCCGGTGCCGTAGTAGTCGGCGCCGACCAGGAAGGCGTCGTCGTACGGGTAGCTGCCGTAGTAGCCCGCGACCATGTAGGGGTCGGCGTGGGCCATGAACAAGTCGAAGCCCAGGCCCTCGTTGATGTAGGAGACGCCCGCGAGGTAGTTGGTGCAGGCGCTCGGGCTGTCGTCGCGCGTGATCGTGTCGTCCATGACGAACGCGAAGTCACAGTTGTCGCAGGTGCCGGTGTAGGCGGTCCCGGCGAGGTCGGCCTCCACGTCACAAGCGACGACGCCGTCGGTCGCCGAGTAGACGGTCACGCTGCCGGCGAAGGCGGTGAACGCCGGGTCGGTGTCGGTATCGGTGTCGGTATCCGTGTCCGAATCGGTGTCGGTGTCGGTGTCCGTGTCGGTGTCGCTGTCCGTATCCGTGTCCGTGTCGCTGTCGGCGTCCGTGTCGGCGTCCGTCTCGTCCACGACGGAGGTGTCGTCCTCGGCGGGGACGCCTTCCTTCGCGGGAGGACAGCCAAGCAGCGGGGCGAGGAGCACGAGCGAGAGCAGCGAGAGCGAAGTGCGCATGAAGGGGGCCTCGGTCGGGCGACTATAGCCGGGCCCGTGCCGATCGGAAGGCCCAACCGCCGCCGCCCGGGCCGCGCTTCCCGTGCCGCGCCGCCCCCACCGCGCCGCGGCGTGCGCTACGTGCGTCGGCATGGATCCGCTCCTCCGCGCCGCCTGGCTCGCGCTCATCCGCCTGTACTACCGGGAGATCGCGGTCACGGGTACCCCTCCGGCCGAGGGCCCGGTGATCCTCGTCGCGAACCACCCGAACGGGCTCCTCGATCCGCTCGTGCTCTGCATCGGCGTCGACCGGCCCGTCGCCTTCCTGTCGAAGAGCACGCTGTTCTCGAACCCCCTCGCGCGTCGCATCCTCCGCGCGTTCTCCGCCATCCCCGTCTACCGCGCGAAGGAGGCCGACACCGCGCAGAACGAGGAGACCTTCGCGCGCTGCCGGAGCCTGCTCGGCGCCCAAGGGTGGCTCGCCTTGTTCCCAGAGGGCATCAGCCACGACGAGCCGGGGCTCCAGCCGCTGAAGACCGGCGCCGCGCGCATCGCGCTCTCGAGCCGCGCGCCCGGCTTGCGGGTCGTGCCCGTCGGCATGCTCTACGAGGACAAGGAGATCTTCCGGAGCCGCGTGGCGCTGACGTTCGGCACGCCGATCGAGGTGGCGCCGCTCGAGCCGGGGGTGGAGCCGAGCCAGGAGGCCGTGCGGGCGCTCACGGCGCAGATCGCGGACGCGCTGAGCCAGGTGGTGCTGGAGGCCGAGGACCGCGAGATCTGGCGCGGGCTCGTGGCCGTGGCGGCGTGGACGAGCCCCGACGGCGGGCGTGACATGGGGGCCCTCGATCACCGCGCCCGCGCGCTCGCCGCGGCCTACCGCACCCTCGACGAGCGCGATCCCGAGCGCGTCGTCGAGGTGGTCGAGGCCACGCGCCACTACGTCCGCCTGCTCGACGCCGTCGGTGTCACCGACCCCTTCGCGCTGGAGGTCCGGCACACCGGCGCGCCCCCCTCCCCGTTCGCCGCCATCGTCCCGCTCCTGCCGCTCGTGCTGCTCGCGCCCGTGGCCCTCGTCGGCGCCACCCTCGCGTGGATCCCCTACCGCCTCGTCAAGCCGCTCGCGCTGCGCCTCTCCGGGGGGCACGCCGACCTCGTCGGCACGCTGAAGCTGATGCTCGGGCTCGTCATCCTGAAGCTCACGTGGATCGCGTGGGCCGTCGCGTTCGGCGTCGCGTTCGGGCTCCCCGTCGGGCTCGCGATGCTCGTCATCGGGCCGCTCTCCGGGTTCGCCGCGCTGCGGTGGGGCGAGCGCTACGACCTGCGCCGCGAGGTCCTGCACGCCCACTGGCTCACGCTCACGCGGGAGCCCATCGCCGCGGCCGTCGCGGAGCAGCGGCGGGTGCTCGCGGAGAAGGTCGAGGCCGGGCTGGCGCTCGCGGGGGAAGCGCTCCCGCGCGCCACCGCGGAGCCGACGCTGGTGCCGCCACCGTAGACCGGGCGCGTTCGGGTTAGGTCGGCGCGTCCCCTCGGAGCGTCGTGACCCTGCCCGATCCGGCCGCCCTGGCCCTCCTCGTCGATGGCCGGCTCCGCGGCGGGCCCTTCTCGGACGAGCCCCTCCGCGGCGTGGTGATCGACTCCCGCCGGGCGCGCCCCGGGGAGGTCTTCTTCGCGCTGGGGGGCCGCCACGCGGACGGCCACGGCTTCGTCGCGGCGGCGCTCCGGGCGGGGGCGGCGGTCGCGATCGTGCGCGCCGGCTGGGTGCCGCCGCTCTCCGCGGACGGGACGGCCTGGGATCCGCCCCGCATCGAGGTCGACGCGCCCCTCGCGGCGCTCCAGCGCCTCGCGGCGTGGCACCGCGGGCGGGCCATCGGGCGGGTCGTCGCCATCACCGGGAGCAACGGCAAGACCGTCGTGAAGGACGCGCTGACCGCGCTGCTCTCCACGCGGTACCGGGTCGCCGCGAGCCCGGGGAGCTGGAACAGCCAGATCGGCGTGCCGCTCGCGGTCCTCGCGGCGCCGATGGGCACGGAGATCGGCGTGTTCGAGGCCGGCGTATCGGAGCCCGGCGAGATGGACGCCATCGCGGCGGTCCTGAAACCCGACGCGGGCGTGCTCACCAACATCGGGCTCGCGCACATCGCCCAATTCGGCACGCGCGAGGCGACGGCCCGCGAGAAGGTCCGCTTGTTTCATGGCATCCCCGCGAGCGGATGGGCGCTCCTACCGGACGACCCCGTGATCGACACGGCCCCGCTCCGCTGCGCCGTCGTCCACCCCACGGCGGGGGCCCCGCGCCTCGTCGCGCGCGTGAGCACGCCCACCGGGACGCTGCTCACCGTCGCGTTTCCGGGCGAGCACGGCGAGGTGCACGTCCAGATCCCCGTGCGCACCCGCTCAGCCCCGCTCCTGGACGACCTGCTGCTCGCGATGGCCGCGGCGACCCGGTTCGGGGTGAGCCCGACCGAGATCGCGTCGATCCTCCAGGACTACTCGTTTGGTCCGACCCGCATGGAGACCTGGCGCACGCCCGACGGGGTCACCATCGTGAACGATGCCACGAGCTCGGACCCGCTCTCCGTCCAAGCCGCGCTGGAGACCGTCGCGTCCAGCCCCGAGGCACGGGGAAAGCGGATCTTCGTGTTCGGTGGCATGCGAGAGTTGGGCGAACGGGACGAGCAGGAGCACGCCCTCATCGGCCGGCTCGCCGCGGAGAAGGGGTTCACCCACCTCGTGCTGCTGCCCCACGCCTCGCTCCGCCACACCGCGGCGGCCTGGCGCGCGGTGCACCCCGACGCGCCGGTCATCGAGGTCGCCAACGTCGACGAGATCCGTGACACGGTGCGCCCGCTGGCCCAGGCCGGTGACATCCTGCTCGTGAAGGGACCGCGCAACGAGGGCCTCGCGGCCGCCGCGCGCGAGATCTGGGAGTCGATGTCCCCCCGGCGCTTCCTCGTCGATCTCGGCGCCATCCGCGAGAACATCGCGCGCTTCCGGCGGCGGTGCGGGCCGGGCGTCGCCATCCTCGCGATGTTGAAGGCGTGGGCGTACGGCACCGAGCTGGCACGCGTCGCGACGTCGTTGCAGGAGAGCGGCGTCGATTGGATCGGCGTGTCCGCGGCGGACGAGGGCGCCTTTGCCCGGCGGGCCGGCGTCCACCTCCCCATCCTCGTGACGCTCCTCGACATCGAGGAGGTCGACAAGGTCGTGCGGTATCGCCTCACCCCCGTCGTCTACTCGATGGCGCTCGCCCGCTCGCTGACGGACGCGTTGCGGGCGATGAACGCGACCTGTGACGTTCACCTGGAGATCGACACCGGCATGGGCCGCCTCGGGGTGAGCCCCGGCGAAGCATTGGCCGCCGCCCGCCTCATCCGCGCTTCGGGGGTACTCCGCCTCACCGGGCTCATGACCCACCTCTCCTCCGCGGACGATCCCGCCGCCGACGCCTACACCGAGGCCCAACTTGCGTCGTTCGACACCGTCGTGACCGCGATCCGCGCGGAGGGCGACGAGCCGCTCGTCATCCACGCCTCCGCGACCTCGGGCGCCGCGCGCTTCCCAGGCGCCCGCTACGACATGGTGCGGCTCGGCTTGGGCCTCTACGGCATCTACCCCTCGCCCGCGGTCGCCCAATCGATGGAGCTCCAGCTCGCGGTCGCCTTCGTGAGCCGCATCGCCCAGATCGCCACCTGGCCGCGCGGCCAGCGCGTGGGCTACAACGGCACCTACACCATCGACGTCGACGAGCTCCGCGTCGGCATCGTGGAGGCCGGCTATCACGACGGCGTGCCCTGGCGCCTCTCCAACCAGGGCTCGGTACGGGTGCATGGCACATCCGCGCGGATCCTGGGGCGTGTGTCGATGGACTCCATGGCGATCGACCTCTCCGGCGTGCCCGACGCCGTGGTGGGCGACGAGGTGCTGCTCTTCGGGGCCCACGACGGGCAGGTCCTGCGGCCTGAAGACGTGGCGGCGCAGGCGGGGACGATGCCGTACGAGCTGCTCGTGAAGGTGGACAGCCGGCGGGTGCAGCGGGTATTTGTCGGGGATTGACCGCGCTCCACCCAAATATCTGCCTGCTCGCGCTCGGGATCGCCTGCGTCCCTACCCCGAGGGAGCCCGGGGGGCTCACCGTGCGCCGGGGTTATGACGACCCTCGGCGATCTTGCGGCGACTATGAGAGTTCCTCACCCTGTCCGGAGTTGACGGCCGGCACCGGCGTCAGGGTTGGAGGTGTCATCGCCGACCTGGATTCGGTGGCAATCGAGGACAACCGCGCGCTGTACGGCGCGGGCATCCAGGTCGCATACGACGCTACCGTTGTCATCCGGAACAGCAGGGTGACGGATAATTCGGCCACGATCGCCGGCGGCGGAGCCGTGCTCCAGGCCGGTGCGGTGCTCACGTCAGAGAACACGACGTGGGAGGGCAACCTCCCGGACGACATCGTGTTCGCCACCCTCTCGGACGACCCCGACGAGGTCATCGTGCACGCCACGTGGAGCGCCGATGGCGCCACGGACTTCACCTGCACGTTCGACACGCTCACGTGTGAGTAGACGAGCCCCGCGGGATAGACCGCGCCCATGCCCGGAAGCCCCCTCCTCGTCGCCGTCGTGGCCACCCTCCTCCTCGGGGCGTTCAAGCTCGCGGCCGCGCTGTACACGGGCTCGACCGCCATCCTCGCCTCGGCGACGGACTCGCTCGCGGACGCCGCGGTGTCCGGCCTGAACCTGTGGATGATGCGGCAGGCCGCGATGCCCGCGGACGACGGGCACCCCTACGGGCACGGGAAGGCCGAGGCCCTGGCGACCCTCGCGCAGGGGCTGGTCCTGGGCGGGCTCGTGGTCGCGATCGGGTGGCACGCGGTCAACGAGCTTGCCGGAGGCACGCCGAGCGCCGTCGCGACCGGCCCCGCGATGGCCGCGATGGTCGTCTCGATGGCCGGATCGCTCGGCATCAGCACGTTCCTGTCGCGGGCCGCGACGCGCACGGGCTCCCTCGTGCTCCGTGGCGACGCCGTGCACTACCGGATGGATCTCTACACCGGCGCCGCCGTCTTCGCGGGCCTCGGGATCGCGGCGCTCACCGGCGAGCTCCGCGCGGACGCCGCAGCGTCCTTGCTCGTCTGCGGGATCATGGCGAAGGACGTCGTCGGGCTCCTCCGCGACGCCGTAGGCGAGCTGATGGACCGCCAGCTCCCCGACGAGGAGCGCGCCGTGGTCGAGGAGGTGCTCGGTCGCTTCACCACCCGCATCCTGGGCTGGCACGACCTGCGCACCCGCCGCGCTGGCCCCTCCCGCTTCGTGCAGGTGCACCTCGTGCTCGCGGCTGACATGCGCCTCATCGACGCCCACCGGCTCGCCCACGAGGTCGAGCACGCCGTGGAGGCCGCCCTGCCCGGGGTGGACGTGCTGGTCCACATCGACGCCGAGGGCGCGGATGAGCGCGAGGAAGCCGACCTCACGCCGTGAGAGTTGTCGGTGAGCACGGCCACGATCCCGCGGGCATCCTGCGTCGTATGATGAAGACCATGCTCCTCCTCACCACGCTCCTCCTCGGCTGCACCGCCAACCCCGCCGCGTCCGACAAGGACACCACGTCCGGCATCGACGACTCGGGCCTCGCCGACACGGGGGACACCACGGGTGACACCGACCCCGACGCGGTCCCCGCGGACATCACCGCCGAGATCTCCGACTACGTCTCCACCGTGGTCATCGTGCGGTGGCGCACGGCGGTGCCGACCTCCGGCGTCGTCGAGTTCGGCACGACGGAAGCCTACGGCCACGTCACCCCCGCCACGGCCGAGGCCACCGAGCACGAGGCGCTGCTGCTCGGCATGACGGCCGACACCGAGGTCCACTTCCGTGTCGTCAACGACGCCGCGGGCGGATCCGTGGCGAGCGACGACTACACGATCACCACCGAGAGCCTGCCCTCGGGCCTCTTCCCGACGCGCGCCACCGGCACCGCCGAGTCGTGGTCGGGCGGCTTCCAGGTCATCCCGTTGCAAGGCACGACGTTCGCGGTCGTCATCGTGGACGCCCAGGGCCAATACGTCTGGTACCACTTCGTCGAGGAGGTGGGGAACCTCATGCGGGCGTTCATGACGGACGACGGCCAGTACGTCGTCTACTGCCTCGCGGGCCCCCAGGACTCGCTGGAGACGGGCAAGGTCGTGAAGGTCTCGCTCGACGGCGGCAGCGTCGTCGAGACCCCCTTCCCCTACATCGACCACGACATGACGGGGCTCCCCGACGGCTCCATCGCCGCCATCGTGGTGGAGGACCGCGAGGGCCGCTCCGCCGACAAGATCGTCGAGTTGGCGCCCGACGGCACCCTCACGGAGATCTTCAACGCCTGGGACCATTGGGATCCGGACGCCATCGGCATCCCCGAGTTCGAGCACAACTGGACCCACGGGAACGCGCTCGACTACGACCCCGTCGAGGACGTGTACTACTTCAGCATGAAGTCGGTCGGCAGCCTCGCCAAGATCGACCGCGCCACGGGCGAGGTCCTCTGGACCATGAACGGGAAGCTCAACCAGTTCGACTTCGGCGGCGCCGAGAGCATCCTCATGCACCACCAGTTCGAGGTGCTCGGCGACCGCCTCCTCTTCTTCGAGAACGGCCCGGTGGAGCGCTCCGCCTCCCGCGCGGTGGAGATCGAGTTCGACGAGGTGGCGCTGACCGCCCACGAGGTGTGGAGCTACACCTCCGACCCGCCGCTCTACGTGTTCGCGAAGGGGGACGTCCACCGCTTCGACGACGGCAACACGCAGGTCGTGTGGTCGAGCGCCGGGCAGATCCAGAACGTCACGCCCGAGGGCGAGGTCGCGTGGCAGCTCGACCTCGATCTGGGCCAGGCCATCACGTTCGTGCAGGTGATCGACTCGATGTACGGCGCTCGCTGATGTGGGTGCTGCTCCTGGCGGTGGGCTGCGTGCGGTCGGGCGAGGACACGGGGGCCGGGGACACCGACCTGCCGGCGCCCGCCGCGGACGGCAACGTGCCGCTGGGAGATCCCAACAACTTCACCTACGAGGGTGTGCTCGACGCCCCGTCGTTCCCGCTCGCCGAGCGCACCGACGGGACGCTCGACTGGTCGGCTCTCCGCACCGATCTGCGCTGCAACGCGCTCGATCCCGTCGCGGACATCGACAACGCCTCGCTGCTGAACTTCCCCTACCTGACGGAGGAGGAGGTCGAGCTCGGCCTCTCCGACGACAACCTCGACCAGGCGGATCTCCGCGTCTACCTCTCGCACGAGCCCGGCGACGCCACGCAGGTCTCCCTCTCGGAGATGGCGTTCTTCGGGACGGACTCCGACATCGAGCTGCAGTTCGCGGCCGGCACCGGCACGTGGCTCGTGCTGCTCACGACGGGCACCGAGATCGCCGTGGGCGCGCGGATGCTCGCGTTCCTCGCCCCCACCGTCGGCGAGACCGCCACCACGGCCTCGGTCACGGATGGGTGCCCGGTCCTCGACTTCTCCGCGGACCTCTCCTCGCTCACCCACGCGCCCGTGCTGCGCGACGGCCCCTGGCTGCTCGACTGGTCGGCGCTCACGCGCGACGGCCACGGCGGTGGCTTCGAGCCCACGCGGGTGGACGGCCTGATGGTCGCGCGCTTCGACCTCGCGCTCGACGATCTCGAGGCCAACTTCCTCGATCTCGAGGCGCTCGCCGCCGAGACCTGGCGCTACACCCTGACCTCCGGCACCCACATCGACCTCGGCGCCGCGACCGGCCCGTCGGACCCCTTCCCCGGCTTCACGGACGAAGGCGTGTGGGCGCTCGCGCTCACCTGCTCCACCTGCCCGAACCCCGCGCCGCTGTTCCTCACCATCGTCGATCCCGCGTAGGCCCCTCCCCGCGATAGATCCCCGGGATGTTGCTCCTCGCGCTCCTCGCCTGCGGTGGCCCGATCACCAAGCAGTCCGGCTACTCGGACGAGTTCACGGTCCCCGCGAGCATCCAGGTCGGCACCCCGGGCGAGAACGGGCTCGTCTGGGAGGCGGTCGGCACGTCGGGTCGCTTCGAGGGCGTGGTCGTCGCGACGTGGTGCCCCACGTGCAAGCAGCTCCTCGCCGTGCGCGCCGCGGACCCCCGGATGGCGGCCGCCACGCCCAATCTCTACTTCCTGGCAGAGGAGGCGGAGCTCCAACTGAAGCACGCGGTCGACCAGGGCCAGATGACGCCCGAGCAGGCCGCGAGCACCCAAGCCGGGTTGGTCGAGAGCGGTGCCATGGTGCTGAACCCCGCCGCGATCGCGGGGTCGGGCGCGAAGGCCCTGCATTGGGACGACGTGCCCGCGAAGTGGTTCCCGTACTTCTTCACGTGCAACGACGGGGTCTGCGAGGGCTGGTCGGGGACCTGGTAGCCCCTCGCCGACCAGATAACGATAGCCGAGCCGTGCCACCTCAACCTGATCGAAGCAGCCGGCCTGGCTACGCGAGGTTGTGGAACACGCTCTGGACGTCGTCGTCCTGCTCCAGCCGATCGACGAGTTGCAACACCTCGTCCGCCTGCTCCTCGGAGAGCTCGATGACCGAGGAGGGCACGTATTCGGCGGCGGTCGAGACCGGCGCGAGCTTGCGCTCCTCGAGCGCCCGCTGGAGCATGCCGAAGTCGTGGAACGCGCAGCGGACGATGAGCAGCGGCTCGCCCTGCTCGCCGGTCCCCTCCCCCATCTCCTCCAGGCCATGATCCATCAGGTCGAGCTCCAAGGACTCGGCGTCGATGCCCTCGGGGGCGAGGCGGAAGACGCCCATGCGCTTGAACAGGAACGCGACGCTGCCGGAGGAGCCGAGGTTGCCGCCCTCGCGCGAGAAGTGCACCCGCATGTTCGCGACGGTGCGGACGGGGTTGTCGGTGGCGGTCTGCACGATGATCGCGACGCCGCCGGAGCCGTAGCCCTCGTAGACGATCTCCTCGTAGGTGACGTCCGCCTGCCCGGCGGCCTTCTTGATGGCGGCCTCGACGCGGTCCTTCGGCATGTTCACGGCGCGCGCGTTCTGGACGGCGCGGCGGAGCGACGGGTTGCCCTCCAGGCTCGTACCCCCGGCCTTCACCGCCATGGCGATCTCGCGGCCGACGCGGGTGAACGCCTTGGACATCTTGTCCCAGCGCTTGAACATCGTGGCTTTGCGGGTCTCGAAGATGCGGCCCATCGTGGCTCCCGGCGGGCGTGCCGCGGCGAAAGAGAGGGCGAGGCGTCTAACCGACCGCCCGGGTGTCCCGGTAGAGCGCCGCGAGCTCCGCGTGGGCCGGGCGCCGGCTGCCGGTGGCGAGCTCGTGGATGCGCGTCACGACGGCGTGGTTCACGGGCGCCGCGACGCCGTGCGCATCGGCGCGCGCGGTGACCTCGCCGTTGAGGAAGTCGACCGGGGGCACCTGCCCGCGCTCGAGCGCCGCGAGCATGCTCGACCGGAGGCGACGGTAGCGGAAGCCGACGAGGAGGAGCACGGCGTGCTTCACGAGCAGGCCCGCGGACCCGGTCGAGCGGCGCTCCGCGGGCGAGAGCGCGAGCCAGTCGAGGTCGAGCGTGCCGGCGATGGGCTTGAGGCGGACCCCCTCGCGCCGGGCGACCTCCACCACCTCCGTCATCACCTCGAGCGCGAGGCGGCGGGCGTGGCGCTTGCGGAGGAGCACGCCGAGGCGGTCCCCCCCGAGGGTGCCGAGCGAGGAGATGGCCGCGTTGATGGCGAGCTTGCTCCAGCGCGCGCCGCGCAGGTTGTCGGAGCGGTCGACCGGCGCGATGGGCGCGAGGAGCGTGGCGAGGGTGTCGAGCGCGGGGTCGGGCTGCCCGTCGAGGCGGCCGAGGACGAACCCGCCGGCGCTGGTGCGCTCGAAGACGCCCGGCTCGGGGTGGCTGGCGCCGAAGCCGACGATGGCGCCGAGGACCCGCCCGGGATCGCCGGCGATGCGGGCCACGCGCTCCTCGGGGAGGCCGTTCGGGAAGGTGACGAGCTTGCCGTCGGGGGCGAGGTGCGCCAGGGCCTGCCGCGCGGCCACGTCGAGGTCGGAGGGCTGCGTGGCGAGGAAGGCGAAGTCGAACGGGCCCGCGCCGGCCGGGATGCCGACCTCGATGCGCCCGGGGACGGTGCGGCCGCCACGTTCCTGCGTGCCGACGCCGGTGAGGCGGAAGCCGCGGCGGTTCACGGCGTCGGCGACGGCGGTGCTGCGCGTCACGGCGCAGAGTTGGACGCCGGCGGCCGCGAGGTGCGCGGCGAGCGTGCCGCCGATGCCGCCGATTCCGAGCAGGAGCACGCGAGGGCCATTCGTCATCGCCGCCGGCTCTAACCCGTGCGTACCGACGGTGGGGTGGCGGGCCCTCGGGTCGTTGCCCGTCGCGCCCGGCTCTAATACTCCCGCGCCCGATGTACTCCCTCCGCGGCGTGTCCCGCTCCTGGCAGCTCGACGCCGTCGAGATCCCCGCGCTGGTCGACGTCAGCGTGGCGTTCGCACCGGGCGAGGCCACCGCCGTGATGGGGCCGTCGGGCTCCGGCAAGTCCACGCTCCTGCACGTCGCCGCCCTGCTCGACCCGCCCACGCGCGGCGGCGTGTGGCTCGACGATCAGGACATCTCCGCGCTCGGAGACGACGCCCGGAGCGCCTTGCGCCTGCGGAAGCTCGGCTTCGTCCACCAGACCTACCCGATGATGGCGGTGCTCACCCCGCGCGAGAACGTGGCGCTGCCGGCCATCTGGGCGGGGATGCCCCGGAAGGCGGCGCTGGAGCGCGCGGGCGCCCTCCTCGCCTCCGTCGGCCTCCTGGCCCAGTGCGACCGCGACGTGCGCACCCTCTCCGGCGGCCAGCGCCAGCGCGTCGCCATCGCGCGCGCGCTCGTGAACCGCCCCGTGGTCGTCTTCGCCGACGAGCCCACCGCCGCGCTCGACACCACCACCGGCGCCGCCGTCCTCGACCTCCTCTTCGCCGCCGCCCGCGACGCCGGCGCCGCGCTCGTGCTCGCGACGCACGACCCCGCGGTGGCCGCCCGCGCGCACCACCTCCTCCGCCTCGACGGCGGCCGGATGGTTCCCCCTGCCACGGCCTCGGTGACGGCGTGATCGTCGAGACCCTCCGCCTCGCCGCCGCGAGCCTCGCCCGCAACCCGCGCCGCACGCTGCTCACCGCCGGCGCGCTCGCCAACGCGGTCGTGGGCGGCCTGCTGTTCTACGGGTTCACGCGCCACAGCTACTTCGGCCTCGCCGAGACCTTCGCGCGCGGCGGCAACGGCCACGTGCAGATCGCGGACGCCGACTGGTTCGACGCCCCTGCCCCCGAGCGGCACCGCGTCGAGCGCACGCGCCTCGAGGCCGCCCGCGCCGCCCTCGCCGCCGATCCCGTCATCGCGGCGCACCTCGCGGGCAGCTCCGTGAGGCGGCAGGTGATGGGGATGCTCACCAGCGGCGGCCGGACCGGCGTGTTCGTCGGGGTGGGCACGGAGCCCGACGCGGAGCCGATCATCGCGCCGGTGACCACGCCGGTGACGGGCCGGGCGCTCACGGGGGCCGACACCGCGGCGGTGGTGCTCGGGGTCTCGCTCGGGGCGCGGCTGGAGGTAGGCGCGGGCGACTTCACCACCGCGCTCGTCACGACCGACCGCGGCCTCACCAACGCGATGGACCTGGAGGTCGCCGGGCTCGCCAAGAGCGGCGCGGAGGAGCTCGACCGCTCGCTGGCCACGATGCCGCTGGAGACGGCGCTCTCCCTCGTGGACGGCACCACCGTGGACGTGCTCGTCCTCGCGCTCGACGAGACGGGGGACACCGACCTCGTGCTGGACGCGGCGCGGCGCGTGCTCGCGGCGCAGGGCTACGACGAGCTGGCCGCCGAGCCCTGGTACACCCGCGCCACCTACTACCAGGCCGTGCGCGCCCTCTACGACCGCATCTTCGGCGTGTTCGAGGCCCTGATGGCGCTGGTGACCGTGCTCTCGCTCTCGCACGCCGTCGCGGCGGTGGTGGCCGAGCGCAAGGCGGAGATCGCGATGCTCCGGGTCGTCGGGCTCCGGCGTCGCGACGTGGCCGGGCTGTTCGTGGCCGAGGGCGCGCTCCTGGGCCTGCTCGGGGCGGTCGCGGGCGTCGGCATCGCGGAGGTCATCCGGGTGGTGACGGAGCGGATGGGGGGCATCCCGATGCCGCCGCCGCCCGGGTACAGCGTCGGGTACGCCGCGATGTTCGCCATCGACGGGCTCGGGTACGCGATCGTGCTCCCGGTCACGATGGTGGCGGCGGTGCTCGCCGCGGCGCTGCCGGCGTGGCGGGCCACTCGGGGCGAGCTCTCCCGCGGCCTCGCCGGGCTCGTGGCGCTCTTCGTGGTCGGCGCCTGGGCGACCGATGCCTGGGGTGCGCCCCCGAACGGCACGGCCGGGACCGCCGCGGGCGCGGTCCCCCTCCCGGCGGGGAGCGTCCCCACCGCGAGCGCCGCCGATCTCGCGGCCGCCACCGCGCTCCTCCGCGGCGCCGATGCCGCTACCGCGCTCCCGGCGGGCCAACGGTGCGTCCTCGACGTGACGATCACGGACCCCGCCGGGGTCACCGGGTGGCGGGTCGCGCGGACGGGCACCGACGCGCTGGTCGTGTCGAGCACGCTCGCGGCGGGGCGGCGGCAGGCGGTGCTCCAGCGCGGCGCCGACACGTGGTTCCAGACCGAGGCCATGCGCGCGCCGATGCGCGTCGGGGCCGCCCAGCGCCTCACCGGGCAGCTCTCGGTGGGAGATCTCCTCGCGCCGCGCCTCGGCGACGTTTGGGACCCCGTGGGGCTCGCGCGCGGCGCCCAACCCAACGGTGCCACGATCACGGTCACGGCCAATGCGCGGCCGGGTGCCGGGGCCGCCTGGGCCAGCGCCGATCTCGATCTCGACGCGAGCGGGCTCCTCCGCGGCGGCCGCTTCTACGCGCCCTCGGGCAAGCTCCTGCGCACGGCGACGTGGCGCTGGGAGGGCCGCGCCCTGCGGGGGGTGGACGTGCTCGACCCGACCCGCGCCGACGCCCACACCGTCGTGGCGCTCTCGACGCCCCGCTGTGCCGCGTCCGCCGCGGCCGTCGCGCCCGAGACGCTCCTGGCCGCGGGGCTGGCGCTCCTGGGGGAGTGAACGGTGGCAGCGCCCTACGTGCTGGCGCCGCCCTACGCGATGTTGGCCCGCTCCGCTCGCAAATCGTGCTCCAGCCGCTCGTGCCCCGGCAGGACCCCCTTCCCGGAGGGTGTGTAGAAGACACCGAGCTCCGTGCCGGTCGCGGCGAGGTGGGGCATGAGATGGTCGAACAGCTCGTCGAGCGAGACCGCGCGGGGGCGATAGCCGGCCCAGAGGCCCACGGCGCAGCGCTCGGCGAACGCCTTCGCCGGCCAGATCGGCAACACGCGCTGCCCGGACGAGCCCTCCGCGAGCGCCCAACCGTCATCGTAGAGCCCCCACACCTGGCGCTCGCCCGCCGCTTCCTGGAGGAAATGTGCATAGCGCTCGGGCCCGGGCAGGCGGAGCGTCGCCTCGATCTGTGCCGTCGTCATTCGGATGCCCCCTCCCGAAGGACACCCACGCCACGCCGCTTCCCCGCACTCGCACCATTCCTTGACATCCAACGTGCACAACCGGCCGAGTCTCGTGGGGAGCGAGCCGCCACGTGCCAGCCTCCCGCGGCCCCGGCGCCAGGCTCCCTCCGGCTGCTCCAGCCAGGCGCGGCTCCGGGTTAGGCTGTCATCAGCGCGCATCGTCACGGCGCACACGGAGCCTGGATGTCGTTCTTCGGACGCGCCGCGAACCTCTTGAAGGGCGGCATCAAGTCGGTCACCCGCCCGGACAGCGATCACGGCGCCGGGGCCCGCGCCCTGGAAGAAGAGCTCGCCCGCGCCGAGAAGCGCGTGCCCGCCCGCTCCACCGCGACGCCCCCCACCCGGCCAGCGCAACCCGAGGCCCCCGCCGTCGAGCCCCACGGGCCGCCGGAGCGGGACGAGCAGGGGAACGTCAAGCGGACGCTTTAGGCCCGGCACTCGGTAGCCCAGCGGTCAGTAGAGCGGCCCGAGCACCCTCCGCGGGTCCGGGTAGCGTCGCAACGCATCCGCACGATCGGCGGGCCGCACGGCGCCGGGCAGGTCGTGCGTCACCGGCCGCTCCCACGCGAGCTGCACGTGGACGTGCGGCGGCCACCCACCGTTCTCGTGCTCGGCCCCGAGCCACCCGAGCACGTCGCCGGCACGGAAGCGCCGCCTCACCGGGCTCCGCGCGAGGGAGGCCGCCGCGAGGTGCCCGAAGAGCGCGTAGAGGGGCCGGCCCTCGAAGACGTGCGCGGTCACCAGCGTGGGCCCGTAGTCGCCCGCGGCGGGGTTGACCCCGGCGTGGATCACCTCCCCCTCCCCGAACGCGTGCACCGCCGTGCCCTCGGGCCCGCCGAGGTCGATCCCGACGTGCAGGGTGCGGCCGCCCTCGAAGAGCGGCTGGGTGTAGATGACGCGGTCCTCGTCGTAGCGACCGACGGTCCACACGGGCGCATCCGGACCGGGGCCAGCGGGCGCGTCGGACGGCCCGGGCCACGGCCGGGAGAGGTCGAGCACGGTGTAGCCGGGGGGCAGGACGACGACGGGGTGGAACGCCATGGCGGGCGCCTATCCGGATCCCCGGGACGTCAACGCGCCGCGCGCGCTACTCCCCCGCTCCCGACGCGCCGGGGGGCTCGACCGGAGTGGGCGCCGGCGGGACCGGGGTGGCCGTCGCCTCCACCGGCGTGCCCTCCGGCTCCAGCGCCGCCCCGTCGAGCGTCACCCGCACGGTCACCCACCGCCCACGCTCGGCGAGCTCGGTGAGCAGGAGCCCGGCGGAGAGCAGGATCCCCGCCACGATGACGAGGTGGAAGGTGCGCGAGCGCGGATCCGTGGCCGCGCCGCTGTCGCGGCCGACCTGCGAGAAGAGCGGACGCTCCGACGGGTTCGACATCTCGGGAACTTCGCCCGCCGGGCGCGTCACGGCCAGCCCGGGGCGGGAGCGGCCTCGACGGTGACGGGCGCGCCGTTGGAGAGCGGCTGCCCGGTGAACACGTCGAGCCGCGCGACGCCGATGACCCGGTTGGGGTTGCCGCGCGCATCGCCGAACGGGAGGACGACCGTGCCGCGGGGCAGGGCGGGATCGCCGCGGGCCTCGACGTCCACGGTGCCGCCGGGCCCCGTGATCCGGATCCACGCGGGCGAGCCGAGCGCGGCGAGGTCCTCGGGATGGAGCGTCGCGACGGGCCCGGCGCCCCCGCGGATCCAGGTGTTCAGGCTCCCGATGGGGCGCACCGAGGTGACGAGGCGCAGGCCCGCGGGCTCGCTCGGGGCCCCGGCCACGTCCGCGAGCGCCGACACGAACGCGGGGACCGCGAGCCGCACCGTCCCTCCGTTGACACAGCGCGCGCCGGTGGCGCGGAGCGCGCCGAAGGCCTCGCCCGGGGCCACGAGCCCGCGCGGCGCCGCCCTCAGGGCCGCCCACGAGAACGGGGAGAGCGCCGAGACCGCCGCGGCCGCGATCGTGGTGGGGTGGACCGCCCCCGCGAGGTAGCCGAGCGGCCCCCCGACGGCCCTCGCCAGGCCCGTGAGGATCGCCCAGTCCTCCCGCGCCTCCCCGCGCGGCGGCACCACCGCCGGGGCCACCTGGAGGTGCGGGATGCGGCGCTGGGAGGCCATGTGCACCTGCACGTCGGTCCGCTCCAGCCAGTCCGCGGCGGGGAGCACGACGTGGGCGTACGCGGCGGTCTCGCGCGCGAAGAGGTCCACGGTGACGAGCAGATCGAGGCTGGCGAGCGCACGGGCGGCGCGATCGGTGTCGGGAAGCGACACCGCGGGGTTGCCCCCCACGACGATCAGCGCGCGGAGCTGGCCCTCGCCGGGGGTCAGGGCGTCGTCCGCGAGGGTGGCCGCCGCGAGGGTGCCGAGCACCGCCGGGAAGCCGCCGATGCGGGAGCGCAGCGCCGGGTCGCTCCCCTTGGGGCCAATCCGCCGGAACACCGCGGCGAGATCGACGGCGCCGCGCTGCCGGAGCCATCCGCCCGGGCGGTCGAGCCCGCCGAGCACGGCCTGGAGCGCGAGCGTGAGCCAGTAGCCGAGCGTGCCGTGGGGGCCGAGCAGCACCCCGAGCCCGCTCCACACCAGGGGCCGCTCGGCGGCGAGCAGGCGCTGGGCGAGGGCCGCGATGGCCTCCCGGGGGAGGCCGGTCTCGGCGGCGGCGCGGGTGTCGTCGAACGGGGCGACCGCCGCGGCGAGCGCGGCCACGTCGGCCTCGGCGAGGAGGGCGTCCGACGCGGCGAGGGTCGCGGGCGGGCGGCGGAGGAGCACGGCGCGGACGAGCGCGGCGAGGAGGACGAGATCGCTGCCGGGGCGCGGCCGGAGGTGGTGGGCGGCTTGCCGGGCGGTGGCCGAGGAGCGGGGATCCACCACGGTGAGGCGCGCGCGAGCGGCGAGGAGCTCGCCCACCCCGGCGGGGTTCGACTGGGCCTGCGAGGGCTGGCTCGCGAGGGGGTCCGTGCCGAAGAGGACGATGTGGTCGGCGCCCGCGTAGTCCGCCACGAAGGTCGCCATCGGATCGCCGAGGCAGGCCTCGAGCACCACGAACATGCCGCTGTTGTCGAGCGTGAGGCAGCTATAGGCCTTCTTCGTGCCGATCGCGCGCTGGAGCACCTGCGCGCCGAGGATGGCGCCGAGCGAGTGCCCTGCGGCGTTCCCGAGGTACAGCCCGATGGACTCCGGCCCGTGCGCGGCGCGGAGGGCCCGGAGGCGCCGCCCCGCCTCGCCCAGGGCCTCGTCCCAGCCCGTCTCCGCCCATGCCCCGCCTCGCCGCACCCGGGGCCGCAGGACGCGCTCCGGGTGGCCGTGGATGTCGCCGAAGCGGGTGCCCTTGCGGCAGGCGTAGCCCTTCGACACCGGGTGCTCGGGATCGGGGACCAACGTCACGCCGCCGTCCCCGCCCACCGTGGCGAGGAGGCCGCACGCGGACTCGCAGAGGCGGCAGGTGGTCGGGATCGCGGCGGGCAAGCGCCGGTCTAACCTGCCCGACCCACGGTCGGGGCCCGGCGCCCATCCCAGGCTCGAGCCCTTCCCCGGGCGTCCACAGTGACAACTTTCTACCCAACGCGGGGGCTCGGTTGTTGCGCATCGTTGCATCGTTCCTGGGGTGTGTCAGCACGTCCGGCCTGGAGGAAGGCGTGCCGCCCGCCCCGGCGGATCCCGACGACGGCGAGGAGTTCGCGCCCTTCGATCCCCCCCGCGCGCCGCGCGACGCCACCCCGCCCGTAGCGGGCCCCGGCCGGGACGGGCCGCTCCCCGAGGACCCCGAGGACGGCGACATCCTCTACGCGACCGACGCCGTCCACGACATCCGCGTGGTGTTGAGCGAGGACGCCATCGCGTCCCTCCGGGACACCCCCGACCTGGACGTGCCCGCCACGCTCACCTGGGCCGGACAGGACCTCGACGTGGCCCTGCGCTTGAAGGGCAGCGCCTCCGCCCGGCCCATCGACGGCAAGCCCTCCTTCAAGATCGATGTCCACGAATTCGACGCGGACCAGCGGGTCGACGGGGCGAAGCGCCTCACCCTCAACAACATGGTGCAGGATCGCACGATGTTGCGGGAGCACAGCTACTATTGGCTCGCCGCGCGCCTGGGGCTGCCGGCGCCCCGCCACGCCTACGCCAACGTCTGGGTGAACGACGTCCGGTATGGCCTTTACGGCGTGGTCGAGACGATGGACGAGCAGTTCATCGCGCGCGCGTTCGCGGATGACACGCAGGGCAACCTCTACGAGGGCGCCAACGCGGCGGACTTCACGCGCGAGAACGGCTGGTTCGTGCTCGACGAGATCGGCAGCGTGTTCCCCGCGCCCGATGACATGGGGCTCCTCATCGACACCGTCGTCGCCTCCCGCGACGGCGACCGCGGCGCGATGCTCACCGAGAACTTCGATCTAGAAACCGCCTTGACGTATTGGGCGCTCGACATCGTGAGCGGGAACCCGGACGGCTATGTCTACAACCATCACAACTACCACGCGTACCACGCGCCCGTCGCGGAGCGTTGGTTCCTGGTGCCGTGGGGAACCGACTTGAGCTTCCTGCAGGTCGATCTGCCGCCGGACGGCAACGCCGAGCATCCGGTCCGCGGCGAGCTCATGCTGGCCTGCCAATCCGACCCCGCGTGCGCCGAGGCGCTCAACCGGCGCGTCGGCGAGGTGCTCGCGGTGTTGGAGACCGAGCTCCTCGACTTCGTGGAGCCCGCCGCCGCGCGCATCGCGGCCGACTGCCAGGCGGATCCGCGCCGGGAGGAGGCGTGCGATCCCGAGGCGATGTGGCGGTTCATCGCGGAGCGGCCGGCGTTCCTCCGGGGATTCCTGTAACCGGGCCTGGCTGTTCGCCTGCCTCCACAAACTCATCAGAAAGGGGCAAATTCGTGCTTCAAGCGCTCGTGTTGACGATGGGCTGCTCCGAGATCCAACTCTCCCCCCACCCAGGCGGCTCCGCGGCGCCCGGTGACACCGACATCATCGAGCACATCGGCAACCAGATGGGGATCCCGTCGGAGGGCCTCCTCCGCGGGCCCGCCGGAGAGCTGACCACGCCGCCGGAGCCACCCAACACCCCGGACGGTCGGGCGCTCTACGCCGAGGGCGTCATCCACGACATCCACATCGAGCTCGGCGCCGAGGAGCTCGCATCGCTCCGGGCGGAGCCCCGCACCCCCGTGCGCGCCTGGATCGAGGTCGGCGGGGAGGCGTTCCCCAACGTGGAGCTGCGCCTGAAGGGGGTCTCCTCCTACCGCAACGTCGACAAGAAGCCCTCCTTCAAGATCGACCTGCACGAATGGGAACTCGAGCAGCGCGTGGACGGCGAGAAGCGCCTCACGCTGAACAACATGATCCAGGACCCGACCATGTTGCGCGAGCACGCCTACTATTGGCTCGCCCGGGAGCTCGGGGTCCCGGCACCCCGGTACGCCTATGCCCGCGTGCGCGTGAACGACCTCGACTATGGCCTCTACGGCCTCGTCGAGACGATGGACGAGGAGATCGTCGAGCAGCTCTTCGACAACGACGAGGACGGCAACCTCTACGAGTCGAGCGGCGCCGACTTCACCTACGCGCGGGATTGGTTCGACCTGGAGGAGACCGCCGGGATCGTCGCGACGCCGGACGACATCGAGGCGCTCGTGGATGCCGTCGAAGCGGCGTCAGACGAGGAGTACTGGGCGATGCTGCAAGCCAACTTCGACATCGACGCGGTCCTCTCCTATTGGGCGGTCGACATCGTGGCGGGCAACGACGACGGCTACGTCTACAACCGCCACAACTACCTCGCGTACTACGCTCCCCTCGCGCAGCGGTGGTCCCTGCTCCCCTGGGGCACCGACCGGAGCTTCAGCCGCGACGTGCCGCCCACGGGTGACGATCGCACCCCCCTCGTCGGGGAGCTGGTCATCCGCTGCTGGGACGACGCGGCCTGCGCCGACGCGCTCACCCGGCGCATCGTGGACGTGCTCGCCGTCTGGGAGTCCACGTTTCCGGTCGAGGTGACCCGCGCGGCCGACCAGATCGAAGCCGACTGCGAGTCGGACCCGCGCAAGGAGTACGACTGCGACCCCGATCACCTCACGGACTTCATCGACGAGCGCGCGGCGTTCGTGCGGGCGCGGCTGTAGGTCGGCCGTAGATCGACCGACGGTCGTTACTTCGGCCGCGCGCTCTCGTAGACCTCGACGTAGGCGCGCGCCGACCGCTCCCAACTGAAGTCCTGGGTCATCCCGCGGAGCTGGATGCCCTTCCACGCGGTGGGATGGTTCCGCCACGTGTAGAGCGCCCACCCCAGGGCCTCGATGAAGGCCTCGACCGAGAAGCTCTTGAACGCCCAGCCCGTGCCGCGGTCCGAGAGGGGGTCGAAGGTCTCGACGGTGTCCGCGAGGCCGCCGGTGGCGTGCACGATGGGCACGGTGCCGTAGCGGAGCGAGTACATCTGGTTGAGCCCGCACGGCTCGAAGCGGGAGGGCATCAGGAAGAGGTCCGCACCCGCCTCGATGCGGTGCGCGAGGCCCTCGTTGAAGCCGACCCAGCCGCGCGCCTTCTCGGGCCACGTCGTCTCGGCCTGCCGGAAGAAGGCCTCCAGGGCGGAGGACCCGCTCCCGAGCAGCACGAGCTGCACGTCGTGGCGCAGCAGCCAGGGGGCGGCGGCCTCCACGAGGTCGATGCCCTTCTGGTGGTCGAGCCGCGCCACGACGCCGAGGATCGGCACGTCGGCGCGGACCGGGAGCCCGAGCTCCTGCTGGAGCGCGGCCTTGCACGCGGCCTTCCCCGAGAGATCCTCCGCGGAGAAGTGCGCGGCGATGTGCGTGTCGGTCTTGGGGCTCCAGCTGTCGTCCACCCCGTTGAGGATGCCGAGCAGGTCGGCGCCGCGGGACGCGAACACCCCCTCGAGCCCGAACCCGAGCGCGCCGCGGATCTCGCGCGCGTAGGTCGGCGAGACCGCCACGAGCTTGCGCGCGAGCGTGGCGCCGGTCTTCAGGGGGTTCAGGCGCCCGTCGAAGTCGACCGCGGGCCACCACCGCGCGGCGACGTCGAGCCCGGCGAAGTCGTGGGCGGGGGCGCTGCCGTGGTGCCCGGCGTTGTGGATGCCGAGCACCGTGCCGGCGCCCGGGAAGCGGCCCGCGGGGCGGTAGACCGCCTCCAGGTAGAGCGGCAGGAGCCCCGTGTGCCAGTCGTTGGCGTGGAACACCAGGTCCTCGCCCATGGGGGTGCCGTCGAGCGGGACGAGGGAGGCGGCCTCGATCGCTGCGCGGGAGAGCAGCGCGAAGCGGAAGAGGTTGTCGCCGTAGGCGCCGTTGGCATCCCCGTAGATGCCGCCGCGGTGGTAGCTCGGGTGATCCACGAAGACGTGGTGCACGCCATCCACCTTCGTGTGGAAGAAGCTCACCTGGTGGTGCTGCCCGAAGAGGTACACGAGCGCCTTCACGCCGGTGTCCCAGGCGTCCGGGTACTCCTTGTAGCGAGGCGCCACCGTCATCACGCGGTGCCCCAGCGCCGCGAGGGCCTTGGGCAGGGCCCCGCACACGTCGCCGAGCCCGCCCGTCTTCGACCAGGGCGCCACCTCGGCCGCCACCACCGCGATGTTCATCGGAACCTCCCTCCCGACCCCTCATCCATCGCGAGCGGCGGGCCCCGTGCTCTACCGCGTCGCCCGGCGGCCGTCTCGCAGATATTCGGCCGCCGCCTCCGGAAACACGCCGTGAATCGGCAATCCGGTCGCGACCTCGACCGGCGCCGGACCCGCGAGGCGCGGCAGGAGCTCGATGCGCCACGGCTCGCCGTCCACCAGCACGAGATCGATGGGGGCGTGCCGGAGCGCGAGCGAGAGCCGCTCGCGGACCCGGTCCACCGCCGCGCCCACCGCCGCGACCAGCTCGGGATCGGTGCGGGAGAAGCGGGCGATCCCGTGCGCGGGCAGCACCCATGTCTCGAACGGCACGCGGGGGGCCCACGCGAGCAGGGTCGTCGCGCCGGCGTCCTCCAGGATCCGCTCGCCATGGGCCCGCTCGGCATCCCGCCACCCGGCCGGCAACGACGGCGGGAGCTCGGTCGGCACCGCGAAGAGCTGCCACACCGCATGCGCGCCCGGCGCATCCCGGCGCGTCGCGCCGAAGCCGCGGAGCCGCTGATCCCCCTGCAGATCCGTCCAGCGCGCCGCGAGGACCGCGAGGAGCACCGCCTCTCCGACCGGCGCGTGCCCCTGCGCGAAGAGGAGCTCGTGCGCGCCGACCGCCTGCCGACGCACCCCGCCGGCCACCACCGTCGGCCGGGGATCGCCCTCGATGCCGAGCGCGGGCACCGGATGGGGCACCACGCGCACGGTGTCGACGTGCGCGATCACCGGGCCCGCGTACGCGCAGTACCAGCAGCGCTCGGTCGGCGCGGGCACGGGCGGGGGCAGGTCCACCCAGCCGTCATTGAGGAGCACCCCCCGCCCGGTGACCGGGCAGGTCCGCAGCTCACGCACGCCACCACTCCAGGGAGAGGTCGGGGAACACCGCGTCGTGGAGGCGGATGTCCTCCAGCTCCAGGCGCGCGAGGTCGTCGTCGGGCTCGCCTTTCGCGCGGGCCTCCGCCACGTTGCTGGCGCGGTCGAAGCGCGCGAGGTGCTCGGAGAAGCGGCGGAAGCCGTAGTCCACCGCGCCCGCCGTCGACACCACGAACTGCCAGTCGCTCGCCTGGAGGAGCAGGAGCTCGCGGGCCGCGGCCTTCATCGCGCCCTCGACGCCGGCGTCCGTCTTCCAGGGGAGGCGGTCGAGCATGTCGAGGAAGCGGTCCTCGGCGCGGTACTCGGCCTCCCACGTCCACTTGAGCTCGTCCGTCAACCACACGCGGTGGTCTCCGCCGGCGCCCCAGGTGCCCTCGGGCAGCGAGACCACCTTGTCGGGCGGGTGCGCCGCGAGGAACGCCGACACCGTCGTGGGCTCGATCGCGGGGTCGTGCGCCATCGCGCGGAACACGTCCCGCAGGAAGCGCGGCCCCTCGCTCCACCAGTGCCCGAAGAGCTCGGCGTCGAACGGCGCGACGACGACCCCGTGGCGCCCCGTGCGCTCCTGGTGCCGCTGGAGCACCGCCCGCACCACCGCGACGAAGTGCTGGGACTGCGTGTAGATCGCCCCCGCGATGTCGTCGGGTTGGTACGGATGCTTGGCGCCCAGGTCGGTGCGCGCGCCGGTCACCTTCCAGTACCGGAGCCCCTCGGCGCCGTGCTTCTTGTGGAACTCCAGGTAGCGGCCGTCCCCCGGGTAGCCGACCTCGCCGCTCCACACCTGCTCGCTCACCTCGGGGTGCCGCGCCAGCGCGACGAGCCGCCCCGGGCCGCCGTTGCTGCTCACGAAGTGCGGCTCCAGGACGCTCCGCCACCCACGGCCCTCGTCCCAGGTGGCCTGGTCCCAGCCGACCTTGGCGAAGCCCCCCCCCGCGACACCGCCGGGCCCGACGATGCCCTCGCTGCGCGACCCCTGGAAGAGGTGGGCGTCCACGAAGAAGAAGCCGACGCCCTCCTGGGCGAAGATCTCCTCTACGCCAGCGCGCATCCGCGTGTCCCCGTGGACCACCGGGGGCTTCCACGGGCCCCCCGGCCGATACGCACACTCCGGGAGCCACGCGCCCTTCGGCCGCATGCCCAGCCGCCGCGCGCTCGTCGCCACGCCCGCGCGCACCTGGGCCCGCGCGCACGCGTCGTGCAGGATGAGGGGCATGTAGCCGTGCGTGGCGTTGCTGGTGAGGAGCTCGATGTGGCCCGGCCCTCCGTCACGCGGCGCGGCGAGCCGGGCGAACGCGCCCGCGATGTCACGGTCGATGGCCTCGAAGCGCGCCGCGAGGCCGGTGTAGTGGACACGCCAGCGCTCGGCGAGGAAGGCGAGGTGGAGATCCCCCCGGGCGGAGAACTCGGCGTGGTCGGCCACCGCGCGCGCGGCCTGCGCGGCGAGCCAGCGCGGGAAGCGCGCCTGGAACCCGGGGTGCGCGAGCTGCTCCAGCAGGATCGGCATGAGGCCGAGCGTCAGCGGGACGGGCGTGCCCTCGGCGACGCACTCCTCGACGACGCCGAGGATCGGCAGCCAGGTCTCGGCGGCGGCCTCGAAGAGCCAGACCTCGCCGTGGGGCCAGTGGCCGTGGTGGAGCACCCAGGGCAGGTGCCCGTGGAGCACGAGGCAGAAGCTGCCGGCGGCGCCGGGCTTCGCGGAGGGCGTCAACACGTCATCCCTCCAGGGACATGGAGATGTCGATGCGGCGGCGCTCCTGGCCCCAGAGCTCGATCGGCCACCACGCCAGGAGGCAGATGCCCTGGAAGACCGGGGCGAGCCCACGGGGCGTGCGGCTCACCGTCTCGATTGGGTAGTGCCAGAGGTGCGCGGGGGTGTGGAAGGTGAGGATCACGCGGTAGCCGCGGTTCTCGTCGACGAGGGCGATGCTCGTGACCTCGGGGTGGTCCCCCGCCTCGGTGAGCGGCGTGCGCTGGTCGGCGGCGGTCTCGAGGAAGACGCCGGGGCCGTGGGCACCGTCGAGCCCCAGGTTGAGCTCCACCGCGAAGCGGCTGCGCACCGGCTCGTGGTAGCGATTGGCGATCTCGTAGCGCACGTCGATGATGGGGGAGTCCCCGGAGAACACGAAGCGCTTCTGGATACGCACCAGCCGCAGCGCGGCACCCTCGTTGACGTTCCCGTCGCGGGCGACCGTGATGTGGGTGTCGCCGCCCTCGACCTCTTCGAGCTTCAGGAGCTGGTAGTCGGCGCCCACGAAGTCGCCGGCCTCGGGGAAGCGCCCCTTGCGCACGTTCTGGAGGGAGGCCTCGGGCCCGAGGAAGTGATCGAGGAAGCTCGCCCGGACGTGCCGGTCGTACTGGAGGCGCGCGGCCAGGCCCTGCTCCGCCACGTGGAGCAGCGGGAGGTCCGTGATGTCGGTGGCCTCCTCGGTGAGCTCCTCCTCTTCCTCCTCGATCTCGAGCAGCGCGGTGGGCTCGACCCCCACGACCTTCGGGAGGTTCTCCGAGCGCTTGATCTCGGCGTGCTCCGGCTCGTCGCGCCGGGTGCGCACGTTGAGCAGGTTGCCGGGGAGCGACCACGCGTCGAGCTCGACCAGCGCGCCGCCGCTCGACGGCGCCACGATGCCGCACAGGTGCGGGGTGCGGACGATGACCTCGGCCCGCCCGTCGCAGTCGTAGTCGACCTTCTCGGCGCGCGGCGAGAGCTCGTCGAGCGCGGTCGCGACGGTGTACTCGGCCCGGAGCAGGCTGGCCCACGCCTGGGCGCGCACGCCGGGATCCTGGGCGCCCACGTCCGTGCCGAGCACGTAGGCGGCGCCGTTCTGGCCCCGGTAGAGCGCGCGGCTGGCCTCTTCGAGGGCCTCGGTGCGCTCGTCGCCCTCGCGACGGTCATCCCGGACCGTGGCGCGGAGGCGCGCGACCTCCGCGGAGGTGCGGAGCATGCGCTTGTGGAGGCGGTTGATCTCGGGGTAGTGCCCCAGGAGCTGCTCCCACGCCGCGCCGCGCAGGAACGGGGCGGCGCGCTCGAGCGTCCAGTCGCGGCCGCGCCGGGCCTCGCTCATCACCTCGGCGAAGCCCGCGCCCCGCGGCCCCAGCGCCGCGATCGACACCGGCAGGCTCACGGAGGCCGGCGGATAGGCCCGATCGGTGGGGCGCATGCGGTCGATGACCGTGCCGAAGCTCACGAGCTTGAGCCAGTGCGCGTTGTCGGTGAGCGCGGCGAAGAAGCGGCCGACCCAGCCACGGCCGGTCGCTCCCCCGCGGCCGCCGCCGAAGCAGTGGGTCGCGGAGGTGTCGAGCGCGGCGCCGAAGCTCTCGCCGGGGAGCGCGAGGGTGACGCACCGGGCGCCGTCGCGCGCGCGGAGCGCGATGGCCTTCAAGATGCGGCCCGGCGTGGCCTCGGGGACGAGCCGGGCGAGGCGCGTGTCGGCGCAGAAGAGCGCCAGCGCGGTGCCTTCGCGCTCGGTGAGGTAGTAGCCGTCGGGCACGACCGGCGGGGAGAACTGGGACTCCTCCAGCACGGTGTACTGGAGCCCCAGGCGGCCGAGGATGCGCGCCGCGGAGGGATCCCACGCGGTGTACGGCAGCCACGCGCCGCGCACCTTGATGTCCCCCTGCGCACGCCACCAGCGCATCATCGTGGAGACCTGCCCCACGATGTCGCGCTCGGGGAGCGCCGGGAGCACGCCGCCGCCCCAGAGGCCGCCGAGGATCTCGACGCGGCCGCTGTTCACGAGGCCGACGAGCCGCTCGAGCTGGTCGGGCGCGTGGAGCTCCATCCACTCGAGGAGCTGGCCGCTCCAGTGCATGGACGCCCGGATCGCCGGATATTCGTCCAGGGCGTCGAGCATCGGGAAATACGCCCGCTCGAACGCGCGGCGCAGGTCGTGACCGCTCGTTCCCGGCGGCTGGGTGTTGTGAAGCGCGAGGACAAGGCCGATGGATTGCACGGCGGGATGGTACCGCATGGCGGGCTCGCGGTGGGCCGGGCGGCGCGGAGGGGCCTCCGTCCGCCGATCCGCGAACGGGTCGCGTTACCCTCTCCCCGCGGAGGGCTCTCGATGCGCGTCTTGCTGCTCGCCCTCCCGCTCGCGGGCTGCACCTGGATCGACGAGGCCACGCTCGACGAGCGCCTCGGCCAGGACGACACCGCCGCCAGCGTGTGCCGCTCCCCCCTCGCCGAGGCCCTGCCCGAGGAGACCGCCGCGCTCATGGCGACCGCGGACTCGAGCCTCGTCGAGGCGACCTCCCAGGATCTCGGCATCGCCTCGCCGATCGGGTGCACGGACGTCGTCACCGGCGCGCTCGTCTTCGGCCCCGCCTCCGGCTGGAACGGCGACAACGACTCGGACGGCTACGCCTTCGCCGTCCCCGCGCCCACGCGGCTCCACCTCACCGCGACCTGGCCCGACTCGAGCGCCGACCTCGACTTCGGCGTGTGGTCGCTCGACGACGACGGGACCGCCCGCGTCGACCTCTTCAGCACGAACGGCGAGTCGAACTGCATCGGCGCGACCGACCCCGAAGACTGCACGTCGGCCATCCCGTTGGGCCCGAGCGAGGCCGAAGATCGGCCCTACCTGCTGGTCGCGCTCGGCTACGTCGGCGAGGGCGAGATGCCGTACGAGGTGGCGTTGGAGTGGGTGGCGCCCTGAAGCGGACGCGCCGAAGTTTTGCTCAGCCCACGTTCGACGACGCGAACCCGCCCGTTCACGCAGGCGTCCACCCCCCTGCCCGATTGACGCCGCGCGACGCCCAAGGTACCTCTGCGGTCTGCCTTGCGGATGTAGGGAAGGGCCGGTGAAAATCCGGCCGCGGGCCCGCCACCGTGAGAGGTCATGCTCCGTCGAGTGAACCACTGAGCCTACCGGGAGACCGGGCAACTCGGGAAGGAGACGGAGACAAAGGCCTCGAGCCGGGAAACCTGGCCGTGAGGTGGACGCAACGAATCCCCGGTGTCGGGAGACGCGTCCACCACTCCGCCGTTTTGCGTCCCGTAGTCCGGCCCGTGGTGCACGTCTGTCTTCCGCTGTCCGGGGACCCCGAGGGTCCCCTTGGAACGCGCCCGCCTCGACCGTGATCGTCCCCCCGATCGCCCTCAACGAACCGGCTTTACGACCGGCGCGAACGCCTGTGCCGCCGCCTGCGCGGCGACGCGCCTGCTCGTGTACGGGCACCTCGACGGCTGGACGGGCCCCCTCCCCGGGCTGACCGCGGATCGCTACGACACCGTCGTCGGCGCGATCTCCGTGACCCTGCCGAACGGCGACGGCGTTCGCTTCGCGGTCCGCACGGCGCGCCTCGACGCGGCCCACCCCGAGGGCCCGCGGGCCTACGCCTCCGTCATCAAGGACGGCGGGGACGACCCCGACTGCACCCACCGCGCCGAGCTCTGGGCGGAGGTGACCCTCACCGACACGCCCGGCGTCACGCTCCTGCGCGGGGCGGGCGTCGGCGTCGTGACCCGCCCGGGGCTCGGCATCGTCGTGGGCGATCCCTCGATCACCACCCCGCCGCGCGAGAACATCCAGGCCGAAGTGGCGACGCTGCTCCCGCCGGGCCGCGGCGCCCGCATCACGCTCGGCATCGTGGACGGCGAGCGCCTCGCGCTCAAGACGCTCAACGCGCGGCTCGGCATCGTCGGCGGGCTCTCGATCCTCGGCACCACCGGCATCGTCCACCCCTACTCGACCGCCGCCTTCCGGGCCTCGGTGGTGCAGGCCATCGACGTCGCCGTCGCGGGCGGCCTCGACGAGGTGGTCGTCACCACGGGGGGCCGCTCCGAGCGCTTCGCCCAGACGTTGCGGCGGGACCTCCCCGACATGGCCTTCGTCCAGATGGGCGACTTCGTCGGCTACGCGCTGGAGCACGCTGCCCGCCACGGCCTGCGCGCCGCCACGGTCTGCGGCATGATCGGCAAGATCGCCAAGATGGCGGACGGGCGCATGATGACGCACGCCGCCGGCTCCGAGGTGGACCCCGCGCTGCTCGCCGACATCGCGCGCGCCGCGGGTGCCGACGACGCCCTCGTCGCCACCATCGCCACGGCCAACACCGGCCGCCACGTGCAGGAGCTCGTCCAGGCCGCGGGCCTCCCCGGCTTCTTCGACGCCCTCTGCGAGCGCGCCGCCGTGATGCTCGGGGCCCACCTCGCCGGCCGCCACCCGACGGTCCCGACCCTCGCCGTGTGGCTCACCGACTTCGACGGTGCCTTGCTCGGCTCGTTTCCCTCCATCGCGACCGTGCCCGTGCACGGAGAGGCCCCCCATGTCTGACGCCCCCGCTGACGACCTCCGCCAGATGACCGCGCTCGGCCGCGCCATCGAGGACGACTCCTTCGCGATCGTCGACCGCGAGGCCGGCCCCCACGACCACTCCCGCGAGGAGTGGGAGGTCGTCCGCCGCGTCATCCACGCCACCGCCGACTTCGAGTTCAAGTGGACCACCCGCTTCGGTAACGACGCGATCCGGTCGGGGGCGGCGGCGATCCGCCGCGGCGCGCCCTTGGTCGTCGACGTGAAGATGATCTCCGTCGGCCTCAACGAGGCCCGGCTCCGACACTTCGGCGTCGACAGCCACTGCTTCGTCTCCGACGACGACGTGATCGCCGATGCCCGGCGCGACGCGACGACGCGCGCGGTCACCGCGGTCCGCAAGGCCCACGCCCAGGGCCTCCTCCACGGCGGCCTCTACGCCATCGGCAACGCGCCCACCGCGCTCCTCGAGATCGTGCGGCTCCACCGCGAAGAGGGGGTGCTCCCGGCGCTGGTCGTCGGCATGCCGGTCGGCTTCGTGAACGCGTCGGAGTCGAAGGAAGAGGTCATGGGGACGGCGATCCCCTACATCGTGACGCGCGGGCGCAAGGGGGGCTCGACGATCACGGTCGCGGCGCTCCACGCGCTGCTCTCGGTCGCGGGGGGAGACCTCCGATGAGGTCCGGAGACACCGCCGCCGCGATCACCGTCGTCGGCATCGGCATGAACGGCGAGCTCTCGCCCGCGGCGCAGGCCGCCGTCGCCACCGCCGCCCTGCTCGCAGGGGGGACGCGGCAGCTCGCGCTGTTCCCGGGTGGGGACGCCGCGCGCTTCGACTTCACCGGCCGCATGAAGGAGCTTCGCCCGCTGCTGGAGCGCACCCTCGCGGCCGGCCGCGCCTGCGTCGTCCTCGCCTCCGGCGATCCCCTGTTCTTCGGCATCGGGAGCTTCCTCGCCCGGCACTTCCGCCCGCCCGACATCCGCTTCGTCCCCTCCCCCACGGCCGTCACCGAGGCGTTCGCCCGCGTCGGGTTGGCCTGGGAGGACGCCGAGATCCTCTCCGTGCACGGCCGGCCCATGGCGGATGTCGCCGCCGCGCTCGACCGCGCCGGCAAGGTCGCGCTCCTCACCGACGAGACGAACACCCCCGCTGCGATCGGGGCCGTGCTCGGCGACCGCGACGGCACCGCCTGGGTCTGCGAGCGGCTCGGCGCCGACGACGAACGGGTGCGGGAGCTCCCCCTCCGCGATCTCGCTGGGATCGAGGCCGATCCCCTCAACGTCGTGATCCTCGTCGGTCCCCGGCGCCCCCGCGCCACCATCCCCCACACCCCCGACGACGCCTTCGAGAAGAAGATGCCGAGGAAGGGCCTCATCACGAAGCGCGAGGTGCGGACGCTCTCGCTCGCGGCCCTCGGCGTCACGCGCGGGGACGTGTGCTGGGACATCGGCGCCGGCTCCGGCGCGGTCGCGATCGAGATGGCGCTCCTCGGCGCCGCGCGGGTGTGCGCGATCGAGAAGAACGCCGACGGCTGCGAGATCGTGCGTCAGAACGTCGCGAGCTTCGCGACGCCCCAGGTCGAGGTGGTCCACGCCAAGGCCCCCGACGGCCTCGCCGCGCTCCCGGACCCCGACCGCGTCTTCGTCGGCGGCAGCGGCGGCAACATGGGGGACCTCGTCGCGCTGCTGCTCGCGCGGCTGCGGCCGGGCGGCCGCCTCGTCGTGAACGTCGCGACCATCGAGAACCTCGGCGAGTGCGTCGCGGCCTTGAAGATCGCGGGCGCGCCGTGGGAGCTCACCCAGGTCGCCATCGCGCGCTCCGCCCCGATCCTCGACCTCACCCGCCTCGAGGCGCTGAACCCGATCTGGATCGTCTCGGCCTCGGCACCCGCTCCGGGGTCCGCCGCGGCCCCCTCCCCCACGGAGCCCGCATGACCGGCAAGCTCTACGGCGTCGGCGTCGGCCCCGGCGCGCCCGACCTCCTCACCCTCCGCGCGCACCGCATCCTCACGACCGTGCCCGTCGTGGTGCACCCCGCGTGCAAGCCCGGCGCGTCGTCCTACGCGTGGCGCATCGTCCGCGACGTGGTCCCCGCGACCGCGCGCGTCCTCGGCCAGACCTTCCCGATGTCGCGCGACTGGGCGGCGCTGGTGCCCGTGTGGCGCGAGAACGCCCGCGAGATCGCCGCCGAGCTGCGCGCCGGTCACGACGTCGCCTTCGTCACCGAGGGCGATCCCATGCTGTTCTCGACGTTCCTCCACATCCGGGAGCTGCTCCTCGCGGAGTGCCCGGAGGCGGAGGTGGAGATCGTGCCCGGCCTGCCCGCGCTGTCCGGCGCCGCCGCGCTCACCGGCATCCCGCTCGGCCAGGGCGACCAGCGCATCGCCGTCGTCCCGGCCACCTGGCACGAGGACAAGCTCCGCGACGTGCTCCACGAGTGGGACGTCGTCGTGCTGATGAAGGTCGCGCGGGTGCTCCCCAAGGTCATCGACGCGCTGATCGAGACCGGCCGCCTCCCGCACGCCGCGCTCGTGAGCCGCGGCACCGCCGAGCAGCAGATCGTCACGCGGGACCTGGAAAGGTTCCGGGACCGCCGCCTCAACTACCTCACGCTCGTCCTCGTCGGCCGGCCCCTCGGTTTTGTCGAGGACCTGCTCTCGAACGGCGGCGACGACGCCTCCCCACTCGACCCCGAAGAAGCCGCCCCCGAAGACGGCCAGGAGTCCGCATGACCCTCCCTCCCCCGATGGAGGCCGGCAAGGTCTACCTGATCGGCGCCGGCCCGGGCGATCCCGAGCTCCTCACCCTCAAGGCGCGCCGCCTCATCGACGCCGCCGACTACGTGCTCTACACGGGCTCGCTCGTCCCCGACGTGCACTTCGTCGGCATCCGCGGCGAGGTCGAGGACAGCAAGGGCCTCACGCTCGACGACATGGTCGGGCGGATGGTCGAACGGGCGCGGCAGGGCCAGCGCATCGCGCGGGTCCACACCGGCGACCCCGCCGTGTACGGCGCCACCCACGAGCAGATCGCGCGCCTCGAGGCCGCGGGGGTGCCCTGGGAGGTCGTCCCCGGCGTCACCTCCGCGCTCGCGGCCGCGGCCGTGCTCGGCGCCGAGCTGACCATCCCCGAGATGACGCAGACGATCGTGCTCTCGCGCACCGCGGGCCGCACGCCGATGCCGCCGGGCGAGGATCTCCAGGATCTCGCGCGCCTCGGCAACGCGACGCTCTGCCTCTACCTCTCCGCCACCCTCGTGGAGAAGGTGGCCCGGGAGCTCATCGCCGGTGGGCGGCCCGCGAGCACACCCGTCGCGGTGGTCCAGCACGCCACGCTCCCGACGCAGCGGATCCTCCGTGGCACCCTCGCCACCATCGCGAGCGAGGTGCGCACGGCACGGGTGCGCGACCAGGCCATGGTCCTCGTCGGCCCCGCGCTCGACCCGGAGCTGCGCCACCACGTCGGCCAGCACGAGTCGCGCCTCTACGCCGCCGACTTCTCCCACCGCTTCCGTCGCGCGGAACGCGGCGGCGGTTCCGACGATCCCGCGGGTCCCGACATCGACGCCACCCTCCCCCCCTCGGAGCCCACATGAAGGGCAAGCTCCTCCTCATCGGGTTCGGCCCCGGCGCCGACGCCCACCTCACCTTCCGCGCGCGCGACGCCATCGCCGAGGCGCAGGTGGTCATCGGGTACAGCACCTACATCAAGCTCATCGAGGACCTCCTCGAGGGCAAGGAGGTCCACCGCAAGGGCATGAGCGAGGAGCTCGACCGCGTGCACCTCGCCTACGATCTCGCCCGCGCCGGCAAGATCGTGGCGCTGGTCTCCTCGGGGGACGCCGGCGTCTACGGCATGGCCGGCCCCACGATGGAGGTCCTGGCCGAGCGCGGCTGGCTCGGCGACGAGGACCCCGAGGTGAGCGTCGAGGTCGTGCCCGGCGTCACCGCGGTCAACGGCGTGGCGTCGCTGGTCGGGGCGCCGTTGACCCACGATTTCTGCACGATCTCGCTGTCGGACTTGTTGACCCCCTGGCCCGTCATCGAGCGCCGGGTCGAGGCCGCGGGCGCCGGCGACTTCGTGGTCGCGCTCTACAACCCGCAGTCGAAGCGGCGCGACTGGCAGCTCACGGCCACCCGCGACATCCTACTGAAGCACCGCGCCCCCGAGACGCCCGTGGCGATCGTGAAGAGCGCCTACCGGGATCGCCAGCACGTCGTGCTCACGACGCTCGCGGAGATGTGCAGCCACGAGGTCGGCATGCTCACGACGATCCTCGTCGGGAACACGAACACCTACGTGGCCGCCGGCAAGATGATCACGCCGCGCGGGTACGCGAACAAGTACGACGTGCTCACGACGGCGATCAAGGCCGGGCAGAAGCCGCTGCGCTCGCTCGTGCTCGACGACGAGGGCCGCCCCGTCGGCGATGCGCCTGCGGTCGCCCGGGGGGCGCCGTGAGCCTCGCCTCCGGCCTCGACGACATCGGCGTCCTCTCCGTGACGCGCCAGGGGGTCGGCCTCTCGACGCGCATCGCCGCGAGCCTGGCCGGTCCGGGATCGCGGGTGCGCGTGACGGTCTACGTCTCGGAGAAGTACGCCGAGGGCGCCCCCGAGCACTTCGTGCGCTTCCCCGGGGCGCTGCAGCCCGCGGTCGACGCCGCGTGGGCGAAGCACGAAGCGCTGATCTTCATCGGCGCCGCCGGCATCGCGGTCCGCTGCATCGCGCCGCACGTCCTCGACAAGCGCCAGGACCCCGGCGTGGTCGTCATGGACATCGCCGGCACGTTCGCCATCGCGCTCTGCTCGGGGCACCTCGGCGGCGCCAACGAGCTCTGCCACCTGCTCGCGGCGGCCACCGGCGCCCTCCCCGTCGTCACCACCGGCACGGACGTCGTGGGCACCCTCGCCCCGGACGTGCTCGCCAAGCGGATCGGCGCGGACATCGAGAACTGGGACGCGCTCAAGGTCGTCTCCGGCGCGCTGGTCCACGGCGAGCGGGTCGGCGTGCTGGTGGAGCCCGGGATCGTGCTCCCCGATCTCCGGGCGTACGCCGCCAAGAACGTCCACGTGGTCGACACGCTGGACGGATGCGTCGCGGGGATCGCCGTCACGCCCCGCCTCCTCACGGCCCCCTGCCCCACGATCCTCCTGCGCCCCCGGTGCCTCGTCGTCGGCATCGGCTGCAACCGCGGCACGTCCGAGGCCGAGATCTCCACGGTGATCGACGGCGTGCTCGCCGAGCACGGGCTCTCGCCGCTCGCCGTCCGCAACCTCGCGACCTTCACGTTGAAGCAGGACGAGCCAGGGCTCCTCGCCTTCGCGACGGCACGGAAGCTCGACCTCGTGGCGTTCGACGCCGACGCCATCAACGCGGCGCCGCCCTACGCCGGGCGCTCGGACGTGGTGTTCGAGCACGTCGGCGTCTACGGCGTGAGCGAGCCGACGGCGCTTCTCTCGGCCGGCGCGACCCGGCTCCTCGTCGACAAGCAGAAGCGCGGAAACGTCACGGTGGCCGTGGCGAAGGTGGGGGACCGATGAAACACGCCGATGTATCGAATGTATCAGGTGCGTCCGATGTATCGAATGTATCGGATGTGTCGGCGCCGGATCCGACCGCCCCGAACCCAAAGATGCGCCGGACGCTCCAGGAGAAGGAGCGCCACGGCCTGCTCGTCGTCAACACGGGCAACGGGAAGGGCAAGAGCACGGCTGCCTTCGGCATGGCGCTCCGGGCGGTCGGCCACGGCATGACCGTGGAGATCGTGCAGTTCATCAAGGGCTCGCGCACGTACGGCGAGCTCGCGTCCCTCGAGAGGCTCGGCATCCCCGTGACCCGCGCCGGCGAGGGCTTCACGTGGGAGGTCCGCTCCGACACGCGGCAGAAGGAGCTCGCGACGTGGGGCATGGCCCGCGCGGCCGAGGCGCTCGCCCGCAAGGTGGACCTCCTCATCCTCGACGAGGTCAACATCGCGCTCGGCAAGGGCTTCTACGACCTCGACACCTTCCTCGCGACGCTCGCGGCCCGCCACGCCGACACCCACGTCGTGTGCACCGGCCGCTACGCCCCCGACGCGCTGATCGCCGCCGCGGACCTCGTGACCCGCTTCGAGCTGGTCAAGCACCCCTTCGACCAGGGCCTGCGCGCGCAGCCCGGCGTGGAGTTCTGATGCACGCGCTCCTCGAGCTGCTCGACGCGGGCGGCCTCTCTTTGTGGAACGCGGCGAACCGCCTCGGGTTGACCGAAGGCCAGGCGATGGTCGTGCTGCACGCGGCCGGCCGCAGCGTGCGTCTCTCCGGTGCCGACGCGCTCGCCGAGGTGCGGACGTGGGGCCGCGTGCGCGTCATCCTCCGCTCGCAGTCGAGCGTGGCCGAGGTGATGAGCGACCTCGGCGCCGCCCGCGAGCGCGGCGACTGGCTCAACGACGAGGACGACCGGGTCCACCTCCACCTCGACACCACCGCGGTCGTCGGGGCGTGGGCCACCGCGAAGGCCGGGCATGCGACCGGGCGGGCGGTGCGGATGGTCACGTTCGTGGATGCCGCGGGCGAGGTCCTCTTCAAGGTCATGGTGCCGAAGGAGCGGGACGACCTCGTCGCGGCGTTCAACGCGCTGCGTGGCAAGGGCGTGGCGCGCGCGCAGGAGGCCATGTGAGCGCCGCGGGGAGCAAGGTCGGCGGTCACGACGGTCCGGCCATCCCGGGGCTCCTCGTCGCGGCCCCCGGCTCGGGGCACGGGAAGACCACGGCGCTGTGCGGCATCGCGGCGGCGCTGGGCGGCCGCGGCGTCGACGTCCGCACGTTCAAGGCGGGCCCCGACTACCTCGACCCGACCTGGCACCGGCGCGTGACCGGACGCCCGTCCCGCAACCTCGACGCCTGGATGACCGGGAAGGACGGAGTCTGGGCGAGCTTCGCTCGCGGCGTGGTCGACGTCGATTCCTCCCGCGAGCAAGGCGCCCTCGCGATCGTGGAGGGCGTGATGGGCCTGTTCGACGGCCGCGATCCGCGTGGGCTCGACGGGAGCGGAGCCGAGCTCGCGCTCCTCCTGGGCCTGCCCGTGATCCTCGTCGTGGACGCCGCCGGCATGGCCCGGAGCGCGGCGGCCGTGGTCGAGGGCTTCGCGCGGCACGTCGCGGGGGTCGACGTCGTCGGGGTTGTCTTCAACCGCGTGGGCTCCGCGGGGCACACGCGGATCCTGCGGGAGGCGATCGAGGCGCTGCCCGACTTCGGCAAGCCACGCGTGCGCGTACTCGGCGGGTTGCCGAAGGCGCCGGACCTCGCGGTGCCCGAGCGGCACCTCGGGCTCGTGAGCGCGGAGCACGCGGCCGGCCACCCCGGGGCGGACCCGGACTGGGCGCGGCGGCTGGGCGACTGGGCGGGCGAGCACCTCGACCTGGACGCGATCCTCGCCTTGGCGCGGCCGGTGGCGAGGGTGGCAGACGTGTCGAGCGTGGGCCGCTCCCCCTCGCCTCCCCGCATCCGCATCGGGGTCGCGCAGGACGCCGCCTTCCACTTCTACTACCCGGACAACCTCGATCTGCTCCGAGAGGCGGGCGCCGAGCTCGTCCCGTTCTCGCCGCTCGCCGACAACGCGCTCCCCGGGGGCCTCGACGGGCTCTACCTGGGCGGCGGCTACCCCGAGGCGCACGCGGCCGAGCTGGAGGCCAACGCGCCGATTCGTGCTGCCGTTCGCCGCTTCTCCGGCGCGGTCTACGCCGAGTGCGGCGGGCTCATGTTCCTCGGCGAGTCGCTCGACGACCGCGCGATGTGCGGCGTCCTGCCGCTCCGCACGACGATGGGCGCCGAGGGAGCCGGGAAGGGCCGGCTCCGCGCGCTGGGCTACCGCGAGGTGGTCACGACGCGCGACACCGTGCTCGGCCCCGCCGGCACCATGTTCCGGGGGCACGAGTTCCACTACTCGGCGCTCGCCGGCACCCCCGGCATGGCGCCGGCGTACCGCATGAAGGGCCGCACCGGCGAGACCGTGGAGGGCTGGGCCACCGATCGGGTGCTCGGCAGCTACGTCCACGCGCACTTCGGGTCCAACCCCGCGCTCGCGACGAGCTTCGTCGCGGCGTGCGAGGCGCACCGTGGTCGCTGAGGGCCCCACGAACACGGCGCCTGTGCCGTCCTCGGGCTCCGGGGCGTCCTCGGTGTCCGGGGCGGCTTCGGTGTCCGGGGCGGCCGCGGCGTCGCGATCCGCGGCCACGCCCGTCGGCCCCGCGCCGTTCACGCTCGCGCTCGTGGAGCTCACCTGGCGCGACGCGCCCGCCGCGGTCCGCGCGGCCGCCCGAGCCGTGGGGGACGCCTCCGGCCGCTCCACCGTCCCGCTCCACACGTGCGCCCGCGCGGCGTGGCTCTGCTCGGAGCGTGACGCCACCGCGCTCGCCGCCCACCTCCGCGCCCGCATCGGCGTGCAGGCCGCCCCCGGCGCCCCCGCCCCGACCGTGCGCACCGGCGAGGCCGCCCTGCGGCACCTCTACCGCGTCGCCGTGGGGCAGGACTCCCTCGTGGAGGGCGAGGCCGACGTCGGCCTCCAGGTCCGCGATGCCCTGGAGGATGCCTTGGACACCGCGCTAGGCGCCGCGCCCCACCCCGCGACGCGAACCCTCCGCCTCCTCCGCCACGAGGTCGTCCGGCTCCTGCGCGAGGGGCGCCTCGCGGGCTTCGTCCGCCCCGCCGTCGGGCTCGCGGAGGTCGCGGCGGCCGCGGTCATCGAGCTGGATGCATCAGATGTATCGGGAGCCGATGTGTCCGTGGGCGTGGTCGGCGCCGGCGCCCTGGGGCGGCGCGTGGTGCATGCGCTGGAGCGGCGAGGCCTCCGGGTACGGCTCTACAACCGGACCGCCGCGTCGGGCGCGCTCCCGCTCGACCGCATCGGTGCGGGCGCGGACGTCGCCATCTCCGCCTGGATCATCGCCACCTCCGCCCCGTCGCCGTGGTTCACCCCGCCCCGCCCGGTCCCCGTGGTCGACCTCGGCCACGCACGCCAGTGCCTCACGACGGACACCCTCTCGCTCGACGCCCTCCTCGCCCGACCGGGCCTCCGCCTCCCCGCCGATCGGCGCGCCGCCGCCCACGCCGCCGTCGAGGCCGCCGTCGCCCGCACGGACCGCCGCCTCGCGTCCCCGACGCGCCCCGAGGTCCGCCGATGACCCCCGCGATCATGGTCCAGGGCACCGCCTCCGGCGTCGGCAAGAGCTGGCTCGCTACGGCCCTGTGTCGCCTCTACACGCGCCGGGGCCTGCGCGTCGTGCCGTTCAAGGCCCAGAACATGAGCAACAACGCCGCGCCCGCGTTGCTCGGGACGGACCGCGGAACCCCCACCTGGGGCGAGATCGGCCGCGCCCAGGCCGTCCAGGCCGAGGCGTGCCGCCGCGTGCCGCACGTCGACATGAACCCGCTCCTCCTGAAGCCCACGAGCGAGCGCGGCGCGCAGGTCGTCGTCGGGGGCGTACCCGTGGGGCACCTCACCGCAAAGGAGTACCGCGCCCGCCGCCCCGAGTGGTGGGCCGCCGTGACCGCTGCCTACGCGCGGATCTCCGCCACCGCGGACCTCGTCGTGATCGAGGGCGCCGGCTCGCCCGCCGAGATCAACCTCCGCGCCGGAGACCTCGTGAACATGGCGATGGCCCACCACGCCGACGCGCGGGTGCTCCTCGTCGGCGACATCGACCGCGGCGGCGTCTTCGCGAGCCTCCACGGCACGGTGCAGCTCCTGGACACGGCCGACCGCGTGCGGCTCGCCGGGCTCGTCGTGAACCGCTTCCGCGGCGACCCCGACATCCTGCGGCCGGGGCTCCTGCCGCTGGAGCACCTGACCGGCGTGCCCGTGCGCGGCGTCGTGCCGATGCGCAGCGACCTCCCCGTCGACGAGGAGGACGCCCTCGACCTCGGAGGAAGCGGCGGCGCCGCGGGCCACGCCGCGGGCCACGCCGCGGCCCACGCCGCGACGCACGGAAGGGTCGACATCTGCGTCCTCCGGCTCCCGACCGTCTCGAACTTCACCGACCTCGGCACGCTCGCGCACACCTCGGGCGTCGGCGTGCGCTGGGCGGCCACCCCCGAGGAGGTCGGCAACCCCGATCTGCTCGTGCTCCCCGGCTCGAAGCACACCAGCGGGGACCTCGCGTGGCTCCGTGCGCGCGGCCTCGACCGCTCCGTGCACGCCGCCGCGGCGCGTGCCATCCCCGTGCTCGGCCTCTGCGGCGGCTACCAGATGTTGGGGCGCTTCCTCGTCGAGGACGGCGTGGAGCACGCGGCCCTGGGGCTCCTCCCCGTCGTCACGCGCATGGCCACGGACAAGACCGTGCGCCCGACCCGTGGCGAGACGTGCGGGGGCTGGATCCTCCCTGGCGGCCTGCCGGTGGAGGGCTACGAGATCCACCACGGGGTCACCATCGCGACAGGCGCTCCGCTGGTGAGCGGCCCCGACGGCGCCGATGGCGCGATCGTCGGCCTCGTCGCCGGCACCTACCTGCACGGCTTCTTCGACCGCCCCGAGGTCCGCGCCGCGCTCGTCGCCGCGCTCCGGGCCCGCAAGGGGCTCCCCGCCTCCTCGCCCGACGCCACGCGCTCCCGCGACGCCGTCTACGACGCGCTCGCGGACCACGTCGAGCGCCACCTCGACCTCGAAGGGCTCCTGCCATGACCGGCACCACCGCCACCCGCGCCATCGCGCTGCTCGGCCACGGCTCCCGCCGGACCGATGGCAACGACGGCATCCACGCGCTCGCCGAGCGGCTCCGCGTAGCGTCGGGGCTGCCCGTGACGGTCGGCTTCATCGAGCTCGCCGGCCCGACCGCCGCGGAGGCCCTCGACGCCGCCGTCACCGCCGCTCGGGAACGGGGGCCCCGCGCCTCCCTCGGAGGCGGCGCCATCGAGGTCGTCGCCCTCCCCGCCGTGCTCCTCGCGGCCGCCCACGCCAAGAACGACGTGCCGATGGCCGTCGCCCGCGCGCGCCTCCGCCACCCCGACGTGCGGTTCGTGAGCGCGCGCCCGCTCGGCGTGCACCCCACGCTCCTCGGCGCGCTCTCCGACCGCCTCGACGCCGCCCTCCCCCCCGACGTGGCCCGCGACCGCACCGCCGTCCTCCTCGTCGGCCGCGGCTCCTCCGACCCCGACGCCAACGCCGACCTCCACAAGATCGCACGGCTGTTCGCGGAGCGCCGCGGCCTCCTCGACGTCGCTACCGCCTACATCGGCGTGACCACCCCCGACCCCGAGGCCGGCCTCGCCGCGCTCCTGCTGAAGCGGCCGCGCGCGGTCGTGGTGCTCCCGTGGCTGCTCTACCCGGGCGTGCTGATGGCGAAGCTCCGCGCCCGGTTCGCCGAGCTGGCCGCGATGCACTCGCGCGTCGCCATCACCGTCGCCGAGCCCGTCGGCACGCACCCCGCCATCGAGGCCGTGATCCTCGAACGCGCGGAGGAGGCCGTGGCCGGCACGGGCGGCATGGCGTGCGACGCATGCAAGTACCGGGCACCGCTCCAAGGCTTCGCGCAGGACGTCGGCGGCGTGCAGGCCCTCCGCAAGGCGCGCGCCCACCTCGAGATGCCCGTCGCCGAGAACGCCCCCGTCCACGGCCATGCCCCGCCGGTCCGCCACGTGCTCGTGTGCGTGAACCGGGACTGCGCCGATCGCGGCTCGGTCGCGACCCTGTCCGCCCTCCGCCGCGAGCTCCGGGCCCGCGGGCTGGAACGCGCCGTCCGCACCACCCGCGTGATGTGCCTCGGGCGCTGCGGCGAGGGCCCCGCCGTCGTCGTCTACCCCGAAGGCGTCTGGTACCGCCGCGTCGGCGAGGCCGACGCCACCGAGCTCTGCACCTCCCACCTGGCCGGCGGATCCCCTGTCGGCCGCCTCATCGACCACCTCCTCGGCTGAGAGATCCCCCATGGCTTGTCACGAGATCGCCGCCCTCCGCATCGCCCTGCACACCCAGCTCGGGAGCCGCCCCGACCACGAGAAGGCCCACGAGATCGAGGAGCTCGGCGCCCACATCCACAAAGGCGCGCTCGGCGCCATCGCCAACGCGCGCGACCTCGCGACGACGAAGCGCGCCCTCGAGGTCTCGGCGAGCGAGCTCGAGGCGAAGGTCGCGGCCATGGACGCCGCGGCTCCCTCCCTCGGCTACCACCGCGCGCTGGTCGTGACCGTGCGGAGCACGCAGCGCGCGCTCGACCGCATCATTGCGGACATCGAGCGGTTCTACCTCGACATCGAGGACACCCACGACCTCCTCCACGAGGTCTACCCGGGCTCCGATGCCGACGCCGACGCTGCCGACGCACCCGGGCCCGTCTGATGGACGTCCACACCGCCACCGTGCTCGACCGCGCGGACCTCGGTCCCGCCGTGCTCCTCCGCTGCGCCTCCATCGCGACGCGCGACGCGAAGCCGGGCCAGTACGTCGTCATCCACAGCGACGTCCCGAACCCCGAGAAGCCCGGCCAGGTGCTGAAGCGGGCGTGGTCGTTCGCGCGCTTCGCCGCCGACGGCAGCTTCGAGCTCCTCTTCGCCCGGGTGGCCGCGACGAGCGGCTGGCTCGCGGAGCGCGTCCCCGGCGACACCTTCCGCTTCACCGGCCCGTGGGGCCGCTTCCTCCTCGACGAGGGCACGTCCCCGGTGGCGTGCTTCGCGACGGACACCGCGATCTCCCCGGTCGGCGCGCTCGTCGACGCCGCGCTCGCCGCCGGCCGCCCCGTGCGGCTCTGGTGGCAGACCGAGCAGGATTGGCTCCCCGAGCGGATCGTGGCGTGGCGCGCGGCGGGCGCCGTCGTGGAGGTGGGCCCCGACGTCACCCCCGAACCCGACCCCGACGCGCGCTGGTTCCTCGCCGGGGACGGCGCCGCCATCGAGCGGATGACCGCGCTGCTCGGATCCGTGCCCGCGGAGCGCGTCCACGTCGAGCGGTTCTTCACGCCGCGGCCACGCGCATGAGCCTCCCGCCCCGCCCCGCCGCCCTCGCTCCTGGCGCCCTCCTGGGCCCCGTCGCCCTCGTGGGCGCGGGCCCCGGCGACCCCGGCCTCCTCACGCTGCACGCCCGCGATCGGCTCGCGCGCGCCGACGTCGTCGTGCACGACGCGCTGGTCTCGCCCGAGATCCTCGCGCTCCTGCCGCCGGACGTGGAGCGTGTCGACGTCGGCAAGCGGCGCGGCAAGCACGTGGCCGAGCAGGACGAGATCCACGCCGTGCTCATCGCGCACGCGCGGGCCGGGCGCCGGGTCGTGCGGCTCAAGGGCGGCGACCCCTTCCTGTTCGGGCGCGGCGGCGAGGAGGCCGAGGCGCTCGCCGCGGCCGGCATCCCGTGCGAGGTCATCCCGGGCGTCTCCAGCGCGATCGCCGGCCCCGCGTCCATCGGCATCCCCGTCACCCACCGCGACCTCGCGGCCTCGGTGACCGTCGTGACCGGCCACGAGTGCGCCGACCCCACGCGCGACCCGCTGAAGTGGCGCGCGATGGCGGAGAGCGCCCAGACGCTCGTGATCCTCATGGGGCTCGCCCACCTCCGAGCGATCACCGGCGCGCTCGTGTCCGGGGGCCGGGCCGCCGACACACCGGTCGCCATCGTGCACGAGGCCACCACCCCGCGGCAGCGCCACGTCGTCGGGACGCTCGAGACCGTCGCGGACCTCGCGGAGGCCGCGGGGATCCACGCGCCCGCGATCGTCGTGGTGGGGCCGGTGGCCGCGTTGGCGGCCCGGAGCACGCCGCAAGCTCAAAGTCCGTGCGCGCAGAACGCGACTTCGGTCACGTCGTTCTCACCGCACGACCGCGACGCCGTCTACCGCGCCATCCACTCCCGGCGCGACACCCGCGCGTTCCGGCCCGACCCCGTCAACGACGCCGTGCTCCAGCGGATCCTCGAGGCCGCCCACCACGCGCCGAGCGTCGGGCTCACCCAGCCGTGGGACTTCGTCGTCGTGGCGGACCGGGCCATCAAACACGCGGCCTATACGCACGCGTGCGAGGTCGCGGCGGCGGAGGGGGACCTCTACGAGGGCGACCAGCGCGCGACCTACCGCGGTTTGAAGCTCCAGGGCCTGCTCGACGCGCCCCTCGGCGTGGTCGTCACCTGCGATCCCACGCGCGGCGGAACGACGGGGCTCGGCCGCTCGGTGATGCCCGACACGCCGCTCTACTCGACGTGCCTCGCGATCCAGAACCTCTGGCTGGCCGCCCGCGCCGAGGGCGTCGGCGTCGGCTGGGTCAGCATCCTCCGGCCCGAGCGCGTGCGCGCGCTCCTCGGCATCCCCGACCACGTGCAGGTCGTCGCGTGGCTCACCCTCGGCTGGCCCGTGGAGCTCCCCGAGGAGCCGGTCCTCCAGCGCGTCGGATGGCGTGCGCGTTTGCCGCTGGCGCAGGTGGTACACCGGGAGGGGTGGGGCCTCGGTCGACGCGAGGCCGCCCCTCCGCACGAGCACCCCGACCCGGCGCCCGCGCCCACCCCGATCCCCACCGCCGCCGCCCGCAACGCCGACCTCACCAAGCCGCCGGGGAGCCTCGGCCGCCTGGAGACCGAGGCGCTCCGCATCGCACGGGTCCAGGGCACTGCGTGGCCCCGCGCGTCGCGACGCACGTTGCTGCTGTGTGCCGGCGATCACGGCGTCACCAATGAGGGCGTGAGCGCCTACCAGCCCCACGTCACCGCGCGGATGGTCCTCCAGTTCGCGGCCGGCGCGGGCGCCGTCAACGTGTTCGCGCGCGCGGGCGGCGTCGAGGTCCGCGTGGCCGACCTCGGCGTGGACCACGACTTCGCCGGCGCCACCGGCATCGTGCACGCCAAGGTGCGCCGCGCCACGCGCAACTTTGTCCACGGGCCCGCGATGACCGCGGAGGAGACCGCCTCGGCCCGCGCCGCCGGCCGTCGCCTCGTCGCCAGCCTCGGCCCCGTCGACCTCCTCGGCCTCGGCGAGATGGGGATCGGGAACTCCACGTCCGCCGCCGCGCTCGTCGCCGCGATCCTCCGCGTGGACGCCGCCGAGGTCGTCGGGCGCGGCACGGGCGTCGGGGCCCTCACGCTCCTGCGCAAGGCCGAGGTCGTACGGCGCGGCGTAGCGCGACACGTGGACGCCGATCCCCTCGCGAGCCTCGGCGGCTACGAGATCGCCGCGCTCGTCGGCGCGATGGAGGAGGCCGCCCTCCGTCGCATCCCCGTGGTGCTCGACGGCTTCATCACCGGCGCCGCCGCGCTCTACGCGGTCGAGCGGTGCGGCGTACCCGTCGATGGCCTCGTCGCCGGCCACCTCTCCGCCGAGCACGGCCACAAGCGCGTCCTCGACGTCCTCGGCCTCCGCCCGCTCCTCGACGTGGGGCTGCGCCTCGGCGAGGGCACCGGCGCCGTGCTCGCGATGGGGCTCCTCGACGCCGCGTGCCGCACCTTCACCGAGATGCGCACCTTCGAGGAGGCCGGCCTCACCGACGCCGCGGTCCCGGAGGCGCGGTGCTGATGCTCGCGTCCATCTCCAGGTTGCGGGTCGGGTTGCTGGTCGGGTTGCTGGCGTGCACGCCCGCTGGCCCAAGCTCGTCTGCCAGCCCCGACGCGCCCGCCTCTCCCGCGCCCGGCGGCCCCCGCGTCGTCTCCCTCCACGACACCACCACCGAGATCGTGGTCGGCCTCGGCCGTGCCGACGCGCTCGTGGCCGTCGCCGAGCCGGCGTTCCTCTCCCCCGACGCCGTCGTCGCCGTGGCGACGGTCCCCCGCCTTCCCGCGGGCCCCGTCAGCGCCGAGGCCATCCTCGTCGCGCGGCCCACGCTCGTGCTCGGCACGGACGTGGTCGTGGAGCGCCAGCCCGAGCTCCCGACCCAGCTCGGCGACGTGCCCGCCCGCTTCATCGATCCCGCGCACCTCGCGGACCTCTGGGCCGAGATCGCCTCGGTGGCGTCGCTCTTGTCGGTGGATCCCGCGCCCTACCTCTCCTCGCTCCAGGGCCGCCTCCCGCCCCCGGCCGCTCCCGACGGGCCCCCGATCCGCGTCGCCCTCTACGACTGCTGCGACCCCCCGTTCGTGGCCGCCGGCCGCGGCCCCCTCGACGAGATCCTCGCCCGCCTCGGCGCCGTCAACGTCTTCGCGCCGCTCGACCAGGACTGGACCCACGTGTCCTGGGAGGCCCTGGTGGCCGCCAGGCCCGACCTCGTCGTCATCCACGACTACACGTGGGACGGCCAGGCCGGCGTCGCCGACAAGCGCGCCGCGCTGCTCGCCCACGGCATCGACGCGCCCACGGTCGTCCTCCCCCTGGCGCTCGCCCTCGAAGGCCCCCGGGTGGTCGAGGCCGCGGCGGTCCTGGGGCCGGCAATCCGGGCCGTCGCGTCCCCCGCGGCAACGCCGTGACGAAGCCACCGCCGATGCCGATGCCGATCCGATTCCTGCCCCTGCTCCCCCTCATCGCCGCAGCCCTGGCGATCGGCCCCGCCGGCCTCGACCCCGAGATCGCCCTCCGCCTCCGCCTCCCCCGGGTCGTCGCCGCCCTCGCCGCCGGCGCCGCCCTCGCGCTCTCCGGCGTCGGCATGCAGGCCGTGCTCCGGAACCCGCTGGCCGACCCCTGGATCCTCGGGATGGCCGGCGGCGCCTCGCTCGGCGCGGTCCTCTCCGTCGTCGGCGGGGTCCCCCTCCCGCCCGCGCTCGCCGGGGCCCTCGGCGCGCTCGCCGCCGCCATCGTCGTGAGCGCCTTGGCCAACGACCGCGCTGGCGCCTCCCCCGAGCGCCTCCTCCTCGCCGGGGTCGCCGTGTCGGTCGTGCTCGGCGCCGCCACCACGCTGCTCCTGCAGGTCGCGCCCCAGGCCCAGGCCGCGCGCGCCGCGCTCTATTGGACCTCCGGGGGCCTCGGCGCCGCCGGCCTCGCCGGGGGGGTTGCCCTCGCCGTGACGACGCTCGGGGCCACACTCGTCGCCCGCCGGTTCGCGCCCGACCTCGACCGCCTCCTCCTCGGCGACGACACCGCCGCCACCCTCGGCGTCGACGTCCCGCGCGCCCGCTGGGCCCTGCTCGCCGGCGCCGCCGCGCTGACCGGGGGCGTCGTCGCGTTGGCCGGCCCACTCGGCTTCGTCGGGCTCATCGCGCCGCACCTCGCCCGCCGCCTGGGCGCCCGCACCCACGCCCACCTCGTCCCCACCGCGGTCGTGCTCGGGGCGGGCCTGCTCCTCCTCGCGGACACCTCCGGCCGCGCCCTGGCCGGCGACCGCGAGATCGCCGCCGGCACCGTCACCGCGCTGATCGGCGGGCCCTGGTTCCTGTGGCTCCTGCGCCGTGGCGAGCACACATCCGCTCCCGACGAGGCCTCCGCGGTGGCGACGGACGTGTCCGTGCGCGCCCCCCGCGCGGACGCGGGGGTCGGTCCCTTGCGGGCTCGTCCTTCGGACTCGGTCGGCCCGAGGCGGGCCGGACCGGCCGCGCCCGAGCGCGCGGCCGCCCTCCAGGCACCTCGCGCCCCCCAGGTCGACGACCTCCCCGCGCACGGCCTCATCGCCCACCGCGTCACCGTCCACCCCGACCGCCCCGCCACGCGCCCCCTCCTCGACGCCGTCGGCCTCACCGTCCCTGTCGGCACCACGCTCGCGCTCGTCGGGCCCAACGGCGCCGGCAAGAGCACGCTCCTCCGGGTGCTCGCGGGGCTGCGGGCGCCCGACGCCGGCACCGTGACGCTCGACGGCCAGCCCCTCCCCCCGCCCCGCGCACGTCGCATCGCGATGTTGTTCCAGGACCACCCGGTGCCGCCGGGGCTCACCGCCCGCGACGTCGTCGCCCTGGGCGGCCCGCACGTGGAGGAGGCCCTCGCGCTCGCGTTCGGCGGGAGCGCCACGCGGCTCGCGGACACCCGGATGAGCCGGCTCTCGGGCGGCGAGCGCCAGCGAGCGCACCTCGCGCGCTGCCTCGCTGCGCGCCCCGACGTGCTCCTCCTCGACGAGCCCACGAACCACCTCGACCTCGAGGGTCGCGCGCGCCTCCTCGCGATCCTCCCCACGGTCACCGCCGTCGTGGCGACCCACGACCTCGATTTCGCCGGTGCCGCCGACCTCGCCGTGCTCCTCGATCGCGGCCGCGTCGTCGCCGCGGGCCCCGCCGCCGAGGTCCTCGTCCCCGCTTCGCTCGCTCCCCTCTTCGGCGTGACGCTTCGCCGGGTCGTCGACCCGGCGGGCGGCGCGCCGCTCACCCGCGTGCTCGCGCACGCCCCCACCGGAGTCCCATGACCCTCATCAGCCTCACCCTCCTCGGCTGCGCACCCGGCGCGCTCTCCCCCGATCTCGTCGCGCCCGACCTGCTCGACCGCGGCTACGTCGTCTCCCGCGACTCCAACGAGCTCTTCGTCGTCGACACCGAGACGCTCGGGTCCGTCGGGAGCCTCGACACGACCGTGTTCCCCGGCCGGATCAACGGCAACCACATGGCCATGGTCGGCATGGACGGCGCGAAGGTGTACGTCTCCGCGCCCGAGGCCGGCGTGGTCGTCGTCGTGGAGGCCGCCTCGCTCACGATCTCCGGCACCATCCCCGTCGGGCGCCACGCCACGCACGCGTCGGTGAGCCCCGACGGCGCGCAGCTCTGGATCGTGAACGAGGACGACAACACGATCTCCGTCATCGACACCGCGACGGACACCGTGTCGCGCACGCTCTCCGACGCGAGCCTCGTGGTGCCCCACAACGTGCGGTTCGCCGACACGCTCGCCTACGTGCCGAGCATCGGCGGCAACCAGATCACGGTGTTCGATCGCGCGACCTACGCGGTCGTGGACGTGATCGTCGCCGCGGGCACCGAGCTGGGTGCCTGCGCCGGGGACCCGTGCGGGTTCGCGGACGCGCAGATCGACCCCGACGGCGTGCTCTTCGCGTCGCACATCGAGACCGGCACCGTGCTCGTCTACGACACCGTCGCGTCCGAGCGGCTCGCGGACGTGGGCGTCGGGTTGCAGCCCTGGTCGGCGTTCGTCGACCCATTCGGCGACACCCCCGGCATGGCGATGGTCCCGACGTGGACCGACACCGCGGTGGCGCGCGTGGACGTAGCCGGCGAGCGGATCATGAGCGGAGCGGGCGACCAGGAGGTGTACGGCGTGAACTTCAGCCCCCTCGCCCCGACCGAGGCGTTCGTGCTGAACCGGGTGCGCCACGAGGTCGCCGTCATCGACCGCGCCACGGGCGAGGCCACCGCGCGCATCGACGTGGGCGGCACCACCGAGACCGGCACCACCGCGATGAACGGCATGATCCTCCTCCCGATCTCGTCCACGGGCGAGCTGCTCGTGCTCGACCCGGCGTCTGGCGACATCGTGGCGCGCCACGCGGGCGTGGGGAGCTACCCGTGGTCCGTCGCGACCGCGGCTGGCCAGAACTACTGCCACTGAGGCTCTGACACGGGCGTGACCACGGTGGAGGGGCCGATGAGCGGACATGGCGGGGACATCTGGCGGGCGGCCGCAGCGGTCGGGCGCGATCCCGACGCGATCCTCGACGTGTCGGCCAACCTCCACCCGTGGGGGCCGCCGCCCGGCGTACGAGCGGCCGCCGCGCGCGCGGTGGCCCGGATCGGACGCTACCCGCCGCCGCACGCCGAGCCGCTCCGGGACGCGCTCGCCGCGCGCCTCGGGGCGCCGGTGGTGGTCGGGAACGGCGCGACCGAGCTGCTCGTGGCGGCCCTCGCCGCGTCGGTCGCGGGCGCCGAGACCTCCGGCCTGGCCCGTCGCGTGCACCTCGCGGCGCCGTCCTACCTCGGGTACGCCGAGGCGGCGGCGCTGGCGGGGGTGACCGTCTCGTACGGGGCCCTCGGAGCCGGGGAGGGCGGCGGGGAGGGCGGCGGGGAGGGCGCCATCCTCGTCATCGGCCGCCCCAACAACCCCGACGGCGCCTGCCCCACCGTGGCGGAGGTCGCGGCGCTCGCGGCCGCGTTCCCTGCCGCGCGCCTCGTCATCGACGAGTCCTTCCTCGGGTTCACCGGCGCGCCCTCGTGCATCGGGCTCGCGCCCAACGTGGTGGTCGTCGCGAGCCTCACCAAGACCTTCGCCATCCCCGGGCTCCGCCTGGGATGGGCGTGGAACCTGCCCCCTGGCCGGCTCCCCCCGTGGACCGTCAACGTGGTCGCCCTCGAGGCCGGCCTCGCCTGCCTCGACGCGTGGGACTGGCCCCGCCGGCCCCCGCTCGACGCCTGGCGCGACGCGCTGGCCGCGGCGCTCGGGGCGATCCCGGGGGTCACGCACGTCGCGGGTGCCGCCAACTTCCTGCTGGTCACGCTCGCCCGCGCGAACGGGCCGATGGTGCGGGCGCACGCGCTCCGGGACCACGGCGTGCTCGTCCGCGACGCGTCGAACTTCGCGGGCCTCGACGCCCGCCACCTGCGCGTGGCCGTGCGCACGCCCGAAGAGAACGTCCGCACCGTCACCGCGTTGGCATCCGCGCTGGGAGCGGCGTCGGCGGTGGAGTCGGCCTCGGCGGTGGAGTCGGCCTCGGCGTCGAGCTCGGCGAGGGCGCCGTGATCGCGCTCCTCGTCGTCCTCGCCGCCCTCGGCCTCGACCGCTTCCTCGGCGAGTGGCCGAACCGCCTCCACCCCGTCGTGTGGATGGGGATTGCCGTGAAGGCCGCCGAGCGCCGTGCCCCCACCGCCGGCCGCGCCGCCCCGTTCATCTACGGCCTCGCGATGGCGCTGATCCTTCCCGCCGCGTGCGGGGCCACCGCGTGGGCGACCGTCTCCCTCCCGCTCGTGGGGCCGATCCTGGCCGTGCTCTGGCTCAAGAGCACCTTCGCCGTGCGCGCGCTCGGGGTCGCCGGCCGGGGCGTCTCCGGGCCGCTCGCCACCGGAGACCTCCACGGTGCCCGGGAGGGCCTCCGCAGCCTGTGCAGCCGCGATCCGCGCGCCCTCGGCCCCGACGAGCTCGCGGCCGGGGCGGTGGAGTCCCTCGCCGAGAACGCCTCCGACAGCGTCGTGGCCCCGCTGTCCTGGTTCGTCGTGGGGGGGCTCCTGGGGTCGGGGGCCCTCGCGCCCGCGGTGGCCGCCGCCGTCGCCTACCGCGCGGTCAACACCCTCGACGCGATGGTCGGCTACCACGGCCGCTACGAGTGGCTCGGCAAGGCCTCCGCGCGGCTCGATGACCTCGCGAACCTCGTCCCCGCGCGGCTCACGGCGGTGCTGCTCCTGGTCGGCGGCGCGGGGTCCGGCGCGAGCGTGCGGAGCGGCGTAACGACGATGGTACGCGACCGCGGCAACACCGAGAGCCCCAACGCCGGCTGGCCCATGGCGGCGATGGCCGGGCTCCTGGGCGTGCGGTTGGAGAAGCCCGGCCACTACGCGCTCGGTTCGGGCCGCGCCCCAACCGCCGCGGACGTCGAGGTCGCCTGGATCATCGTGGTGCGGGGGCTCGGCGTGGGCGGGATCGTCGGGGGGCTCGCGCTCGGGTGGGCAGGCTGGTGACGGGGCACGATCGTCGGGCGTTCGCGCTCGCACCCGCCCCGGACTGAACGCTACGCCGGCAAGCCCCACGGCGGCTCGCGGAAGTAGTCCACGAGGTGGTCCACGAAGGCCTTCACCTTCGCCGGCGGCCGGTGTCCATGGGCATGCACGGCCTGGGCGGGGAGCTCGTTGAGGCCGAACGTGGGGAGGACGCGCACGAGCCGACCCGCGCGCACCGACTCCCCGACGATGAACCACGGGCTCACGATCAGCCCGGCGCCGGCCTCGGCGAGCGCGGTGAGCAGCGTGCCGTCGTTCGTGGTCATGGGCCCGGCGATCGGCACGGAGAGCGCGCCGTCGGGGGTCTGGAAGCGCCACTCCTGGTCGCGCGACACGTTCGCGTAGCGAAGGCACGCGTGGTCGGCGAGCTCGATCGGGTGCTTCGGGGCCCCGTGCCGCGCGAGGTAGTCGGGGGAGGCGCAGCACACGCCGACGTCCCGGGCGAACCGGCGCGCGACCAGCTCGGGATCGCGCACCGCGCCGAAGCGCAAGACGACGTCCCAGCCGCCGCCCACGACATCGACCACGTCATCCTGGAGGATGACCTCCAGGTGGACCGCGGGGTGGCGCTCCGCGAACCGCGCGAGCGGCGCCGCGAGCCAGCGTTGGCCGAAGGAGACTGGCCCGTTGACCCGGAGGCGGCCGTGGGGGGCGTCGGCCTCGGCGGCGGCGACCTCGCGGGCCTCCGCGGCGGCGCGCGCGACCCGCGCGCACGACGGGTAGACCTCGGTCCCCGCGGGGGTGAGGGCCACGCGGCGCGAGGTGCGGTGGAGGAGCCGCACGCCGAGGCGCTGCTCGAGCCGCGCCACCTTCGCGCTCACGACGGACTTGGCGAGGCCCAGGTCCGCGGCCGCGGCGGTGAACGAGCCGCGTTCGGCCACCGAGGCGAACACGACCATCCCCGCCACGTCATCTGGATCGAAATGTTGCTCCTTCATGGTGGCGACATAGCCGGTCGGCGCCGCCCGCGCGCCGACATCGTTCCACGAACGGAACAGTGTGTCCGAACGCGCGCCTCTGTCGCGGTGCGCTGGGGCCGCGTACATGCATGGCACCAACCAGGTGCTCATGTCCTTCCTCCGTCCCCTCGCCCTCCTGGGCCTCCTCGCCTCCTCCTCGTCCGCCTTCGCCGCCACCTACGACGTCGACCCCTCGCACAGCCGCGTCGGCTTCAGCGTCACCCACATGATGGTCAGCACCGTGCGCGGCGAGTTCGGCACCGTGGCCGGCACGGTCGACTGGGATCCGGCCAACGTGGCGGCCACCAAGGTCAACGCCACGGTGGGCGTCGTCTCCGTCGACACCCGCGACGCCAAGCGCGACGAGCACCTGCGCTCGGCCGACTTCTTCGACGCGTCCAAGTTCGCGGAGATGAAGTTCGTCTCGAAGTCGGTCAAGAACATCACGCCCGAAGGCTTCGACCTCGTGGGCGACCTCACGATCCGCGGCGTCACCAAGGAGACCACCTTCAAGGTGAAGACCCTCCCCGGCGACCGCAAGGATCCCTGGGGCAACATGAAGACCGGCACCCGGGCCACGGCGACCATCAACCGCCAGGACTTCGGCGTGAAGTGGAACACCGCGATCGACGGCGGCGGCTACATCGTCGGCGACGAGGTCGCCATCGAGCTCGACGTGGAGCTTGCCCGCAAGAAGTAGCTTCCCACCGGGGCGGGGGGCGCATGTCCGTGCATGCGCGCCTCGCACCGCGTTCCGGCGGGTCGTCCGGCGGGCCTCCCGAACGAGGACAGCCGGTTCACTGCCCGAAGTTCTGTGTCCAGTAATGGCCATAGGCGCCACCGGCCGCGTAGCCCACGCCGGTCAAGCTGGCCGACGCGCTCATGATGTTGGTGCAGTGGCCGTCCGACGCCATCCAGCCCGCGACCACGGTCTCAGGCGACCCGTAGCCGGCGGCGATGTTCTCCCCGACCGGAGAGCCGGCGAAGTCCGTGCTCGCGATGCGCTCCCACGGGTCGTCGCCGAGGTCGCCGCCGGGGGATTCGTGCGCGAAGGTGCCGGTCTCCACCATCCACAACGAGTGGTAGCGCGCCGCGCATCGGAGGTTGGGCTCCATCCGCACCGGGGCCACGGGCGGGAAGGTGCCCGACGTGGGACAGGTCGCGCCGGCCGTACGCTCGGCGTTGACGAGCACAACCACCTCCTCCTCCCACTCCGCCGACGTGGTGGGCCAGCCGACGATCGAGGGGTGGCACGCCTCGGCCTGATCGACGTCCGCATCGGTGTCGGTGTCCGTATCGGTGTCCGTGTCCGTGTCGGAGTCCGTGTCGGTGTCCGTATCGGTATCGGTGTCCGTATCGGTGTCGGTGTCGCCCGCCGCCGTGTCGTCTCCGAGCGGCGGGCGCTGGTCCTTCGGGATGGGGCTCCGGCCGTCGTCGTCGGAGCTGCAGCCCGCGAGGACGACGAGGGCCGGGAGGATCACCAGGGAGGCGAAGATGCGCATGGCGCGAACGTACCCCTCCCCGGCGATCGGCGCCGTTTCGACCGCCGCTCTGGTTGCTCCGATCTCGCTGCTCAAAGCCCCATCGAAAGCCGAACTCGCTCTGGCCAGGTCTCCATGATGCCGAGGAGGACGTCGCGGGAGAGGCTCACCTCCGCGGGGGTGCGCGGCATGCGGGGGTCCTCGAGCATCGCGTTCTCGGTGAGCGCGAAGAACGCGGCGGCCTTCGACGGCACGTCCGCGAGCTCGTAGGTCTCGAGCGCCGCGCGGGTGTGCTCCTGCACCTGGTCCAGGCAGTCCGGCTCCGAAGCGCAGCCGTAGGCCACCCAGCCATCTCCCCACTGCCAGCGCCAGCCCGTGTCCCAGGTCTCGTCCATGCCCCAGGGGGAGAACCGCATCCGCCCGTCATCCTCCTCGTCCACGTAGACGTAGAAGTCGTTCAGGTTGTACGGGTACCCGTCCTTGTTCCCCGTGGCCATGGTCCACGCCCAGTAGTCGAGGAACTGGCCCATGTCGACGACCTCGTCGGCGAGCGTGTAGAAGTCGGTCGTGCCGCGGGAGAGCACGCGTGCGGCGCGGGAGAGCCGCCCCGGGGCGTCGTCACCACTTGCGCGCTCGAAGTGGTCGACGCCGCGCGAGGTGAGGTCAGCGGAGTCGTTCGCCTCCCAGAGCGTGCCCTTGCCGTCGCCGAACCACCGGTCGACGGTGTCGCCGTCCATCGACTCGACGAGCGCGTAGAGCCCGAAGGGCTCGCCGTTGACGGTCACGACCGCGGCGGTCGCGCGGGGCGCCAACATCCCGACCTCGTTCCAGAGTTGGTAGGAGACGATCTCCCTGCCCATGGCGGGATCGGACACGAGGTTGTTCAGCGTGATGCCGCGGAGCCCGCCGTAGCGCGCGCCCTCGACGAAGGCGTTGAACTTCACCTTGAAGGCCGGCTTGCCCTCCCAACCCAGGAAGTTGTCGTTCCCCTTCCAACGCACGCCGACGCGCCCGATCACGGTCCCGTCGTGCTCGAACGTGCCCTCCACGAACGTCTCCGGATCCGCCAGGATCGCGGCCTTCGCGGCATCGTCGAGCACCAGCGCGATCGTCTGGATCTCGGTCGGATCGAACAGCGCGTCCTGGATGGCGCGCTCCTGCTCCTCGGTCTCCGTGTCCTCGATGCCGGGCACGAACTCCGGCCGCTCCGCGCCGGTGACATCGGATGCGTCCTTCAAGGGGTCGCACGCCACGGCGCTCGCCGCGACCACGAGCAGCGCGCCCCCACGGCTCAACCGGCGCATGCGGTAGCCTCCAGCACCACCTGGTCGTGGCGCAAGCGGATGGTCTCGTGCAGGTCGTCGATGATCCACTGCCACGTCTGCCAATCCAGGAATGGATCCTGCTTCACATAGGGCAACAACTGCTCCTCCAGCGCGTCGATGCGGGGCGAGAGCACCGCGGGGTCGTACCGATCCGCCACGTCCAGGACGGTGTCACAGAACTGCTGGCGATAGAGCTGCCGCATCCGGTTCACCAACACGGGCTGCGAGCTCTCCAGCCAGGCCGGCTTGAGGGTGAAGATCCCGGCATCCTCCGGGAGATGGTTGGTGAGCGTCAGGGAGAGATCCTTGTCCCACGGGACGACCACGAAGCGGCCCTCCGGCGGGCGGTAGAGGAGGAAGTTCTGGCCGGCGCTCGCCATGCCGTCGACATCGGGGAGCACCATGTCCACGGCGATCTCGCGGAGCCACGCGTCCACGTCGATGTGGTCCGGGAGGCAGGCGGCGAGCTCCTCGTCGGTGTCGACGCTGGCGCAGGAGAGCATGGGCATGAGATCGGCCACGACGTCCGCCTCGTCCGTGTCGACCTTGGGCGCGTAGGTCGGCACGTAGTCGAGCGGGTTGTCCGTCATGTATTGGAGGGCCGCGCGCCCGCCGCAGTAGCCCTTGATCTTGTAGTAGCTGCCGTCGTGCTCGCCGAAGTGCGCGTCGAGGAAGGCCTCGTCGTCGGGCTCCTCGCTGTTGGGGAAGAGCCCCATGAACTTGCCGTCGACGTAGAGCCGCGCGTGGGTCACCCGCGGGCTCTCCACGCCGGCGTCGTTCATCAGGCCGAGCGCGAGGCGCTCCCGGAGGAGCGTGTAGTCGCCCTCGGTGCCGAGGAGGTTGATCTTGTCGACGCCGTGGAAGCTGCGGTTGGGCGAGAACGCGTCGAACGAGAGCTTGAAGCCGCGGCGCTCCAGCTTGCTCTCCTCGTAGGCGTTGTGGCCGCGGTACCGGACGCCGACGTCCGCCCACGTCTCGACCTTCCCGGTCGCGGGGTTCTCGAAGACGACGGTCGCGCGCTCGTAGACGCGATCCTCACACTCCAAGGGGTCGAAGTTCTCTTCCAAACGAGACTCCCACCCGGGCTCGTCGAACTGGATGCGGTAAGTCGGCACGGCATCGGGATCCCAGAGCGGCTCGTCCGCGGTGACACCCGGGCCGCACCCCATGGCGCCGATCCCGAATGCCACCCCGCCGAATAGCAGGCGGGAAAGGGAAGCTACCGTCATATTCCTTCCGGCTTGGAACAGTCTAGGCACCCGGAGGTCGTGCGGCGGGTGCCCTCCCGTCAAACCCACCGGGGGCTCACGGAACCGGGGGCTCACGGAACCGGGCGCGGGTCCGGCACGTGAAGAAGCGTGGGTCCCTGGACATCGCCGCCGTTGCGGTGGAGGGGGGGGCCGGAGTACGCTGTGCGCCGCCCGATGTCCATCCCCTTGCTCCTCCCCCTCTTCTGGTGGTCCACGGCGTCTTTCGCCGCAGACCCCGGCCCCGCGCCCACGCCCACCCCGGCTCCCGTCACCCCGGCGCCCGTCCCCACGGCCCCCGTGCCCGCGAGCCCCCCGGCTGCAGCCTCCGGCTCGGGTGAGCGGACCCTCGCTTCGCAGGCGGACATCGCCGCGTATGTCGAGTCCGTGCGCACCGGGAGCGCCGGCCCCGTGCTGCTCGCCGCCGCGGGTCCGGACGCCGAGCACGTGGCGCTGAAGGTCGCGGCGGGCATGGCCCCGGGCCGCGTGCGCGTCCTGCGCATCGGGTACATCGGGGCGATCCCCGAAGAGATGCGCCGGGCGCTGGAGTCCGCGGGGATGCGCTGTGGCGTGCGCATCGCGCCGACCACCGCCGGCACGTGGCTCGTCTCCACCCACGGGGAGTGCGCGCCGCCGCCGATCTCCGCCGCCCCGGGGTCCTCGGTGACCGTCGCCGCCCCCGCTCCGCCGGCCTCGACGGCCTCGCCCACCGCGAGCATCCCGGGCCTCGGCGCCGCGCTCCCCAGCGTGCGTGTCGAGCCCGCGCCCGCGCTGTCGTCCCCGGTGCCCTACCTCGCCGCGCCGCCTCCGCCGCCGGACCCCGAGATCCTCGCCGCGACCTACCGCCTCGTCTCGCTCAAGCGGGTCGACATCCCGAACCCCCGCGCGGACCTCCCGGACGCCACCTGGGCCGTGCGGGACGGCCGCGGGCGCACCCTCGGCGCCCTCGACTTCGCCCGACGTACCGGCGATCTCGCCTCGGAGCGCCGCGTCGAGCGCGAGGGCCGCACCGCGCGCGCCGTCGGCCTCGGCCTCGCCGTGGGTGGCGGCGCCCTCGTGGTCGCGGGCCTCGGCCTCCTCGTCGCGCGGGACGCCGGGGCGCCCCAGTGGTCCGAGTACGAGCCGGACGGCGCCGACTACACCAACGCCGAGTACTTCGAGGCGCTCGCCCAGGCCGAGGCCGACTTCCGCACCGCGGAGGAGAGCCACCAGATCCAGTCGGATGACCGCGTGTGGATCGCGGGCTTCCTCATCGGCGCCGGCGCGCTCTCCGCGGGCACCTCCCCGATGGCGCTGCGCGGCGCGGCCGACCGCCAGCGGTTCCCCGCCCTCTATTGGTCCCAGGACGACGCCGACGCCCTCATCGGCGGCCACAACGCCACGGTGCGGCAGCGGATCGGCCTGCCCGAGCCCGTCGCGCCCACGGCCGCGGTCGTCACGCCGCCGCCGGACGACGAGGGTGAGGACGCAGAGGACCTCGATGAAGAGGATCTCGACGACGAGCCCTCGTTCGACGACGATCCCCCCGAGGACGCCCGGCCCGCCGAACCCCCGGGCGACGAGCCGACGCTCGATCCCGCCGGCCCCTCCGGCCACCGCCTCCTCCCCGAGGGCGACGCGCCCGCCACCCTCTCCGTCACGCCGTACTTCGGGGTCGCGCCGCCGCTCGGCAGCGCGCCCGCCTTTGGCGTCGCCGGCCTCACCGGGACCTTTTAGTGCCCTCCCTGACGCTGCTCCTCTTCTGCGGCCTCGCGCACGCGGAGGGCTACTCCACCGACATCGAGCTCGTGCGCCCCACGTTCTCGCCCGGCGCGGTGGCCGGCTTCGACACCCCGAACTTCGGCCGCCCCGGCACGGTCCGCGTGGGGACGCTGCTCCAGTACGAGCGGGATCCCCTGATCCTGTACCAACTCGAGCGCGAGGCCGGCGCGGTCGTCAGCAACCGCCTCATGGCCCACCTCGGCGTCTCGGTCGACCTCACGAAGCGCCTCTCCGCGCGGTTCGTGCTCCCCATCGGCGGCCAGTGGGGCACCGAGGTCGAGCGCCTCGCCGCGGACCAGGGCGGCATCGGGGACGCCTCGCTCGGCGCCCGCTTCAAGCTCTTCGAGCTGGGGCCGCTCGTCACCGCCGCGCGGGCCGACATCTACCTCCCCTTCGGCACGCAGGGCGCCTACCTCGGCGAGAACGGCCTGCGCGGCATGGGCGGCCTCGTGGCGGAGGCGAAGCTCGGCCCCGTCGCGTTCCTGGCGGATGCCGGCGTCCTCGGCCGCGCGGTCGTCGCGACGGATCAGGACTTCGAGCTCGGCTCGGAGCTCGCGCTCCAGGGCGGCGTGCGCCTCGACATCTGGCCCGACAACGTGGCGCTGGGCGCGGGCGTCATCACCCGCACCGGGTTCACGAAGTTCTGGACGGGCGAGGCCGAGACCCCCGCCGAGCTCGTCGCGGGCATCCAGCTCCGCCCCGCGAACGACTGGCGGTTGGACGTGGGTTTTGGCCGCGGGTTAGCCCCCGGCTACGGCACCACCCAGTTCCGCGTCTACACCGGGCTCACCTGGCAGCGCTCGCCGCCGCTCCCGCCGAGCATGACCCCGGAGCCCCTCTCCAAGGTGCTCATCACCGAGGCCCCGGACATCCCGGTCGACCCCATCGAGCTCATCCTCGAGCCGGAGAAGCCGGCGTGGAAGGAGGACGAGCTCGCGCGCGTCGAGGAGTCGCAGATCGTCATCCGCGACCCCATCCAGTTCGAGCTCGCCACGAACCGCATCCTGCCGGAGTCCATCCCCACGCTGCACGCGATCTCGAAGCTCCTCGCCGAGCACCCCGAGATCGGGCACCTCGTCATCGAGGGCCACGCCAGCGAGGAAGGCAGCTTCGCCTACAACTACGACCTGTCGATCCGACGCTCGCTCGCGATCTTCCAGGAGCTCGTGCTCGCCGGGACCTACCCCGCGCGCCTCTCCTGCCGCGGCATGGGCGAGGTCGAGCCCGTCGCGCTCGGCTCCACCGAGACCCAGCTCGCGACCAACCGGCGCGTCATCTTCCACATCGTCCGCCGCCTGAAGGCGGGGGAAGAGCCCCCGGCGATGCGCACGGAGATGCTCCTGCCGTGGAACGGGGATCCGAAGACCTTCAAGGCCCTGCCGCCGATCCCGGCGCCCGAGCCCGTGGCCACGCCGCCGAAGGCCGTCCCCAAGAACCCGGATGACGACTACCCGACCGATCCGAACCTCTTCCGGGAGCGTGAGGACGATGACGAGGAAGAGGACGCGCCCAAATGAAGCCCTTCGCGTGCCTTCCCCTCTTGCTGTCCCTCGTCGGACCGGCGGCGGCCGAGACCAACTGTGAGAACGAGCCGTACCAGGACCTCAACTGCAACACGGTCTCCGAGCCGGACGAGCTTGTCGTCGACCTGACCGACCCCCTCTGCCAGGCCAACATCGACCCGGAGACGGGCGAGCCGTACCCGAACGCCGACTACTATTGGGACTACTACTCCTACGGCTGCCTCTACCCGGTGTCCGGGTTCGACGAGGACGGAGACGGCCTCTCCGAGGGCACCTACCAGGTCCCCGAGGACTCCCCCTACCCGGACATCATCGCCGTCTTCTCGTGTGACAATTGTCCCGAGCTGGAGAACCCCCGCCAGGAGGATGTCGACTGCGACGACGTGGGCGACATCTGTGACAACTGCCTCGAGGTCGAGAACCACGACCAGGCCAACGGCGACTTCGACGACCTGGGCGACGCCTGCGACAACTGCCCCCTCGACACGAACCCGGGCCAGGAAGACGACGACGTCGACAACACCGGCGACGCCTGCGACAACTGTCAGGATCTCTACAACCCCACCCAGGCCGACGCCGACGGCGACGCCTGGGGGGACCAATGTGACAATTGCCCGCCGATCAACAACCCCGACCAGGCCGACGAGGACGACGACGGCATCGGGGACGCCTGCGACAACTGCGAGGGCCAGAACAACGACTCCCAGAGCGACGCCGACTTCGACGGCTACGGCGACCTCTGTGACAACTGCCCCGACGCCTTCAACCTCGACCAGCTCGACTCCGACGAGGACGGCCTCGGCGATGCCTGCGACAGCTGCCCCTTCTTCGCCGACCCCGACGGGGACGACGATGACGGCGACGGCTTCGGCAACGCGTGTGACACCTGCCCCGGCGTGCCCGACCCCGGCCAGGAGGACACCGACCTCGACGGCGTGGGCGACGCCTGCGACAACTGCCCCGACGTCGTGAACGTGGAGCAGGAGGACGACGACCAGGACCTCCTCGGGGATGCCTGCGACAACTGTCCCTTCGTCTACAACCCCGACCAGGGCGACCTCGTCGACGGCGACGGCGTCGGGGACGTGTGCGACGGCGAGAAGCTGCGCGGGGGCGGGAGCCGCTGCTCCGCCGTTCCCGGTGACACCGGCTGGATGGGGTTGTTGGTCGTGCTGGCGGTGGCTGCCACGCGCCGCGCCCGGCCGCTGAAGTAGGGCCGTGCCTCCTCGCTCCCAACTGGCGCAGTAGGTGCGCCGTCGGCTCGCGGCGGCGGGGCTCGGGTCCGCCATCGCGCTCGCGGGGGTGGCCGCGGCGGAGGCGTGGCAGCGGGCGCACGAGCTCGGATCCATGCAGGTCCACTTCGACCCGCCGGGCATCAAGTACGTGTTCACCGAGGGCGGCGAGGATCGCGGGCGGGGGTGGCGGGAGGACCGCGTGCCGCCGCCGAAGAAGCCCGGCGTGACGCGGCTGGTGTGCCTCGGCGACAGCGTCACCTTCGGGGTGAGCGTGGGCGCGCGCGACACCTGGTGCGAGGCCGTGCGGCGCGGGCTCGGCGACGCCGAGGCGTTCAACTTCGGCATGAACGGCTACGACGCCGAGCAGGTCGCGACGCTGCTCGAGGCGCGCATCGCGCCGTGGGAGCCGGACGTCGTCGTGTGGGGCACCTACGTCAACGACGTGTTCCCGACCTACCTGCTCTACGGGCTGGAGACGGGAGACCCCGTGTTCGTCGGCACCGACGTGCCCGAGCAGGCGCGCATCCTGCCGGAGCCCGTGGCGCTCTTCCTGGTGCGGCACAGCGCGCTCTACCGCCGGCTCCAGGGCGCGGCCTACGCGCGGAGCGAGCGGGAGCGGGGCCCCTACGCCGCGACCCCGGAGCGGTACGCGGCGCAGGTCGACCGCGTGGCGGACTGGTCCGAGGCGAACGCCACCCCGGTGGTCTTCCTCGCGATCCCGCCGCACGTCATGGCCGACATGACCACCTGCCCCGCCCAATTCCCGGTGCCCGCGCTGTGCGAGGCGAGCGGCGTCCAGTACCAGGCGATCGTGGGGGCGCTCCGCGCGCGGGGTGTCACCTGGGTGGACGGCCTCACGGCGTTCCAGGCGAGCGGGCGGCCGCACTTCCACCCCGAGCGCAACCTCGACCCCGACCACCCGAACGCGGCCGGGCACAAGGTGCTCGGGACGGCGGCGCTGCCCATCGTGCGGACCGCCCTCGGGCTCCCCGCGGTGGCGCCCGAGCCGGCTCCCAGGTGGAACCCCGACGCCGTGAACCCCGACGCCGCGGCCCCCGTCGGCCCGGGACGCAACCGGGATCGGGCCGCCTCCGGGGGCGCATCCCCCGCCGCGACCGGCGGCCCGCGCGGCGCCCCGCCCGGCGGCGAGAAGCCCGCCGTCCCC